>JBMNCP010000045.1:0-205330 GCA_049366795.1 Desulfobacterales bacterium
GTCCGGTCGCTGCGGCCTTGCCCGGAACCGAAATCCACCCCCTGTGGGCGGACACCGAGTCCGATTTCGATCCCGATCCCGATTTCGATTTCGATAAGGCGGTGGGAGGGAGAGTTTCAGGCCGTCGTACTCGTACGCGGACTCGTTCTCGTACTCGGATTTTTCCCGTTGGTTCCATGGGTTCCTTCGGGTGTCGAGGACGAGTACACAGATGACACGTTCCCAAGCTCCAGCGTGGGAACGGAGGCTGAAGGGAAAATCTTTGATTACTCCATGAATTTCAAAAAGAACTCCATACTCACGGCGGCGGTCCTCCTTGCCGTAGCCGTCCTGTGCATCGGATGGGCCGACACCTTCGAAGGGATCCGGTCTGCCGCCGGGCGCGTCCAAAGTCTGCAGTCGGATTTTGTCCAGACGAAAGAAATGACGATCCTGGCCCGGCCGCTGGTCGCGAAAGGACGCATTTACTTCCGAAAGCCCGGCTCGCTCCGCTGGGAATACCACTCGCCCGTGGAAAGCGTCCTGCTCATGCACAATGGGTCCTCGCACCGGTACATCCGAAATCCGGAAGGAGAGTTCGAACCTGACCCGGGGAATCTTCAGGCCATGGATTTCGTCATGCAGGAGATATCACAGTGGATGGACGGGCGATTTGACACGAACGGCGCCTTTAATGCCGAACTGGGGCCGGATGGACGAATCGTCCTGACGCCCGCCGGAGAGGCCCTGACGGCTTTCATACAGCGAATCGAACTGGCAATGGCCGATCAGCCCGGCATTCTGAAGGAAGTGGTCATCGTGGAAAGCGACCGGTCCCTGACGCGCCTGACCTTTCTCGATCCCCGACTCAACCTCCCATTGGACGACACCGTTTTCCAGAAGGTGCAATGAGACGCGCGGTACTTTGGATGATCATTGCCGCTCATCTGGCCGCCGCGTGCAGCCACCTGCCGGAACTCCACCCGGAAACCCACGAGGACCCGGCCGCGCATCGTCCCGAACCCTTGTCCGCCTGCCGCGCGGTGTTTCCCCCCAGGCCGGTGCAGATGGTTCATTCCATCGATGCCAAATTCCCGGGAGGTCGGCAAAGCGGTCTGGTGGGAGTCACGGTGGTCTTCCCCGCCGAGCGCAGGATCCACTGCGTATTGATGACGGTCGAAGGGGTGGTCCTTTTCAGCGCCCGGTACGACGGCACGCTTTCGGTGGAGCATGCCGTTTCACCGTTCGATCGCAAAGGTTTCGGCGAGGGGCTGATGGCCGATCTGGTGTTGATCTTCCTCGCACCGGGGGATCCTTTCGAGTTGCAGGGCCGTTATGCCGACGGGGATTGGGGCTGCCGCTATCGGGCCCGGACCGGAGAGGTGACCGATGTCCGGCCGGGAGCTGGGGAGACCTGGTCCATTCGCCGCTACACCTCGACATCCCGCCTGTCCCGGTCCGTCGATGCCTCGGGGGTGCCGGCCGACGCGTCCGAAGGCGTTTCCTACGCCTACCCCCGGCAGATGATGCTCACTGGCAGCGGTCCCGGGGGGTATGTCCTGAGCCTGACCCTGATCGAAGCCCATCCCGTTGAACGTTCTCCAGGTGCCGCAAGGAGCGGTTCGAAATGAAATTCACGCTGATCTACCCGAAATGGCCCAAACTGAGATATCAGACCGAGTTCCACCTGCCGCCCCACGGTCCCGTCGTTTTCGCCGCGACCCTGCCCAGGGACATCGACGTCGAATTCATCGACGAAAACCTCGAAACCATCGATTTCGACTCACCGGTGGATTTCGTGGGCATTTCCATGATGCTCACGGCACAGGTCAAAAGAGGGTGGGAGATCGCGGACCGTTTCCGGCGCCGGGGGATCAAAGTCATTTTCGGCGGTATCGCCACCATGCTCCATTCCGAGGAGACCCTGGCGCACGCGGATTCGGTATTCCTCGGCGAGGCGGAGGGGCGGATGGAGGAGGTGATCGCCGACTTTCGAAATGGCCGACTCAAGCCTCTCTATCACTATCTCGACGACCCGCCGGCCATCGAGTCCGTCGGCCCGGCCAGAAGGGAGATTCTCAATCGGGAGCTGTACAATTACAAGGGCGTTCAGATGGTGGATCTTGTCCACGCCTCCCGGGGATGCCGATACCATTGTTACCCGTGTTGCGTGGCGTTTCTGGGCGGGCGGAAGTTCCGGCCCAGACCGGTGGAAAAGGCGGTGGCTGAAATGGCGGACCTCGACAACAACCGCCTCTTCATCGTCGACAACTCGCTGGCGCAGGACACGGGGTGGGAAAAAGCGCTTTTCAAGGCGATGATTCCCCTGAAGAAGAACTGGTGCAGTCATCCCATCGAGGACAAACCCGATGTTCTGGATCTGGCCGCCCAGGCCGGGGCCTGGTACGTCTACCAGGCGATCTTCGACACCTCGGACCTCATCCGTGAACGGATCCGGCGCTACCGTGACCATGGGATCGCGGTCGAAGGCACCATCCTGCTGGGTCTGGACGATCAGACCGAGGACGACATCCGAAGACTGGTGGATTTTCTGCTGGAGGCCAATCTGGATCTCGCGGAATTCACGGTTCTGACGCCCTTCCCGCACACCCGCGCCTATCGCGAGTTGAAAGCACAGGACCGGATTCTTTCGGATGACTGGGACGATTATACCGCCGACAACGTCGTATTCCAGCCGCGGCACATGTCGCCGGAGCGCCTCCAGGAACTCCTCGCCTTTGCCTGGGACACCTTCTACCGCGAGGAGCCCCAGGAAATGAAGATGTTCAGGCTGCTGCAGCGGGTGGTCCGCAAAGAGATGGCCCAGGACACCTTCCGGCCGCGGAACCGCGATCTGGCCCGCAAGGCATTCGGTCGAGGGGAAAGCGGATGAGTCCCCGCCACGACGGATGCCGGATCAGACGGTGTCCAGGTCGGGAAACTTGTTGATTCCCTCGATTCGCCGGATTTCTCTCTCGTAGCGGCCCTTCCAGCCGATCTTCCTCAGCTGCCTGCCCAGGACCACCTTCAGCAGCGGTCGAAACGCCAGCAGCCAGATTCCGGTCCAAAGCCGCCCCTGTTCGCGGACCCGGGGGGACGGCTCCCACCAACCCATGGTGGCCTGGCGATGGTACCAGACCTGGTATTGCAGGGTCTCGGCATCCATCTTTCGCGTACGCACGTTGGCCCACATTCCATTGTAGCGGGAGTAGTCGAATGGATGGGTTACCAGGCCTTCGTCCATGAGGATCTGCCGGATCCCGGTTTTGGGATAAGGCGTCAGGATCTGGCAGTAGGCCGTATCCGCTCCGGAATCTCTGAGGAAGCGGTAGTTTTCGATAATCTCTTCCTCCCCGTCATCGGGAAATCCGAAGATCATTCCACCAACGATCATGATGCCATGGCGGTGGCAGATTTCAATGGCCTGCCTGGACGCATCGACGATATCGCCCTTGCCCGCGGCATGGAGGTTCTTTTTCGACACGTTTTCGATGCCGAGGAAAATGGTGTTGAAACCGGCAGCCGACATGATGCGGACCATGTCCTCGTTTCTCGCGATGGTGACGCAGTCGGCTTGAACCACGAAGCGGAGGCCCCGGTAGCCGCGATCGATAATGGCCTGGCACAGCTCGATGACCCGCTTCGGCGCCAGCACCAGGTTGTCGTCGGCAACGAATATCCTCCGGCATCCGCGTCGGTGGTAGATGTCGTCGATATCGGCCAGGACCCGGTCGATGGGAAACGGGCGGAAGGAGCGTCCGTACATGTGCCGGATGCTGCAGAAATTGCAGTTCCGGGTACACCCGCGGGAGGTTTCCATCACTTCCACGCTTCGGTTCATGATGTGGTAGCCCCAGGTCAGCCGTCTCCGGTCTCTGATGGGAAGACGAAGCCGGGACAGGTCGAGGAGTTCCCCTCTTTCGTTGTGGACGAATCCGTCCTGGCTTCGAAAGGACAGCGAGGCAATTTCCTCCAGCCGATCCTTGCCCTCGATGGCATTGACCAACCTCCGGAAAGCCTCCTCGCCCTCGCCCCGGACCAGGAAGTCGATTCCGGCGGCCGACTCGGAGTCTGCGATTTCCTCGAACATGAGCGTGGCGTGGTAGCCGCCGACGGCAATCCTGACCTTCGGCAGAAGGCCTTTGATCAATCGGACCAGCTTCAGGCAGGTTTCAAACTGCCAGGTCATGGACGACAGGCCGACGAGGTCGGGCTGGATCCTTGTCAAAGTCCGGGTGAGATACCGCCTGACATTCCGGCGTTTGCGGATCAGGTCGATCAGATAGACATCGTGGCCGTCGTCTATGTTGGCGGCGAGGCTGGCGATGCCGAGGTTCGGCATGTGGAACGCGGACTCGTGCATGATCACCGGCGCCACATCCGGCATGGAAATCAAGACGACCTTCATTGTACCTCCGTTACGGCCGGGCTGTTCCCGGCTGTTGAAATACCGAGGTCAGGCTGCGGATGCTTCAGCGTCCGCACCGTCTTCCAAAATACGGCGGACCAGGGACATCAGGCCTTCCGTGGTCCGGGATGCGCCCTCCTTCCGTGGATCGATGCAGGCCACGAGGTCGACTTGGATCGTATTGGAAATGCCGGTGTTGAACAAAAACCGCCCGGGCTGGAAGAGCCGGTTCGTGTTTCGGATGCGCACGACATTGATGGGGGCGTCGAACCGTCTGGCGATTTTGAATCCACCTTTCCGAAGAGAACCCATCCGGCCGCTTCTGCTTCGGGTACCCTCGGGGAAGACGATGAGATTCCCGCCTTCCGAAAGGTACGCGCCAAGCGTTTCGATGCCGCTGAGCATCAGGTCGGCATACCGGCCTCCGGCCTCGGACGGCAGGTATCCGGAAAGCGCCAGCATCGTGCCAAAGACGGGAATATCGAACAAGCGCGCCTTGGCGATGGTCGTATGACGCTCGTAGAGGGAAATCAGCAGTATGGGATCCAGGTAGGAGACGTGGTTGCACACGATGACCGAGGAGCGGATATTCCGGACGGCCTCGGCGATCCGCCACTCCTGCCTTGGGATCAGTCGGCGGACCAGACCGAAAAAGCCCCTGTAAAACATTTGGTTGAGACGCTGAAACGCCTTTTGCCGGTCCCGGGCGGTCGCCCGGGCCCAAAGGTAGCGGGGGGCAAAGAAGACAACGAACCCGAGGGTGAAATAGGTCCAGAGGATCAGTGTGACGGCCAGGTCCTTCAGAAAGCGGGCGCCGAAGGGATCGGCGGGTTCGCGCCGGTCCGGGTGGATGGATTGCAACGTCATGCGTGGTCCGGATTTTTCAGGAAAAGGCAGGTGTTCACTCCGCCGAAGGCAAAGTTCTGTATCGCCGCGATGCCGACCTTCGCTTCCATTACCCGGGTGACGTGGCGGATCATGGCGCAACGTTCGTCGATTTCCTCGAGATTCAGGGTCGGCGGGACAAAGCCTCCGGCCATCATGTAGAGGGCGATAATCGTCTCGATCACGCCGCAGGATCCCATGGTGTGTCCCATGTATCCCTTGAGGCCCGTCACCGCGGGGCCTCGGCCGTAGATACGGTCGATGGCCTGGGCTTCCAGGACATCCCCCATTTTGGTGGCGGTGGCATGGGCGCTGACGAAGTCCACCTGGTCGGGCCGGATCCGGGCGCTTTGCAGTCCGGTCTGGATGGATCGCATGATGCCGTCGATGCTGGGCAGGATCAGGTCTCCGCCGTTGTTGGTGCAGGAGAAGCCGATGACCTCGGCGAGAATCGGAGCACCGCGCTTCCTTGCAAACTCGTAATCCTCCAGCAGGACCGCTCCAGCCCCTTCCCCGACCACCAGTCCGTCCCGGCGCCTGTCGAAGGGACGCGGCGTCAGGTGCGGCGTGTCGTTGTAAGCGGTCGAACATGCGAGCAGATTGTCGAAAACCGCCACCGTCGTCGTATCGTACTCGTCGGCGCCGCCGCAGAGCATTGCCTCCTGCAGACCGAACTTGACGGCTTCGTACCCGAAGCCGATCGACTGGCTGCTCGTGGTGCAGGCAGTCGAGGAGGAAATCACCCGGCCGGTGATGCCGAACATTTTCGTGATGTTGACGGCGGTCGTGTGGACCATGGACTTGAGATAGTCAACGGCTCCGATATGGCTGAGCTTTGCGTCGTCGTTGCTGAAAAACGTACGGTAGATCTGGCGCTGGATCGTCGGGCTCCCATGGGTGGAGCCGAAGGCCACGCCGAGGCGGCCGGATTGGATGAAATCTTCAGAAAGGCCGGCTTGTTCGAGTGTTTTCCTGGCCACGTGCCCGGCATAGTAGGCCACGGGTCCCATGGTTTTCCGGTCCCGGCGTTTGAAACCGTAGTCGATGGGATAGTCCACGGTCCCAAAGACGCCGGAGTGAACGTGGCCGGTCAGCAGTTCATCGTTTTTCATCCGCTTGACGCCGGACACCCCGTTGAGCAGATGATCGACAATGCTCTCCCGCGTGCAGCCGATCGGGGTGATGGCCGAACAACCGGTGATGACCACCCGTCGTTCCATCAGGACATCTCCAGCCAGGCAGCGAACGACGATGCGGCGAGAATATGCGTCATCATCGAGGCGCCTTTTGCCGGGCGAGATCGTCCACGTAATCCACGATCTGATTGAGGGACCGGATGCCCATTGCCCTTTTTTTCTCTTCCCGTGTCAGTTCGACCCCCAGCAGCACCTCGATTTCCCTCAACAGCTCAATGGCGTCGATGCTGTCGAATTCATGGGCCTCGCGCAGATCGGCGTCGAGGTCCGGGTCGACGATTTCAAACTGCTCTTCGAAAACCTTCAGAAGTTCAGAGCGGATATCCTCTTTGGTCATCAAATCAATTTCCAATATTTCCCCGCTGTCACGGGTATTTCAACAGGCTTCGATGCCTTGCTGCGGGTTGCGGGCCCGAATCCTGGCCGGAGCATTCGCTGGACCGACCGCCTCGGGTGTCCCCGGGGTCATACTACAGATCCGTCCGGACATCAAAGCCCTATGTAAGATCCCGGCATCAGGCGCCATCGGCTGGGGAGGGCAGGAATTCACCGTTCGGCCTTCGGATGGGAGGGCCGAGAAACGCCTCGAAATGATACCATTCCATAGGGTGCTGTCTCACAGCGTGTTCGAGTGCGTCGAGATATTGCTGCGCGGCCGCCCTGACCGACTTTTCCCGATCGCTCCGGCAGGCGGCCTTCACGAGGATCGGTTCTCCGGCGGTAAAGTGATATCGGCGGCTTCCGGTGCGGAACGCAAAAAAAAGGATCAGCGGAGCCCCGGAAACGTATGACAACATGTACGGGGTTTCGGGAATGCGAACCCGATGGCCCAGCAGAACCCCATCGACCGTTCGCTGGGACGGGTGCCAGACGACGTCGCCCGCCATCGACACCAGGCCCCCGCTTTTCAAAAATCGGATGCCCTCGACGATGTCCAACGGCGAGCCGCCGTTCTCATCGACGCCGTGGATTTGAATCCCGCTGCGGGAAAGCCCGATTTTCTGAAGGCTTTCGATTTCCGCCTTCCGCCGTTCGCCCATATAGAGCATCAGGCGCAGATCGGGCAGCCGGCGTTTCAGCAGATGCGCCGCCACCTCCCAGTTTCCGACGTGGGACATGAGCAGGATGCCGCCCCGGCCCTGCTCCAGAACAAATTTCAGATGCTCCCATCCGTCCATGGTGAACCGGAGCTGGTCCGGATCCTGGAGAGCGGTACGCTCCAGGAAGAGACGGGTGAAATTCCGAAACTGTTTCCATGTGCACCTCAGGTGCCGCCAATGGCTGTCGTCCGGAAAAAGCGCCGCGTAAAACCGGACGCCCACCGCACGCCGTGTGGGGCTCATCAGGAAATATCCGGCGGCGACGCCTTGCGCCACCAGGACGAAAAACCAGTCCCCCAGGAGTTTCGACAACGCGATGAGCATCCGGTAGAATGTTGCCTTCATTTCCAGTCACCTTCGAGGCTCGGGCAGGCGGACCAGAGGCTCGGAGTGAAAACGCGCCGGGTGATCAAGCGGCAGAATGTGGCGGAGTTGCGAAGAAAATCCACCATCGGTCTGAAATGGGAGATCCGGGGGCCGGACTTCCCGTAGCTTACGCCGACCGGAACCTCGATCGTGGGGATGCCGGCCCAGCAGGCCCTGACGAGGACCTCGACCTCGAATTGAAACCGGCGGGCCCTGGCATCGAGGTGAAAGACCTCGGGCAGCGGGTAGGCCCGAAAGCCGCTCTGGGAATCCGTCGTCCGGGGGCCGCCGGCAACCCGGACCCAGAAATTGGAAAACTCCCTGCCCATTCGGCTGCTCCAGGGCGCTGCCGCCATTCCGGACCGCCGGCCGACGAGAATCGCCCGCCGGCTCCGAGGCAGGTTGGCCAGAAAGACGCCGATATCCCGGGGATCGTGCTGCCCGTCGGCATCCAGGGTGATGGCCCAGTCGGCGACCTCGGCTGCCTGCGCCATTCCCGTGAGGAGGGCGGTCCCCTTGCCGAGATTCTTCCGGTGGCGAAGCAATATCGGCGTTCCGAGTGAAAGGATCCTGTCCGAAGTGCCGTCGGTCGAACCGTCGTCGACGACGAAGACCGGCAGATGCCAGGAAAGCGCGCCGCGAACGACATCGGCGACGGTTCCGCCGTGGTTGAAAGCCGGGATCACGATGGCGAGCCGCTGGGCGCCACTGTCGGATGGATTTCCGGGGGGGGATGCGGACATCATGGGGTCGAATCGGGATTCAGCCATGCCACCGCCCATGTTCCCGGCCCCATGTGAACTCCGGATGTCAGGGACATCGGCTGGTCGATGACGGCGACGCGGGGAAGCCGGTCAAGGAGGATCGGTTTGATTCTGGACCGAACCCAATCCCGATTGTCGGTATATTGCAGCATGACCTCTGCCTCGAAATCCGGAGTGAGCCGTTGGCCAAGGCGGTCCAGCGCGAACTCGATCTGATCTTCCGCTGTCCGGAGGCTCGCAACCTTTTCAGCCCCCCTGGCCGTGGGGGTCACGACGGGTTTGATGCCCAGAAGATCTCCGAAAAACCCCTTCGATTTCGACAGGCGACCGCTCGCAGCCAGGTATTTGAGCTGGCCGATGAACACGAGCTCCTCGCTGCGGCCGATGCCGGCCCTGGCATAGTCGGCTACGAACTTCAGGCTTTGGCCGGTTCGGGCAAAACGTGCCACATCCATTGCCAGCAGTCCGAGCCGTCCGGAGGCGGCCGTCGTGTCGACGACCGCCATCGACCGCTCTGCCGTGTTTTCCGCCACCCATTGCCGGGCGGTGTCGTAGTTGCCCGTGTAGACGGATCCGACGCACAGGTACAGCACGGAGTCGAACCGGCTCACAAGGCTTTCATAAGCCTGGCGCCGCTCGATGAGGGAGGCCTGGGCGGTCGTGATGCGCATTCCCCCGCGCAGATTTCGATATAGGTCTTCCGGTGAAACCAGGGATTCCGGCACGGATCGCCCGTCCATGACAATGTAGCTGTCCAGCAGTGATATGCCGAGATCGGCGGCCGTTTCCCGGGAAAGGGAGCCGGCGGCGTCGGTCACCACGTGCACGCCGGCATTCGCGTGGCCTGTCCGATTCACTTTGGCCTGACCGCGCGTGATCCTTTCCTGCCGCCATCGGGTGATGGTCCCGAGGGATGACAACTGCTCCCTTGTCTTCCCGACGGTCGGGGTGTGGAGGTGGATTTTGAGGTCATCGACGTGAGGGACGGCCACGACGCTGGTCCCGATCTCGGTCAGCCTGGCTGCCGTTGCTTCCCTGTCGCCCGTCGGCCGAAGAACCATGTCGACGCAGTAGGCCTCGTCCGTGTCCGCATCGAAATCTTCGGACACCGAGAGCCGCCCGCCGAATACGCTCCGAATCGGGCGGAAATGGCCGGGCTGTCCCGCCAGGTGCCTCAGAAAGCCTTCGAAAAACAAGAACATGCCGAGGGCTCCCGCATCCAGGACACCTGCCGATTTCAGAACCGGGAGCGCTTCCGATGTGGCGAGAACGACATCGATCATCCGATCGACCATCGCATCCACCGCCCGGCCGTCGATTCCGTTACCCGCGGTGTTCAGCTCTTGAGCCAGGGCATCGAAAACCGTCAGCATGGTGCCGGATTTCGGCGCGGCCAATGCCTGCCAGGCTGCCAGGCTGCCGGCCCGAGCCGCCTCGGGCAGCTTTCGGGGCGTTTCGGCAGCGGCGAACCTGGACAGAAAGGCAGCGGCGATGTTGCCGGAATTACCGGTGGCCGATTGCACCAGAATCCGCCCGATGTCATTTGGGTTTTCAGGATTGATCAAGGGGGCGAGGCTGACGCGCAGATTCCGGCCGGTATCGCCGTCTGCCACCGGGAAAACGTTGATCTCGTCCAGAAGATCCGACCATGCGGCCATCCGGGTGTAGCCGCCCTCCAGCGCCGTCCGGATCTCACTGTCCATCGCAGGCCCCCAACGCCTTCCGGATATCGACCGGGATTTCGAAATCGAGCTCCATGTCCGGCAGCTTAACGGCAACCTGCTCGCTTCGGGCGCGGGCGCACAGGGCGCCATCCGGCAGACGGCGAATTTCGAAATCCAGGGCAATCTTGTATCGTGTCTCGGCGACGGCGGCCTTGCAGATGAATTCATCGTTGGCGCGGAGGGGGGCGATGTATTTCGCGGACGTGCGGGTGACGGGGAAAACGTAGTGATTTTCCGTCAGGTACCGGTAGAGATCGACACCTGCCGCCTCGAAGAGCGCAAACCGCGCCCGGTCGAAGTATTTGAAGTAGTTGCCGTGCCACACCAGGCGGAGAGGGTCCAGATCGTGAAACGGCACTTTCAGGGTGATTTCGTATTCGAATGCCATCGGTCATCCGGGTCCGGGTGGAAAATGGGTATCTGTATAATACAACCCGCGCCCGGGAGGCAACAGCACGTTGGCATCCCACGCCTGAAGGCCGGGGCCCTCATGGCGAGCCGCAACGATCCGGACGGGATCGGATCCGGTTTGGAATGGAGGGTCGCGGGTGGATTCAGGCATGGTGCCGATCCACCGGTTCGGCACCTGAAAACCCTGATAGTTCTTGACAATTAGCACGATACCGACTAATCAAACTCCTTCGGGACTATGGATGGATATGTCGCGTCAGCGACCGAAGGAAAAATCCCAAATAAGGAGAGGAGAGCCAATGTCAAAACTTATCGAACCCCATGGTGGAAAGGGCCTTACCATCTGTCTTCTGGAAGGCGCCGAGCTGGAAGCCGAAAAGAAAAAGGCTGAAGGTCTCAAGAAAGTAGCGATTTCTCCGCGGGTAAAGGGCGACCTGATCATGATCGGCATCGGCGGGTTCAGCCCCCTGACCGGCTTCATGACCAAGGCCGACTGGAAGGGTGTATGTGAGAATTTCCTCATGGCCGATGGAACCTTTTGGCCTGTCCCGGTGACCCTGGATGTATCCAAGGGCGATGCGGAGGCCATCAAGGTCGGCGATGAGATCGCCCTTCAGGATGCGGACGGCACCATCATGGCCACCATGAAGGTCACCGAGAAGTACGAAGTGACCGAAGAGGAAAAGAAGTGGGAGTGCGAGAAGGTTTTCATGGGCGAAGGCACCGCAACGCCCGAAGAGTTCTGGAAGATCGCCCGGGACGACCATCCTGGGGTCCAGATGGTGATGGCCCAGAAGGAAGTCAACCTGGCGGGCCCCGTCAAAGTGTTGAGCGAGGGGGAATACCCGACGAAATATGCCGGGGTCTACCACCGCCCGGCCGAATCCCGGAGAATCTTCGACGACAGGGGATGGGCGGAAGTGGCCGCTCTCCAGCTTCGAAATCCCATGCACCGGTCCCACGAATATCTCTGCAAAATCGCCGTGGAAGTCTGCGACGGTGTCTACATCCACTCCCTGGTCGGCAACCTGAAACCCGGCGACATTCCGGCCGAGGTTCGGGTCAAGTGCATCGACGCCCTAGTCAAGGGCTACTTCGTCGAAGAGAATGTGGTTCAGGGCGGCTACCCGCTTGACATGCGCTATGCCGGACCCCGTGAAGGCCTTCTTCACGCCGTGTTCCGCCAGAACTACGGATGCTCGCGCATGATCATCGGCCGCGATCACGCAGGCGTGGGCGACTTCTACGGAATGTTCGAAGCTCAGACCATTTTCGAAAAGATTCCCTACCCTGAGGAAGACGGAAAGGCCCTGAAGTGCAGGCCGCTCAAGATCGACTGGACCTTCTATTGCTATAAATGCGACGGAATGGCCTCCCTGCGGACCTGCCCGCACAAGAAGGAGGACCGTGTCCTGCTCTCCGGCACCATGCTCCGCAAACTGCTCTCCGAAGGCGGGCAGCTGCCGGATCACTTCGGCCGTGACGAGGTTGTGGCCATCCTCCGCAAGTACTACGAAGGCCTGACCGAGAAGGTGGAAATCAAGACGCACAAGGCTGCTCTCGGACAGTAAGATCCTTAGGGGTTTGATAACACCGTAGGCTTGGGATGGGCCGCCTCGCATGCGAGGCGGCCCATCCTTTTTCTGTTTTGACGAAAGCAAAAGGGAGCCGGTAAAACGACTCCCCTTTTTTATTCTTCAATAACCCGATTCAACCGTGTCAGGCGGCAAACCCCCTGCCGGAATACTCGGCGTAGGCCATGGCCACGGTCCGATAAACCAGGTGGGCCAGTTTCGAGAAGGGAAGGTAGGCGAACAGGTAGAAAACCGCGATCAGATGCAGGTAGTAGATACCGAACGATGTGCCCTTCCATCCCGCCAACCGCGTGATTTCGGTCAGAATGCCGGTGAATCCCAAAGCCACCACCAGGCCGATCAGGGCCCAGTCCTTGTAGCTGCTGACCTGCTCGGTTTTGGCCAGACGCGATTTGAGCAGCAGCACAGCGCCGACGCACAGCGCGATGGCGCTGATGTTCGCAAGCCATTTCACCGGGTTGAGCTGGGAAATGGGCCCCGGCATGTGCAGCAGGTAGATGAATGCGAAGGCAAAGCTTGTGACGATGAAGAGACCGATAAAGGAAAAGAGCACCAGCATGTGGGCCGTGGCTCTTTCGTTGTTTTCCGTGCATTCCTTGAACTTGTTGTGCTTCAGGATGGTGGGGATCACACGGATCAGCGCCTGAATGAATCCGGCGGCCTCGATTTTCCGGACCTTGGTCTTCCCTTCGGTCAGTGCGTTCTGGTGCATGTCGCCGATGAACCGCTTGAGGCCCAGATAGAAGCTCACGACCACCCAGATGGCCAGTGGAACAAAGGTCAGATCGATGAACCAGGTGGAGATGAAGTTGGTGTGGGCCAGCTTGTCCAGGGGAACGCCGTGCGTCCAAAGATCGCCCAGGGATCTTTCCAGCGCCGGACCGGCCATCTTGGTTACGAACGCCAGAATGGCAAACCAGATTGCCGGAATCGCCAGAAGCAGGGGCAGCTTGCTCTTGTCGTTGACGGCCTTCGCCAGCGCCTTGGGAGTTGCGTATTCGGAAATGGCGTAGGCGCGGATGGCTCCCAGCACATCTCCGGGCTTGGCTCCGCGCGGACACCGGGTGGTGCAGTCTCCACAGTTGTGGCAAAGCCAGATGTCCTGGCTGGCGACCAGCCGGTCCTTCAGCCCCCAGGAGGCGATAATCATTTCCTTTCGGGGGAACGGCTTCTGGTCCGGAGAGATGGGGCAGACCACCGAACAGGTGGCGCATTGATAGCACTTTTTGAGATCCTGACCGCCAAGTGCGGATACCTCCTTGATGAATCCGACATCGGGATCAAGCATGATGGATTCCGCCATATTTTCCTCCTCAATCGATCGGTTGGGCAGTAACGATAAAAAAGCCTATCGGCGGCCGGGATCTCAGACAGGATCCGGCCGCCGAGTGGTGCACGGTTTAGAAGCCCTTGAAGGGGTTGGGGCCCAACGCTTCGATGGATTCGACAAAATCGTTGATCATCTTGGGGATCTTGTCGTAGTCGTCGATTGCCACCTCAAACTGGGCGACCCGTTCCTCTTCCAGTGCAAGGCTTGCGAGGGCATCGCCGATCTTTTTCATTCGAATGCTGGCAAGCTCGCTGCCTTTCACGAAATGGCACTGGTAGTCGTCCCCGTGTTTGCATCCCAGAAGGAAAACACCGTCCATTCCCTGGGAGAGGGCGTCCTTGATCCAGATGACGTTGACGGATCCGAGGCAGCGAACCGGGATCAGCCTCACATCGGCGGAATAGGACAGATTGTTCAACCCGACGATGTCGAGGGCCGGATAGGCATCGTTTTCGCAAACGAGACCGAGAATCCGGAACGGCGGTTCGGAATAATCGTCTTCGGACGGGACCTTGACGGCCTTCACCATGGAGCCGATGCTGTCGATGTTGTAGTCGGCAAAACCGATGATCCGCTCGGGGCAGGCGCCCATGCAGGTACCGCAACGCCGGCATCGGGTGGGGTTGGGCTTGGGGGTTCCCTTTTCGTCGTCGTCCAGGGCTCCGAACGGGCATTCTTCGGTGCAGCGTTTGCACTGAGTGCAGCGCTGGAAGAAAAAATCCGGGAAGGTCATGTCGCCGTAACGCGGGTGAACGGCCACCCCCCGGTTCGTGGAATCCAGGCATTGAATCGCCTTGAGGGCGGCGCCGGTCGCGTCTTCGATCGACTCCTCCACCGTCATGCTGCGACGCACCGCTCCTGCGGCGTAAATACCGGTACGCTGCGTTTCGTAGGGGAAGCAGATGAAGTTGGAATCGGAATACCCATTGAAGAGGCCGATATCTCGGAACGCGGGCCCCTGGCGATAAGCCAGGTTGACCACGGGGTCATCTTTCGTCGCCGGAACCATGCCGGTGGCCAGGACCACCATATCGGCCTTGACCTTGACCTTTTCCCCGAGAAGCGTGTTGTCGGCCTCGACAATCAAACCGTCGCCGTTCCTGGAAACACCCGCTACCTCACCCTTCGTCATGAAAATGCCCGGATCCTGCTGAGCGGTTTTATAGACATTTTCGAGAAGGCCGGGGGTCCGCATGTGTTGATAGAAGATATAGGCTTTCCCGCTGTCCGGGTAATCCTCGCGCACGTAGGCGGCCTGCTTGAGAGCCACCAGGCTCGTGACGGAACCGGCGTAATCGAAATCGGCATCGTCACCCTGACCGGGGCTCTGGATAAAGACCACGGATTTGGCCTCCTTGCCGTCGGAGGGGCGGGCGATCCGGCCGGATTTTGCGATTTTTTCAAACTGCTCGTTGGTGACCACGTCCGGAATCTCGCCATAACCTAGGTGCGCGAATTCGCCTTCCTTGGGCTCATAGGCCTGCCAACCGGCCGCCAGGACAACGGCGCCGAATTTTTCGCCGTTGGGGTCGACGGAGAGGATGTCCTTCCTGCCCTGGTTGTATTCCAGGTATTTTTCGTGGAGTTTCTCGGCGTCGAGCTCTTTGCCGCTTTCATCCACCTTCATTTCAGGGGGCAGTGGATACGGGACGTCAAATTCGATCTTTTCCCCGGGTTTCTTGAACGTCACCGTGAAATCACCCGGCTGTCCGGCGATACGGGCGACGACGGTCCCCGTTTTCACCGTAATATTGCTCATTCCCTTGACCGCATCGATCTTGGCATCCACAATCGGGGCGATCATGGCGCCATAGGGCTGCTCTATGGGGAGCTGCTTGCGCCAGTGGTTGGCATGACCGCCAAGCTGATTTTCCTTCTCCACCAGGGTGACTTCGTAACCCGCCTTAGCGGCATCGACGGCGGCCGACATGCCGGAAATGCCGCCTCCGATCACCAGAATTTTTCGGCTCAGGGTATCCAGCTGGTAGGGCTCGGGCTGTTTGACTTTTTCAACACGGGCCATGCCCATGCGCAGGTAGTCTTCCGCCATCATCTGAACCCGATCGAAGTTGTCCTCGTCCTCCTTTTCCTCATCGGTCAATGCGGGGAACGCCGACCGGGGATGAGACCAGACCACACCTTCGCGAAGGTTGACGCGGTCCACGATGCAACCGTCGAACCGGAAGGTGTCATAGTGAACCCTTCGGGAGCAGGCGCAGAGCACCAGCGTGTTGATGCCCTTCTCGGAAATGTCCTTCTGGATCATGTCGACGCCAGCCGGACTGCACAGGATCGGATGCTCCTCTACCGGAAGTCCCTCGTCCTCTGCAACGCCTTTCAGGGCTTCGATATCGAGCGCCTCACCGATGCCGCAGCCTTTGCAGATATACACACCATATTTGTTAGCCATGGATACCTCCTACCTCGTCGCCATAGTTTGAATCGCTTTGAGGGCCATACCGGTTGCGTTCTGGTTGGAAGACACCACGTCGGCCGGTTTGTTCGCTACGCCCGCGGCAAAGATGCCGCCTTTTTCAAAGTCGTTGATGAAGAACCCGTCCTCGGTGGTCTTGAGGTCGACCGGCAGTTTGGAAGTGGCGGCGGTGGGCTGCATGCCGGTGGCCAGAACCACCATTTCGACGGTCTGCCGGATCTTCTCACCGGTGACGGCGTTTTCCGCGGTCACCGTGATGTTTCCGGAGGCGGCGTCCTCGGCGACTTCTGCAACTTTTCCTTTGACAAAAAAGATGTTCTCGTCCGCTTTGACCCTCTTGTAGAAGGACTCGTAACGCTGACCCGGCGAACGGATATCGATGTAGAAAATATAGATCTTGGCTTCAGGATACCGTTCGCGGACATACAGCGCCTGCTTCAGGGAGGCCATGCAGCAGATGTAGGAGCAGTAGGGGAGGTGGTTCTCATCCCGGGATCCCGCGCACTGGACGAATGCCACGCTTTCAGGGGCCTTCTGATCCGAGGGGCGAAGGATCCGGCCGCCGGTGGGGCCGTTGGGTGCGGCAAGCCGCTCCATCATCATGTTGGTGACGATATTCGGGTATTTTCCGAACCCGAGATTGTCGATCTTGAGGGCGTCATAGGGCTCCCAGCCGGTCGCGAAGACGATGGACGCCACCTTGAGGTTCATGGTCTTTGCGCTCATTTCGAGATCCACGGCGTCATACTTGCAGGCCTCCTTGGCGCGGACGGCATCCTCGGTGCCGATGATCTCGGGTGCGATGACGTAGCGGGGCGGAAAGGCCATTTCAAGCGGCAGGTAGGCGCCCTTGATCTTCTTCATTCCGAAATCGAAAGCGCTGTCGATTTCTTTCTGAACCGCTCTACCGCACTCACCGCAGCAGGTGCACTTTTCGTTGACGTAGCGCGGATTGAGCCTGACGCTCACGTCATAGTTACCGGGGCTTCCTTCAACCTTCTGGACCTCGGCGAGCGTGAGAACCTTGATTCGCGGGTTGTCCTTGATCCGCCGAAAATTGATCTCGAGGCCGCAAGTTGGAGGACACAGCTTGGGAAAATACTGGTTGAGCTGTGCGACCCGGCCGCCAAGGTAGGGGTTCTTCTCGACGAGAAAAACCTCGTACCCCACCTCGGCCGCCTCGATCGCGGCCGTCAAACCGCTGATCCCGCCGCCGACAACCAGAATGCTTCCACTCGCAGGGGCTTTTTCTTCTGTCATGCTTTCCCTCCGTGATATCCGTTATTTTGATCTTCAGCGGTCAAATCAAAGCCGCTATCCGTCAGTTCGTCAGGCGATATCCGTTGTATCCGGTGCCCACAGGTTCGGCCGGCCCGCCCGATGGGCGAATCGTTCCGTCGGGACGCCCAAGCCTCTAATCACCGGGGGAAACATGGCGGATATCGCCCGCCTGCCGTGAAAATAACTGGAGCCGATTTAACAAAAACCTCCAGGCACCCCTTGGAGGGAGGCGCCTGGAGGTGGTGGTTATCGACTATTCATCCGTCGATCGTGCATTAGGGAATGAGCTTGATGTAGTCTTTCTTGAAGACATCCCATTTTTGCTCTTTCGGGTCGTACTTGGAGTTGACGAAGCAGAACCAGTTGGCATCGTCCTGACCCGGGTAGTCGGCCTGATAGTAGAAGCCGGGGTACCGGGTTTCCTTGCGGAACTGGATGTGACGCAGATGGGATTCCACCGTCCAGATTCGATGGTAGATCTCCCAGGCGCGCATCAGTTCGTGCAGGTCTCCGGCGGCCATCTTTTCGCAGTCCTCGCGCATGGTCTGGAGCATTTCCATGACGATTTCCAGATTCTTGCTGCTGGTCTGGTAATACGTCGCGGTGCCGGCGCCATACTCGTGGGTGGCTTTCATCAGGCGGTACATCATGCCTTCCGGCTTGATGTAGTTGGGGTTGATGTTTTCCGCCGTGGTGTAGGCGACATGATCGAGGTAGGTGCGGACCGGCTTGTAGACCAGATCGACCAGCTCCTCGTTGGTTTTGTTCAGGGCCGGTTTGTAGTCCGCGAAGTCCCGCGCGTAGCGGACCATCTGCTTGGCCGCGATCCGTCCTTCGGCGTGGGAGCCGGAGGAGAACTTGTGGCCGGAGCAGCCGACGCCGTCACCGGAGGTGAAAAGCCCCTCGACCGTGGTCATGCGGTTGTACACCTTGCCGTTGCGGGCCTTGATCTTGTAAGCATCCGGGACCCAATCGAAATCCGGGCCGGAGGTCCACAGACCGCAGCAGCCGGAGTGGGAGCCCAGGAGGTAGGGCTCGGTCGGCATGACTTCGGAGTTTTTCTTCTCGGGCTCGGTGTTGGTGGCGCACCACAGGTTGGCCTGACCGCAGGTCATGTCGAGGAAGTCTTCCCAAGCTTCGGACTCGAGGTGCTTGAGTTCCTTCTTGTCCATGGTCTTGCCAAGCTCGGCCAGGGCGGTGACGGTGTCCATGATGATGGGACCGCGGCCCTCTTTCATCTCGAACAGCATCAGGTGGTTCCGCAGGCAGGTCGGTGTGATCGCCGCGGTTCCGTAAGGAGCATACTTTTCGAGCTCCTTCTTGGCGGCTTCACCGCCGGCAAATGCCTCGCCCAGACCGTTCAGGGTTTTGGCCTTGAACAGCAGGAACCAGGCGCCGACCGGGCCGTATCCGTCCTTGAAGCGGGCGGGGGTGAAACGGTTTTCCATCATGGAGAGCTCCGCACCCACCTTCATGCTCAGGGTGTAGGTGGAGCCCGCGTTCCACACCGGGTACCAGGCGCGGCCCTTGCCTTCGCCGACCGAACGCGGCTGGTAGATGTTCACAGCGCCGCCGCAGGCCACCATCATGGTCTTGCACTTGATGATGTAGACCTTGTTTTCGCGCACGGAGAATCCGACCGCGCCGGCGATCTGGTTGGGCACGTTGGCGTCCAGCACCAGCTCGACGATGAAGACACGCTCAAGGATATTGTCATCGCCAAGAGCCTTTTTCGCAGCCTCGGCGACGATTCGCTTATAGGACTCACCATTGATCATGATTTGCCATTTACCGGTGCGAACCGGTTTGGCGCCCTCTTTCAGGGACCCCATCTTGAGGCCCTTCTTGCCGTCCAGGTTTTTCCCTTCGTCGGTTTTCTTCCAGACCGGAAGGCCCCATTCCTCGAAGAGGTGAACGGAGTCGTCCACGTGGCATCCGAGATCGAAAATCAGGTCTTCGCGGACCAGGCCCATCAGGTCGTTCCGCACCATGCGGACGTAGTCTTCGGGGCTGTTTTCACCGATGTAGGTGTTGATGGCCGAAAGACCCTGTGCCACAGCACCGGATCGCTCCATGGCCGCCTTGTCGACCAACAGAACGCTCTGACCGTCCAACAGCCACTTCTTGACTTCGAAGGCCGCGCCGCAGGCCGCCATGCCGCCGCCCACGATGAGAATGTCCACTTCCTTTTCCACGACTTCGGGATCCCTAACAGCCTTGAGTTCGCCCTTTGGTTTGTTCGGTAGTGCCATATTCGTTCCTCCTTAAAGGTGATGAATTCAGATCCGTTCCTCTTGCGTGTTCATCCGACAAAAGGTGCGCTTACATCTTCGGCGTTGGAAGAACGTACCCGTCGGCTTCCTGGGTGGAAAGCAAGGGGCTGTCGAGATCCTTGCCTTTCAGGCTTTCATAGGCGTTGGCTGCACCTTCGGGGGTGGTCCGAATGGGGAACTTGAAGCGTTTGATGACACCGTTGCGGAACTTGCAGGTCCACATGACGTCTTCGGTGCCCATCATCGGCATGATGCTGCTTCCCAGTGGAACGAAATCGGCATAACCGCGGACTTCAATGGCCTGGGTCGGGCAGATCTTAACACAGGAGAAGCATTCCCAGCACTGATCGGGCTCCTGATTGTAGGCTTTCATCGCGTTCGGGTCCAGGACCATCAGATCGTTGGGGCAGATGTACATGCATGCTGTCTTCTCACCGCCCTTGCAGCCATCACATTTTTCCTGAATGACATAGCTTGGCATTGACAATACCTCCTAAGGTTGCATCAAAAGTTGTCGTTACTTTGTCCGATTGCTGCTAATGGGACAATCCAGTGATTTTTGCACCTCCCTTCCTTTTGCATAACGAGTCCGGCTGGAACAAGCCGGCCACCCGCAGTCAAAGAATTATTGTCTCGGATTTTCACCGATGGGGCCGACGTTTCGAATGTAGCGGAGCGATCGGGGCTCTGCAGCATAGGTGGAGTATTTTGTTTAGAAATTTCAAGAAGATATATTTATTTTAAGGCTAAATGAATACCATCCGTCATATGTCTTGTCAACAATTTTCGCGGCGGGTGGACGCGCGCGAACCATCGGTTTTGGCACAAGATTTTATCGGCAACCAGATCTTGGTATGAGTGAGAAAAAGGGCACCATATCTAGTGAGTCTTACTCCGGGATTGGTGCTCTCTGGCTTCGAACGGTGGTCTTGATCCGCGTTTTTCCTTCACGTCCCCGCCCGCCACAGGGCGCGGCGCGACCCTCGGCTCGCCGCGACCCTGCCAAGGGTAAAGTCCATCATTTCAGTACGCACTCGAAAAATCAAGTCACACGAGTCTCCATGGTTCCATGGAGGCCAGGCGTGGACGGCGCCGCATCCGGCCCCCCTGCCGCGAGGCCCGGAGGATGGTTGACAGCGCCACCCGGCGTGGTATGTCTGACCTCACCCGTCAACAGCCTGTGGATCAATGGCGCCGCAGGCCGGAATGCGGCTTCCCAGCCCCCGCGAAACTGCTCGCCAACCCTTCGGATTGCCGCGCCTTTCGCCTCCGGCTACGCCTTCCGGCTTCCCAACCGGATCCGGCGAGACACGTGCCTTTCGACACTATTCACGACGATTCACCGGCCGTTGAGCGAGTCAGACCTCCACGGAGAGTTGGCGATGGAGAATGATCTAGTTCCATTGGATATCGACGATCGGTTCCGGTTTGCGTGTACTCCTCGGGTTCCCTGCTTCAATGCCTGCTGCCGGGATCTCCATCAATATCTCACTCCCTACGATATCCTGAGGCTGAAAAACCGGTTGGGCCTTCGGTCCGGTGTTTTTCTGAAACGGTATACCGAGGCCGGTATCGGTCCTCAGACCGGCCTGCCGGTGATCCGTCTCAGAATGAATTCCGGACGGGGCTTCGCCTGTCCCTTCGTCACGGATGACGGGTGCAGTGTCTATGAGGACCGTCCGGCGTCCTGCCGGATCTACCCCGTGGCCAGGGCGATACGGAGATGCCGGCGCACCGGCGCGGTGACCGAGCATTTCGCATTGCTTCGTGAACCTCATTGCAGGGGCTTCGAACAGGAGAAGACCCAGAGCGTCCGCGAATGGATTCAACGGCAGGACATGGAAGTCTACAATCGATTCAACGATCTGCTCCTGGACATCATCCAGCTGAAAAACCAGCGGTTGCCCGGCCCATTGGATCTCCGGTTCCGCAGCGCATTCCATCTCGGTCTCTACGATCCGGACGCGTTTCGCGACCACCTGGACCGCAATGGCTTCCCCGAGTCGCTGAATACGTCTCCCTCCGACTCCGAAGCCATTCTTTCCGATGAGTTGGAACGGCTGCGCTTCGGTCACCGGTGGGTGCGATGGAGTTTGTTCGAAGCGAGATCCCGAAGCGCCGATGAGCCACTATCGAAACCATGATCGAGGAGCGCACATCATGAGGTCAGACCGCCCGGTGGCTCTCGTGCTGGGGGCCGTCAAGGGAATTGGAAAACAGGTAGGCCTGGCACTGGCCGCAGACGGCTATCAGGTGGTTCTGAACTGGTTCGACTGGGAGGAAAGCCTGAAGGAGCTGGAGTCCGACGCCGCGCCATTCGGAGAGAATGTGTGGATTCGCAGAACGGATCTCACGGACTGCGGGGCTGTTCGGGACATGGTGGCCGGGATCGAGACCCGGTTCGGGCGACTCGACGTTCTCGTCAACAACATCGAGCGCGGCGGGTGGCCGGTAGTCCACGGACCCTACGTGCCGGAACAGTGGGACCTGGAAATCGCGACAACCCTGCGGGCCAAAAGGTGGGTCTTCGATGCCGCTTTCCCCCTTTTGAAATCCTCGGGCAACGGATGCGTCATCAATCTGTCGTCCATTGCCGGCCTCGTTGGGCGGGCGGGTCCGGCCAGCCTGGTTTTCAACGACGGTTATGCCGCGGCCAACCGCGCTGTTTCATCACTGACGGAAACCTGGGCGAGAATCGGGGCACCGGAGGTTCGGGTCAACGAAATCATGCTGGGGTTTTTCGAAACCCGGCACGGCGAACGCACCCGCGGATGGGCGCTGCTGACGGACGAGCAAAAACAGGCCCTGATCGATCACACACCGCTCGGCCGGATCGGCCGACGCGAGGATGTGGTGCGCATCGTCCGTTTTCTGATCAACGATGCCCCTTTCATGACGGGGGCGGTGCTCCGGCTCGACGGCGGCTATGTTCTCGGCGGGGAAAAGGTTGCTCCGATGCCGCAAGGAGTCCTCTGACAGGGCGCGGGCGCGCCTGCGGACCTTCCGTGAACCTTGGGCTCCTCAACGCGGCCGGATCTGGCTGGACGCGATGCCGAAAACAAAAATCCGAATCCATTCGAAACCCAGCAGCATAAGCGTCGTATCGCCCTTCCGTGCCTTGTCGAGCACCTTCCTGGGAACCCGAAAGCGCTTGAGAAAACTGCTGTGGTAAATGAATTCACGGAATCGGTCCACGTTGTAAGCCGCCATGAATGCCATCTTTCCCTTGGGGCCGTAAGGTCCTTCCGCCCCCCAGGGATTGCGGTCGAACAATCGCTTGATCTCGGACCAGCGGCGGGTCATTTCACCGTGCCGCTTTGCCGCCTGATCCGCCTCCCAGGTTCCGACCGTCCATTCCGAGGCTTCGTGCTGTCCGAGGCAAAAATCGGGCGGGCGAAAGAAATGAACCTCTTGCGGCGGCGCATTCTCCCGGAAGTATAAGCCGTGCTCGACCGGAAAGTTCCGGCAGGTGTCCGGCCTGTCGAGGTACACCCTGCAACCGCCGTCAGATAGAAAGGGGCAGGTCTTCTCTTCGTTATCCGCCATCCGGAGCAGCACGTCCGGGAAGTGGTTGCCTTCCCGCATGACCAGATCCACATGCCGATCGAGGAATTGATCGGAGGACAGGCCAAGGGATCTCTTCAGGCGAACCACGTCGTAGGGATACAGAAACAGGTTCAGGTTTCGGCAACAGCGGTTGAAGCAGTTCAAGGCGGCATGACAGCCAAACCGGAAGGTGTCCCGGTCGGAGAGTCGTCTTCCGCGGTCTTCGGAGGCCAGGTTCGGATCAATCGCTTTCATGGGATTTCACGGGTCGTCAACCGTTCGGCAGGCAACGACGGGCTTTGGAGGGGTACGAATGTAACGATCATGTCCGCTATCGTCATCCGGATCCGGTTTTCGATGCCGGAATCCGAACGGAGGGCTTTTTCGAGTTGCGCCATGCGTGCGTAAAAGGGCGTGCGATCCAGGCGGGTTTCGGCATCAGGGTTGCCGAGCCGGTCGAAATCGCCGCACCCCGGGCTGTAGGAGATGCCGCCCATCGGATGGCGAAACATGCTTGGGATGCCGTGCAGTCGGCAGATCATCGGTCGATGAGAATAAAGGATGCACCGTCCGTCCGTGTTCAGTGGACACATGATGCGCAGGTGACCGCCGGTGGGTTTCGACTGTCGACGCACCAGGGCGGCCTCAGCCCTGGCGAGGACCCCTGGCTTCATCTGCGCCGGCAAGGCTTCGAATCCCCTGTATATATAAAGGTATTCCACCATCGTATGGTGATGGAATTCCGTTTCACAGCAGTTGTCCTTGCATCCTTGACATCGGAACCCGTGATATTCGGCGGCCTCGGCGTAAGCCTGGTCCATGTCCGCATAGACGGCAGCAAGCTTTCGATCGTATTCACCGGCTTCGAAGATTCCGGAACCCAAAACCGATGACATTGCCGCTGTGGTTATCCTCGCAGTTTCAGCGCGCATTTTCGAGGCCTCAGATCGGCGGCATCGGAAAGAAGATGCGTTGGTAGAGATTCATGGCGTAACGGTCGGTCATGCTGGCGATCAGGTCGCATATCACCCGCTCTTTGGGCTGGCGGCCGTGGTTGCATTTGTCCATCGCCATCGATACGAGTTCCCGCTCGAGGGCGCCTTCGTTTTCCATCAGGTAAGCGTAGAGATCGGAAAGTATTTTTTTGGCTTTGACGAACTCCCTGTGAACCTTTTCTGAACGGTAGACCCGCTCGAAAAGAAACTGTCTGAGTTCAAGCATGGCATCGTAAACGGCATCGCTCATCCGCAGGTCGATCTCCGTTCCCTCGGCCCGGCTGGAGAATATCAGGTCCCGGATCATGACGGTCGCCCGCTCGGAGTGGCTTTCTCCGAGGGTCCGGCGGCAGATGGAAGGTAGCTCTCTGCCCGTGATGACCCCGCTGCGAACGGCGTCGTCCAGGTCATGGTTGAGATACGCCATGATGTCGGCGAATCGAACGACGCGTCCTTCAATCGTGAACGGAAGCGCGTCGGGGTCTTCAGGGAGGATTTTGCCGTATCCTTTCGAGTGCTTGAGGATACCGTCGCGGACTTCGTGGGTCAGGTTGAGCCCCTGTCCGTTGTTCTCCAGCAGATCCACGACCCTCAGGCTCTGACGGCTGTGGGAGAAGTCGTGGGAGTATATCTCCTTGAGCGCGGTTTCCCCCCCATGCCCGAAGGGGGTGTGTCCGAGGTCATGCCCCAGGGCGATGGCCTCCGTCAGGTCCTCGTTGAGAAACAATGCCCGGGCGATGGTGCGCCCGATCTGTGCGACTTCCAGCGTGTGCGTCAGCCGGGTGCGGTACTCGTCCCCCAGCGGATTCAGAAAGACTTGGGTCTTGTGCTTGAGGCGCCTGAACGCAAAGGAATAGACGATCCGGTCCCGATCCCGCTGGAAGCACGTACGAACGGTGCACGGCTCCTCGGGACGGATTCTTCCCTTGGACCGGGCGCTCGGGCACCCGGCCGGGGAGAGAAATCGGAATTCCCTCTCCTCGTATTGCTCCCTGATCGACGGGCCGACCGACGGAATCCGTGAGCGGTTCACTTTCGGCCGCGGCTTTTTGTGGTCGAAGGACCGAGGCACAGGGTCGTTTTTGATTTTTTGCAGTGTCATCTTGCGATTGCAGTCGGAATTCGTCATACTATCGAGGAAACCCTGCAATTGTAAAGCAAAAAAGCCCTGCTGGATCAGGACTTTCAGCGGCAGCGAAACTGGCGAGGCCCGGTGAACAGACATCATCTCGTTTTGGGCGAACTGATCGATTACCTGTCCGGTCGGCCCGTCGAGGACACTTACGACGAACGGTACCACCAGAAGATCGCCCGGCTCCTGGTGGAAGGCAAGGGATACTCCAGGGCCTTCATTCGTTCCCACTGTCCGCTTCACTTGCAGGTGGAGGGCAGATCGGCCGTCGTGCCGATCGATTTCCTTGTGGGATCGCCCGGGAGACCGCTCATGATCGTGAAGTATGGCCCCGGTTCCCTGACGACCCGACATCGATCGGTCATGGCCGCCGCACTCCTCATGGCTCCGTACCGCGTCCCCTATTGCGTGGTAACCAATGGGGAGGATGCGGAAGTACTGGAATCCCGGTCGGGGCGGATAGTCGCTTCCGGTCTTGGCGGCATTCCGACGCGCGACGAGATCGAATCCATGACGGCTGAATGGGTGCCGGCGACGGTAAGCGCCAGACAGCGGGAGATGGGGATGCGGATCGTCTTCGCATTCGAGGTGGATGACAAATGCCCTTGCGACGATTCGGTATGCGAGCTGGAATCGCCGGGTGCGGGTGGTCGTTTCATGGAAGCTGAATTCAGGTCTGTCGATGACGAGGGTCTTCTATCCCAAGCCAATCCACGTTCAACGATTGAAAAGGCGTAGGGCCGACACGCCGATGCAACGGAGAGCCCATCATGACCTCTACTGCATGGAGCAGGCGCTGCTCCAGGCCGAGAGCGCTCTCGATCGCGGAGAGTTTCCGGTCGGATGTGTCATCGCCTTCGGGGACCGAATCCTGGTGAGCGGAATGCGGACGGGAACCGCCGGCGGAGCAACCAATGAAACCGATCATGCTGAAATGATGGCGCTGCGTGAGCTCGACCGTGCCGACGAAGGCCTGTCCAGGGAGTCCTTGACGATCTATTGCACCATGGAGCCCTGCCTGATGTGCTTTGCCGCTATCTTGCTGTCACGAATCGGCAGGGTGGTATATGCCTACGAGGATGTCATGGGGGGAGGGACCGGAGTCGAACTGGACCGGCTGTCGCCCCTGTACCGTGATGCAAGGGTCGAGATTCAGGGAGGACTGCTGCGGGAATCAAGCCTTGCACTTTTCCGGAAGTTCTTCAGCGATCCGCGGTTCGATTATTGGAGCGGCAGCCTCCTGGAACAGTATACCTTGTCCATATAGTCGAACCCGCGTCCGGGAGGCGCTGAATTTGTTAACATGACCACTAAGTTACGGATTTTTCCCTTGCATTTTTCCCTTGCATTCTCTATCTTCTTCCGATATAGCCCAATGCCGGATTTGGACTGCAGATTCCGAAAACCGTGAAATAACGCACTTTACCGAGCTTTGGATTCTGCAGCATCATCAAACCAGAAGTGCTGGGAGGTGAAAAGATAGCCCTACCACGAAAACCCATTCGTCCAGTAGTCCGGTCGGAAAAAACGCGAATAAACGATCGCATCAGAGCCCGTGAGGTGCGGGTCATCGACCCCGAAGGAAACCAGCTCGGGGTCGTGCCTACCCAAAAGGCGCTTGAAACGGCGGCGGAGTTCGGACTGGATCTGGTGGAAGTGTCGCCCAATGCCAATCCTCCGGTCTGCAAGATCATGGACTACGGTCGTTTCAAGTACGAGCAGACCAAAAAGAAGCAGGAAGCCAAGAAGAAGCAGAGCACCTTCCAGCTTAAGGAGATCAAGGTTCGGCCCAAAACCGGAGATCATGATCTCCAGGTGAAGATGGGTCATATTCGGAAATTCCTTGCCAAGAAGGACAAGGTGAAAGTCACGGTCATGTTCCGTGGACGGGAAATCACGCTGTCGGACATGGGCAGGGAGCTTCTGATGCAGATGGCGACCGAACTGGAGGACGTGGCGGTGGTCGAACAGCACCCAAAGTTCGAAGGCCGCACCATGATGATGGTGCTTTCCCCCAAAGCCTGATGGGCAGACCGGCGGGCGGCGCGCAGGGAAAGGGCCGCCCGAATAACCCTGATTTGTTGGCGTGGGCTTGCTGGTGCAGGGTGTCCGCGCCATCTCTATTTTTGAGTGCCCGTCAGGCCGATCTCGCGGCGGGAATTCATATTGCAACCAAGGATCACCGAACCCGGCTCGAGCCCGTCTCGCCGATGGGCCGGGCGGGGCAATGACCGGAGGAGAATCGGAAGATGCCGAAGATCAAGACCAACCGGGCCGCAGCCAAACGGTTCAAAAAGACGGGTACAGGAAAGTACACGTATTCCAAATCCTGTGCCAGCCACATTCTGACCAAGAAGACACGCAAACGGAAACGTTCGCTCAGAAAAGGGAGAATCGTCGATCAAACCAACATGAAGGCACTGAGGCTGATGCTGCCCAACGGCTGACGACGCCCTGGAAAATCACCCGTCGATCCGGTGCCCTGGATGCAGGCCCTTTACCCCGCCTGACGCCGGGCTGCAAGAAAGCCTATCTCCGGTCGACCGGTGATGCGCCGCCTAACACAAGGAGAAAACCATGAGAGTCAAAAGAGGGTACAAAGCCAGGCAACGGCGAAAGAAGATTCTGAAACTGGCCAAAGGGTTCCGCGGTGGACGAAGCAAGCTTTTCCGAACCGCCGCGGATTCCGTCGACAAGGCCCTGATGTACGCTTATCGTGACCGCCGGGTTCGAAAAAGGGAGTTCCGCAGGCTCTGGATCGCCCGAATCAACGCGGCTGCACGAATGAACGAACTGTCTTACAGTCGCCTGATGAACGGCCTGAAAAGAGCCGGCGTCGAGCTGGACCGTAAAGTGCTTGCCGACCTGGCGGTTTCCGATCCCGCCTGCTTTTCCCAGATCGCCAATCTGGCCTCCCAGCAGCTTCAGTAATCCGTACCCGGGCGGCCGACGGCATCAGCCGGTTCAGGCCGCCCGGGGCACCCGTTCCTCTCACACCGACTTTACATGGGCAGAATCAAAGTGGAGAACAAGCCGATTGAAACGATCTACGAAGAGGCGCTTCGGGATATCGAAGCGGCTTCGGATCTCGACGCCGTACGAGAGATTTCCGTGCGCTACCTTGGCCGTAAGGGTCGGATAACCGGATACCTGAGGACGATTTCCACGCTCTCCGTCGAGGAGCGGGCAGCCGCAGGGAAGAGGGCGAACGAGATCAAGCAGCTCGTCGAGGAGGCACTCGAGCAGGCCCGGAAGCGGATCGAGTCCAGGCGGGCCGCCGAAGACGCGGGGATCGACGTGACCCTCCCCGGGCGGAAAATGCCGGTAGGCGCCCTCCATCCAATTACCCGGATCTCCTCCGAAATCTGCGATATCTTCGAACGGTTGGGTTTCAGCGTGGCCGAAGGTCCGGAAGTGGAAACGGACTACTACAACTTCGAGGCCCTCAACGTTCCCAAATACCATCCTGCGCGCGACATGCAGGACACGTTCTACGTCTCCGAAAACATCGTGCTGCGGACCCAGACCTCTCCCATGCAGGTCCGGGTGATGGAAACCCAGCCGCCGCCGGTGGCCGTCATCGCCCCCGGGAAGGTCTATCGATGTGATTCGGATCTCACCCACACCCCGATGTTTCACCAGGTGGAAGGGCTTCTGGTGGACCAGAGCGTTTCCTTCGCGGATCTCAAGGGGACCCTGACGACCTTCGTCCACGAAATGTTCGACCGCGACACGGCGCTTCGGTTCCGTCCCAGCTTTTTTCCGTTTACCGAACCCAGCGCCGAAGTGGATATCCTTTGCGTGATCTGCCGCGGCAAGGGGTGCCGGGTCTGCTCCGGATCCGGTTGGCTCGAAATCCTGGGGTCCGGGATGGTCCATCCCAACGTCTTTCGAAGCGTCGACTACGACACGAGCCGTTTTACCGGATTTGCCTTCGGTATGGGGGTGGAGCGGATCGCCATGCTGAAATACGGTATCGACGACATTCGCCGGTTTTTCACCAACGACATGAGATTTCTGGGGCAATTCTGAAATGAAAGTCAGTCTGAGTTGGCTTAAGGAGTTCGTCAACGTTCAACTGGAGTCGGAAAGCCTTGCAGAGGCGTTGACCATGGTCGGTCTGGAGGTGGGCAGTCTTTACGATCGGTTCGCTTACCTTCAATCCGTAGTGGTGGCCCGGATCGAGGAGGTGAAGCCTCATCCTGACGCCGATCGTCTCAAACTTTGTACCGTGAGGACGGGTTCCGGAGATGTTGTCGTGGTTTGTGGCGCACCGAACGCGGAAATGGGCATGCTCGCACCTCTGGCCCTGCCGGGGACGGAACTTCCCGATGGTCGCCTCATTGCCGATACGATCATCCGTGGCGTTGCCTCTCATGGCATGCTCTGCAGCGAGGTGGAGTTGGGGCTCGGGGACCAATCGGACGGGTTGATGAAGCTTTCCCCCGAACTGGCGGTCGGCAGGAGTCTTAACGATGCCCTCGACCTGAGGGACATGGTCCTCGAAATCGACCTGACGCCCAACCGACCCGACTGCCTGAGCGTGATCGGCATCGCACGGGAAGTGGCGGCCATCCAGAAAATGCCCCTTCAGCTGCCGGAACGACCGGCCGGAATCCTCTCCGGAGACATAGACCGGCTGACATCGGTCGTGATCGAAGACCCGGATCTGTGTCCCCGCTATGCGGCCCGGCTGATCGAGAACGTCACGGTAGGCCCATCCCCTCGATGGCTCCAGGATAGACTCCTCTCGGTAGGGCAGCGGCCGATCAACAACCTGGTCGACGTGACCAACTACGTCATGCTGGAAATGGGGCAGCCCCTCCATGCCTTCGATTTCGACCGTTTGGCTCAGAACCGTATCGTCGTGCGTCGCGCCAGATCCGGGGAGCGCTTTACCACCCTCGACCAGAAGGATCGGACGCTGGACGGCGAGATGCTGATGATTTGCGACGGAGAAAAGCCGGTGGCCATCGGCGGTGTCATGGGAGGACTCAATTCGGAGATCGAGGACGGCACCCAGCGGGTTTTGCTCGAAAGCGCCTGCTTCAATCCTGTGAGCATTCGAAGAACCGCCAAAAAGTTGGGACTCAACACCGAAGCCTCGCACCGCTTCGAGCGCGGAGTCGATCCGGATGGCACGCTTGCCGCTCTCGAAAGGGCCGCTGGCCTGATAGCGGAATTGTCCGGGGGGCGGCTTGTCTCGGGAATCATCGATGCCTGCCCCGTTCCTCCGGAGGTGTCTCCGATCCAGTTGTCGGTTGCCGGAACCAATCGGCTGCTAGGGACGGACCTCGACGGCGGAACCATCACGGGGCTTCTCGGGTCCATCGGATTCGTCGTCGAGGCCAATTCAACCGGCGCAGACGGAAAACGTCTCTCCATACGCCCCCCGTCGTGGCGGGTTGACGTTGAACGGCCCGAAGACCTTATGGAAGAGGTGGCACGTCTTTACGGATACGGCAGGATACCCACTCTCAATCCCGTGATCCGGGCCGAGCACGGAGCGCGCCATCCGATCCGAACGCTCAGGAACCAGGTGCGCCGCTGGATGACGGGGTTCGGGTTTGCAGAAGCGATCAATTACAGCTTCATCGGCGCCGATGCCTGCGATCGATTGGGGCTTGAAAAGGCCGATCCGCGGCGTCGGACGGTCCGTATTCTGAATCCCATCTCGGAAGCTCAGACGGTCATGCGGACGAGCCTTGTTCCCGGTCTGCTGGAAACCCTGGCCGGGAATTTGTCTCAGCAAATCCGCGATGTCAGGTTGTTCGAAGTCGGGAAAGTGTTCATCGCCGGAGAGGTGGATCAACAGCCCGAGGAAAGGGAAATGGCAGCCGTGCTCTGGTCCGGCAGTCGCTTCGAATCAGGCTGGTACGCCAAGCCGGAGGCATGCGACTTCTATGACATCAAAGGGGTGCTCGAAGCACTCTTGGACGGACTTCGCTCGAAGAAGCCGGTTTTCGCCGCCGGAGACGCGGACCGGTCACCCTTTCTCAGGCCGGGACATGCGGCGGCGGTTTCGATCGAAAATTGCCGCATTGGGGTGGTCGGAGAGTTGCATATCGACGTACTTGGGCGTTATGATGTCAAACAGCCTGCGTTTCTGTTCGAACTGGACCTGAGTCGGCTCAACGGCCTGCTGGACGATCAGATCCAGGTGGATCCGATTCCTCGCTTTCCGGGAACCACCCGTGACATCACCCTGATTCTGGACCGTGCGATCGAAAGCGCCGATGCCCTGAGACGGATCGAGGAAGCGAATGAGCCGCTTGTCGAATCCGTTCATATCTTCGACCTTTTTGAGGGCCAACCCATCCCGGACGGCAAAAAGAGTTTGTCGATCCGGGTCGCCTACCGGTCTCCGGAGGGAACGCTGGAGGACGAGGAGGTAAACCTGATTCACCAGCGGCTCACCCGCGGACTCATTGAGGCCCTGGGTGCGGCGTTGCCTTGAGGACCTGCTGCTGGAGGCTTCAAACCCATGGCGGATTCCGACGATTCGGCGGTCAGGCTTCCGGATAAACTTTATTTCCGAATTGGTGAGGTGGCTCAACTGACGGGGCTGCCTTCCCATGTGCTGAGGTTCTGGGAAACCGAATTTCCCGCCATCCGGCCCAAGAGAACGGATGCCGGGCAGCGCCTGTATCGAAAGGCGGATGTGGAGCTGATCCTGACGATCCGCCACCTGCTTCATGAGAAAAAATTCACCATCCGGGGAGCCCGGCAGTTTCTGAAGACCCAGGGGCGAAGAGAAGATGCGGGTGACTGGGTCGAAATCGTCAAGGCGGAACTCAAGGCCATTCGGGACCTTCTGGAATGAACCCGCCAAAGATCCCACCCGCAAGCGCCCCATCTGCCGAATCATCCAGTCGACCGGGGAACGATCATGTGCCGACGCCCCTCGAGCCTCCTCTCCTGCGGGACCGTTGACCCCACGCCCGGCGACCTTATTTTTCGCCATGAAATTTCACAATGAAAGATATTGACAAGATCTGGTTTTTAGCTTAATGATTCCGTCTTGGAAGCGGGCATAGCTCAGTTGGTAGAGTACAAGCTTCCCAAGCTTGGTGTCGCGAGTTCGAATCTCGTTGCCCGCTCCAGTTTTCTTTGACCGCCTTTTCTTTTGAAAGGTAGTTCAGGGTTTCGCATGTGGAGTGCAAGTGATGGCGAAATGTTCTTCATAATGGAGTCTGTGATGAACAGATAAACCCAGCTCCATTATGGAAATAGGACCTGAAGTGAAGAAACGGGCGGACTGCCCGTTTTTTGTTTTTCTGTCGGAGGCGTGTGCAATGCCGGACCACACATCCACAACGCATCGATGGAAAGCCGGTGACCCTCTGATCGTCGGCCTTCCCGGAACGCCTCGGGAAGAGCGGGTGGTACTGGAAGCGTGGCGGCTGGCGGAGCCGTTGTGCGTCGAGGAAGGCCTTGAGCTGGTATTTATCGAGTACCGGCGGGAGGCCGGAGGACGGGTGCTGCGGTTGTACGTCGATCGTCAGAGTGGGGTTTCGCTGGAGGATTGTGTAGCGGTCAGCCGCCAGCTCGGCGATCTGCTCGATGTCCATCTGGAGGACCTCGGGCCGTACCGTTTCGAGGTGTCCTCGCCCGGAAGCGATCGCCCCTTGGGCAAGCGATCGGATTTCGAAAGATTCAAAGGTGAGGAAATCCGCATCCGGACCCTCGAAGCCATAGACGGACAACGAAATTTCAAAGGCATTCTCGAAGGGCTGGTGAAGGATCGGGTGCGTATACGGACGGGGGAAGGGGCGTTGGAGATTCCCCTGAAGGAGATCAGCAAGGCGCGACTTGTGAATTACAACGGAGAGGGCCGATGTTTGTAGCAGACATAAAACGTGTCGTTGAGCAGGTCAGCAAGGACAAGGGGATCGACCGGGAAGTGCTGATCCACGCCCTGGAAGAGGCCTTGAAGTCGGCTGCCCGGAAGAAGTTCGGCAGTAAAATCGACATCGAAGTCCAATACGACGACGAGTCCGGTGAAATTGAGGTGTTTCAGTTCAAGGACGTGGTAGAGGACATCACGGACCCGGCGATTCAGATCAGCCTCGAAGAGGGGCGAAAGCTGGATCCCGATTGCGAGATCGGTGACAGCCTCGGCACCAAAATGGACACCAGCACCTTCGGAAGAATTGCTGCCCAATCGGCCAAGCAGGTTATCATCCAGAAGATGAAGGACGCTGAAAAGGATGCGGTATTCGCGAGCTTCATCGATCGAAAAGGGGAGCTGATCAACGGCATCGTTCAGCGGATGGACAGAGGGGACATCATCGTCAACCTCGGCCAAACGGAGGGGGTGGTTCCCATCCGGGAGCAGGTTCCGCGGGAGACCTATCGGAGGGGCGATCGAATCAGAGCCTATATTCTGGATGTACTCCATGAAACCCGTGGACCGCAGGTCATCCTTTCCCGGGCGCATACGAACTTCCTGATCCAGTTGTTCAAAACCGAAGTGCCCGAAATCAGCGAGGGGATTGTCAATATCATGGCCGCGGCCCGCGAGCCGGGCGTTCGAGCCAAGATCGCGGTAGCCTCCAACAATTCGGACATCGATCCGGTCGGCGCCTGCGTGGGTATGAAAGGCAGCCGGGTGCAAAGCGTGGTTCAGGAGCTTCGCGGGGAGAAAATCGATATCATTCCCTGGCACGTCGACGCCGCCAAGTTCGTCTGCAATGCACTGGCCCCCGCGGAAATCGCCCGGGTTATCATCGACGAGGCGGCCCGGGCGATGGAAGTCATCGTTCCGGATGAATTTCTCTCCATCGCGATCGGAAAGCGGGGCCAGAATGTCCGTCTGGCTTCCCGGCTGACCGGCTGGCATCTGGATGTCCAGAGCGAATCAAAATACAGCGAGGCCATGCGCAGCGGTTATGACTCTCTGGTGGCGCTGCCCGGGGTCGGCATCAGCCTTGCCGACGCACTTTATGAAAAAGGATTCTTTTCTGCCGAGGAGATCAGCCGTGCAACCGTGGATGATCTGATGCAGGTTCGGGAAATCGATGAAGAAACGGCTGCTGATCTCCTGGAGGCTGCCCGAAGGATGATGGCGGAACCCAGGGCGCAGGAGCTTGAAGAAGAAAACGATAAGACAATCGGTGAAGATGAGCCCGTCGGTACCAGCGAAGAGAGCGCAGCGGAAGCGGCGCCTCAAGCGGAGGGCGAGGATCAAGGGGAAATTGCCTCCCATGAGGATGGCGAAAATCCTGCCGTGCAGGCAGCCGAGCCATCCGTGGAAACTCCGGAACCGGGCGCCTCGGAAGACGAGCCGCCTGAAACCACCTGAAGTGGCGGGTGTTTGTCGGAAACCGGTTGAGCCTATTTCGCCGCACTGAAGGGGGAGGAATGGCTAAAGTCAGGGTATACGAACTAGCCAGAGATCTGAACATGACCAACAAGGACCTGCTGGATCGAATGAGCCAGCTGGACATCGAGGTCAAAAGCCACATGAGTTCTCTGGACGACGAGGCGGTTGCGCAAATCAAGCAATCGCTGTTTGGCGGAACCGCCGCAAAAGTGGAAGAGACCCGCATCCGGCCGACGGTGATCCGGCGTCGGCGGAAAATAGTGCCGGCGGAGGAGGCGGAAGCCGCTAAACCGGAGGAGGAGGCCGTGGTGGCGCAGGAACCGCCCGAGCCCCGAGAGCCGGAATCCGAAGAGGCTGAGGTCGAACCCGAGGCGCCGCCAGTGGCTGCCGCACCGACGCCCAGAAAAGCAGAGGAGCCGCCCGCCCGGATCATTTCAGCCCCCAAGACGGAGAAACCCGGACCGGTTGAGGAAGTGGCCGAACCCGAAATCCCTGAGGAGGCAGCCGAGCCCGGCGTGGAAGAACCCGTGGAGATCGAGGCGGTTGCGGAAGCGCCGTCCGAAACGGTCGAGCCCGAAGTGCCGGCTGAAGCCGATGCATCCCGAACCGTGGAAGCCGAGACGGGTGAAACCGTGTCCGCCGAAGCCGAGGAGGTCCCGACCCAGAAGCGCATCAAGAAGGTCAAAAAACCTTCGGATCAGGTTGCCAAGATCATCAAGCTTCCCACCACCCCGGTGGAGCCGGCGGCCTTGCGCGAACGGGCGAAGCCAGCCGAACCCGTATTGTCCGAGCCTGCCGCAGAGCCCGCCGCGGCTCCGGGGAGCGCCGAAGACCTGAAAAAGAGAAAGAAAAAGCGCAAGGCCGAGGAGGAGGATCGGACCAAAAAATTCGTCAAGAAGAAAATTTCCTTCCGGCGCAAATCGGTCGTTGAGGGTGCGGACCTTTACGATGATGTCCCCCGGCTGCGAAAGGCGAGAAAAGAGGCCAAAGCCAAGGCGGCGACCCAGAAAACCCAGATCACCACTGCAAAAGCGATCAAGCGCCGCATCAGGATCGACGAAGCGATCCTGCTTTCGGATCTGGCCAAGCGAATGGGCGTCAAGGCCAATGAAATCATCCGGACCCTCATGGGCATGGGTGTGATGGCCACGCTCAACCAGAGCCTGGATTTTGAAACCGCCTCCCTGGTGGCCGGCGAGTTCAACTACGAAGTCGAAAACGCGTCCTTCGAGGAGGAAGCCGTGCTCCATGTCGAAGCGGAGGATCCCCAGAAGATGACCCACCGACCCCCGGTGGTGACCATCATGGGGCATGTCGACCACGGTAAGACATCGCTTCTGGATGTCATCCGAAAGACCCACGTGACGGAGATGGAAGCCGGTGGAATTACGCAGCATATCGGCGCCTACAGCGTCGAAACCGACAAGGGTCACATCACCTTTCTGGACACTCCGGGGCACGAGGCGTTCACAGCCATGCGCTCCCGGGGGGCCAAGGTGACGGATCTGGTCGTCCTCGTGGTGGCCGCCGATGACGGCGTGATGCCCCAGACCATCGAAGCCATAAACCATGCAAGGGCCTCCGAGGTTCCGATCATCGTCGCGGTCAACAAGATCGACAAGGCGAATGCCAACATGGACCGGGTATACCGCGAGCTTTCCGAGCAGGGCCTCACCCCGGAGGATTGGGGCGGTGACACCATCTGTGTGAAGGTATCCGCCAAGCAGGCGATCGGGATCGACGATCTCCTCGAAATGATTCTTCTGCAATCGGAAATGCTGGAACTCAAGGCGAATCCCGACCGTCTCGCGACCGGGCATGTCGTTGAAGCCAAGCTGGATTCGGGCCGCGGGCCGGTGGCCACGGTATTGGTCAACGAGGGCACCCTGAAGGCAGGCGATCCCATCGTCTGCGGCATCCACCATGGAAAGGTCCGGGCCCTGATCAACGACAAGGGGGTTCAGGTCAGCGAGGCCGGACCGTCGATGCCGGTCGAAGTGATCGGTCTTTCCGGGGTGCCGATGGCCGGTGACGAACTCGTTGCCCTCAAGGATGAAAAGGACGCCAAGCAGGTCAGTCTCCACCGCCAGCAGAAACAGCGGACGAAGGAACTGGCGAAATCCAACCGGTTGAGCCTGGAGAGCCTGTTTGAAAAAATGAAGGTGGGCGAGGTCAAGGATCTGAACCTCATTATCAAGACGGACGTCGATGGCTCCATGGAAGCCCTCAAGGACTCCCTCGTCAAACTTTCCAACGAGGAGGTCAAAATCAATGTCGTTCATGCGGCCTCGGGGACCATCACGGAGTCGGATGTTTCACTGGCGGCGGTCTCCAATGCCATCATCATCGGCTTCAACGTACGGCCGACGCCCAAAGTCCAGGCCATGGCTCAGGAAGAGCACGTGGACATGCGCTTCCATAACGTCATCTACGATGTCATCAAGGAGGTCAAGGACTCCATTGTCGGCATGATGGCATCCCGTTTTGAAGAGCGCGTCCTGGGGCGCGCCGAGGTACGGGACACGTTCCATATCCCGAAGGTGGGCACGATCGCGGGCTGCTACGTCACCGACGGCAAGATCGAGCGCGGACAACGGGTCCGGCTCCTGAGAGACGGCGTCATCAATTACGAAGGCAAGATCTCGTCACTCAAGCGGTTCAAGGATGATGCCAAGGAGGTGCAGAGCGGCTACGAGTGCGGTATCGGCATCGAGAACTATAATGACATCAAGATGGGCGATGTCATCGAATGCTTCTATCTGGAAGAGATCCGACCGGAGATCGAATGATCGGCAAGGGATCGCATCCGGGTATTTGAACGAGATCGACTTGAAAACACAAAGCATGGTGATCGGCATCGGCCGAATGGTATTCCGGATTCACGACTGCCATTCGCTGAAAGGCAAACGCAAGGTTGTGAAATCCATGATCGCCCGGCTGCGGAATCAGTTCAACGCCTCGATTGCCGAGGTGGGCGCCAACGATGTCTACCAGAGGGCGGAGATCGGCTTTTCCGTGGTGGGGAATTCCCAACAGGTGATCAACGCCAAAATGGACAAGTTGATCGATATGGCCGAGGACCTTGGCCTTGCCGAGCTCCTCGACGCCGAAATGGAGATCATTCACTTATGACGGCTTACAGCAGGGCGGAACGCGTCGGCGGGCAGATCCAGCGCGTGTTGTCGGAAGTCCTGACCCGGCGTGTCAAGGACCCCCGCCTCAACCTGGTAACCGTCACCGCCGTGAAGATGTCGGCGGACCTCAAGCAGGCGAAGATCTACTTCTCCACCGGCGGCAACAAGGAAAAGGCAGAACTGGCGCACCAGGGGTTTGCCACTGCTCATGGGTTCATCAAGCGTGAACTTGCCCGGGAGCTCGGACTCCGATACATGCCGGATCTCAAATACTATTATGATGAAACCTTTGACAGGAGTTCCAGAATCAACGAACTCCTCAAATCCCTGAAGACCAATGGATCGGATCATCACACACCTTAGAAGCTGCGGAGCGGTACTGGTCGCCACCCATGAGTCCCCGGACGGTGATGCGCTTGGCTCGCTGCTGGCCATGGGCTTCGCCCTGGAGTCCATCGGCAAAAAAGTCACGCTTTACAACGAAAGCCCCATCCCGGCAGTCTATCGCTACCTGCCGGATGTGGATCGCGTTGTTGGCGATCTGAATGACGTATCCCGTTACGATACGACCGTGATCCTGGATTGCGGGGATCTCTACCGGGTCGGCCGATTGGCGGATCCGATCAGCAGGATCCCCACGGTGATCAATATCGATCATCACACGACCAATACGGGTTTCGGCCGTTTTCAACTCGTCGACGTCGCGGCCTGCTCATCGACCGAACTGGTGTATCGTCTCGTCACCCGAATGAAAATTCCCGTCGACAGCCGGATCGCAACCGCCATCTATACCGGTATCCTTACCGATACGGGCTCATTCCGGTTCTCCAACACCAACGGCCGGGCATTTTCGATTTGTGCGGAAATGGTGGAAAAGAGGGTCGATCCATATCTGGTGGCGCAGCATGTCTTTGGCACCTATTCGCTGGGTCGGATCAAACTGCTCAACCTGGCGCTCGATTCGATCGAGATTTCCCCGAACGGAAAGCTGTCGCTGATGACGCTCACGCGGGACATGTTCGAGGAGACCGATACTCAGCTGGAAGATGTGGACGGCCTGATCAACTATGCCAAGCGAATCGAGGACGTCAAGATCGCGGCCATGATCGTCGAGCATGTCAATGGCGGACCCGACTGCTCCGAGGCTGGCTGCCGCTACCATGTTAGCCTTCGCTCGGATGGGTCGGTGGATGTCGCGGCGATTGCCGCCGCTTTCGGAGGCGGAGGCCATACCAGCGCGGCGGGCTTTGGCATCGAAGCCTCCCTTTCCGAGGTGCGGGGAAGGATTTATCGCCTGGCGGAAACACTTTGACGGCGAAGGCGGTCAACGGCGTTCTGGTGCTGGACAAACCCGAAGGGAAGTCATCCGCATGGGCGCTTGCGCAGGTAAAACGCCGTCTCGGTGCGCGGAAGGCGGGGCATGCCGGCACTCTAGACCCCTTTGCGACCGGCGTGCTCGTATGTTGCCTGGGGCGGGCCACCCGGCTTGCCCGGTTTTTCCTCCACGGACACAAGCGATACGAGGCGGTGCTGAAACTGGGGGTGGAAACGGACACCCAGGATCCGTCGGGGAGGATCACCGCCTCGGCTCCCGTGCCGGAATTGAGCGAGGCCGACATTACGGCGGTATTCAGACGTTTTGAAGGAGAGATCGATCAGGAGCCTCCAGCCTATTCGGCCCTCAAGCAGGATGGGGTACCGCTCTATCGGCTGGCCCGTGCCGGCAGACCGGTTCAGAAGCCTCCCAGGAAGGTCCGGATTCAGGAAATCCGACTGCTGAACATTGCGCTTCCGGCGGTTCGTTTCGAGGTCGCCTGTTCCGCCGGCACCTACATTCGAACCTTGTGCGCCGATATCGGTCGAGTCATAGGATGCGGCGCCCACCTGAAGCAGCTTCGGCGCACAGTCTGCAACGGCTTCGGCATCGAGGAGGCCGTTACCCTGGACCGGTTGTCGGTGGAACCGTCGCCGGAGGCTGCCTTGATCCAGCCGGCCGAAGCGCTGCGGGGAATGCCGTCCCTCATGGCGGACCCGGAAACGGTCGATTGGATCCGAAACGGCAAGCCGCTTCTCGCCGAACGTCTCCGACCGATTTCGCGGGCCGGTGAGGAGGAAATTGCCGGCGGGTACGGTGATCGATACGCTAAAGTGCTGACACCGGAAGGTCATTTGCTCGCCGTCATCCGGAGCGTGGATGCCGACTCCGCCGTCGAGTACTGCTGCGTTTTCCCGGAGGCATGACGCCGAAAGGGCCATCGAGGCCTGTCGGAGAGCCGTAGAAATTGAGAACAGGGGTTTTTGGCGTTGTTCATTTGCCGGATTAAGGTTATAAGCGGGTCTAAAAAGTCTTGGAAATTGTGACCAATGTTTTCAAAAGAGGAGGTTCAGAGAAAGTGGCGTTCACAACGGAAGACAAGAAAAATCTGATCGAACAATTCAAGCTCCATGAAAAAGACACCGGCTCCCCCGAAGTTCAGGTGGGACTGTTGACACATCGGATTACCTATTTGACGGAGCATCTCAAAATCCACAAGAAGGACCACCACAGCCGCAGAGGACTGCTCATGCTGGTCGGCCGGCGGAGACGACTGCTCAATTACGTAAAAAACAAGGATATCAACCGCTATCGTGCGATCATCGAAACGCTGGGCCTTAGAAGATAAGATCTGGCGCCGGCGTTGTGCCGGTCGCGGCGGCGCAGGAGACGAGGCAGGCGCCTCGCGATCCCTTTGGGCCGAACGACACCCGGCCGTCTCCCCCCGCTGGCCGGGGACGACCCGGGCGCGGCAGCAGCCAACTCGCCGTGATGTAGAGCGTGCTGTGGCGGAGGCGGTTCGCCAGACGGCCGCTGTATCCGCTTCAGGAGGAAAAATGGAAAAAGTGTTGAAAACGGATCTCGGAGGCAAGGCGTTGAGCATCAAGACCGGAAAGCTCGCCAAGCAGGCTTCCGGCGCCGCACTGGTTCAATACGGGGAAACGATGGTCCTGGTGACGGCCGTGTCGTCACCCGATGAACGGCCCGTGGATTTTTTACCCCTGACCGTTGAGTATCAGGAAAAGATTTATGCCGCCGGTCGAATTCCCGGCAACTACTTTCGCCGTGAGATCGGACGGCCGACCGAGAAGGAAACCCTGACAGCCCGTCTGATCGATCGCCCCATCCGGCCGCTGTTCCCGAAAGGCTTCCGCTACGAGACCCAGGTGATCGCCACCGTCTTGTCGATGGATCAGGAGAACGATCCGGATGTCCTGGCGATGATCGGCGCCTCCGCGGCACTGGGGCTTTCCGACATACCCTTTGCCGGGCCGATCGCCAGCGTGAGGGTCGGCCGCATCGGCGGCCGCCTGGTGGCGAATCCTTCGATCGGCGATAGCGCCGCCTGCGATATCAACATTATCGTGGCCGGTTCGCGAACCGGCGTCGTCATGGTGGAAGGCGGAGGCGACATCGTCAAGGAAGACGATATGCTCGAAGCCATTTATTTCGGGCACAAGGCACTCCAGCCGATAATCGATATGCAGGAAGAGCTGCAATCGGCCTTCGGTCGGCCCAAACGGCCGTTTTCGCTTCCGGAAAAGGACGCCGAACTGGTTCGAAAGCTGGAATCCGAGGCATCGGCGGTTCTGAAGGAGAAAACACTTATCCCACGAAAGTTGGAACGATACCAGGCGATACGAGAAGCCAAGGCGAGGATCTTCGAAGGCCTGGGAGAAACATACGCTGATCGAAGGGAAGAAGTCTTCTCCATTCTGGGTGATCTGCAAAAGCAGATCTGCAGGGACTTCATCCTCAAGGAAGGGCGTCGGATCGACGGCCGGCGCTTCGACGAGGTCCGGCCCATCACCTGCGAGGTAGGGGTCCTGCCCAGGCCTCACGGAAGCGCATTGTTCACCCGCGGTGAAACCCAGGTGCTCGGCGTCTTGACGCTGGGGTCCGGACAGGACGAGCAGCGGGTGGAAACCCTCATCGGAGATGAGTTTCGTCCTTTCATGCTCCATTACAACTTTCCGCCTTTTTCGGTGGGGGAAGTCAAGCGAATCGGCGGGCCCAGCCGCCGTGACATCGGCCATGGCGGGCTTTCCACTCGAGCGCTCGAGCGGGTGCTGCCGGCCAAGGAGAGCTTCGACTACACCATCCGGCTGGTTTCCGAAGTGCTGGAGTCCAACGGATCGTCATCCATGGGCACGGTGTGCTCCGGGTCCCTTGCCCTCATGGACGGCGGCGTGCCTATCAAGGCCCCGGTCGCTGGAATCGCCATGGGGCTGTACCAGGACGGAGACCAGGTCGCGGTGCTGACCGACATCATGGGCGATGAAGACCACACCGGAGACATGGATTTCAAAGTCGCCGGAACCGCCGACGGCATCACCGCGCTGCAGATGGACATCAAGATCCACGAGCTTCCCAGGGAGGTGCTCGCCAAGGCTCTCGAACAGGCGCTGGCCGGCCGGTTGTACATCCTGGAAGAGATGAACAAGGTGCTCTCGATCCATAGGGAGAAGATTTCGCCATACGCACCGGCCATCCTGACGATGAATGTCCACCCGGACAAGATTCGGGAAATCATCGGCCCCGGCGGCAAGATGATCCGCGCCATTCAGTCCGAAACCAACACCCGCATCGAAATCGATGATTCAGGACTCGTCAAGATCGCCGCCATGTCCAAGGAAGACGGCAACGCTGCCATGGCCAGGATCGGGGGCATCATCGCCGAACCCGAGATCGGAAAGATCTACGAGGGAACCGTGGTTCGGGTCATGGATTTCGGGGCGTTCGTTCAGATACTTCCCGGCACCGACGGCTTGTGCCATATTTCACAGCTTTCCACCCAGAGGGTGACCCGGGTTTCGGACATCGTCAAAGAGGGCGACAAGCTTCGTGTCAAGGTGCTCGAGATCAACCGGGACGGCAAAATCCGTTTGAGCCACAAGGCTGTCCTGGAAGAAGAAAAATAGCGTTTCGACATGGAATCGGCTGTCCATAAAACCGTGCTGTCCAACGGGGTCACCATCGTGACCAAGGACATGCCCCATGTGCGGTCTGTCTCGATGGGGGTATGGGTCAATGTCGGGGCCAGGGACGAATCCCCGGAGGAAAACGGCTTGTCCCACCTCATCGAGCACATGATTTTCAAGGGGACGGCGCGGCGGTCCGCGTATCAGATCGCCAAGGAGTTTGACGCCATCGGCGGTCAGACCAATGCCTTCACCGCCATGGAAAACACCTGCTACCATGCCCGGGTGATGGACAGGCACCTGGAAACCATGGTGGATATTCTCTCCGACATCTTTCTCAACTCCAACTTCGAAACAAACGAAATCGAACGCGAACGGCCGGTCATCCTTCAGGAAATCGGCATGATCGAGGACAGCCCCGAGGATTTCGTCCACCTCCTGAGCGGGCGGAATTTCTGGGGGGACAACCCCTTGGGGCGCTCCATCCTCGGAACCCCCGAAAACATCGTCCGCTTCGATGCTGAGGACATCCGGGGTTTTTTCAACCGATGCTACCAGCCGGAGCGGATCGTCATTTCCGCGGCTGGAAACGTGGATCATGAGCGGCTCGTGGAGATGCTCCGTCCGGCTTTCGAATCCGTTGCCCCGGGAAAGGGATTCCCGCGGCGAACGGCTCCCGAGACGCGGTCCCTGATCGACGTGAACCACCGGCAGCTCGAGCAGGTCCATATTTGCGTTTCCGCACGGGGGATCGCTACCACCGACCCCCGGCGATATGCGTTTTCGCTCATGAACACCATTTTCGGGGGCAACATGAGCTCACGGCTCTTTCAGGAGATCCGTGAAAAGCGGGGTTTGGCTTACTCCGTCTACTCCTTTATCTCCTCCTACGAGGATACCGGGATGTTCGGTGCCTATGTCGGCGTCGAACCCCGCAATGCCCAGGAGGCGACCGCGGTGTTGATCGATGAGCTTCGTCGACTGGGTGGCGAGCCGATTGCCGAAGCCGAGCTGCGGGATGCCAAGGAATATACCAAGGGGAGTCTTCTGCTCGCAGCGGAGAGCACCGACAACCAGATGGTGCGTCTGGCCCAGGGTGAGATTTACTTTGGTCGGCACATTTCTCTGAGCGAGGTGATCGACCAGGTCGATGCTGTCACGCCCGAATCCATTCTGGCGCTTGCCGAGTCCTTGCTGGCACCGAATCAACTGGTGGTGACGACCCTCGGGGCGGTTTCCGAAAGATCCATTTTCGAAGACGTCGTTGGTGAATGAAATCCGGAGGCCCCAGTGAACCGCCCATTCCCTGCCTGGAATCGATGATGACACCTTCCCTGCAAGTAGCATTTCGTCGTCTTCGTCCCGACGTGGACGGTGATATCCCCCTGCCCGCCTACATGAGCCCGCAGGCGGCGGGGATGGATCTTCGAGCGGCGGTCGAAGCCGACGTGACGCTTCAGAAAGGCGAAATCCGGGTCATACCCACCGGACTGGCCATGGCGCTGCCGGCGGGATTCGAGGCGCAGATCCGGCCGCGCAGCGGTCTGGCGGCTCGACACGGGATCGGACTGATCAATTCGCCAGGTACCATCGACGCGGATTATCGAGGTGAAATCTGCATTCCAGTGATCAATCTGGGAGAAGCCGCTTTTACCGTCCGTCGAGGGGACCGAATTGCGCAGATGGTGATTCAGCGGGTGGAGCGGATTCAAGCCATTCTGGTGGATCATCTCGATGAAACCGACCGGGGGCCGGGCGGATTCGGCCACACCGGACGCAACTGAACCCCCGGCGCTCGGGACGGCTTGCCGCCAGCCTCCCGGAAATTTCCTCCTACCATGCCATGATGGATTCCGCCAATTCCTTCCCCGATTCGTCGACTCCGGATTTGCCGTCTCTGCGCTTTTGTGCTCTTGCCAGCGGCAGCCGGGGGAATGCGTTCTTCATCTCATGCGGAACCACATCCCTTCTGCTGGATGCAGGCCTTCCCGGAAAGGAAATCGCCCGGCGGCTCGCCGTTCGTGGAATCGATCCGCAAGGTCTCTCCGCCGTCATCGTTTCCCACGAGCACACCGACCATCTGAAGGGAGTCGGAGTCGTCGCCCGACGCTGGAAGATTCCAGTCCGCATCAGCTCCGGCACCTGGGCGGCCGGCTGCCCCCAGCTGGGCCGCATACCGGAGCTGATCTGTTTCGAAAGCGGAGAAGCCTTTTCGGTCGGCCCGATGAGGATCCAACCCTTCGCGGTATCCCACGATGCAGCCGATCCCGTGGGCTTTACCATTTCGTCCAACGGAAATCGAATCGGGATCGCCACCGACCTCGGTCTGGCAACGGCAAACGTCAGAGACCATCTCAAGGGCTGCGCACTGGTGGTGATCGAGGCCAACCATGATCCCGAAATGCTCGCCTCCGGGCCCTACCCATGGCCTCTCAAGCAGCGCATCCGGGGACGATCGGGCCATCTGTCCAACGAGGACGCCGCGAGACTGATCATGGAGATCCGGCACAGCGGGTTGCGCCACGTGGTCCTGGGGCACTTGAGCGAGACCAACAACACGCCGGAAAAGGCGATCACCGCGGTGGGCCGGGTTCTGCAAAACAGCGGTACGCGCCTGGAGGCCGCCCGCCAGGATTTCTGTGGGGAGATGATCGAAATTTTTTAGTTTTTTCGATATGGAATATACTCCATATCTTGTGCTGAGCCCTTGACTGCTCCACAAATAGAAGTGTCCAATGCCTGGCTGCCGATAGATTCCGAAACAAAATCAATATGTCACGTGTGCTCAGCCGTTGAACTCCCCGTTTTTCTGTGGTAGACGAATTTTCAAAGGCTTCGTTTCTCTCCGATCCTAACCAGGGATGTGAATACGGAACCATGAGGAAATCCGAATCGGCCCGGGGAAGATGGGCATCCCTGTTCATCCGGCCGCGTCCCACCGTACCTTGAGATTCCCGCCGGGATCCGCCGATCGGAATCGCCGGGGTGCCCTGCATGGTTGCCATTATCCCTTTTGGATAAGTAAGACCTGTCACCGACTGCACTCGACCGAACTGGCGATTGAGCGATAATTGCTTCTCCCCTTCTCCTGGAGAGTTGGAACGATGACCGAAACCGCCCGGAACCCGCTGTTGACGGAAGTCTCCCCTGCGCCCAAGAATGTGGCTCAAATCACTGAGCCGATCGGCCCGCACCCGGTTTCACCGGAAACCGCCCTCTCCCGGAAGTCCTATCGCGTCTCACGTGCCTATCTGATCAACAAGCTCAACTACATCAATTTCATGAACGGCGCCATCGATGTCATCCTGTCCCACCGCCGCTACGACCGGAAGGTGTGCTGCAAGGCGCTACCCCAGCCTTGCGAGGGCGAACGCCTCCAATGCCGTTGGCAGGAGCCGGAAAGGGTTGCAGGCTTCATCCACAGCTACCGCTTCGAGCATTTTTTCCTGACGGATGGCGTCAAAGCCCTCCTTGTGGAGCCCACCTTCTGTCACATGGACGAAGCCGGGATCCAATTCGATCTGCCGGAGCGGTGCTTCGAGATCAGGAATCGGCGCGAAGTCCGATATCCATGCCGGAATACAAGCGTCCAGGTCATTCAGAACAGCATGCTCTTCAAAGGGGAACTGCTCGAATTCAGCACCGCCTCCCTTCGGGTGGAACTGGTGGTCGAACCGCCGCAGACCTTTGAATACATTGATGCCCGGATGCCCCTGGGGATGATCGCCACCATCAATGACGAGATGGTGTATTCAGGCAATTTTACGATCCTCAAACAAGGACGCGGGCAGCGGTCCAGGATCTTTATCCTGGAGCCTCAACGGGACGCCTTGCACCGCTTCAACCCCAGAACGTTCCGCAGCACGCGGATGCGGCTGGTCCCCTCTCCCAACCTGCTGTTCAAGCACCCATTGACGGGCAACATGGTCAATCTGAAGGTCGTGGACATATCGGGATCCGGCTTCTCGGTTACGGAACGGGTCGGCGGATCGCTGCTGCTTCCAGGACTGATTCTCCCTGAGGTGGAGCTCAGCTTCGCGGGCATACTTCACATCCGGTTCAAGGCCCAGGTGGTGCACCGAAACCTGTCAGAGGATGAGGACCGCAAGGGTGAGGCCGTGTGCGGGGTCGCGATCCTGGACATGGAGAGCAGGGAGCACCTGAAGCTGCTGTCCATCCTTCACCAGGCGGAAAACGAGAAATCCTATATCAACAACGAAGTGGAGATGGATGCGCTGTGGGATTTCTTTTTCGAGACGGGCTTCATCTATCCGAAGAAATATCGATATATCGAGGAAAACAAGGAGGAGATCAAGGCCGTTTACTGGAAGCTCTACACGCAAAATCCGACGATCGCACGGCACTTCATCTATCAGGACAAGGGGCGGATCCTCGGGCATATGGCGATGGTCCGCCTGTATGAAAATGCCTGGTTGATTCATCACCACGCTGCCCGAAAACGCGATCAGATCCAGGCGGGCATCAGCGTCCTCCACCAGATAGGGCGATTCGGCTATGATTCGCATCGATTGTATTCGATGCACATGAAATACCTTCTGTGCTACTTCCGCCCGGAGAACCACTTTCCCAACAGCGTGTTCGGCGGATTTGCGAGAAACAACACCAATCCCAAGGCCTGTTCTCTGGATGCCTTCGCCTATTTTCACTTCAAACCGAAAATCGAGGAGGAAGCGGCGCTTCCCGCCGGATGGGAATTACTGGATTGCCGGAAGGCGGATATTCAGGAATTGAGCATTTGGTACGATTATCAATCCGGGGGGCTGCTGCTGGACGCGGTGGATCTGGAACCGGATTCCTTCGACAGCGAGGAGGTTGTTCGAGAATACCGCAGCCTCGGATTCACCAAAAAGCGCACGCTCTTTTCACTCAAATACCAGTCGGGCCTGAAGGCGATCATTGTCGTCCATCAATCGGATATCGGGTTGAACCTCTCCGATCTGACGCACTGCGTCAAGGTCCTCGTGCTCGACCCCGAGGACCTGACGACGGAGATCCTCGAAGCTGCCATCACGAGGATCTTTTCCCAGCAAGGCCTCCGGGAGATGCCGGTACTTATTTATCCAAAGGATTTTGCCGATAACACCGGTATCACCTATGAAAAGGTCTACAATTTGTGGATCATCAATATCCGATATTCGGATCAGTACTTCGAGTTTCTGGAAAAGCTCTTCAACCGTACCCGGAAGAAGGTGCCCAGATGAGTTCCGAGCCCTCCCGGCCACGCTACACCGATCCGATGGACGCTCCGACCTACAACAGTCGGATCGTCGACAACTATGTCAAGCTGATCCGGAAGAAGTATCCGAATATCGATGTCGACCGGGTCCTCCGGGCGGCCGGAATGACCACCTATGAAGTCGAAGATCAGGGGCACTGGTTTTCCCAAAATCAGATCAACCGGTTTCACGAAAGACTTGCCGAGATAACCCAGAATCCCAACATCGCCAGGGAAGCGGGGCGTTATGCGGCATCACCCGACGCGATCGGCTTCATGAGACCTTATATTCTGGGAATGATCGACCCGGAGCGCGCCTACCGGATGGTCAACCGAACCGCCCAGAAGCTCACCCGTTCAACCAACTACCAATCCAGAAAACTCGATCAAAACAAGATGGAAATAACGGTGACGCCTGAGAAGGGGATCCAGGAGCGGCCGTTTCAGTGTCAAAACCGAATCGGGTTGTTCGAGTCCGTCACCCTGATTCTCAGCAACAAATTGCCGGTGATCGAACACCCTCAATGCGTCTTCAAGGGGGATCCGTGCTGTCGCTACCTCATTTCCTGGGAGCGGTCGTTTTCGGAAAGTTGGAAAAAAATAAGGGGACTGATGGCGGTCCTGTCCCCTCTCATCGCGATGCTCCTGGTACGATCCTATCCCCAGTTCAGCCTGGTGAGCGTATCACTCGCGTTTTTATCCATCTTCCTGTTGTTCTCATTGAGCTGTGAATATCTGGAAAAAGGCGAGTTGAAGGCCAGCGTCAATCATTTGCTGGATTCATCCGAATCGCTGGTGGAACAGGTCAACGTCAACTATAACCGGTCCATCCTCACCAACGAACTCGGCCGGGCCATCAATTCGATGACCCACATCGAGGGGATCCTCGAACAGGTTACCGGAGTCCTGCAGACTCGACTGGATTTCGACCGCGGCATCATCCTTCTGGCAGACCCGAGGCGGACCCGCCTCGATATACGAGCGGCTTTCGGATATCTCGAGCGAAGCTATGAAACGATGCTGAATACTTCCTTCAGCCTGACAAATCCCGCTTCCAGAGGCGTCTTTGTCGTTTCCTTCAAGGAGCAACAGGCCTATCTGATCAACGATGTCAGGCAGATACAGGAAGATATGTCGCCGAAGAGCTTTGAATTCGCCAAAAGAATGGGCTCTCAATCCTTCATCTGCTGCCCGATCGTGTGCGACGGGGAGTCCATCGGACTGCTGGTGGTGGACAACCTCGAGTCCAGGCGCCCTTTGGTTCAAAGCGATCTGGTGCTGTTGAAGGGTATCGCATCGGTTTTGGGGGTGAGCCTAAAGAATGCCGAGCTGATCGCCGCGAAGGAGCGTCAGTTCTCCTCGCTGATCCGCGTGCTGGGAGCCAGCATAGACGCCAGGGATCCGTTGACCTCGGGTCACTCCGAGAAGGTCACCGAATATGCCATGGGGATCTGCGAGGAACTGAACCTGGATTCAGACCGCAAGGAGGCGGTTCGGGTGGCGGCGCTGCTGCATGACTACGGAAAAATCGGCGTTCCGGATGCGGTCCTGAAAAAACCCGGCCGCCTGACTCAGAAGGAAATTGAAACGGTGAAGACGCATTCACTTAAAACAATAGAAATTTTAGAGAAAATTCATTTCGAAGGCATTTATTCATCGGTCCCTGAGATGGCGGGCGGCCACCACGAGAAGATCGACGGCAGCGGATATCCCTATGGTCTCGAGGGAGAGGAAATTCATTTGGGAGCCCGGATTATCGCCGTGGCCGATTTTTTCGAGGCGATCACGGCCAAACGTCATTACCGGGAACCCATGGACGATTTGTCCGCCCTGGAAATGCTCAAGGAGCGCACCGGCTCCCATTTCGACACGGCCGTCGTCAACGCCTTCGTCAATTTTTACTCGAGAGCCTATCCCGACCGGCTCATGCCCAAGGCCATGTCGGCATGACCGGTTGGATCGGCGCACCGGCCGCTCTCCCTCAACGCGAATCCCCATATTGATGGACAGTTCTCACGCTTTGAAAGCCGGTTCGACGGTCAACGACCACCCGTTAACGTCATGCGATGTTCGGAGGCCTCAACCAGCCGCTGGAGGCTTTTCCGGGTGACGCCGATGCCGGGACGGGATCCGTCGAAAACGTTTTCCTTCGCCTTCGCAGGGTCGCCTTCGGGGCCCGAGAGCAGGAACTGGGATCCCACGTCAAACCAGAGATCCCGGCTGATTCCGTTCCTGACGAGAAACTCGGCCGCATTACCGAGAATGTCGGTTTCCCCGATGTGGGATCCAACCTGGCAACCCATTCCTGCCGCCTCCGCCATTTCCGCAATGGTCAGCGAAGCCATCAGCCCGCCGCATTTGGAAACCTTGATGTTGAAAAGATCGCAGGCGTCTTCTTCGATCAGAAGTCTTGCATCGTCAACACTACAGAGGGATTCGTCGACAATGACGGGGAGTCCGGTCGCTTCCCGGAATTTCCTGAGATCATTTAAATGCCCGGGGGGAAGAGGCTGTTCGACTCCGGCGGGCTGAAACCGGATCAATGCCTCCATCTGTCGGAGTGCGGTATCGAGGGACCATTTCCCATTGACTTCGATCCGAAGCGGCATATCCGGCCCTGCCAGCTGCCGCACGGCACTCACGCGCTCGATGTTTTCGCCGAGACGCGGTCCGACCAGGACCTTGACGGCCCCCAGGCCCATCTGCTCCCGAAGAACCGGGAAAAGCCTTTGGATGAGTTCGGCGGGAAGAAACGGTATGGACAAGGAGCGCAAGACGGTTTTAGGGCGCTCCCCGCGGCTGAAAAGCGCCGCCATGGGGTGTCCCCCCTGATGCCCCAGGGCGTCGATCAGGGCGAGATCCACGGCCGCCACGGCGCATTGAAAAGGCGTCCTGCCGGAGGAGCGGCATCCGGCGGCCAAATCCTGGAGCAGCCGCCGGATATCGGAAAGGCTTTGGATGTCGGCGGCAAAAAGCAGCGGCTCGGCGACGCTCTGGAGAATTTCCAAAACCGAGTCCGTGGTCTCCCCGGTAACATAATCGCGTGGGACGCATTCACCCCAACCCGTGATGCCGTTTTCGAAATGGATGGCCACCAGCAGGGAATCGGCTCTCACGCGGAGCGCCTGCGGAGAGTGAAACCGGATGCTGAACGGTTGCCTGAAATGGTAGATGTCGATGCGGTTTGGCTTCATTTTGGATGTCGCTCGGCAATTGCATTCCGGCGGGCGCTCCGTCCGAAGACAGGCATTATCGGTTTCTCCGGACTTCCATGGCTTTTCGCTCGGCGACCAATTCGAGCAGCAGCCTGGAAAGGGGCCACTGGGCGGAGGTCGGGGTGAGCGTCGCCCACAGGGGCCGCGGCAGCGGGCTATCCTTCCAGGCGCTGATCAGCCGATGCAGCTCCTTTTCGCTCATGCCGGACATGAGGACCGTCAACGGCAGGTCTGCCGTCGTCTGCTCCGCTCCGGCGCTACCGGAGCGTTCGAGAATGTCCGCCACCCGTCGATCCTGATCGGCAGCGGAGGGTTGGACAACGGGCAGGTTCCGGAAACCCAACCGCTCCAGCAGGTCGAGCAGTCCGGTCTTGTGTTTTTCATCGAACCCGACCGCCATGAGGACCCGAGGGCCGAACATGGGTTTTGGGGATGTCTTTCCGATTCGGGAAAATTTGCCTTTTCCGGCCATGGGCAGCCTCAATTTCCGGGTGTCACCAAGGGAGCGGCGATGGGCACCTGATTTTTGTGTATCACCGTCGCCCTAAGCTTCTATCAGACGCATTCGGCCGATTTGCTATTCGGGCAGGTAGGGCGTCAGGTCCTTGACAAATTCGGTCAACACCTTGAACCCATGAGATGTCAGCGCTGCGACGGCCTTGGGTTTGAGGTCGGCCGGTGTGCGAAGCACCAATTGGTAGATCCCCGGATGCGCTTTTTCCGGCCATGCAAAAAAGCTGCGGATGTTGACGCCGGCATCCTTCAATACCCCCGTGACCTGAGCAATCACGCCCATCCGGTCGCGCACGAGAAGGGTGATGCGCGCACTTTCCTTTCCCATTCCGATGGCCTCCAGCAGGATTTTCATGACATCCCTGGAGGTGATGATTCCCACCAAGGCATCCCCGTCGAACACCGGGAGCGCGTTGATACGGTTTTGCTGCATGATGTGCGCGGCGCGCTCGATCGTGGTGCCGAGACTCACGGAGATCGTTTTTTTGGTCATGATGGACGAGACCGTAATCTGGTCCAGCAAGTAGTTGAGTTCGTTTCGGCTGAGGGTGGTGGCCGCGGACGCCCAATGCCGCTTGAGGTCGCGATCCGAAACGATCCCCAGTAGTTCCTTCTTCTCGTCCACGACGAGCAGGTGATTGACTTGTTTGCGGTCGAGAATGGACTGGGCTTCACTCAGGGATGTGGCGGGTGAAACGGTGATGAGTTCCGTTTGCATGACGGTTCCGACGTACATGTGGCCCTCCAATAAAGGGTGAACGAGTGTCCGGCGCCGGAATCGGGATTGAATATCCCGCCGGTTGGTTATCTAATGAAGGATAGTGAAGTCGGCTCGGCGGTGTCAACAGGAAACCCGGCGGTCAGAAGCCGAGATCGGCGTTGATCAGCAGGACGATGATCCGCCCCTTCGGAAATGACTTTTCAGTAATCGTCCAGGTGTTGCAGATCCGGTCCGGGCTGTTGCAGTCATGGCACACGGCGGTTTTTGCGCACGGTGTCTTTTTCTCCAGTCGGATAGCGTTGACAGGGGCTGCATAGGTTTTGATCCGGTCGAGCGCGTATTCGAGATCGGGAACGATTTTGTTGCGCCCCGCCAGGACAATGACATTCCGAGGGCCGAAGGTCAGTGCTCCCACCCGGTTTCCGATCATGTCGAGGTTGACCAGCCATCCGTTCTCGGTGACGGCGTTGGTGCCCGTTACGAAGAGATCCGTCAGCAGCGCCTTGCGGCGAAGGTTCATTTTATCGGCATCGCTCAGACCGTCGGCGTAGGTATCCAGTATTTCGAGGTCGCTGAGTGCCTTGAAGGCTTCATAGAGCCCTGTTTGGACGAACGTCTTCGATCCACCCCAGGAGACACCGGCCGGATGCAGCGCCGGCACGATTTCATCCATCACGGTCTGTTTCAAGGAGTCGGCGCTGTTCACGATTCGTGCGTCAAAGTTGTTTTTCCGAAGTGCGTCGGCCACAGCTTCGAGACGAAGTGTCCAGAATTGTGAAATGGGATCCTGCATGAATCTCCCTCCTGTGGTGGGTTGAATTTTAGGCGCGTAACCAGTGCGCCGGCAGGTGAAGCGATGTACGGTGGCTGACTTTGCCGGTAGGTCGTTCGCCCCACTGCCCCTAACAGCCTGAGGATAGATGGCGCCTCAGGCCGAAGTGCGGCATTGCGGCCCTCGCGAAAATGCTCACAACCCCTGTGGTAGCAGCGCTTTTCGCACCGGGCCGCGCCTTCCGGCCATGCCAACAGGCTTCGCCGGGACAGTGTGCCTTTCGACCCGATGCTTGTCTATCCACAGGCTGCTAAACCACGGTTGGGAGGCGAGTGCAAGACGATAATTCAGCGATTGTTGAGATTTCCGGGTTCGAATCGACCATCCTCCCTGACAGGGCTGACGGTGACCTGAAAGGAACGTGGAATCCATCGTCAGGAACTTGACCGGATGCAAAACCATGTACACCTGTGAGACCGACGGCGAAACGCCATTCACCGGCGGGCGTTGACCAGGGATGGGAATGGTCGGGTTGACGATTGACATCTGTGCCGGATTTTCTGATGATGGGTTCGTTTTGGCCGATAAGCTTGATGTGCCGATGCTACGGTCGAATTCCTATTCCGCGTCTACGGCAATCAGAGAGAAACGTTTGGAAAATCCGAAGAACATCTATTACGTCGAAGACCGCTTCGTTCCGGCGGATCAGGCCGTGATTCCAGTTGACGATCTTGCGATTTTGAGGGGCTATGGCGTTTTCGACCTGATCCGGACTTATCGGGGCAAGGCGCTGTTTCTGACGGCGCATATCGACCGCCTCCTTCAGTCGGCCGAGAAGGTCGGCCTCAATGCCCTGCCGTGGTCCAGGAATGAGCTGATTCGAATCGTCATCGACACCCTTCGAAAAAATCCGCACCACCAGGAAAGCAATGTCCGAATCGTCATCACCGGCGGTTCGAGTACGGATTTCATGACGCCCCAAGGTCGCCCGAGGCTTCTGGTCCTGGCGACCCCCCGCCCGCTTTTGCCGGAAAGCTGGTACATCGTAGGGGTCAAAATCATCACGGTTCAAACCGGACGGCGAATTACGGGCGCCAAGAGCATCGATTACCTTCCGGCCACCATAGCGCTTCAGACAGCGAAGGAGAAGGGAGCCGTCGAAGCGCTTTATATCGATCGGGACGGATGGGTCTCCGAATGCACCACCAGTAACCTTTTCGCTTTTATCGGGTCTAAACTCGTAACCCCCGGAAGCGGGATTCTCTCCGGCATCACCCGGGGGGTCATCCTGGAGCTGGCCCGGGACTGCTTCCCCGTCGACATTCGGAATCCTTCCTTGGATGAGCTTTTGACGGCACAGGAAATTTTTATCACTGGAACCAACAAGGGGCTGGTGCCGGTGGTTCAGGTCGATGACACCGTGATCGGGAACGGCCGCCCCGGAGAGCGCACCCGGCGCCTGATGGAGATGCTCGCGTCTCATACCGAACGTCTCGCATCCGAAAACTGAAAACCCCTTCGGGCGGGTGCGGCTTCCGGCAATGAATTGAATCGGACTGAATGAGGAGAACAACATGTCGGCAGGCAGAGTTTATGACTTGGTGATCATTGGCGGCGGCCCGGGTGGATTGGCCGCTGGCATCTATGCCATGAGGGCTGCTCTCGACACCGTTTTGATCGAAAAGGGCGTACCCGGCGGTCAGGTCACCATGTCCGATGAGGTGGAAAACTATCCCGGCTTCGAGCATATCAGCGGCGCGGAACTCAGTATGAAATTCGCCCAGCATGCCCAGGCCTATGGACTTGAGATCCGTTCCCAGGAGGTGGTCGAAGTCGAGCCCGGGCTCGATCATCACCTCGTCCATCTTGACGGCGGAGAGGTTCTGGCGACGCATTCGGTGATTCTCGCCACCGGCGGATATCCTCGCAAACTCAGGATACCCGGAGAAGACGAGTACTACGGCAAGGGTGTCTCCTACTGTGCCGTATGTGACGGATTTTTCTTCCGGGATAAGACGGTCGTGGTGATCGGCGGCGGGGACAGCGCCGCCGAGGAATCGCTTTATCTCGCCAAATTGGCCCGAAAGGTCTACCTGGTCCACCGCCGTGACGAGCTTCGGGCGGGGAAGATTCTCCAGAAGCGGGTACTGGGAGAGTGCAAGATCGAGGTGTTGTGGAATACGGTGCCCAATTCGATCAATGCCAACGACGGCGGTGTGTGCTCCGTTACATTGATGGACACCATCACCGAAGCCCGCCGCGAGCTGAAAGCGGATGGCGTTTTCATTTTTATCGGCTTCAAGCCCAATAACCAGCTGGTTCCCGCCGGGACCCGAATGAACGCGGACGGCTATGTCGTCACCGATGAAAAATGCGAGACCAACACTCCGGGAATCTTTGCCATAGGGGATCTGAGGGCAAAATACGCCCGTCAGATCGTGGTCAGTGCAGCAGACGGAAGCACTGCTGCGTTGGCGGCAGCCCACTATGTCGAGACCCGGAAGACAGCTCCGGAGGAATGCGAATTGCCTGACGAGCTGATCGGCGAATCCGCGGTCTGAAAAGCGCCTGAAAGGCGTCGGATCGGGCATTCCCGGTGTGAATGGACATCGAACCGTCGGGGGGGATGGGACCCGATGTTCTCCCCGCGGCATCCAACCTGGGGCGTTTCAGATGGGTTTCATCAAAGTCAACGGTCTCCCGGGCAAGGTCTATGTACCGGAGCCTTCATCCCACTCCCCCCGGCGGCACTCCTGCCAGGACTGCTGCGAGTGCCAGGGCTGCTCCGAGACGCGCTGCTCCGTATGCGTCCTCAACGCTGCGCATGCGAAGTGCCGCCGCCCTTCCGGAGGAAGCCCCGAAGGATCTGAAAAGCGGCGGGACGAATCCTCCTGAAGAAATCCATGCGGTTCTTTTCCTCCCCGATAACAGGTGCGCCCGATTGACAAGCCGATATCGTGAACTACTTTCGGAGAACCGAAAGCAATTGTTCAGACTAAAATAATATTTGCCATAACGTAATCTGTCTATACACAACCGGTGACGAGGAGGTGCCTGTATGAAAGCGATGAACTGCCTTTTTGAAAGGGTTTCCAATTTCAGCGTGGGTATGGTTCTCCTTTTGATGGGGCTCGCCCTTATAGTTATTTCCGCAACCATTCTTCCGGTGGTCGGCCTCGCGATTGCCTTGCCGGTTCTAGCCGGTTCGGTGGCCTTTTTTGCCGCCCATCGCAGCAAGGAATGTTCATGGGTGTCCATCCGCGATTGATCGTATGGACACTTTCTACGATTCTCCTCTGTCCTGCCATTGCACCAGCCCGGAGGAAGCCTCCTTCGGGCTGATCTGATCGATACGCCCGGCGCCCGCCGAAGACTCTCCCCAAATCAAATGCCCTTTTCAGACGATTATGCTAAAGTTCATGCCGCGCCCGTGGTGCGGCTCGACGTCCGGTGCCGGGACCCTGCCCGGCAGGACCGGTTCATGGCGCCCAACATCGGCTATGCCCGCGCTTGCATCCGCTGATCCGAGTCTTCCGCCGTGTGGTACGGGACCGAAACGGTACCCGGTCCACCCGGTTACCATTGGCGGCACGAAAACCTGAATTCAGTCGATACATCGAAATGGCATTTATCTATCACCCTGGCAACGGGAACCCATCGGACCACAAGCGCCTTGTCTGGACCGGGGCCGGAGTTGCGGGCGCGGGACTCATGATACTCCTATGGGGTGCGGGCCCATTATCCAATATATTCGCAACGGCTCAAGCATACCGTGTGACAGGCACGATCTTTGTTCTCGCAGGGGGATTCATCGGTTGGGTGGGGATGTCCGGCTTCCGGCTTCAACGGGCCTACCGGCAGGCAGAGTTTTCGGTGATGCAGACTTGCGCGGCAGGCCAGGGAGGGTCTCCCGGTTCGCTGGAATGGGCGCCTACGGAAGCCGACGGCGAATTGGATCGCGGTGAAAGCATCCAGGTTCGCGCGACGGTGCAGGTTTTGAAGGCGCTCCGTGTGCGACGCGCGGCTTCGACCCTGATCGTCGAATTCGGCCCGACTTCCGGGCTGCGCCGACAGCGACGGGTCGTGAGAAGCTTTCAGGAAATGGGGGCATTGAGGAACAGGCGATATGATGCCGGTCAGACCATCGAGATGGTGTTCGAGCATCGGCTTTTCCCCGATCTGCCGCCCAGTTCGGCCGGATGCAGCTGGAGGGTGGAGGTGGAGGCCAGGGCCAGGGGGGCGCCGGATTATCTTCAGCAAAAACGTATTCGGGTCCGGTGATCGCATCCGGGCGTCGCAAGGATGTCCAGATGCTTCGGACAGCCTGGGTCGACAACCGAAAGACGCGAGGGGAGGAGAGGGCTTGGATTGGGATCTTTTGGCAACGGGTCTGCTGGTATTCGTCTCGCGTGTGGGCGATGTGTCGATCGGCACGATTCGCACCATCATGACGGTCCAGGGAAGGACGGCCGTATCCTTTTGTCTGGCCGTCATTGAGATCAGCATCTGGATAACGGTGGTGAGCACCGTCATTCTCAAGGTGCAGGCTCAGCCCTTTCTGGTGATCTTTTATGCATTCGGGTTCGCCACCGGCAATGTCATCGGTATCCTTGTCGAGCGCAAGCTGGCCTTTGGCATCATCATACTGAGAGTGATCACGCGATCGAGGGGGATTCCGATGGCGGACCGCTTGCGCGAACTCGGCCAGCAGGTCACCCTTTTCACAGGTGAAGGCATGCGCGGACCGGTCAACGAACTCTATATCGCCTGCCGCCGCCGTGATCTGAAATGGATATTGCCGATCGTGAAGTCCGAAGATCCCGATGCCTTCTACATCACCGAGCAGGCGCGGGACGTCAGCAGGGTCCTGAGGCCGGTGGCCACGCCGGTCGGCGGTTGGCGGGCCTCGCTGAAGAAAAAATGATCGGAGTCGGGATTCCTCAGCTCCACGATGAATCGGCCCAGCGGGAGTTTCGCAACGACCCTAAGGGGGAGGCGACGCGTGTCGGCGGAGATCCACACCTGCAAGTCGATTGGGCGACGACGGGACCGGCCGTTCAATTTCACGATCCGGGGAGCGATCCGAAACGCTTCCCATTGGCTGCCGTCGACCGTGATTGTTTCTCGGCCGAACACCTCCGCCGTCATCCTGTACATGCGTTTCCCGTTATTGACGGTCCGGGAAATCCGCATCCCTTCCCGCAGAGGCTGGGACCTCGCAAAGTAGAGAGCCGAAACCAGGTCGAGGGTACTCTCCTCGAGCGGGATCGACCGGTTTTTACGCTCTTCGTTCCGGCGGTATAACGCCCTGGATTGGTCCCAGTCGAAATCGACCTCGAACTGTTTCGGCTTTCCGCCTGCTTTCATGTCGTTGACCAGCTTCAGCGATCGGTTGATCGAAAGATCGGCCCAGCCGTCGATGCGGCCTCTTACGCGGTAGAGGCGGTCGATCGCCGGGTTCGTGCGGATTTCGACCGCGAAATGATGTATGGGCACGCCGTCCTTTTCCTCCATGGGGCAGACCTGAATGGCGGCGTGGCCAGCCGGCACAGTCTCCCAGAGGATTTCATAGGCGAGGCGCTCTCCGGGGGCGAATGGAAGATTGCGGTTCGGCTCCATCGAGTTCCCGCCCGCAGGAATCGCGGTCAGCGTCAGAACGATGACGGCCGGGATTGGTGCGAACAATGATCGAAGTCGTTTCATCCGACTCTGCCCCTTGCTCGAATCATGCGCTTTCGCAGGTGATGGTATAGGTGAAAGTATATGATAGGACGTTCGGATGCTGCGGATCGTCGACAGGCCCAAGAAAAACAGCCGAAGGCGTTCGTCGCCCCCGGCTGTTTTCATGAGATTGCTGCTGGGTCAGCGGCCGCCCTTCAACTGGTCCCAGATATTTCTGGCGTCCGGATGTCCTCCGGATCGGGGCTGGCTTTCGGAGCCGGCGGAGGGGGCGTCCATGGGCCTGCCGGTGAGCTTGGCGATGCGATTCTCCAGGGGGGGATGCGTGGAAAAAAGGCTCATAAGGCCTCGTCCGGTGAGCGGGTTGACGATGAACATGTGAGCGGTCGATGCATTGGCCTTCATCGGTATCCGCTTGCTGTAGGCTCCCAGCTTGGCAAGCGCCTTGGCCAATCCGTCCGGACGTCCTGCAATCGCGGCCCCGGACGCATCAGCGAGGTACTCCCGGGATCGGGATATGGCCATCTGGATGATCATGGCGCCGATGGGGGCGAGAAACGACATCGCTATGAGACCGATGCCGCTCATTCCCCCCCTCTCGTCGCTGCCTCTACCGCCGCCGAAAATGGCGGTCCACCTTGCCATGGAGGCCAGCATCATGATGGCGCCGGCCATGGTGGCGGCGATGGTGCCGATCAGGATGTCCCTGTTTTTGACGTGGGCCAGTTCATGGGAGATGACGCCGGCGATTTCGTCACGGTCCATCAGTTTGAGGAGACCTTCGGTAACCGCCACTACGGCGTTATCCGGGTTTCGGCCCGTGGCAAAAGCGTTGGGAGCCTCCTGGGGAATGATGTAGACCTTCGGCATGGGAAGGCCGGCGTTGCGTGCCAGTTGCTCTACCATGCCATGGAGGCCGTCGGCGGTGCCGGGGCTCACTTCCCTTGCCCGATACATTTTCAGGACGATCTTGTCGGAGTACCAGTAACTGAAGAAATTCATGCCAGCGGCAAACAGGAAGGCGATGATCATCCCCTGTCGCCCTCCCAGAAGGTTGCCGATCACCACGATCAATGCGGTCATTGCCGCCAGCAGCACGGCGGTTCTGAACTGGTTGCCCATGCGTTTGCACCCTTCCTTTTCAAGGATCGTTTGAAGCATATCCCATGCGGTCCGATGTGGCTCGGACGGATCCCTGCATGGATCACCAATATAACTCCAGCCCGGAAAAGGACAAGGCGCATCCAGTAAATAATCGGCGTCACAGTCGAATCCTTCTTGAAAATGAAATTCGACGTTGTTAGTTTGCGTGCGCTTGTATCGATTCGCCGGTTCGGCTGATCGGCAAATGGAACATCAACATGAACGAGGACCAACATGATGGATCCGATTGATTCGAACCTTGAGGGAGACGCTCCGGAAGACGATTCCGAAAGCTTTGAAAAACTTCTGGAGTGTTACAGTTCGGGGATGCAGGATGATCTTCAGGTCGGCGATGCGGTCGAGGGAAAGATCATCAGCATCGGAAAGGATATGGTATTCGTCGACACGGGCACCAAGGTCGACGGTGCCGTCGACAGGGAAGAGCTTCTCGACGATGCCGGAGAGTTGCCTTACGCCGAGGGCGATGTGATCAAACTCTACGTGGTTGGAATCGATGAAAGCCAGATTCGGTTGTCGAAGGCCATCTCCGGCGCGGGTGGAATCGCGCTTTTGAGGGAGGCGTATGAGAACCGGGTCCCGGTCGACGGCAAGGTGACGGAGACCTGCAAAGGGGGGTATCGGGTTCAGATCCTTCAGAGGAGGGCTTTTTGCCCGGGCAGCCAGATGGACCTCCGGCCATCGGGAAAACCCGACGACCACGTGGGGCAGACGCATCGTTTTCTGGTAACTCAACTCGATGAAAGAGGCCGCAATATCGTTCTGTCGAGGCGAAAGCTGTTGGAAGCCGAGCGGGAGGAGCAGCGGAAGGAAACCCTCGCCTCGCTTGCCGAGGGAGATATCCGCGAAGGAACCGTCGTTAAGTTGATGCCTTATGGGGCCTTTGTGGAAATCGGACCCGGCTTGGAAGGCATGGTTCACATCTCGGAGCTTTCCTGGAGCCGCGTGGAAAAGCCTGAACAGGTCTGCCGGGAAGGGGAAACCCTGGCGGTCAAGGTGCTGAAAATCGAGAGCGGCGGAAAGCGGATATCGCTTTCGGCCAGGCAGGTCGAAACCGACCCCTGGGAGACCGTTGCGGAACGATTCCAGCCGGGGCAAGCCGTTGGCGGTAAAGTGACCCGTTTGGCCGGATTCGGAGCGTTTGTCGAAATCGCTCCCGGAATCGAAGGACTCGTACACCTGAGCGAGATGAGCTATGTGAAACGAGTAATCAAACCGGACGAAATCGTGTCACCGGGCCAGACGGTGACCGTTGTCATCAAGGACATCGACACCGCTTCCCGGCGTGTGTCCCTCAGTTTGAAGGAAGCCGAAGGCGACCCGTGGAGCGTTGTAGAGGAAGCATTTCCGATCGGCAAGCGCGTCGAAGGCAAGATCGAACGGAAGGACAAATACGGGCTGTTCGTCGGGTTGCAGCCGGGTGTCACCGGGCTTCTCCCCAGATCCAAATTCAGCGAATCGGCCGATCCCCAGGCACTCGACAAGCTGCGCCCGGGAGACGCCATCCAGGTCGTCGTTGAAAACGTCAATCGTCAGGACCGCCGGATATCGTTGAGCCCTGGTGACGCTGCAGTCGCCGAGGATTGGCGATCGCACAGCGGTACGGAAAAAGAGCCCTCCCTGGGATCGCTGGGTGAGCAGCTCAAGCGGGCGCTGGCGGAAAAGCCGGAGAAATCCTGACGTTGGGCGACAAATTCGGATTCAAGGAAAGCCTCGATCCCAAAATGCTCTTTATCGCCTATTGATCCATGAGCCTTCTTTCAAGACATCGGATTCTGGACGAACTTGACGCTATCTACGACGCATTTTCCCGAACCCTCGGGCCATTTGCCTGCCGCGAAGGCTGTGACGCCTGCTGCACCCGAAACGTTACGGTGACGACGCTGGAAGCCGACCGCTTGATCGACCGCATGGACGCCGGGGAACGAAGCGTGCTTTTCGACCGGCTGAGGCAGGCTGGCCAACTGGAGCGCTTCAGACCGTCCATGACGACCAACGCACTGGCGGAAATGGCGATGACGGGAGAGGATGTCCTCGAGGAAGGCGGGGACCCGGCTTGGGGGCCTTGCCCTCTGCTGCACGAATCGCGGTGCCCGGTCTATCGATCCCGTCCATTCGGATGCCGGAGCTTTTCTTCCGCTTCCGACTGCCGACTGCGGGGCATCGCGGAGGTGCCGCCGCTTCTGCTCTCGGCCAACACGATCTTCTTCCAGACCCTCGAGCATATCGACCGGCCCGGGCTTTCAGGCAACCTGACCGATGTCCTGTTGTACCTCGCCGCGGGCGACAACCACGCAAGATATCGCTCCGGCAGCCCCGCGGACGCCGTCGAAGGCCTGCTGCCGAACCGGCCGATGGCGGCGCTGATGGTGCCTCCGGAACACCGGGATGCATTGGCGCCGCTTCTGGAGGCGATGCGGTCGATCCGGATGCCCGTCCGGTGATCCTTCAGGTCTCGACGGCAAGCAGTCTTGTTGCGTTTTCGCCGCATACCCGCCGCCTTTCGGCCTCGGTCATTCCGCCCTCGATCATGTCCTTGAAATACCGGGATGGTGAAAGCAGGGGGAAATCACTCCCGAAAAGAATCCTATCGAGCCCGGCCGTGCGGGCGGCGACGCCCCAAATGTCCGATCGGTAAAGATAAGGGGAGGCGGCGGTATCGTACCAGACATTTCCTAGGGTTTCCTGTATTTCCTTTTTCATCAGGTGGTAGAAAAAAAGGCCCCCGCCCCAGTGAGCCAGCACAAATCGATTTTGGGGGAACCGCCCGGCCATCGCGTAAATTTGGCCCAGGCGAATGGGGGCTTTGCCGGGATAGGCATGACCCACGGGCTCATTGGTATGAATCAGAACAGGGCAGTCATGCTCGCGGCAGACGGAAAGCACGGGGTCCAGTCTGGAAAGCGCCTCCTCATCGAGGCCGGAGTCATAAAAGGCCAGCTCACCGACGCCGGACAGACCGTTTTTCAGACATCTTTCCGCTTCCTTCGCAGCTTCGGGGTGAGCGGCGTCGAAACAGCAGAATCCGATCAGCCGGCCGCGATGGCGAGCGACGCTCTCCAGGATGTAGTCATTGTGCCGCCGGAAGATTTCAGCGGACTTCCATGGGAATCCAAAGACCACGGACCGGTCCACCGCCTCGCTGTCCATGGATTCAATGAGACGCTCCACCGTGACGATTCTGGCCCTGGGCGACTCGTAGAGCAGTTGGAACCCCGATTCCCCCGGGAAAAAGCATTCCCGGTCGCTGCATATGGATTCCGGAAAGATGTGAACGTGAAAATCGATAATCATGGGTCGCTGCCTTATCCTTTGCGTCAGGTTGAAGGTGATGGCGGGCCGGCCTCGAGGACCTGCCGCAGCCCGGCGGGTTGGCGTCGGCTGTCGACGTCGTCTCCATGTATTGGGTTCGGTGCCGATAAGTCAACCCGTCAGCAGCCCGTGGATAAAAGGCGCTTCGGGCCGCGCCTTGCCTTTCACCCCGATCCTTGTTTATCCACGGGCTGTTGGCCCGGGATCCGGACCGCAGAGGGTGGAGTTCTTGACTGATGGAAAACAACAGCGGAAAACCGGACGGGAAGATGGGTCGTCACGTGGTGCTGGTGGCGCCCGAGGTGCATTGGAACACCGGCAACATCGGCAGGACCTGTCTTGGCGCCGGCGCGGCATTGCACCTGGTGGAGCCGTTGGGGTTTTCCCTGGATGCCCGGCAGGTTCGGCGGGCAGGCCTGGACTACTGGAAAAGGGTCGACCTCCGGGTCTGGAAGTCCTTCGAGGAGTTCCTGGACGAGATGTCGCCGGAAGAAGGAGAAGTGGCGCTGTTCTCGAAACGAGGTTCCAGACCCTTTTGGGCGATGCCGAAGGTCGGCCGCCTGTTCCTGGTGTTCGGATCGGAAACCCGAGGGCTTCCCGGCGATATGCTTCGTCGGTTCGCCTGTTACCATATTCCGATCCATCGCTCGATCCGCAGCCTCAATCTCTCCACTACCGTCGGCATCGCCCTGTATGAAAGCCTCCGATGCGCCCCTCCGGTTCATGCCTGGAACGGCCGCCCGGCGCGATAATCCTCCTCGGACTCCACGGCAGGGAGTGTTTGACAAGCCCGCCGCAGTGGTTACCATGCGGATGCCGAAATATGCAATAATCAAGCCATAATCGATTTTCCTTACTTCTGGAGGCGGCATGCGACTTGACAAACTGACCATCAAATCCCAGGAACTGCTTCAGAGTGCACATTCCACAGCTTCCGAGAAAAACCACCAGCAGATCGAACCCGAACACCTGCTGGATGCGATGTTGGCGGAAAAGGACGGTATCGCCCGCTCCATGCTCCGAAAGCTGGGGGTTTCTCCGGATGCGGTCGCCTCCGATGTGGCCGTGGTCCTGGAGCGGCTGCCCCGGGTCAGCGGGGCGGGTGATGTCTATCTTTCCCAGCGGACCCGATCGGTGCTTGACGGCGCCTTTGCAGAGGCGTCCAAGATGAAGGATGAATATGTCAGCCTTGAACACATCCTTCTGACGGTCGCAGATGAAAAAGGAGGCGCCGCAGGCGAGATCCTGAAACGACACGGCATCGATCGGGAAAGCATTCTCAAGGGACTGATGGACATCCGCGGAAGTCAGCGCATCACCGACCCCAATCCCGAAGAAAAATACCAGGCGCTCGAAAAGTTCAGCAGGGACCTGACGGATCTTGCCAGGATCGGCAAGCTCGATCCGGTGATAGGGCGGGACGAGGAGATCCGCCGGATCGTTCAGGTCCTCTCCCGCCGCACCAAGAACAACCCGGTGCTGATCGGCGAGCCGGGTGTCGGGAAAACGGCCATCGTCGAGGGCCTTGCCCGCCGGATCGTCGAGGGCGATGTTACCGAAACCCTCAAGAATCGCCGCCTGGTCGCACTGGACATGGGCGCACTGATCGCCGGGGCAAAGTACCGCGGCGAGTTTGAGGACCGGCTCAAGGCGGTCCTCAAGGAGGTGGAGGCCGCAGAGGGTGAGGTCATCCTCTTCATCGACGAGTTGCACACCCTGGTGGGCGCCGGAGCCGCCGAAGGCGCCATGGACGCCTCCAACATGCTGAAGCCGGCCCTCGCCCGGGGCACGCTGCGATGCGTCGGCGCGACCACGCTGAGCGAATACCGAAAATACATCGAAAAGGATGCCGCCCTGGAGCGCCGCTTTCAGCCGGTCCTGGTCAAGGAGCCGACCGTGGAGGACACGGTGTCGATCCTAAGGGGGCTCAAGGAGAAGTATGAGGTTCACCACGGCGTTCGCATCAAGGATTCCGCCATCATGGCCGCGGCACAGTTGTCGGACCGCTATATCACCGACCGGTTTCTGCCCGACAAGGCCATCGACCTGATCGACGAATGCGCCTCCAAGCTCAGGATCGAGATCGACAGCCTTCCGCAGGAAATCGACGAGATTCAGCGGCGCATCACCCAAGCCGAAATTGAAAGGCAGGCCTTGAAGAAGGAAACCGATCCGGCATCCCGGGATCGGCTTCGGAATCTCGACCACACGATCGAGACCCTGAACGAGGAAATGAGGTCCATGCGGGCCCACTGGGACAACGAAAAACGGTTGATCCAGGAAATCCGGAAGATCAAAGAGCAGCAGGAGCAACTCGGCATCGAAGCCGAACAGGCCCAGCGCGAGGGCAACCTGGCCCGTGTTGCGGAAATCCGTTACGGCCGTTCGGTCGAGCTTTCGGGCCGTCTGGAGGCGGTTCGGAAGGAGCTGGAAGTGCTTCAGGCAGAACGGAAGATGCTCAAGGAGGAGGTGGACGACGAGGATATCGCCGAGGTCGTCTCCCGATGGACCGGCATCCCCGTGCATCGAATGCTCGAAAGCGAACGCGAAAAGCTCGTCCATATGGAGGATCGCATCGGCCGGCGCGTCATCGGCCAGAAGACCGCCATCGAGGCGGTCTCAAACGCGGTCCGGCGAGCCCGCTCCGGGTTGCAGGATCCAAACCGGCCCCTCGGCTCGTTCATCTTCATGGGCCCGACGGGTGTGGGAAAGACCGAGTTGGCCAAAGCCCTGGCGGAGTTTCTGTTCGACAGCGAACAGGCCATCGTCCGGGTGGACATGTCGGAATTCATGGAAAAGCATTCCGTGGCCCGGCTGATCGGAGCGCCTCCGGGCTACGTGGGTTACGAAGAGGGCGGCTATCTCACCGAGGCCGTCCGTCGGCGCCCCTACTCGGTCATCCTTTTCGACGAGATTGAAAAAGCACACCCCGATGTCTTCAACGTGCTGCTTCAGATCCTGGACGACGGCCGGATGACGGACGGCCACGGCCGGACCGTCGACTTCAAGAACACCATCGTGATTCTCACCTCGAATGTCGGCAGCCGTTTTATCGAGAAGTTTTCCGGTCAGCGGCAGGAAATGGAGCAAAGGGTCAGGGAGGAGTTGAGGGAGACCTTCAAACCGGAATTCCTGAACCGGATCGACGAGATCATCATCTTTCTCAATCTCGAACCGGAACAGATCGGAAAGATCGTCGACATCCAGCTCCAGCGGCTGGAACGGCGTCTGGCGGAACGAAATATCGAACTCACGCTCACCGATGACGCGCGCCGACTGCTGGCGGAACAAGGCTACGATCCGGTTTACGGCGCGCGTCCTCTCAAGCGGGCGATTCAGCGGCTTCTCGAAAATCCGCTGTCCATGGAAATCCTCCAGGGCGCGATACCCGACGGCAGCCGGGTGACTGCCGACAGGGACGGAGACCGGCTGGTGTTCCGAACCAACTGACCGATGCCGGAAGGCCCTCGGCCGATGCGGTTGATCCATCCACAGGCTGTTCGGGTCGCGCGGCACTGATCGCTACCAGTACCTGCCGACCTCTTCCTGGGAGACGACCCCATCCTCGGTGACGATGAAGTCCACAATATCCAGGTCGAGGATGCAGTGAGAGTGAACCGTCATCTGGTAGTCACAGCCTCCATGGCGGTGGTCTTCCTTTTTCTCGTGGATTTGCTGCTCGCAGCTGTCCAGGTGGGAGAATTTGAGCGAATTGGTGAACATGTACACCGGCACTTTCTGAAGGTGGCAGAGGCTGACGATCTCAGCCGTTCCCAAGGCGCAGACGACCTTCCGGTCCCGGGTGACGGAGATGGCGCCCATGAAGAACTTGTTGGCCGTGGAGATGAAGTTGCTCAAATTGTACTGGGGGATGATCTGGTGGTCGATCTTGGCGCCCGTGGCCGTCCAGATCAGTTTCCGCGTCTTGGAGAAATCCTGCTTCAGGATGAGCACTTCGAACTGCTTTCCTTCCGCCTTGGATTCGACGAGAATGGTCCGGACCGCCGAACTCGTCGAATAGACGATGATCCGGTCTCCGTCCTCGACGTGCTCCTTCCCGCGGGCCACGACGCCCCTGAACTTGCTCTTGTAGGTTTCCAGCTTGCCGGACAGGTTGTCCACGATGGCCTGCTTGGAGGCGTTCAGATCGTCGCTGTAAAGGCCTTCCATCTCTTTATCGAACTGCTCGAGCAGGTGGATCAGCGGCGGGATGCGCGGCTCCGTGTTTTTGACGGCAAACGTCAACTCCTTTACCAGCGGGCGAAGGTCTGCGGGCCCGCACTTGAGGTCCTTAACGGACTTGATAAAGGATTCCAGGGCAACCACGGTCGTTCCCGATGTGCCGAGGATGTCGCCGTGATCGCGGAACAGCTTGTACAATCGGTCTTTGTCTTTAGCTTTCATAGGGATACCCATAGGTAAACACACAGGAACGCGGAAGAGATCACCAAGGTGATCAGGGTGATCACCGCACTGACCTTCATGAATTCGAGGAAGCTGATATTCTGATTGAACCGCTTGGCCATCCCCACCGAAACGATGTTGGCCGATGCGCCGATCATCGTCAGGTTGCCCCCGAAGCAGGCGCCCAGGGACAACGCCCACCAGAGAATGTTGTTGGGGATCGGGGTGGTTTCCAACATCAGGCGGACGATCGGAATCATGGTGATGGTGAAGGGGATGTTGTCCAGAAAGCCGGAAACGATGCCCGATACCCAAAGGACCATCAGCACGATCACGTAAGGGTTGTCGCCGACCCGCATGAAGACGTTTCGGGCGATCCATTCCAGGACGCCGTGCTCCTCGAGCACCCCCACCAGGATAAAAAGCCCCGCGAAGAACAGGAGCGTGCTCCACTCGATCTCCTCGAGCAGGTGTTCGACATCCACCTTTGTTATGACGATCAGCACCATGGCCACAGCCATGGCCACGACGCCAGGGGAGAAGTGGGTGATGGTCTGGGTCACGAACAGCAGGATGGCGAGCCCGAGGCAGGAAAGCCCCTTGATGAGAAAGACCCGATCGATGGTGGTGGTGAGAAACTGCTGGCGGATTTTGACCAGAAGGAGCTGCACCGAAAAGAGCTTGGTCAGACTGGTGTTGATCGGGCGGAATTGCTCCCGGTTGGATGCCCAGAGGTAGAGCAGGGTGACCCCGAAGCAAATCAAGACCGGAAGCGTCAGGTTGAGGATGAACTGGTTGAAGGTGAGCCCCACCTTGGAGCCGATGATGATGTTGGGCGGATCGCCGATGAGAGTGGCCGTCCCCCCGATGTTGGAGATCACCGCCTGGCTGATCACGTAGAACTTGGGATCGAGCCCCATTCCGACCGTGAGCTCGATCACGATGGGGATGATGATCAGGACCGTCGTCACGTTGTCGAGGAAGGCGGAGAGAAGGGCGGTGACGGCGGAGAAGAGAAGCAGGATCTTGAGGGGGCTGCCCTGGGTCATCTCGGCGATCCGAACCGAAATGAGGGTGAAGACGCCGGTTTTCCGGAGAACGGCCACGATGGTCATCATTCCCAGAAGGAGCATGATGGTTTCGCTGTCGATGAACGACATGGCCTTGTGTTCGCTCACCACGTGGCCCATCAGGAGGATCATCACGCCGAGAAGGGCGGCCACGGCCTTGTTGACCAATTCGAAAGTGATGGCGGCATAGACCGCAATGAAAATGACGATCGGTATCAGTGCGCCTTCCATGAATGCCTCTTTTAAAACGGATGAAATAGAAGGGACCGCCCGGGGTCCGGAACGTCTCGTTCCCTGGCGTGTTCGAGGGCATTTCGGGGATGTCTGATGGTGAACAGGGCATCCGCTTCGTCGCCGGCGCCGCTATGGTGCGCGACCCGATGCGGCCTCGCCAAAGCCAGGCCATCCATTAGATAAAAGAGGCGTTTCATGTCAAGATTTATCTTCTGACGCAGGTTCATCTTTTCTCTCTGCCGCCATCCGGCAATCCTGCGCATAGAGGCCTTTTTGTCAACGTCATGACTGCACACGTCCTGATGAACGGTTGAATAATCGGCCGGTCGATTTTATAATGCCTGACCGTTTCGATGCCCGGAGCGATGCGGTTCGGGGCTGTCGACGGCGAGCCCGTCACGGGTTCGAGGCGGTACCATGAGCGGAGGCGCGGACAAGGCATGAAATCGCAACGTCGGGAAAAGCTGCGTAACTTTTACCAGCAGTTTTCGGGGGTCGATCAGGTCCTGATTCTCATCAACGCGGATCCGGATGCCATTGCCTGCGCCATGGCCGTCAAGCGGCTGCTTTGGAGAAAGGTGGCCGGCATCACGGTCGCCCACGTCAACGTCATTCAGAGACCCGACAACCTCAGCATGGTTCATCTTCTGGGTGTCGGCATGGTTCATGTGGACGACCTTCTACCGGATCGATTCACAAAAAATGTCATTGTCGATTCCCAGCCGCTCCATCATCATGCCTTCCAGAAGTATCGCTTCGATGTGGTCATCGATCATCATCCCGATACCGGACCGGATGCGGCATTCACGGATATCCGCCCCCACTACGGCTCGACAGCGACGATCCTGACCGAATACCTGCGCGTTGCCAGGATCAAACCCTCCGGTAAGCTTGCAGCGGCCTTGTTTCACGCCATCAAGACCGATACCAGCAATTTTGAACGGCAGACCCAGGTGGAAGACCTTAAAGCCTTTCAATTTTTGTTTCGTCATGCGAACATCCCGCTGGCCAGACGGATCGAACAGGCCGATCTCAAGATGGAGTTCCTCAAATACTTCCGAAAGGCGATCGAGACGCGGCGGTTCAGGAAAGGGCGGATTTTCGCCCACCTCGGCCCTGTGAGCAATCCTGATGTCTGCGTGCTGATCGCAGACTTTTTCCTTCGAATCGACACGGTTCACTGGAGCACCATCACCGGGTTCTTCGAACGGAAGCTCATCATCATCCTGAGAAACGACGGCATCCGGAAGAACGCGGGAAAGGTGATCCGGGAAAGCTTCGCCAACCTGGGTTCGGCGGGCGGCCACCGCACCATGGCGCGGGCTGAAATTCCGGTGGCGGAGCTCGCCGACATGGTGGACTACAAGGACGAAAAGAAAATGCTCAGCTGGATCAGCGCCCGGATTCAGAAGAAAGCCGGGACGAAATAATGGCTCGAACGCTTCATGTGACGATTCTCGGCTCCGGAACCTGCGTCCCTTCCTTGTCCCGTAGTGCGTGTTCCGTCCTGGTTGAAGCGGGATCGGCTCGAATTCTGATCGACATCGGCCCAGGAACCATGCGAAGGCTCCTGGAGGCGGGGCTGGAGATTCGACAGGTCAGCCATTTGTGCCTCAGTCATTTTCACCCCGATCACAGCGGAGAGCTGGTTCCGTTCCTCTTTGCCAGCAAATATCCCGAGGGCCACCGGAGGCGAACCCCACTCACCCTTGTCGGGGGGGCCGGCCTGAATCGGTTCATGCAGGGCCTTCATGGCGTCTACGGCCGGTGGATCGAACTCGAGGAAGGGATGTTTTCCCTGGAGGAGGTGGACGGGCATCGGCGGGACTTGAGGTCCTTTGAGGATTTCTCCGTCGAAACCATGCCGGTCGACCACAATCCTGAGAGTGTCGCGTTCCGGATTACGGATCCATCCGGACGGTCTGTCGTCTATTCGGGCGATACCGACGTTTCGGAGAACCTGGTGGCGCTCTCCACGGGAGCGGATCTGCTCATTTGCGAAAGCGCCTTCCCCGACGATCGAAAGATCCCCGGTCATCTCACCCCTTCCCTGGCCGGAGAATTGGCGGCGAAGGCCGGAGTAAAGCGCCTGGTGCTGACGCACCTGTATCCGGACTGTGAAGGTGTCGATCTCGAAGCCGCATGCCGCAGCCGGTTCGACGGTGAGGTGCTCGTCGCGGAGGACCTGATGCAACTTTCAGTGGGTTGATACCAAATGCTCCGGGATACGATCGGGGAAAATCATCCAGGATGCGCTACTATCCGGTAAATCTTGACGTTCAGGGGCAGCCGTGCCTGATTGTAGGGGGCGGGCGCGTGGGCGAGCGGAAGGCGACCCGCCTCGTCGAATCCGGCGCCCGGGTGACCGTCGTGAGTCCGGACCTGACAGAGCGCCTGCTGCGGATGGGCGCGAAGGGAACGGTCACGCTCCATCACCGGAGGTTCAGGGAGACCGATCTCGACGGATTTTTTCTGGTATTTTGCGCCACCGACGATGCCGGGCTCAACCAGCGGATCGGTGAGGAAGCCAGGCGACGGGGCCTGCTCTGCAACATTGCGGACCGACCCGACCTGAGCAGGTTCATACTGCCATCGGTGGTCCAGCGGGGAGAACTAATCCTGACCGTGTCCACATCCGGTCAAAGCCCGGCATTCGCCAGGACACTCCGGAAGGATCTGGAAAAGCATCTTGGGCCCGAGTATGGGCGGTTTCTGGAGCTGATGGGTGCCGTTCGGCGGCGGCTTCTCGAGAGCGGGCACGACCCCGAGGCGCATCGCAGGGTTTTTCATCACCTGATCGATCAAGGCCTGTTGGATCGGGTCCGGAGCGGCGACAAGCCCGGAATCGACGCCCTGTTGACGGATGCGCTCGGCGAGGCCGTGGACAGCCGGACTTTGCTGGACGACACCAACCCATAAGCTTGCGGGGATCTCTAGATCGTGGATACAATTCAACTGCCCATTATCGTCACGACCGTTGTCTACCTGCTGAGCACCGCCAGCTATTTCCTCTACCTCTTCTTCCAGAAAATGCCGATCCACCGGATCGGGCATCTACTTCTCTCCGCAGGGTTCTTGTGCAACACCGCCTTGATCGTGATCGGGTACATCCATTCGGGCCACCTGCCGGTCCAGAACCTGCACGAAACGCTGATTTTCGCCGGCTGGGCGCTGTCCGGCTCGTTTCTGGCCTTTCAGTACAAGTTCCGCCTCCGGGTGCTCGGTGTTTTCGCCGCTCCGCTGGCCGCCGTCCTGCTGCTGGCGGCTTTCTTGACACCTGCCGAACCCAACCCGAACATCACCATGTTCAAGAGCTTCTGGCTGGTGAGCCATGTCGTGGCCATCTTCCTTGGCGAGGCGCTCTTTGCCCTGGCCTGTGGGCTCGGGGTGCTCTATCTTGTCCAGGAACGGGCCATCAAGTCCAAACGCCCGGGGTTCTTTTTTCGCAGGCTGCCGTCCCTTGATCTATTGGATTCCGGCGGCTATGTCTGCATCGCCTCGGGTTTCGTGCTTCTCTCCGTCGGGCTGATCACCGGCGTGGTCTATGCCAAAACCGTCTGGGGGCGATTCTGGAGCTGGGATCCCAAGGAGGTCTGGTCCGGAATCACCTGGCTCCTGTATGCAGCGCTGATCCATGGCCGGCTCACCGTGGGCTGGCGCGGCAGGAAATCGGCCTTCATGGCCATTTTAGGTTTCGTGGCGGTGATGTTTACGTTTCTGGGTGTCAATTTTCTTTTAACCGGCCATCACGGGGATTTCACCCGATAGCGACCTGTTTTGCCGCACAGCCGCCCTGAAGGGGTTTGAAGTTACTCATGCGGGATATCGTACTGCTCGGACTCAACCACAAGACCGCTTCTGTCGAGGTGCGGGAGTGTCTGGGATTTTCGGAAGAAGCCGCCGAAGCGGCCCTGGACCGGCTGAAGGGAATGGACGGCATCCAGGAAGCCGTGCTCGTGTCCACCTGCAACCGGGTGGAGCTTCTGGCCGCCGTGAACGACGCGCAATCGGCGATCGGAGACCTGATTCACTTTCTGGCGCATTTCAAAGGCGTTCCGGCCGAGACGTTTCGGGACAAGCTTTACATTCTTCGAAACGACGATGCCGTGCGCCATGTTTTCAGAGTGGCGGCGAGCCTCGATTCGATGGTGGTGGGAGAACCGCAGATTCTCGGGCAGATCAAGGATGCCTATCGGAAGGCCACGGTGCGGAAAACCACGGGCGCCATTCTCAACCGGCTGTTCCACAAGACGTTCTTCGTGGCCAAGCGCATCCGCACCGAGACCGGGATCGGCGGCCATGCCGTGTCCATCAGCTATGCGGCGATCGAGCTGGCGCGGAAGATTTTCGGTGATCTGGAGGGCCGGGCCGCTCTGCTCATCGGCGCCGGCGAGATGGCGGAGTTGGCCGTCGAGCACCTGGTGCGGCAACAGGTCGCCGACATCGTGGTGGCCAATCGAACCTTCGAGAGAGGCGTCGAACTTGCGAACCGCTTCAACGGACGGGCAATCCGTATGGACGAAATCGACGGGGTGCTCCGTTCGGTCGATATCATCATCAGTTCCACGGGATCGCCCGACTATGTTCTCCGCCGCGACCAGGTCAAACGAATCCTCAAAAGCCGCCGCAATCGGCCGCTGTTCTTCATCGATATCGCCGTTCCCCGCGACATCGACCCTCTGATCAACCGGCTCGACAACACCTATGTCTATGACATCGACGATCTGAAGGGTGTGATAGAGGAGAACATCGAAGATCGTCAGCGGGCCGCGATGCAAGGGGAGCGGCTCGTGGATGAAGCGGTTTTCCATTTTCTACAGTGGTACGGAAGCCTCGATGTCGTGCCGACGATCGTTTCGCTGCGCCAGAAGTTCGAAGCCATCATTCAAGCCGAGGCCGAACGCACTCTGAACAACCTGGGGCTCAGGGATTCAGAGGAAAGCCGCCGATCCATGGAGCGGATGACGCAGGCCCTGGTGAACAAGATTCTTCACGAACCCACCGTTTTTCTCAAAAGGGAAGGGTGCCACGGCGGAAAGGCCGAATATCTGGATGCGGCCCGCAAGCTTTTCGGTCTTGATGATTGACCCCTGCCCATGCCTGCGTCGTCTCCGCGCCACACTGCCCCGATCAACCGGCCGATAAACGTCCCGGCCCATTTCTCCATGGCGCTGCCGGGGTGCTTACGGCATCGTTTTGTTCGGATAGGGGCACAGGCGTTCCACGGGGCATCGTGGACAGGCGGGTTTGCGGGCGGTGCAGGTCTCCCGGCCGAAGTAAATCAGGTGAAGGCCGAATTCGTTCCAGGCCCGCTTGGGGATAATCTCCATGAGGTCGAATTCGATCTTCACAGGATCCTTGTGCACGGTAAAGCCCAGGCGGCGGGAAATTCTGGCCACGTGGGTGTCCACCACGACGCCCGGAACGCCGAACGCCGCTCCCAAAACCACGTTTGCCGTTTTTCGGCCGACGCCCGGCAGTTGGATCAGCTCCTCCAGGCTGCCGGGAACCTGTCCGCCATGCCGTTCGACCAGGGCCAGCGCGCAGGCCCGGATATTGCGGGCCTTGTTTTTGTAAAACCCGGTCGAATGAATCAACTCCTCGATTTCGGGCGGCGGCGCGGATGCCAGAGCTTCCGGAGTCGGGAAGCGGGCGAAGAGTTTGCCGGTCACCTGGTTGACCTGACGGTCCGTGCACTGGGCGGAGAGGATGGTGGCGATCAGCAACTGGAAGGCATTCGCGTGGTCCAGCTGGGTCTTGACATCCGGATAGGTGCTTCTTAGGATCCGCCTGATTTTGTCGGCTTTTTTTCGCAAAGATTCCATGGCATGTCCAGTCAAGCGCCGCGCAGCCCGGCACCGGAAGAAATGAAGGAAGACATCGAGACGAATGCTCGCAAGGGCAGTCGGATTGCATACCCGAAAATGAACCCATCGGCAAGACAAACGCGTGCCTTGGGGCTCTGCTCTGGCGGCCTCGACAGCATCCTGGCGGGCCTGGTGCTGAGGGCACAGGGGATTCGGGTCGAATGGGTGGTCTTTACGACGCCGTTTTTCTCCGCGGAGAAGGCCAAGGCCGCATCCCGGCAGACCGGGATACCGCTGAGCGTCCACGATATCACGCCTGTCTACATCGAAATGCTCAAATCGCCAAGGGCCGGGTACGGGAAGAACATGAACCCCTGCATGGACTGCCATGCCTTGATGTTCCGGCTGGCCGGCGAAATAATGGCGGAACGGGGGTTCGATTTTCTTTTCAGCGGAGAAGTGCTGGGGCAGCGGCCCATGTCCCAGAGGCGCCCTTCCCTCAATTACGTGGAAAAACACTCCGGAATGGCGGGCTATATCCTGAGGCCCCTGAGCGCCCAACGGCTGCCGGAGACGGTTCCGGAGCAGCAGGGTCTGGTGGACCGAAGCCGGCTGATGGGGTTGTCCGGCCGCTCCCGGAAGGCTCAGATCGCTCTCGCCGGACAATTCGGGATTTCAGACTACCCAGCGCCCGCGGGCGGTTGCCTGCTGACCGATCCGAATTATTCCCGCAGGCTGAAGGATCTTTTCGACCATGGCCACGAACTGACCGGGACTGAACTGGAGCTTCTGAAATTCGGCCGGCATTTACGGCTGGTGGACGGGACGAAGATCATCGTCGGCCGAACCTTTCAGGACAATCAACAGATCCTTCGACACGTGGATCCGACGGTCGACACCGTCATCCGGATGGTCGAGTTCCCCGGCCCGGTCGTTCTGGTCCCTGGCGGGGGATCCCCGCAGGGTATCCGCCTGGCTGCCGGCATCTGCGCCGGCTACAGCAAGGCGCCGGCCGACGCTCCAGCCGATGTCAGCATTACTGCCTCCGGAGACGAGAAAATTCTCAGCGTGATTCCGGAAAGTCCCGACAGCCTCAAATCCCTGATGATCTGAAGCGGCTCACCTTGCCGGCGGTGGCTTCCGCTGCGCGTCGACGGCCTTTGCCCTCAATTGACCGCATGCCGCCTTGATATCCAGCCCCTTGCTGAAGCGGATGACGGCGGTGTAATGCCGATCGACGAGGATCCGCTGAAAGGCGTCGATGGCAGTGCCGCTGGAACGCCGGAAGCCACACCCCTCGTGTTCGTTGAAAGGGATGAGGTTGATTTTCGCCCGGATCGGTCGGAGCAGCTTTGCGAGGGCTATCGCCTGCTCCGGACGATCGTTGACGCCATCCAAAAGAATGTATTCAAACGTGATCCGCCGACGAGGCGGAAGCGGGTATCTCCTACAGGCTTCGATGAGAGCGGCGAGGGGATACCTGTGATTTACCGGCATCAGGCGGGACCGGATCTCATCATCCGGCGCGTTGAGGGAAACGGCCAGGTTGACCGCCGTATCCCTTCCCAGGGCCGCCATGCCGGGCACCCGCCCCACCGTGGACAAGGTGATCCTCCGGGCGCTGAAACCCAGCCCCGATGCACTGTCGGTCATGCTTTCGATGGACGCCGCCACCGGTCGATAGTTGGCCAGCGGTTCACCCATACCCATGAAGACGACATTGGTGAGACGGGCCGGGTTGTCCATGGTTCGCCGGACCTCGATCACTTGACCCAGGATCTCACCCGCGGTCAGGTTTCGCTCCAGCCCGCCGCTTCCGGTCAGGCAGAATCGGCATCCCTGGGCGCATCCCGCCTGGCTGGAAATGCATATCGTATCATGCGTCTTCTCCGGGATCAGAACGCTTTCGATCATCACGCCGTCTTGAAGGCGAAAGAGATACTTGCGGCTGCCGTCGCTTGAAACGGCCTCTTCCGCGATATCGAGCGCACCGATGCGGAAATGGTCGGCCAGAAGCGCCCGCAGGGATCTCGACAGATCCGTCATTTCCGCGAACCGGGTGACCATCCGCTGGAACAGCCAGCGGCGAATCTGATCGCCTCGATATCCGGCTTCCCCTTTATCGGCGAGCCACTCCTGAAGGGCAGTGCGGGTGAGGCCCCGGATGTCCGTTTTTGGAGATGTCTCCATCATTTTATTTGCAATTTGCCCATGGCTGAGCTAAATAATCTAAAATCAAGGCAAAAAAGGCGATGGATATCCTCAACCGGGCGTCAACATCGAGGTGAACGCCTGAGGGTGGGTATCGCCGGGCCTTGAGAGTTTTTCCTTGACATAGCACCAACACACCGATAAATTCAACAATTTATGAATTTGCACTGGGTTTTGGCCCAGCGTCAGAGGATCGCATGTTTGACAATCTGAGCGACAAGCTCGAGGCCGTATTCAAAAAGCTCAAGGGCCAGGGCAAGCTCACAGAAAAGAATATCGAAGAAGGGCTCAAGGAAGTCCGGATTGCGCTTCTCGAGGCGGATGTTCACTTTCGCGTCGTCAAGAGATTTGTCGCCGGTATCCGGGAGCGCGCGCTCGGTCAGGACGTACTGGCCAGTTTGACGCCCGCCCAGCAGGTCATCAAGATCGTCAACGAAGAATTGACGGCGCTAATGGGCTCCCGCCATGAGGAGCTCCGCCTGGACGGGCCGTCACCGGCAGCCGTCATGCTGGTGGGGCTCCAGGGCTCCGGGAAGACCACCACCGCCGGAAAACTGGCGGTGCATCTGCGCAAAAACGGTCGACGCCCCTTCCTGGTTCCCGCGGACGTCTACCGGCCCGCCGCCATCGATCAGTTGACCAAGATCGGGGCACAACTCGATGTGCCCGTCTTCGGGTCCAGGACCGACATGGATCCGGTGGACATCTGCGAGAAGGCCCGCATCGCCGCCTTGCAGGAAGGATGTGACACCCTGCTGCTGGATACTGCGGGGCGCCTGCATATCGACGAGGCATTGATGGATGAACTTCGTCGTATCAGGTCCGCGGCGTCCCCGTCCGACATCCTGCTGGTCGCCGACGCCATGACCGGCCAGGATGCGGTGAACATCGCCCAGTCCTTCAACGAGGCGCTGGACATCGGCGGGGTAGTGCTGACGAAAATGGACGGCGATGCGCGAGGCGGCGCCGCGCTTTCCATCAAGGCGATCACCGACAAACCGATCAAATTCATCGGGGTCGGCGAGAAGCTCAGCCACTTGGAGGCTTTTCATCCCGAGCGGATGTCATCGACCATTCTCGGCATGGGCGATGTACTTACACTCATCGAAAAAGCCCAGGCCGTGGTGGACGAGAAACAGGCCGCGGAGCTGGAACAGAAGCTTCGGAAGAATGCGTTCACCCTCGAGGATTTCCGGGACCAGTTGCGGCAGGTTCGAAAAATGGGATCCCTTTCCGACCTGTTGGGCATGATCCCGGGTATGAATAAAATGAAGCAGATGAAGGGCCTCGAGGTGGATGACCGCGAGCTTATCCGGGTTGAGGCGATCATCAACTCCATGACGCCCAAGGAAAGACGCAATCACCAGATTATCAACGGCAGCCGGCGAAAACGGATCGCCATGGGAAGCGGCACCCGCGTGCAGGACGTCAACCGGCTGTTGAAGAATTACGCCCAGATGATGAAGATGATGAAGAAGCTCAACAAAGGCGGCATGCGTGGCATGGGCCGGGGAATGATGCCGTTTTAAGCGCTAAGAAAGAAGGAGATCAGACAGGATGCCAGTCAAAATCAGGCTCGCCAGGCATGGCGCCAAGAAACGACCGTTTTATCGAATTGTTGTCGCCGACAGTGAAGCACCTCGAGACGGACGGTTTCTCGAAACTGTCGGAACCTACAATCCGCTTCAGGAACCCGCGGAAGTGAATGTCAAATCGGATCGCGTCCAATACTGGATCGACAAGGGTGCTATCCCGACAGACACCGTAAAGAGCCTTATTCGAAAAGGGGGAGAACCCTCCGACAGCCAGTAGCACCTTTGCCCACACCTCCACCGCCAACATAAGGAGAAGGCGCTATGAGAGATCTGATCGAATACATCGCCCGGGCATTGGTTGACAATCCTGAACAGGTATCCGTCTCCGAAGTTGAGGGAAATCAGACCTCTGTCCTTGAACTCAAGGTGGCAAAAGAAGATTTGGGCAAAGTCATTGGAAAGCAGGGCCGGACCGCTCGCGCCATGAGGACGATTCTCAGCGCAGCATCCGCTAAAGTGAAGAAACGGACGGTCCTGGAAATCATTGAATAGCAGGGTGAAGCCGGAACCGTTCATCACAGTCGGAAAAGTCGTCGGGGCCCATGGGATAAAAGGGGCGCTGCGTGTTCATTTTTACACGGAATCAGCCGATTTCTTCGCGCTCCGGCGGACGATAGTGATCGCAGCACCAACCGGCGGCCGGAAAACCTTTGAGATCGAATGGGCGAAGCCTCATTCAAAAGGAATCCTTCTGTCCTTGAAAGGGGTTTCGGATCGGTCGGCGGCCGAGGATATGCGGGAAGCCCTGCTGCAGGTGGACCGATCGGAGTTCCCTGAACTCGAAGAAGGATCCTATTACTGGTACGACCTGATCGGCATGGATGTGGTCGATCGGAGCGGCATGCGGATCGGCCGGCTGGAAAGCATCCTTCAGACCGGCAGCAACGATGTCTACGTGGTCAGGGGAAAGGATGGAGAAATCCTGGTTCCGGCCCTGGCATCCGTGGTGCGGAAAGTGGAAGTTGCCAACAATCGGATGCAGGTGGACCTTCCCGATGGCTTGTAGCGCCCGGGCCGGTGCGGAAGCGGCATGTATCTGACGGCTCTGACCATTTTCCCCGACATGTTCGTTCCATTCTGGAACCACGGCATCGTCCGGCGTGCCGTTGCCGCCGGAATCATCCAGCCGGTCACCGTGGACATCCGGGATTTTGCCGAAGGACCGCATCGGGTTACCGACGACCGTCCGTTCGGCGGCGGCAGCGGGATGGTGATGAAGCCCGAGCCTCTGGCCGCCGCGATCCGGCATGCCCGCGCCTTGTGCCCTGATGCGCTACGGGTAATGATGAGCCCCCAGGGCAGGGTTTTCGATCAGCATGTGGCTGCGGATCTTGCCGGGGAAAAAGGCCTGATTCTGGTTTCCGGGCGCTACGAGGGTGTGGATGAACGGTTGGTGGACGACCAGATCGATCTGGAACTGTCCATCGGCGATTATGTCCTGAGCGGCGGAGAACTGGCCGCCATGATCGTGATGGATGCAGTGGTCCGGTTGATTCCGGGCGCTCTCGGCGGTGAGAAGGCAGCGGAGCGAGACTCATTTTCGGATGGGCTCCTGGAACACGCACAGTATACCCGGCCACGGCTTTTCGAGGGGTCGGCGGTCCCCGAAATTCTCGTTTCCGGCCATCATGGCATTATCGATCGATGGCGGCGGGAGACATCGCTGATCCGGACGCTCCTCAAGAGATCGGATCTCCTGGAAGGCAGGCAGTTGACCCGGGAACAGGTCGAATGGCTGAGGCATTGGTCGAGAACGATTGAACGCATTCTGCAGGCCCAAGATCTATCTGGCGCTGGTACATCATCCGGTCGTTAACAAGAACGGAGATACCGTCGCCTCCGCGGTGACGAATCTGGATCTGCACGATATCGCCCGCGCCGGCCGAACTTACGGCGCCAGGGCTTTTTATGTGGTGACGCCCTTGAGGGACCAGATCGCTCTGGTCGAGCGGATCGTCCACCACTGGACAGCAGGGCCCGGGGGAACCTTCAATCCGAACAGACGGGAAGCCCTCAGGCGAATACGAATTCGGCCGGATCTTTCGGGCGTCGTCGAGGATATCGAAAGGCAGGAAGGCGCCGTGCCACAAACCGTGGGCACCTGCGCCAGAGAGTATCCCGGCGCCGTCGGCTATGAAAAATTGCGGGAAGCCTTGAGCACGGGCCGACCCTATGTGCTCGTATTCGGTACGGCCTGGGGGCTCTCGGAAACGGTACTGTCCGGTGTCGACCAAGTCCTGGAGCCGGTTAGAGGGTGTGGAGAGTACAATCACCTGTCGGTGCGGTCGGCGGTTTCCATCATACTGGATCGATTGTTGACGGTTGAAAAATGATCCGAAGGAAGATTGATTAGCGGAGAACTAACGCGATAGGGGAACAAAATGGAAAAGCTCAAACAACTGGAAAGAGAAATGATGCGGCTTGATCTTCCTGAATTCACTCCGGGAGATACCGTGAAAGTGCACGTGAAGATCAAGGAAGGAGAGAAGGAGCGGATTCAGGTTTTTCAGGGCGTTGTGATCAGCCGCAAAAAAGGAACCTCCAACGCGATGTTCACCGTTCGCAAGGTATCCTACGGCGTGGGGGTGGAAAGAGTCTTCCCCCTTCACTCGCCGGTCATCGAAAAAGTGGAAGTCGTCACCCGGGGACGGGTGCGCCGGGCCAAGATTTACTATCTACGCAAACTCAGGGGCAAGGCGGCTCGCATCCGCGAACGCCGGTTCAATTGACCGTTGTGTGGGGATCAGCCATCATCGGGTCGAAAGGCACGCTTCACCGCGAAGCTTGACGGCAAAGCCGGAAGGCGCGGTCCGATGTCGTGGGGTCGCGCTCCCGGATGCCGGGCAGGATCGGGTGGCGTGCCTTTCGGTGGGCGCCCCGGAAGGATACGGTACCCAAACGCGTGACGACTGAGACATCGCCTCAGAGATCAGCCGCGGGCCAGAAAATCCGGGAGCCGCACCGGTGAGAGAGGGAACGGACCTCTGGTCATTCGAGCGGAAAACCGCCTGCCTTGGCTACGACCTGATCGCCGGCGTCGACGAGGCCGGGAGGGGACCCCTGGCAGGGCCGGTCATTTCGGCAGCCGTTCTGCTGCCGACGGCATTTCGCTCCGATGGAATCGACGATTCCAAGAAGCTTTCATCCAAGCGGAGGATTGAACTCTACCAGCGGATCTATGACGAGGCCTTCAGCATCGGCATCGGCATCATCGATTCCGTGGCCATCGACCGAATCAACATTCTCCAGGCATCCCTTCTCGCCATGGCGATGGCGGTGGACAATCTCGATCCGGCCCCGGATTACCTGTTGATCGACGGGACCTTCCGCATCCCTTCCCCCCTGCCACAGAATCCCATTCCGAAAGGTGACGCACTGAGCGTTTCCATCGCCGCGGCATCGATCGTCGCCAAGGTGACACGAGACAGCATGATGGCGGCCTACGATGCGGTATATCCACAATATGGATTTTCCGCTCATAAAGGGTATCCGACGCGATCCCACAAGGAAGCGATCCGGCTCCACGGATGCTGTCCGATTCACCGCCTCACTTTCAAGGGCGTCCGGCCGTCGGGAATAGAGGACCGATCGCTTTCCGGCGGAGACGAATCGACGTGCCGGCGGGAGACGGCCTGAATGCGGATCAACACCTCCGGCTGCTGAGCGGGCGGCCATTTTGACGAGGGACCGGTTATGGTTACGTTTCGACAGGCCTTCGGCCAAAGCGCCGAAAGGCGGGCTGCCAGGTTCCTGCGGCGTTCCGGCTACCGGATTCTGGAAACCAACTACCGGAACCGGATCGGAGAGATCGATATCATCGCGAAGGACGGGGATGCCTTGGTGTTCGTCGAGGTCAAGGCCCGCAGAAGCAACCGGTACGGCGGCCCCAAGGCCGCGGTCACCCATCGCAAGCAGCGTAAGATATCCATGACCGCCCTGGCCTATCTCAAGGAGACGCGACAATCGGACGTGAAGGCGCGTTTTGATGTGGTGGCCGTCTACGGACAGGACAATGCCTCTGCCATCGAGCTCGTGCGCAACGCCTTCGAGATCGCCTATGATTGAAACCCGGGAAACCCACCGGTCTGAGGGGGTGCTTTTCGTTGTGGGCACCCCCATCGGCAACCGGGAGGACATCACCCTTCGAGCGCTCGAAATCCTGAAAAATGCTCACCTGGTCGCCGCCGAGGACACGCGGCACACCGGGCGGCTGCTCGAGCATTATGGCCTGCGTCCGCGGCTCGTGTCCTACCACAAATTCAACGAGCGCCAGCGGACTCCCCAGTTGATCGGCAAGCTTCAGGAGGGACATCGGATCGCGCTGGTTTCGAGTGCCGGCACACCTGGCGTTTCGGACCCTGGCGCCATTCTCGTCCGGGCGGCGGTTGCCGCCGGCGTTCGGGTCAGCCCGATCCCAGGTCCCTCGGCGGCCATTGCCGCCTTGTCCATATCCGGTCTCGAAACGGAGGGTTTTGTATTTCTCGGATTTCCCCCCAGGAAAAAAGGGCGGCGGGGGGAACTGCTGACGGCCTTGTCCCGGGTACCCAGGGCGCTCGTCTGGTATGAGTCTCCTCAGCGGGTTCTGGGCTTCCTCGAAGACCTGATCGACGTCATGGGCGATCGGAACGCCATGGTATGCAGGGAGCTCACCAAGCTGCATGAAGAAGTGCTGCGGGGGACATTGTCGGAAATTCACGCAAGACTGGCCCAACGGGAGGAGATCCGCGGCGAGGTGACGGTGCTCATCGAAGGCTCCGATCCAGGGAGTGCAGGAACCCGGGAGGCGGTAAGGGAGGCGATTCGATCGCGTCTCGAAGCCGATTCCGCGGAGGATACCAACCGGATCGCGAAGGAGATTTCCCGGCAATACGGTTGGCCCAAGAATTCGGTTTATGACGAAGTTTTGCGTCTGAAGGGCAAAAAGGACTGAACCGCCGCCCATCCGCGGCAGCTATCGAAATTGGAAAGGAGTTTTTGTCATGGAGAGCATGGAGGCCATTTTTTCTCCCCGGTCGGTCGCCGTCGTGGGCGCCTCGACCACTCCCGGGAAAGTAGGACACGATATCTTCGAAAACATTCTCAAGGGCGGATTCCAGGGAGTGCTCTATCCGGTCAACCCGACGGCCAAATCCATATTGAGCGTGCGGGCCTACCCGTCGGTGAAGGACATTCCCGATGACATCGACCTCGCCATCGTCATCCTGCCGCCTCAGCGGGCGGTGACAGCGGTTGAAGAGGCCATCGAGAAGAAGGTCAGGGGAATCGTCATCGTTTCCGCAGGCTTCAGGGAAGTGGGGCCCGGGGGGCGTGCCATCGAGGACAAGATCGTCGGCTTGTGCCGGGATGCCGGGATCCGAATGGTCGGCCCCAACTGCCTGGGCGTCATCAACCCGCATTCGACGGTTCGTCTGAATGCGAGTTTCTCAGCGCGGATGCCGGCGTCCGGCAATATCTCCTTCATATCCCAGAGCGGCGCCCTCTGCACGGCGGTGCTCGACTTCGCCGCGGACCGTGACTTCGGCTTTTCCAAGTTCATCTCGATCGGCAACAAGGCCGATGTGGACGAACTCGACATCCTCCGCTACCTTCACAACGATCTCGATACCAACTGCATCATGATGTACATCGAGGAACTACGGCGGGGACCGGAATTCATCGAGACCGTCAAGGAGATCACCTCGGGCGACCGTCCCACTCCGATCCTGGCCATCAAGTCCGGAAGAACGAGCGCCGGCGCCCAGGCCGCGGCGTCCCATACCGGCGCGCTGGCCGGCACGGAAGCCGTCTACGATGCCATTTTCGAACAGTGCGGCATCATCCGATGCGAGTCCATCAACGAACTCTTCGATTTCGCCAATGTCTTCGCCTTCAAAGCGCAGAGCCTGACGGGAAAGGTGACGCGGAAAATCCCCAACGGCAACCGGGTGGCCATCGTCACCAATGCAGGCGGTCCAGGGATCGTGGCGACGGACATGACGGTTTCCTCGGGTCTTCAGCTGGCCAGCTTCAAGGATGAGACGATCGAAGCTCTGAAGAGCCATCTGCCTTCGGCCGCCAACGTCAACAACCCCGTGGACGTCATCGGGGATGCGGCCGCCGACCGTTACGAAAACGCACTGGCGGCCGTCATCCGGGACGAAGGCGTGGACGGCGCCCTCGTGATCCTGACGCCCCAGTCCATGACCAACGCCCTGGGCACGGCGGAAGCCATCGCGAGGATCGCCCGCCGTTCCCACAAGCCGATCCTCTGCTCCTTCATGGGCATCATCGATGTTTCCGCCGGTGTCCAGTATCTCCAGGAGCAGGGCTACCCCGTGTACCGCTTTCCGGAAAGCGCGGCCAAGGCTTTCGGGGCGTTGTACCGCTATTCGCGGTGGCTGAGCCGGCAGCACCTGGCCCAATTCAAATTCGATCATGATTCTGCCAAGGCCGATGCCATCATCCAGAAATGCCTGGCAGAAGGCCGGACCGCGATCGGAGAACTGGAGGGATCGCAGATCCTGAGCTGCTACGGTTTCGATGTGCTGCCGACCCGGCTGGCGACTTCAGGGAAGGACGCGGCGATCCTGGCCGGGGAAATGGGCTTCCCCGTGGTCATGAAGATCGTCTCCGAACAGATCCTGCACAAGTCGGACGCTGGCGGGGTCGTCGTCGATATCCGGGATTCCGAGGCCGCCGAGGCCGCCTATCAGCAGATTGTCGAGAATGCCAGGGCGTTTAAACCCGATGCCCGGATCGACGGCGTCCTGGTCGTCAAGATGGCGCCGAAGGGGCAGGAGGTCATCCTTGGAATGAACCGCTATCCGGTATTCGGTCCGCTCATCATGTTCGGGTTCGGGGGTATCTTCGTTGAGGTGTTCAAGGATGTCACTTTCCGCCTGGCGCCGATCGGGAGAAACGAAGCCCGCCGGATGGTCAAGTCGATCAAGGCGTACAAGCTGCTTCAGGGCTATCGGGGGGAAGCCCCGGCGGACATCGAAGCGCTTGAGAAAAGCCTGGTGCGGCTCTCCGATCTGGTGACCCGCCATCCGGAAATCCAGGAGCTGGACATCAACCCAATGCTCGCCCATTCCGAGGGGGAAGGGGTGACGGTGGCCGACTGCCGGATGATTCTGAAAGCCCGGGAAGATTCCTGAACCGGCCAACGGAAGCGGAGCGGCCCATTGGGGCCGCTATCCGCCCGGTCAATTCATGCAGCCATTATTTCCGGTCCTTCTGCCCGTTCCCCCCGCCGTTCGGTCGTTGCGCGGGAGGGAAAAGGTGGCGTCCCTCAGTCGATTGGCCAGGGACGCCGTCCGGCGGTCCGCCGAATCCAGCGGGGTCGCTCCGCCCGCTTTTCTGAAGGACGAAAACGGGGCCCCATTGCCCACCAACGGCGTTTTCTGGTCGCTCACCCACAAATCCGAATGGGTCGGGGGCGTCGTGGCGGCGTGCCCGGTCGGCATCGATATCGAGAAAATCAGGCCTCGCAGCGATGCCCTCTTCCGGAAGATTGCGAATGACAGGGAGCGACGGCAGTTTCAGGGGTTCGAGGACATCGATCTTGCGTTCCATTGCTGCTGGACCGCGAAGGAAGCGGTTCTAAAGGCCGCCGGCGTCGGCCTGACGCGGTTGTCTGCCTGCAGAATCGTTTCAGTGAACAGGGAACTCGATGCGGTCGTTGGCTTCGGGGGCCGGGAGTGGCGGGTGGCGCACTATCGCTTCGGCGATCATCTGGCAGCATCGGTGGCGTCGGATACGTCGATCAAATGGGCATGGATCGCCGCGGGGGCCTTCGACTGACGATGCCCTGTCGACGGTTGTCAGGAATCGGGCAGGATCTCGATTTTAAAGATGGAACTGCACTTCTTGCATCGGGTGGTGATCCCGATCTGATCCGGTCGGATCCGGTAGCGCTGATCGCAGTGCGGGCAACGGGTCTTGACGTTTTCCGATGCCGGCGGCGCTGCCTGTGACTCCTCCACCGCAGCCCGAATGCTTTCCGGATCGATCAACCCGTCGGTCGTCCTGCTGGCTTCCTCCATGAGCCTGCGCTTTTTTTCCAGGTAGGTTCCGTATTTTTCGAAGATAATTCCGCAACGCAGGCATTCGGGAGATCCCATCGGATTCTCGAAATGACACTTGGGGCACCTAATGCCTCCGGAATTCGTGTGCGGGACCGCGCCCTTGTTGCGATGGGAAGGCGGATTGGAGGGTTCCATCGTAATCTGTGACTCCTGTGGGGGATGGGACGGTCGTGTAGCCGGCGAGGGTGCCGCATTCGCTGGCCCGGATCGGGCTGATGCCTGGCCGGGCTGGTCCGCTTTGCGGGTCATTTTCTTTTCAACGTACCCGAAATCGATGCCGCATCGAGCGCACTCCGAATCCTCGGCATGCCGTGGGGTATTACATCTTGGGCATCTCATCTCTGTTTCCCGCAACGCCTGCTTCTCCGATATGCGCTGAATGGATATCAGAGAAATCCGGGCCTGTCAAAACGCAACCGGATAAGCCTTGCATCCTTTCGGGGGACCTTTTATAGTCGGCTCCGATTGGTGGCCCGAATGATCGTCTCACTTGTGCCCATCGGAGAATGGGTGCCGATTGATCCCGCCGGGAGCCCGATGCGCGTTCTGATCTGCGAGCTTCTGTCCCATCCGATACCAGGATCCCCACCCCTGCCCGTCCATTTGCGTTCTGAATCCATAAGGAGGACTCTGCCATGCACGACTTCAGCCTGTACGATGTCTTCAAGCGGAACGGATCGCTGTTTCGGGATCGAACCGCGCTCGTCTGGGAAGGCGGCCGGATGACCTTCCGCCAATTGTTGGACGAGGTCGATGCCCTGGCAGCGGGTTTTGCCGGACTGGGAATTGAAAGGGGGGATCGCCTGGCGGTTCTGGCCAACAACCATTTCCGGTATTTTTCGGTATTCGGCGCAGCCGCCAGACTCGGTTCGACCGTCGTTCTGCTGAACTGGAGACTTTCGGACGACGAAATCCGCTACATTCTGTCGGATGCCGGGCCTTCCCTGCTTCTGGTCGATTCCACCCACGGCGAGAGAGCAGTAGGGCTTGTCGACGGGACACCCCTTGCCGGAAAGCTGTTCGGACTGGATGCAACCGCGGGCCGCCGCCGGTCGCTGGATGACCTGATGGAGGCTCAGGCGGTCGACGATCCGCGAGGCGGCGGCCCCGATCCGTTCTGCATCATTTACACGGCCGCCGTGGCCGGAAGGCCTCGAGGCGCGGTTTTGAGCCAGGCCAATCTGGTCTATTCCAATCTTCAGACCCTGGCTACGCTGGGGTTGCGGCAGGACGACGCCTACCTCGACATGCTTCCGCTTTTCCACATCACCGGACTCAACCTGGCCCTGGGAGTCTTCCAGGCGGGCGGCCGAAACGGAATCGTCGAGAAATTCGACCCCAGCGAAGCCCTTCGTTGGGTGGAGGCGGAGAAGATGAGCGTCCTGGGAACCTTTCCGCCCATTCTGTCACGAATTCTGGATGCTCAGGCGAAAGAGCCCCGTGATCTGTCCTCGCTCCGACATGTCGTTGGACTGGACGCTCCGGATGTGATCGATGCCCTGGAGGCGAAAACCGCCGCCACGTTCTGGACGCTTTACGGTCAGACCGAAACTTCCGGATTGGTTACCCTTGGCCCGGCCCGGAACCGGCGCGGCTCAGCGGGACGACAGGGCATGATCACGGCCTACCGTCTGCTGGACGAGGACGGCGGTGATGTCCCCACGGGCGGGAAAGGCGAAATCGTGGTTCGGGGGCCATTGGTCTTTCAGGGTTTCTGGAAGCCCGGCGGTCAGCTCGACACGAGCACGTTCAAGGACGGCTGGCACCACACCGGAGATCTCGGATCGATGGATGAAGACGGCTTCTTGTTTTTCGGCGGGCGAAAACCCGAAAAGGAGCTGATCAAACCCGGTGGGGAGAATGTCTATCCCGCCGAAGTGGAGGCCGTTATTCTGGAGCATCCCTCCGTTGCCGACGTTTCCGTCATCGGCGTGCCGGATCCGGAATTCGGAGAAGGCGTCAAGGCGGTCTGTGTGCTCAAACTCGGCTCGGAGGCGACCGGCGCTGAAATCGCCGAATTTGTGGCATCGCGCATTGCCCGTTACAAGAAGCCTCGCCACGTCGAGTTCGTGGCGTCGCTGCCCAAGACGAAGGCAGGCCTCACGGACCGCGAGGCGGTGAAGAAGATGCATGGCGGGATCTGACCTCCGAGCCTTGCCATTTGTGCCGAAGCTTGTTTAATTGCAGCCAATCAGGATGATCAAAAGGCTTTTCACGACGATGACCGGGCTGCTCTGAATCGATTCCAGGAAGGAAGGCTCATGAAGATTTCGTTTCTCGGCGCTGTTCGCGAGGTTACCGGCTCCATGCACCTGCTCGACACCGGTTCGGACCGGATTCTGCTCGATTGCGGCTTTCACCAGGGGCGCCGGAAGGAGACCGAGGAGAAAAACCGCCATTTACCCGTCGATCCGGCGAATCTGACGAATGCCGTCCTCTCCCATGCCCACATCGATCATTCCGGCCGGCTGCCGTTTCTCGTGAAATCCCCTTTTCACGGGAGGATCATTACCACACGCGTCACCGCCGATGCGTGTGAGTACATGCTCCGAGACTCCGCTCACATCCAGGAGTCCGATGCGGAGTATCTCAATTACAAACTGGTCCGAAACCACATCGATCAGCTGCAACGCAAAGGAGGGAGGCGGAAAAAGAAGCTCCAGGCCCTTCGCCAGGAGCTGAAAAGCAACCGTCACCGGATCAATGCCGGTCGGGTCGACAGCCTGATCGCCGACTTCGGGCTCGATGGCATCAGACCGCTGTATTCGATGGAAGATGCGGAAGCGGCCCTTGCCGCTATGGACGGTTATCCCTATCGGCACACGGTCACCGTCGGGAAAGACATCGACTGCACCTTTTACGAGGCAGGCCACATCCTGGGCTCCGCCATCACCATCCTTCAGGCCCGCGGAAACGGCGGCGTCCGGAACATCTGCTTCAGCGGCGATATCGGCCGATTCGGCAAGCCCATTCTCAAGGATCCGTGCCTGGACTTCACGGAATCCCATCGCCAGGTGGATCTTCTGATCATGGAGAGTACCTACGGCGACCGGGACCACGAACCGGTCGGCGATCTCAAAGGGTCGCTCGCCGCCGTCATCAACAGTACCTATGAGCGGGGCGGATGCGTCCTGATCCCGGCATTCGCTTACGGCCGGACCCAGGAGCTGCTCTACCTGCTTCACACCCTTTACAACGAGGGCGCCGTTCCACGGCTGCCGGTTTATGTGGACAGCCCGTTGGCAACGCGGTTGACACGGGTCTTCGGCGAGCATCCGGAAGTCTACGACAAGGAAACCCACCGCGTGTTTCTTCAGAATGGTGAGAATCCGTTCGCCTTCAGGGAGATGCATTTCGTCAGCTCGGTAGAGGAGTCCATGGCGCTCAACCGGGATGAAACCCCTCATATCGTGATTTCCGCGTCGGGAATGTGCGAGGCCGGCCGGATCCTTCACCATCTGCGCCACAAGATCCACAACCCGAGGCACACCATCCTGATCGTGGGTTTCATGGCGCAGAACACGCTCGGCCGGCGGATTCAGGAGATGGGAGACGCCTTCGAGGCCGCCGGGCGCCAGGGGGATCCGCCGGTGCTGCGTTTTCTCAACAAGGATTATCCGCTGCGGGCGCGTGTGGCCAAGATCGGCGGCTTCAGCGCCCATGGAGACCGCAATGAAATGCTTCAATTTCTCAAGCGGTCCAACCTCGCCATCCGGAAAATCGCCCTCGTGCATGGCGAGGAGGAGCAGGCGCTGGCTTTCGCCGATTTTCTCCAAAAGGAAGGCTATGATGTGATGGTTCCGACTCCGGGAGAGATCCTGGATCTGGGCTGATCCGGCCGATTTTCCCCGTGCGGATCGACCGGAGATTCAGGCCGTTCCCGCGTCTTCCTTGCCGAGGTCCCGGCAGCCGGTCACAGCGGCCGCATGATGGGAAAATGCCGTTTCGCCTTGACCCGACGAATGGTTGGAGTCTATTAGGCGGCCAAATCCAATGGTTTCGATTGAGGCGTTCGAGCTCTCCTGCCTTGTCCGGTGAATATCTTCGATGCGGCGGCGCAGAGCCGCGTGGTGCGATCTGCATTCGATTAGGAACTGGTGCACTGATGAATCACAACCCAACGCTTGTTCATGACATCGTCGATTCGATCCGGCAGCTGTACCGAATGGTTTATCAGGATGCCTTCAAGGTGTGCCGGCGATACGGACTTACGGCATCCCAGAGCGCCGTGCTTCGGACCCTTTTCATGCACGGGCCCATGTCATCGGCCGAGCTGAGCCGGAAGCTGTTTGTGACCCCCTCCAACATCACGGGCATCATCGACCGGCTCGAAAAAAAACAGCTCGTCGAACGGGTTCGAATGCAGAGAGACCGCCGCGTCGCCATGATCACCCTCACCGATGGAGGACAGGAGATCAGCCGGGACCTTCCCGACCCGGCCGAAAACAAGCTCGTTGTCGCCCTTGCCCACCTGGATGAGGACCGCGTCGAATACCTCCGGAAGGCCATGGAGGAGATCCTTTCCCTGGTGGAGGCGCAAAACGGGTCGGGGGGCTGGAAACACGATTCCGATTCCCCGAAGAACGAGTAACGGAGCCGTATCCTGCAGGGAGGCCCTCGATGCCCGATCCCCCGGACCTGTCGAAGCTTCTCGATCCCAAAGCCATCGCCGTCATCGGCGCCAGTCCGATCCCCGGGAAGGTGGGCCGCATCATTTTCGAGGGGTTGATCCCGTCGCTTAGGAAACTCTATCCGGTTCACCCCGACGTTCCGGCCGTTCTCGGCTATCCGGCGGTCCGCTCTGTTTCCGAATTGCCCCCGGGAGTGGATCTGGCGGTAATCGCCACCAACGCGCGGTCGGCCGTTACCAGTGCCGAACAATGTGCAGAACACGGTATTCCCTTTATTATCGTGGTGGCCGGCGGGTTCGGAGAAACCAGTGCCGAGGGACGAGCCCTCGAAGCGCGCCTCAAGTCGATTCCCGAACTCCATGGAAGCCGCATCCTCGGACCCAACTCGCTGGGCCTTTTCATTCCGGCCGAACGGCTCGACACCCTCTTCGTGGAGCACGGCGACAAAGCTTTGAGTCGGGGAGGCGGCATCGCCTTCATTTCCCAGAGCGGTTCGGTGGGTGTCGAGGCGCTGGGTCTGGCCAGCAACACCGGGTTCGGCATGCGGGCCTTCGTCGGGCTGGGCAACAAGTGCGACCTGGATGAATTGGACTTCCTGCATCATTTTGCATCCGATCCGAATACCCGCTGCCTGGCCTTCTACCTTGAAAGCATCGAGCATGGCCGGGCTTTTCTTCGAGCGGCCGGATCGGTCACCCGCCGCAAGCCGGTGGTCGTGCTCAAGTCAGGGAGGACTCGGGCGGGCGCCGATGCGGTAGCGGGCCACACGGGACGGCTGGCGGGATCGGACCAGGTGGTCGGCGGTGCGTTCCGCCAATACGGAATCCAGCGTGTGATGGACGATGAAGAGCTCTGTGATGCCTCCAAGTGCCTGTCCATGCTGCCGCCGGCTCCGGGAAATCGGGTGGCTGTGGTGACGCCGGCGGGAGGATACGGCGTCATGTGCGCCGATTATGTGGAATCCCCCGCACGAGGCGTCCGGCTCGCCATGGCGAGGCTGCGGCCGGAAACCGCGAACCGGATCCGGGAGGCCACCTTTCCGTATGCCGCCGTTGGCAACCCGGTGGATCTCACCGCCAGCGCCACGGACGACATGTTCGGCCGCAGCCTGGACCTCCTTATCGAGGACGACGGGGTCGACATCGTCATCTGCACCGCCTTGTTCTCGCCACCGTCAATCTCCGATCGGCTGATCGGAGAGATCGCATCCCGGGCTGCGGGCAGCCGGAAACCGGTGATCGTTTTCACCCAGTACGGGCCTTTCACGGATCTCTACCTCAGGCGCTTGCACGATGCGGGCGTGGTCGGCTTCCCTTCCATCGCCCGCGCCGTGCGGGCGGCCCGATTTCTGGTCGATCGAGCCCGGATTCTCGAGGATCTCGAGGAGATGGAAGATGAAGCGGCGAATTGACCGATGGCTCGAGGGGCTTGAAACCACCGGGCGGCCGGATGAATTCGAGGCCAAGAAGCTATTGAAATCCATTGGCATCCCGGTGCCAGAGGGGATTCGGCTTCTGCCGGGGCAGGCCCTGAAGAGGCCCGGCTTTGCAGGACCTTTCGCGGTCAAGACTTGCAGCCCGGATATCGTTCACAAGACCGACCGGCAGGGGCTTCGCCTGCACGTTGAAGCGGACCGGCTGGTCGATGCGGTCGACGAAATGAGGAGGCGCTTTCCGAAATCCGGCGTCCTGATCGAACAGATGGTGAATTTCGGCCCGCCAGAGCTCATCATCGGAGGACTGGTGGACCCGGTTTTCGGCCCGACGGTCATGGTGGGCGCAGGCGGCATCCTGACCGAGCTTTACCGGGACGTCACCTTTCGGTTGGCGCCCTTCCACGAGCGCGAAGCACGGCGGATGCTTCGGGACCTGACCCTCCACCCGTTGTTCGAGGGCTTCCGCGGAATCGATGTCGACACCCCAGGGCTGGCCCGAACCCTCGGCATCGCGAGCCAGCTCCTGGCACATCTCAAAGACCGGCTGGATCACCTCGACATCAATCCCATCGTATTCGCCGATGGAAGATGGACGGCCCTGGACGCCAAGCTGAAACTCGTCCCGGGGCAGGAGATCGCTGTCGGAGGCTGACCACCGGCCCACCGGCCGACGCCCACCACGACCATCAAAGGAGGTTTGCCATGTTTCCCAATTTGTTTTCACCGATCGAAATCGAGGGAATCCCGCTGAAGAACCGCCTGACCATGGCCCCTCTCTATCTCGGATATGCAGGGGAGGGCGGGACGGTCAGCGCCATGCTGCTCGATCACTATCGCCTGATGGCCCGGAGCGGCGTCGCTATGGTGGTGGTGGAAAACTGCACGATTGACTTCGAATGCGGAAGCGGCTCCCGGCGGACCTTGAGGGCGGACGCGGACGAGCATCTGGAGGGGCTCCGGTCTCTCGCGGCGGCGATCCAATCGGAGGGAGCGCTGGCCTGCGCCCAGATCAACCACGCGGGCAGATTCGCCGCGGCGGCGAAGGAGCCGGTTGCCCCCTCGGCGGTGGAGACGTTCGGGAGGATGCCAAGACCTCTGGGCACGGAGGATATCCTTCGAATCCAGGATCAGTTTGTGCGTGCAGCCTGCCGGATGAAGGATGCCGGCTTCGATATGGTCGAACTGCACGGCGGCACCGGCTATCTGCTGGCACAGTTTCTGTCGCCGCGAACCAACCGGCGTTCGGACGGGTACGGCGGATCTCCGGAAAACCGCAGGCGGTTCTTCCTCGAAACCGTGCTGCGGGTCAAGGCGGCCGTCGGGGATTTCCCTGTCGGATGCCGTTTCCTGGCGGACGAGTGGCTTCCCGACGGGTTGACCCTCTCCGAATCCATTCCCTGCGCCGCTGCACTGTCGGATCTGAAAGTGGCCTATATTTCGGTGATGGGAGGTACCTACGAATCGTTTTTTCTACCCGAAATCGTTCAGAAATCAAAATCGGCAGGCTACATGTTGGATCTTGCCGCAGCGGTAAAGGCGTCGGTGGATGTCCCGGTCATCGCCGCCGGCCGGATCGATTCCGGTGCGCTGGCGGAGCGGACGATCTCGGAAAACCGTGCGGACATGATCGGGCTGGCCCGGGTGCTCTGGGCCGACCCCGAGTGGCCTGAAAAGGTCCGGACGGGCCGCGAGGACGAGATCCTCCACTGCGACCCGGACTGCGGAGATGCCTGCATCCAGATGGTGATGAAGGGCCGGCCGGCCTACTGTGTCCAGTGGCCGCCGGACAAGATGAAGGCCTGGAAGGCGCGGTTCGTCTGACGGGGTAGGCAGGAGGCGAAAGGTCCGGTGGCGCGAATCGAATGCCGACACCGGACGATCCTGCCTTGACGGCAGGGTCGTCCGCTCGTGGAGTCGACCATCCCGATTCAGGTTTCCGCCGAACCGTGAGGGGCGCTTTCGCGCCGGTCAGCTTTTCGCGGGGGTGCTGAACGAACGTTCGAAAAGTTCGTGGATTGCCTGTCGCCCTTCCTGCGTGAGATTCCGCGTGCCCGTGCCCACGAAAGTCTTTTCGGCGACGATCGGTTGATCTTCGACCCAGGACTTGTCTTTCCAGGTAAACCACCGGTTGTGCTCCTGATCGAAGACGCTCAGGGGCCGGTTGAACAACTTGGCCAGCTCGACCGCCCACCCCGTGCCGCCTTTGACGGTTTCGTCCGGCTGGATCCAACCCACGGCCAATACCTGAATGCCGTTGTTGACCATGTGAAAGATGGTTTGAATGACCTTCCGGATCTTGTCCGCCCGGGCGTAGGAGCGGTTCATGTGCAGAGAGACGATCTCCATGCTGACGTCCCCCTTTTTCAGCTCGTCCGCTCCCAGTACGACCAGGCCTTTGACGCGTGCAGGCTGTTGCCCTTCGAAGGTGAAGTTGACTTCCTGAATTTCCCATTTTTCCGCCTGCGTGCCGAATTCGGATTCGGTGCCGCGGTGTCCCCCGCTGTAAAGGGTGCATTGACGTGGATCAATCATAGGTACCTCCTGTTGACATATTGGAGCAGGCTCTATTAGCAGATGCTGGGGAAAAGTCCAGCCTTTTCGACATGGATCGGACAAGATAGAACGCCGGACGGCGTTTGCTGGGAGGACGATGAAAGGACGACATATCCCCCAAACCTTGAAAGTGAACCGGAACCCGCTGACAAACAGCGGCTTCAACACAGCTTTGAATTTCCTGGCGGAGAAGGACACTGATCTGGGAGAGGTGTTGTCGGTCTTCGGACCGCCTCCGCTGTGGGTGCGTGAGCCCGGATTCGGAAGCTTGCTCTACATCATTCTGGAGCAGCAGGTGTCCATCGCCTCGGCCAGGGCGACATTCAGCAGGCTCAAGGCGATCGTGCCGTTTTTAACCCCCGGGTCCTTTCTCGCACTGGATCCGGACGCCCTCAAAGCGGTGGGATTCAGCCGGCAGAAAATCAGATACGGCCGCATCCTGGCCGAAGCCGTCCAGGATGGCGACCTCGATCTGGGCGGGCTGAATCTTCTGGACGACGATGCTGCGCGGAAGGCAATGATGAAGGTGACCGGCATCGGACGCTGGACGGCGGATGTGTATCTTCTGACGGCGCTTCGGCGCCCGGACGTCCTTCCGGTCGGAGATCTGGCCCTCATGAATGCCGCCCGGCAGGTGAAGCGCCTCGAAGAAAGGCCGACGCCGGCGCTTTTCGAGTCCATCGGCGAGGGATGGCGCCCATGGAGATCCGTTGCGGCGCGGATTCTGTGGCACGCCTACCTCAAGGGCGTGTGGCCCGAGCAGCGTTATTGATGTCAGTGCGACATCGCTTTAATGAGGGTCCTTTCTGGACCATCTCCGTTCCGAACCCAATGGTTGCGAAAGGCGGGCAAAGCTCTCGGGGCGTTCTCCGCTGTCCGCGCGGCCCTGTCGAAAGGCGTCGTCATGAAGAGCAGGATCGAAAATCTCTGGTACTGGCTCCGGTCGAGCTTCTGGTTCGTCCCGTCCCTGATGGTTTGCGGGGCGGTAGTGCTGGCCGCCGGCTGTCTCCATCTGGATGAACGTTATCCGATTCAGACTGGTATCGGGGAATGGTGGGCTTTCCAGGGCGGGCTCGACGGCGCACGCGCCATCCTTTCCACCATTGCGAGCTCCATGATCACCGTCGCCGGCGTCGTATTTTCGATCACCATCGTCGTGCTGTCCCTGGCGTCATCCCAGTTCGGCCCCCGGCTGATCCGTAATTTCATGAACGACCGCAGCAGCCAGGTCGTCCTGGGCACGTTCATTTCAGCCTATGTCTACTGCCTGCTGGTGCTGCGGTCCTTCGGTGCCGAACCGGAGGAGGCGTTCGCCCGCTTCTTTTCGATCAACGTCAGCTTTCTCCTGGCGCTGGCCGGCATCGGCGTTCTGATCTTTTTCATCCACCGGATTTCCTCCTCGATCCAGGCCAACAACGTGGTCGCCAGGGTTTGCGGCCAACTGGATGAGGCGATCCTGCGGTTGTATCCGGAAGAGATGGGTGAAGGAGACGGCGACGTCGAAGATGGGCCGCCCGTACCGGATCCATCCGAATGGAAGGAGGCCCTGGTCGTCGAGGCGCGCTCGAGCGGATATGTGCAGCGGATCGATGTGGAAGGATTGATGGAGTTGGCCGGTGCAAACGACCTGGTCGTCAGCCTGAGCGCACGCCCCGGGGATTTCGTGACAAAGGGAGGGGAGCTGGCGAAGGTCGACGGGGACGGGTCGACAGCGGAAGAGGTGAAGAAGGCCTTTTCCGGTTCGTTCATTCTGGGGCCGGAACGCACGACCGAGCAGGATGTCGAATATGCCGTCAGCCAATTGGTGGAGATCGCGGTGCGCGCGCTTTCTCCAGGGGTCAACGACCCTTTTACCGCCATCACCTGCATCGATTGGATCGGTGTGGCGCTTTCCACCATCGCGGGACGAAAATTTCCCGCTTCCACCCGGCTGGACGATGAGGGGCGGCTGAGGGTGATCGCCAGAGTATTCACCTTCGGCGGGCTGGCCGATGCCTCGCTCAACCAGATCCGGCAGAATGCCGCGGCCATCCCGGCCGTGTCGATCCACATGCTCGACATGCTGACGTCGATCGGAGGCGGCCTCCGGCGTTCATCGGATCGCGGAGACCTGCTGCGTCACTGCCGGATGATTCACGACGGCTGTCGACGTAACTGTTCTGAGGGGTATGACATCGAGTGTCTGGATGCAGCCTTTCACCGAGCCCTGTCCGTGTTGGATTCCACGGCTTCGAAAACCCCTTCCGGAGGCGCTTCGAAGACCGCGGAAATTCCCCCGATCCTCCAACCGAAGGCAGGCGGGCCGTGAGGTTGTGGCGGGATTGTCAGACGCCTGGCCGCCGGACGGCTCAGCGGGTGATCAGTACCAGTGCGCAAAGGGTCGCACCGACCCCTGCCCATTGCCGCGGGCTCAGGTGCTCCCTGAGGATCAGCCATGCCAGCAGCACCGTCATCCCCGGATAGAGAGAGCTCACGACGGCGGAGATGTCCAGCCGGCCCAACCGGGTGGCCAGCGCGAAAAAGGCGTTGCCGGCGGAATCGAATGCTCCCGCAAGGAGGATGGCGGGGAATGAGGATGGCGCAGCTGTCAGGCGCCTGCCGAGGGCACGGGTAACCAGGAAGAGCAGTGGAATCGACGCCGTCCGGGCGGCCACGAGGGGCCACAGGATGCCCGATGCGCTCACCCGGTCGATCAGGATAAAAAAGATGCCGAAGGCTGCGCCTGCCGCCAAGGGCAGGCCCAAGTCCGAAAAATGGAGGTCAATCGCCCCGGTAGCCCGGGTCAGCAGCCAAACCGCTGAAAGAGCGACCCCGAAACCGGCAAGGCGCGAGACCGGCGGCAGCCCTTCGGTGAGCGCGCCGGCCACGACCGGAACGATCACCGCCACGACGGCCGTTACCGGGGCCACGACCCCCATCCGTCCGGAGGCCAGTCCCTTGTAGAGCGCCAGCAGCCCGGCACCGCCTGCGATCCCGGCCAGTCCTCCCAGCAGCAGTATCCTGCCGTCGGGCAGGGGCCCCGATATCCATAGGGCGAGACCTGTGAGCAGAACGCCTCCAAAAAGCTGGGAGAGGATGACCACGCTGAAGACGCTGCTTCGCCGCGTCGCCAGGCCACCGCTGAAATCACCGGCCCCCCAGGCCGCCGCGGAAGCGAGGCCGCAGGTGACCGCCATCCATTCCGGTGCAGGCATGTTTCGTTCAGTGCTCCTTTCCTGAAGCCGCCGTTTATACATCCCCGGTGCATTCGGCGCAAGCCTGGGCTGCGCCTTGCGCCAGTTGAACGCCCGGCGAGGCCTGATAGGCATGAACTCATTTTTCCGGACGTTCAGGCCTCAGGAAAAGGTCAAGAGCCGGGCAGAATGATGGTGACGCAGCTGCAGGCGGGCCGCCGCACCCGGGTGGCGAGGAAGATATCTCCCGAGGTTCTGGCATTCTGCCACCCTCCAGTGGGATCGGAGAACACCGGAACCGATTCGCGAAGAAGTTCGACGCCGCATCGCCGCTCTCGGGATCGCTTTTATTGCCTGCCGGAAGGATCCTGCTTGGCGGACGGCTCCGATTGGGTCAGCGGAATCTCGATCCTCTGGGTCTCCGGCTCCATTTTTTCTATGATCGTTGCGTGGTAGTGTTCTTCCTGCAGACCTCGGTACAGGCTGAAGCACTTGACCAACAGCACGACCGTGAACGGCAGGCCGGTGGCGATCGATGCGCTTTGCAGAGCGGCCAGGCCGCCGCCCATGAGCAACACTGCGGCGCACACCCCTTCCAGCATCACGAAAAGCGCGGTCGAGACGTCCTGCCGAACCGCGCTCGCAATATCGGCGGCCCCGGTAATCTGCAGCCAGAGCGCCGACCCGCCGAACGAGGACATCCACGGCGGTTTACAAAATGGAACGCTCTGTCAGGCGGGTTTTGCCTTGCGGCTCACCGAGGCGCCGTCGGTCACGCCGTCCGGGGGGTAGACGATCACGGAATCCTGTAGCGACAGCCCGGCGCGCACTTCGGCCGCAATGCCGTTGTTGTGCGCGATGTCCACCGTCCGCAGCCTGGCCTTGCCGTTTTCGACGACGAAGACCATCCAATCGCCGCCGCGCCGGAACAGTGCCCCGGCCGGCACCTGCAGGACATCATCCCCGTGCCAGGTGACGATGCGCGCTTCCACGCGAAAGCGGTCGCCGAGCTCGCGGCCGGGTGGAAAGGGGTCCAGGAACTCGACGCGCACCCTGACGCGCTGCTCCTCGACACCGAGGGCCGAAATTTTGGTAAATCCACCTCGTTCCACGAGGCTCACCCGCCCGCGCAGCGGAGTTTCCCCGCCCCATTGCTCGATTGAGACGTCCGCACCCGGTGAGACCGCCACGGCATCGCTGGAGAGCAGTTCGATTTCCGCCTCGAGGTCGTTGGGATCGCCGACTTCCATGATGGGATCACCGGGCGTCACGACACGGGCATTTTCCTCGAAAACATTGAGGACATAGCCGTCGACCGGCGCCAGAATACCGGAGCGGCCGGTATTGCCCGGATTCCGGGCTCTCCAACTGCACCATGGCCGCGCGTGCCTGTTCGAGCTCGAACTCGGCGATACGCAAGGCAAATTCGGCGGAGTCGAGTTCGTGGGAGAGGATTCTCACCCGGTTTTCGGCGGTTTCCCATTGCTGCCGGGGAATGACGTCGCCCTGATACAACTCGTCCGCCCTGGCAAAGTCACTTTGCGCGAGGTCGAGCGCCGTTCTGGTGCGGGCGGCCTCTGCATGCCGCTGCTTTCCGGCCGCCTCGGCGGCCTTGACCCGCGCCTTCGCTTCAGCGAGGCGCCTTGGGTCGAGAAATCCGGAGGACTGGGGCTCGATGACCGCCAGAACCGTTTGGCCTGCACGGATCGGTGCGCCCTCGCGCAGCTCCACGCGGTTGAGAAAACCGGCCACGGGAGGCGAGATGACATGGCGGTGGCGAATGCGGGTCTTGCCTTCCTCGAGGACGCTGACTGTGAGCGGTCCGCGAGTGACTGACGAGGTTTCCACCTGGATAGGCCTGGGCCAAAGGCCGGCGGCAATGGCGGCCAGCATCAGGGCGCACAGCACGAACAGAAGCGGTTTGCGCCACCTGCCGCGCCGGTTTCTTTGGGAGGCAATCTTCTTTCCGTTGGAGGTGGTTGGGGATTTCATCATTCTCTGGCCTTCAGAACTCCCAACAGATCAAGGTTTCGGATGCGCCGGCCGACGACGGCAAACGACAGGCCGGAGGAGAGCAGGACGATCAGGACTGCGGTGGCATAGGTTCGCGATGTGAGAATTAGCGGCAGCCGCACCGTTTCCGTGCCGGAGATCTCGATGATCAACCTGGCGAGTTCAGTGCCCAGCAACAGACCGAACGGGATGGCCAGCAGCGTCAGAAGGGCGAGCTCTCCGATCAGGACGGCCGCGACTTCGCGCTGCTCGTAGCCCACCACCCGCAGTGTGGCGAGGTCGCGGCTGCGCTCCGACAACGCGATGCGGGCGCCGTTGTAGACGACCCCGAATGCGACGATGACGGCGAAACTGAAATAGATGGCCTGGATGGTGTCCATCATCCCGCCCATCGTCTTGTTGAAGCTGTCGCGGGAAGCCTCGGTGATCGAGAGCGCCCCTATCCGGGGCGACTTTTTCACCTCTTCAAGAAAATCCTCCCATCTCGCCGGATCGACCGTCAGATGCGCACCGCTGATCGTACCGCCTTCGCGCATAAGCCGGCGCAGCCCATCGATTTCCATATAGGCGCCGACCCCCGAGAAGTCGGTGATCGTGCCGGCCACGGCCGCCTCGAGTACCGGGCGGCGTCCTTCCTGAACCTCGATGCGAAGGATATCTCCGGGAGCCGCATCGAGCATTCTTGCGAGCTGCTCGGAGAGCAGCAGTCCGGAAAGAGGGAGGGAGGCCGGTATGCCCTGTTGATCGAGGAGACGGTTCAACCGCGCTTCCCGGGGCAGGCCGGTGACGGCGACGCGGTGCTCGAGGTGACCATTCCGGAGCCGCGCGGCGACGGCCCGGAACGGCTCCGCGTCGAGAACGCCGGGGAGATGGCGCATGGCGTTGAGGGCGCTTGACGAACCCGGCTCGATCAGGGTGACCGTCACGTCCTGTCGCTGGGCGACGCGCCACTGGAAATCCATGAGGTAGACGATGCCGTCCCGCACGGAGCCGGGGACGATCGGAATGGCCGTGGCAAAGGCCAGACCCATGGCGGTGAAGAACGCCTGCCACGGTTTTCGCTCGATATTTCGCAGCGCCATCCGAAAGGCGGGCGAGGCGAGTTTCCGGAGTCCGAGACGTTCGAATGCCGAGGGTTTGAATTCCGCCGGCGCCTCGGGCCGCATTCCCTCGGCCGCCGGAAGCCTCATGGCCTGCCGGACCGCGCCGAAGACCCCCAGAAATGCAGCGGCGGCGCTCGCGGCGAGCGCGAGAAACATGGCCGTCCAGTCGGGCTGGAAGCGCAAGGAGGGAAACCGGTAGAATTGATGATAGATGTCCACCACCTGAACGCCCAGCCAGAGTCCGACGATGGTTCCGGCCAGTGTCGCGGCGGCCACGATCACGAGGGCGAATTTCAGGTAGTGCAGCCCCACCTCCCCCGTGGAATAGCCGAAAGCCTTGAGCTGGGCGATCTGTTCGCGCTGCAGGCGAATGAGCCGCGTCAGGGCGGCGCTGGTCATGAAGGCCGCGATGCTCAGGAAAATGCTCGGAAACGCGACGGCGCTCACCCGAAGCCCTTTCAATTCGTCATCCACCAGGCGGGCGGAGGCATGGTCCGCCCGGTCATAGGCCACCCGGCCGCCGTAGGGTTCCAGCAGGCGGTCGACCTCCGCGAGAACTGCCCGGGTATCGGCGCCGGGCGCCAGGTCGATGAGGACATTGTTGAACGCTCCGCTCAGATCGAACGCATCGGCGAGTTCCCGCTCGTTCATCCAGAAGACGCCGAAGCGCTCGGGATCGGGGACGACTTCGCCCGAGCGGGATTCGAAGACGAACTCCGGCGAAAGGGCGATACCCACGATGCGCAGCCGCTCCCGGCTGCCGTAGAGGGTCGCATCGATCGTGTCACCGGGCTTGAAGCCGTGTGCGTCGGCGAAAGCCTCGCTCGCCAGGACCTCATTGGTGCTGCCGGTTCCTGGCAGGCGTCCGGTGCGGATGTATGGCAGGTGCAGCTGCTGGGGGCGGTCATCCGGAATGGAGACGATCGTGCCGTCCGCGGGCTCCGGAATGCCCGGCAGGTCGAGCACCAGCGCGCCCACGACGCGCGTTTCGACGACGGCGGCGCCCGGAATTTCCGCAAGGCGCGAGCGAATGGCGTTCGGCGCGCGCTTCAGATCGCAAAAGACATCCGCGAAGCGGTGATCACGGTAGTAGGCATCCCTGGTCGACTCGAGGGAGAGGATGAGGCTTCGCGCCATGATCATCACGGCAAGACCGCAAACCATGACCAGCCCGACAGCGGACATCTGGCCCTTCATGCCGCCAATGTCACGGAACAGCTTCAGATTGATCGGTCGCATGAGGCCATCACCAGGAAAGGGTTTGAACGGGTCGGCGTTCCCGGTTCTTATGGATTTCGGTGATCCGGCCGTCGGAAAGATGAATCACCCGGTCGGCCATTTCGGCGATCGCGGCGTTGTGCGTGATGAGGACGGCAAGCGTCCCGAGATCCCGGTTCACGCGTTCGATGGCTTCGAGCACCGTGATGCCGGTTTTCACGTCGAGGGCGCCGGTCGGCTCGTCGCAGAGCAGGACCTCGGGGCGCTTGGCGATGGCGCGCGCGATGGCGACGCGCTGCTGCTGGCCGCCGGACAGCTGCGAGGGAAAATGGTCCATCCGATCCTCGAGACCGACCATCGCGAGCGCTGCTTCCGGCGGCATGGGGTCGGATGCGATATCGGTGATGAGGGCGACGTTCTCGTAGGCCGTCAGGCTCGGAATCAGGTTGTAGAACTGAAAAATGAACCCGACGGCATGGCGGCGGTACCGGGTCAACGCCCGTTCGTCCGCTTCCGTCAGATCCCCCCCCTGTAGGTGAGTGTCCCCTCGGTCGGCACGTCGAGCCCGCCGAGAATGTTGAGCAGGGTGGATTTGCCGCTGCCCGACGCCCCCAGCAGTACGACGAGCTCGCCTTCAAAAAGATCCAGATCGACGCCGTTGAGCGCCCACACCTCGACGTCTCCACTCGGATGATAAACCTTGGTGAGACCGCGGGAGCGGAATACCCGGGACGGATCTTCCGGAAGCTCGGATGACGTCTGCGCTGACCTTGGGGAGTCCTTCATCGCTTTTTGATCGTTCGGCCGATGGTCGCTCGTTTGCCTTCAAAGTTCATTGCCGGCACTTATCGGGCCGGGGGCCTGTCGCGCAGGGTCGTCTGCATTTGCTCGACCATCTTCATCATAAAGTCACGGGCCGCTCTACGATCCGAAGTCCCGGGGGGTGACAATCCGTGGTCCAGGAGCAGGCCAAGGGCTCCGATCGCGGCCTCGAAAGAAACCCTGTGTGCCTCGGGAATCACCTCGGCGCCGGCCACCATGCCATAGCCGATCACGCTCAACAGATAGGCGATCACCGGCGCCGGTAGGTCGTCACGTATGGCGCCGACCTGCTGCAGACGGCCGAACAGCTCGGAGCGCATCGATACCACCAGCGCCATCAGGTCCGGATTCCGCTGCAGGAAACTTCCATAGATCCGTCGGTCGCGCGTCATGAGCGCCTTGATGAACGGATTGGCGTTGATCGCTGCGATGCTGTGTTGAATCATCCGGGCGAAGCTCCACTCGCCCGGATCGTTTTTAAACCGGTCGAGCCAGTCTTCCGTATAGCGTTCCAACTCCTGGTAGACCACGGCCTGAAAGAGCGCATCCTTGCTGGAAAATTCAAGATAGACGGCGCCCTTCGACACGCCGGCCTCCCGGGCGATGTCTTCCATGCTCGTCTTGTCAAATCCCCATCTTGCAAACAGGCATGCGGCGGATTTCAGAAGACGGCCGTAGCGGTTGGAAGTGGGATTCTTGCATGGTTCGATGATCATGGCGGTATTTTGACCAATTTAATAATTTCGGTCAAGAGGTCAACGCCGGTTGTCAAAGGCCTCTGATGCGACAGGGCGGGACGTCGTTGCGTCGCAGCGGATTCAAATATTGAAGAATGGATTCGTTCGATTTACAAATGGCTTGAACGGACTTCACCGCCCGTTTCCGTGTCGTGATCCGGAATCGGAAGCGAGGACTCGGCAGCTTCGATTATAGAGCCGGGAGGGAGGCACCGGCAATGCGGAGGCTTGAATGACGTCACGAGAACGTGTGAGGGCAACCCTGAGATGTGAACGACCGGACCGGATCCCCAAGGCCCTGGGATTCTTTTCGCAGTCGATCGCCGCCATCGCACCCACCCCCCCGGAAGAGCACTTTTCACTCGACGTTCGTTTTCTGGAGTTCGACAGCCCCGCCAACCAAAACGGTTTTCTGGACTACCTCGAAGGCCTGCCTCCGGACCTATACCTGGGCAACCCGTCCCAGTTGCGAACCTATCATGAATGGGACTACTACCCCGAGCGGGGGGCCGAGCGCCCCATGAGCCGATTCAAGACCCTCGGCGAGCTCGCGGCCTATGTCTTCCCCGGGCTGAATGATCCATCACGGCACATGGATTTGAGGGCCCGGACTATCTCCTGGCAGGCGGAAGGTTACGCCGTTGCGGGTTCCCCGCCGCACCTGGGAGGCGAGTTGTTCGAGATGGCCATGCGCCTCAGGGGGTTTTCACATTTCATGGCCGATCTGGTTCAGCGCAAGGAAATGGCCCATTTCCTTCTCGATCAGCTCACGGACATGCTGATCGAGAACGTCCGCATTCTGGCTCAGGCGGGAATCGATATTCTCCTGCTCGACGATGACATCGCGATGCCTACCGGGCTCATCATCAGCCCCGCCACCTGGCGGGAGTTTTTCAAGCCGCGGCTTCGTCGGGCCATCCGGGCGGCGAGGGAAATATCTCCGGAAACTCTAATATTCTACCACAGCGACGGAGATTTCACGCGGTTGATTCCGGATCTTCTGGAAATCGGAGTCAACGTCGTCAATCCGGTGCAGCCGGACTGCATGGACGCCGCGGCCGTCAAGCGGGCGTTCGGCGATCGGCTGGCCCTGTGGGGAACGGTGGGAACGGCCCTCCAGTGGGATCGGGGAACGCCTGCGCAGATTCGCGAGGAAGTTCGTCGCCGCATCGCCGCTCTCGGGCCCGAGGGCCTCCTGTTGTCCCCTGCCTACGACATCGACTTCTCCCCGTTCGCCAATATCGAAGCCTTTGTTGAGGCTGTCGAAGCGTTCGGCAGGTAACGGAAAGCGGGGGAGGGTCCTCGGTGGCCGCTTGGATTGCCCGTACAAATGACATCTTCGCCGCCGCGAAGGCCTCACTGATCCCGCTGGGCGAAGTCGAACCAATGAGCCGCGGGCAAATGAATTGGCTCATCACCATCTTCCATCAAACTGCGAGATGGCGGGCGGCGGCAACGATTCCCATGCCGATCAGCATGGCGAGGAAGACGTTGCGGGTCTTCCAGGCGCACACGGCGGTGGACAGCGCCGCGATGCACCCCCACCATCCGGCCGACAGGATACCCGGCGCCACGAGGGACAGGAGGATGGTCCCGGGAAGTGCGTCCATGAAAATTTTGAAGCGGCCGCTTCGGGGCAGCTTCTCGGAGAGCAGAAGACCGCCGAAGCGAAGGGCGTAAGTGACGAACGCGGCCCCGGCAATGGTGATCCAGACGGCCGCGGAGGGCTCAAGGGTTCCCATCTCCCGCCTCCTTCCCGCCAGGCGGTGTTTCAGGACCATCCGGCAATGGGGATTCCAGGGTGACCCTGCCCGATTTCGGCAGAATCCAGGCCGCTGTCAAAGCGCCGAGAAGGCCGCCGATGACGATGTACCATTTCCCGGGGAGCAGCTTCTCGGCGGCGACGGCGGCGGCGGCCGCCGCCAGCCAGGGAAGGGCGTCTTCACGGCCCCTCCACAGCGTGACGGTCAGCGCGGTGAACACCGCCACGAAGGCAAAATCGAGGGCAAAGGCTTCCGGTTGCCGCACCAGCCCCCCGAGGCGGTGGCCCACAAGCGTTCCGATGCACCATACCGTCACCAGACAAATCCCCCCGCCGAACAGATATCCGGTGGAAGCTTCCCCCCTGCGGTGGGCGGCCATGGTGACGGCCCAGTTTTCGTCGGCCACCAGGTGCATCATCGAGGCCTTGTGAGAGAGGGAGCGTCCCCGGAAAAGCGGGTTCAGGGAGGCGCCGATCAGCAGGTAGCGGAGGTTGATGATCAGGACGGCGACGACGATTTCCAGAATCGGCAGCGGCGGCGTCCACATCTCCACCATGACGAACTGGGCGGACCCCGCGAATACGGACAGGTTCATTCCCAGCAGTTCGAACCCTCCGATACCTTTCTGGGCTGCCAGCACGCCCAGTACGCTGCCGTAGGCTCCGACGCTGGCCGCAACCGGGAGATTGGCGACGGCGCCCTTCTGCATCGCAGAGACCATCCCGTCCTGCCCTAGGTGAAGGCTTCGATTCACGGCCTACCGATCCCGGCCTCGACCGGTGGGAATCCAACGGGCGGCCTCACCGTCGCCCATCGCGATTTCAGCAGCTTTCTCCGCATGAGTGGCGGTCGTGTCATACAGGGGCACGGACGTGTCCGCCTGCCGCACGAGAAGCTCGATTTCGGTGCAGCCCAGGACGACCGCCTCGGCCCCGCGCTCCGCAAGGGAATCGATGACCTCGATATACTTGCGGCGGGATTCCTCCTGGATGATGCCGCGGCAAAGCTCCTCGAAGATGATCGTGTCGATCGTTATCTGTTGCTCGGGGTCCGGAACCATCACCTCGACCCCATGACGCCCGGAAATCCGACCCTTGATGAAATCCGCCTGCATCGTGATGCGGGTGCCCAGAAGCCCCGCCCGCCGGATGCCGTCCATCGCCAGGCGATCCGCCGCCGCATCCGCAATATGCAGAACGGGAATCGACAAGGCCGCCTCCACCTGAGGGAAAACCTTGTGGATGGTATTGGTGCAGATCAGGAGGAAATCCGCCCCGCCGGCCTCCACCCGTCGCGCGGCCGATACGATGGCCGAGGCGATGTCGTCCCAGCGGTTTTCCCGCATCAGGGCTTCGATTTCACCGAATTCGACGCTGTACAGGCAGATCTTCGCCGAATGCAGGCCGCCGAGCCTTATTTTGACGGTTTCGTTGAGTATCCGGTAATAGCTGACCGTCGATTCCCAACTCATGCCTCCGAGCAATCCAATGGTTTTCATGAGTTCGCCTCCCTCCTGTAGCCTCGCAATCCCAGATCCCGGGAGTTCCGTGCAGCCGCCGGGTCATGGTTCGGTGCAACATCCGGGCCTTGGTAACGTCCTGCCCCTCGTCGCTGCGGCGGGCGAGATGATTTGAAATCTCAAATTTGAAATTAATATATCCTACCCCTGCGGGGCTCAAGACGAGGTTGGTTTCGGCCGCTTAACCTGGCGTGAATCGGCCATCGATGTGGTTTCTACCATCCGGTTGTGATAGAGGTACAGATACAGATATTCAAAAAATAGAGCATAACAGATGGGGCTGGCAAATGAAGGCAAACGGAACCGATGCACCCTATCGCTACCTCCGGCTGGCCGACGAAATCGAGGGGCAGATCAGGGAAGGTGTCTTCAGGGCGGGAGAGAAGCTGCCGTCCATTCGAAAGCTCAAGTCCGTCACCGGTTTCAGCCTGACAACCGTCTACCAGGCGTTCGTGGAACTCGAAGGCCGCGGCCTGGTCGAGCCGCGGCTCAAGTCGGGCTTTTATGTGAAGCCCGTCCTTCACCGGCTGCTGCCCCCACCCCGGCTGAGGCGGCACCGCGCCGTGCCCCGCCGGGTGAGCGTCAGCAACATCGCCCTGTCCGTGGTCGAGGCCATGGGGGATCCGTCCATGCTCCGGCTGGGCGGCACCGCGACCGCACCGGAGCTGCTCCCGACCCGGCAGCTCAACGCTATCGTCAGGTCCCTGTCCTCCCGCCGGATGGCCGACCTCATCGCCACCTATGAAAACCCGGCCGGCAACCTTGCGCTTCGCCGGGAGATTGCCAAGCGCTCCATCGAGCTGATGCATCGCATCGATGCCGAGGACGTGCTCGTTACCAACGGCTGCCTGGAAGCCGTAAGCCTGTGTCTTCGGGCGGTGGCCCGGGCCGGAGACGCGGTGGTGGTGGAATCCCCCACCTATCCATGGTTTCTCCAGCTCATCAAGGACCTCAACATGTACGCCTTGGAAGTCCCGACCGATCCCGGTACCGGGATCGCCCTCGACTCCCTCATGCAAGCGATTGATGCCAACGATGTCAAGGCCTGCCTCCTGGTGCCCAACTTTAACAACCCCATGGGCTGCCTCATGCCGGAGGAGAAAAAGCGAAGCCTGGTTTCCTTCCTGAACGAGCGAAAAATTCCCGTCATCGAGGACGACATCCACGGCGACCTCTATTTCGGCCGCTCCCGGCCCGGCACCCTCAAGGCCTATGACCGGCGCGGGCTCGTGCTCTACTGTTCCTCCTTCTCCAAAACCCTGGCCCCGGGGTTCCGGATCGGATGGGTACTGGCGGGCCGCTTTTCCGAAAGGGTCAGACGGCTCAAGATGAACACTTCGGTCTCGTCCCCGACCCTGACCCAATACGTGGTTGCCGAGTTTCTGAAGGCCGGAGCTTACGACCGGCACCTGCGGCGGCTTCGGGCAGCGCTTCGAAACCAGGCCAGCGATGTGGCCCTGGCCGCCTCCAGGCATTTGCCGGAAGACACTCGCATCACCTCCCCGGATGGGGGGCTGACGCTGTGGGTCGAGCTGAATCCGGCCGTCGACGGCCTGGAGGTGTTCCATGCCGCCAAGGCCGAGGGGATCGCCATTCTGCCCGGCTCCATGTGTTCCGGGACCAAGAGGTTCCGAAACTACATTCGCCTGAGCTTCGGACTTCCATGGAGCGAGGCGGTCAACCGGGGTATTCGCAGGCTGGGAGAGATCGTCAAAGGCCTGGCAGCCTGTGGATGACTGGCCCGCATGCCGGAATCGCGGTGCGGCGGGAAGGCCGTACCATAGCGGAGCTTGACGTCGTCGAGGATAAGCGAGGTGCCCGCAGGGGCAAGAAAATCTAAAGGTACGAATTTATTTATGCTAAGGAGTGCCCATCCACGATGGATGATATAGGCACGAGCGTGTCCGATTCAGATTTTCTGGATGGACACTAAGGAACATGTGGCGGCGTCGCGCCCCTGCGTCCGCTGGGCAAGCAGCGAAAGCGCCGCCTGGCCGGCATTTCCTGAGCCGCAAATCCATGACCCGTTCGCCATCCGTATCCATGGAGGTCCGCCATGTCCGAAACAATCTCCGTCCAACCGCCGCAGCTGCCGCCCTTCGATCATGCACCGAAGGCCTACGAAGGGCCGTCCTACGAGACCGTCCGGGATCTGCGAAGCCGGCACCTGTCTCCGTCGCTTCTGACCTATTACCGAAAGCCCCTGATGATCGTCGAAGGGGCGATGCAGTATCTTTACGACGAAACCGGTCGCCGCTACCTCGACGGATTCGGGGGCATCGTGACCATCAGCGTCGGTCACTGCCATCCCTATGTGACGCGGCAGGCCCGGGCTCAGCTGGAAACCCTGCAGCACACCACGACCATCTACTACCATCCCACGATCGCCGAATACGCGAAGCTGCTGTCCGGCACCCTGCCGGGGGATCTGAGCGTGGTCTACTTCGTGAACTCCGGCACCGAGGCCAACGATCTTGCCCTCCTGATGGCCCGGGTCTACACGGGCAACTATGACATCGTCGCCCTCCGGAATGCCTACCACGGCGGCAGCCCAGGGGCGATGGGGCTGACCGCCCACAGCACGTGGAAGTACAATTTTCCCCACAGCTTCGGTGTTCATCACGCCGTTGCGCCGGATACCTACCGGGGCCGGTGGGGAGACGACGACCCGCAGGCCGGGGAAAAGTATGCCGAAGATGTCCGGAACGTCATCCGGTTTGCGACCTCGGGGCAGATCGCAGGGTTTTTCGCCGAAACGATCCAAGGGGTGGGTGGAACGGTGGTACTGCCGGACGGATACCTGCAAAACGCCTATTCCCATGTCCGCGCGGCCGGCGGTCTGTGTATCGCCGACGAAGTGCAGACGGGCTTCGGCCGCACCGGAGAGAAATTCTGGGGCTTCGAAACCCAGGGGGTCGTGCCGGATATCGTGACCATGGCCAAGGGTATCGGCAACGGCGCGCCCCTTGCCGCCGTGGTCACCACCCCTGAGATCGCCACTGCACTGACACGGCGCATCCATTTCAACACTTTCGGCGGCAATCCGGTTTCCTGTGCCATCGGCAAGGCGGTTCTGGAGGTCATTCTCAGGGACAATCTTCAGCAGCATTGCCTGAAGATCGGGGGAATCCTCCTGGATGGCTTCCGCAGACTGAAGGAAAAGCACGAAAAGATAGGAAATGTCCGGGGAAAAGGCCTCATGACCGGTATCGAACTGGTCAAGGACCGAAAAACCAAGGAGCCCGACACCCAGGCCGCGATCGAGGTGTTCGAACGGGCCAGGGTCCTGGGGCTTCTCATCGGCAAAGGCGGCTTTTTCGGCAATGTTCTTCGCATCAAACCGCCGATGTGCATCACCCGCGGCGATGTGGATTTCATGCTCGAGGTATTGGATATCGCCTTTGCGAAGCTGTGATGGGGCGCCGTATCGGTCTTGTCTGCCGGTCAACGACCCCGCGCGGATTCCCGCCGGAAAGGCTGCTGATCCCATAGATTCACGGGAGCTTTACGCCGCCGAGAATCCGACGCACGGCTACCGCATGGGTTGCCAGGAAAATGCAAAGCGCTTCGAGCGCCTCGTCGTCGATATCGATGCCGCTCTGCTCGATCAATTCCGCGATGCCCATCGCCGCATCGAGCATCCGGTCATGGGCGTCGGCTTCTTTTTTTGAAATTCCGGTCATGTCGAGAATCTAAATTTTTCCGGCTCCCGGACGCACCTCGGCGCTCTTTTTTTTCCCTCGTCCGGCATCCGGCTTCGCCGCCGGGGGTGCCGCCCTGTCCTCCGATGCCCGGGCCGGCTTGACCCCCTTCAGAATCTTCGAGACCTCGGGTGCGTTTTTCGCCAGATGAAGGGAGATCGCCTCGATCGTCCTTTCGTCCAGGGCGCTGTCGAACGATCCCGTCCGGATGAAGGCGGAGAGCTGCTCGGCGGCATCCAGCATCTTGTCGAAGGCCTCGGCCTTCCTTCGGTCCGTAAAAGTCTCGTCGAGCTCTACACCGTTTCGTACCACCACAAACCTGGTAATGACAGCCATGATCGCTTCTTCTCCTCGTCGTTTCGTGTCCTTCGGATCTTCACCCTGACTGGCCGGGATGGGATCGGCATCCGCTCACTTTACCACATCGGATGCGGTTTTTGAAAAACAGAACTTGCGATCTCATGGCCTGGACGAAAATGGTGGCTTTCGGCCCTATCCTGATTAATTTCCCCCGTTAGAGCGTCGATCCGGGCCCCTGCGGCATTACGGCAGCCTCCCGGCGGCCATGGAAAGCGGCCTGTCGGGGGATGCCCCGGGTCTACAGTCGTTTACAAGGCCGGCCCCCAACCGAATATTGAGAGAGCTGATCTCAACCCAAAGGAAAAATGGCCATGTGCGGAATCGTGGGAATGATATCGGAGGGTCCCGTGTCGGTGTCCTTGTATGAAAGCCTCACCGCGCTGCAGCACCGCGGGCAGGACAGTTCCGGCATGGTGACCTACAGCGACCATTTTCATCTGAAGAAAGGCCTCGGATACGTACGGGAAGTCTTCGACCAGGCCGATATGGCGAAGCTCGGAGGAACCATGGGCATCGGCCACGTGCGTTACGCCACCGCCGGCGGCGGCGCCCTCGAGGACGTTCAGCCGTATCAGGTCAATTCGCCATACGGAATCGCCCTGGTGCACAACGGAAATGTCTTCAATGTCTGGCAACTCAGGGAGGAATTGTTCGCCAGGGACCTGCGGCAGATCAATTCCCAAAACGATGCTGAAGTGCTGCTCAACGTGTTTGCCTCGGCCCTGTCCAGAACCGGCGGCGGCGACTTTCTCGAGTCGATTTCAAGAGCGGTGGAGAGCGTTTATCAGCGGGTTCGGGGCGCCTACTCGGTGGTTGCGCTCATCGCCGGAAAGGGCCTTGTCGCCTTCCGCGATCCGCACGGCATCCGCCCGCTGGTGTGGGGAATTCGAAGGTCTTCAGCCCCCAACGGCCATATTTTCGCCTCCGAAAACGGAATGTTCGATTTTCTTCAGTACGACTACGAGCGGGATATCGAACCCGGAGAGGTCGTGTACGTGGACCTGAAAGGTCAGGTCCGCCACCAGGTGGTCCATCAGAAAACCTTTCGGCCGTGCGCGTTCGAGTACATCTACTTCGCGCGGCCGGACGCGTTTCTAAACGGGGTGAGCGTCTACCGGTCCCGATTGCGGATGGGACAGAACCTCGCCGGAAAAATCAAGCAGGCATGGCCGGAGGAAACGTTCGACGTGGTCATTCCCGCGCCCCAGAGCGCGGTGACGGCCGCGCTTGCCTGCGCGCACGAATTGGGCGTACGCTACACGGAGGCCATCGTCAAGAACCGCTTCATCGGGCGCACCTTCATCATGCCCGGCCAGGCGGAGCGCCAGCGGGCAAACCGGTACAAGCTTTCCCTCATCGATTTCGAGGTCCGGGGCAAGAATGTACTGGTCGTGGACGACAGCATCGTTCGGGGAAACGTTTCACGCCATATCGTCCGGATGATGCGGAGATACGGCGCCAGAAAAGTGTTCTTCGCCTCGGCCGCCCCTCCGCTTCGTTGGCCCGATCTCTACGGGATCGACCTCCCGGCGAGGGAGGATTACATCGCCTGCAACCGGTCGGAGGAGGAGATCCGGCAGCAGATCGGGGCCGACGGGTTGATCTACCAGGAGGTCGACGGACTGGTCGAGGCGATCACCCGCAAGGGGAGGCTTCGGTTCACCAAGCCTCACATGGCCTTTTTCGACGGGGACTATGCTACCGGCGACGTCACCGATGAGGTGCTTCACCTCGTGGAACAGAAGCGAAAGGCGGAGACAGCCAATGGTTGATCATTGGCCCGGGATGCTGATATATGTCGGCTGCTTGCCAACAACCGATTCGCTCCCGTTTTATCGGCGGCCATCAGGGTACGATCGGCGATTGTCAGGTGCCGCAAGGTCGAACAATACCGGGGAGAAAGGCAACAGGGAGATTTTTGGACGGTAAAGCCCGGCTCAAACCACCTGATGATACCAATGGGCGCCAGGCGGGCGGCGGTCTGAGAGGCCTCCCGCAGCGCTATACGATCCGCGAAACGGACAGCGGCCGGGTGTTGACTTGCGTCGAGGCGCCCAACATCACGGTTCAGGTGAATCGTGGGATGAGCGTCTCCGCCGCGTCCGCCCGTAAAGCCCCGTCCTTCACAATCTACCTGGACGGCGTCGCCCAGTCCGAACCGTTCATGGATCTGGAAAAACAGATCTACAACTTCGACCACCACGAAGGGGTGCTGCGCCAGTTCACGCTTTCCACCTGCGAACAGGTGCTGGTGATGGTCCTCAAGGGAATGGACCTCCGGGGTCGGGATTGGAAAGTGTATGCCAACGAACCCGATCTGGATACCCTGTTGGCCATCTGGCTGATCCTGAACCATGTCCGACTGCAGCCGAGGGAGTCGGGAGGACTGCAATTCCTCAACATGCTGATCCGCCTCGAAGGGATCATCGACACCCACGGGTTGGAGATGATGTCGCTCAGCGGGTTTCCTCCCGATCTGCTGGCCAGGGGCAAACGTGCCGTCGACTATCTGAGGGCGGAGGAGGTCGAGCTCAAGCGGAACGGGGTGTGGGAGGAATCCGATCCGCTGGAGCACACGGCTCTGATCCTGCACAAGATCGATCGGCTGGTTTACAAGACGGCCGATTTCACCGATTTCAAGGACCTGCGCGAACTTGCACGGGTCGAAATCGCCAACAACCGGATCGCGGTCGTGGTGGAGGCGGACCTCGGCATCTACGAGCTCGAACCCTACCTAAACCGGATGTACGGCGAAAGCCTGGGAATCGTGGCGCTCCGGAAGGACGGCGACAACTACACCCTTCGACGCCTGGATCCATTCATGCCCGGGGATCTGCACCGCGTCTACCGGAAGTTGAACGATATGGATCCCGCCGTCCGCTGCCGTACCGACGGTAGCCGCTGGGGAGGCTCCGGCGACATCGGGGGGTCTCCAAGGGGAGTCGGCACCCAGCTCAGCCCTGACGAAATTGCGAGAGCATTTCGGGACGCCTTCCAGAAACCCGGTCTGATCGGCAATCTCAGACGAATGGTGGCGGCGACGGCAGTGACGGCAGGGCTCATTTTTGTATCGGTGCTGGCCCATCCCCACCTGGCACGAATGACCTGGATCGCCGGAACGCCGGTGGAAGGCCTTCTCTCCCGGACGGCTTTCTTTTTCTTCCTCACGCTGGCGATCGGAAGTCTGTTGTGCACCTACCTTTTTTCCCGCCGGAAAGTCTGGCTTTTCGGGTTGACGGGTGCTTCCGGAAAAGACTGGTGGCTTCTGCTCCCCTTCGTCATGTTGGCAGCGGCCGCCGGAGGGGTATACTCTCCTAAGAACCAGCTGCTGGAATTCCACCCCTTTGACCGGATTTTCTACGGCTTCATCCTCATCCCATTGGCGCTGGAAATTCTTTTCAGAGGACTGGCCCACGGGATCCTGATCCGGGGGCATGCGGTTCAGACCGCCGAAAGCCGATGGTTCTTCTCCTATCCGGTCGTGGTTTCAGGACTGCTGTACGCTTTCTGCATCGTCTTCCTGGCGACGTCACCTCTGCTGGGACAGGGTGCCTTCGAGCTTCAATCGGCGGCCCGGAGTTTCTTCGCCGCCTTTGCCTTCGGTCTTGCCGCGGGTTTCGTGCGTGAGCGGTCCCAGAGCCTGCTGCCGGCGGCCTTGTTCCACGGGATGGCCATTGCAGCCCTGTTCCTGATCTGATCGACTGTTCGTTCGCGCCGGGTCAGGGGGAAAAACAGGTTCCGGCCTCCCCCGATATCGCCTCTTCGATGGTTTCGATGGAGGTGATGACAGCGCGCCTGCCCGTGGCGGCCACAAACCGGGAGGCCGCGTCCACCTTGGGTCCCATGGAGCCGGCGGCGAACTGGCCGGCGGCGAGATGGGCCCGTGCCTCCTTGACCGTCAGAACCTTCAGAAACCGCTCCTTTCCGGTTCCGAAATCCAATGCCGCGCCATTCACGTCCGTGGCGATGCAGAAGACGTCCACCCCCACCTCCACGGCAAGCTTGGCGCTGGCGAGGTCCTTGTCGATCACGGCATCCACTCCATTGAAGGCTCGCCCTTCCCGGATGACCGGTATGCCGCCGCCGCCGCAGCAGATCACGATGAAATCCTCGTCGATGAGCTTCTGGATCTCCCGTTTTTCGATGATGGTCACCGGCTCGGGCGAGGCGACGACCCGGCGGAAACCCCTTGCGGTTCGAACCACGGGAAAGGGCAGCGAGCCGATTCGATCCTCGGAATAAACAGGTCCGATCGGCTTGGTGGGCGTCGAGAATGCCGGATCGTCCTTATCGACCACGACATAGGTAATCAGGCTGACGAGGGGCTTGGCATCAATGCCCAGGGCCATCAGTTCGCTGTCCAGGGTCGATTCGATCATATAGCCGATCTGCCCTTCCGTCTGGGCCACGAGAATTTCGAGGGGAAGACGCGGTATCTCCCTGCAGCATTCTTGCTGAAGCAGCAGGTTTCCAACCTGGGGGCCGTTGCCGTGAGTGATGATGAGGCGACAGCGTTCGGAAAGCCGGGCAATCTGGTGAACGGGCAGTTTGAGATTCTCGAACTGCTCCGCGATGGTGCCCGTCTCTCCCTTGCGGATCAGCGCATTGCCGCCCAGGGCGACCAGCACGATGGGCTTGGCTTCCGGCATTACATCACCTCGTCCGCTTCGAAATCCGTTGCTTCCATCATCGGCTGAGGCTTCGATCCAGTCGACGCATCAGCACATCCTCCAGGGTGGGATCGCCGTGATCCTCGTATTCGTAGCGAACCCGCACCACGGGCTTTTCCATTCGGATCAGCTGGGTGAGATCGGTGGGTGTCGCCGCCAGCACCAGGTCGCAGTCCGTCCGGTTGATGGTGGCCTCGAGGTCCCGCACCTGTCGTGAACTGTAGCCCATGGCGGGCAGCAGCGGGCCGATGCCGGGATAGCGCGAAAATGTTTCCTTCAGGGTCCCGGCAAGATAGGGCCTCGGGTCCACCATCTCCGCTGCGCCGAAACGACGGGCGGCGATGGTCCCCGCCCCGAAAGCCATCTCACCGTGGGTCAGCGTGGGGCCGTCCTCGATGACCAGGACCCTACGACCTCGAATCCGTTCTGGATCTTCCACCATGATGGCGGAGTCCGCCAGCACGATATCCGCCTTCGGATTGTGGGCCTCGATGGTGCGGCGGACCGCCTCCACCTGCCCGCGGTCCGCGCTGTCCACCTTGTTGATCACGGCGATGTCGGCCATGAGCATGTTGGTTTCACCCGGGTGATAGGCGGTTTCGTGGCCGGCGCGGTGAGGATCGAACACCACGATGGCGACATCCGGTTTGAAGAAGGGCGTGTCGTTGTTGCCTCCGTCCCAGACGACCACGTCGGCTTCCGTTTCCGCCTGGCGTAGGATCTTCTCGTAGTCCACGCCGGCGTAGACGACCACCCCCATGGCGATCACCGGTTCGTATTCTTCTCGCTCCTCTATCGTGCAGTTCTGACGGTCGATGTCGTCATAGGAGGCAAAGCGCTGCACCACCTGGCGGGTGAGGTCGCCGTAGGGCATGGGGTGACGAACGGAAACGACCCGCCGGCCTGCCCCCTGAAGGATCCGGAGGACCCTCCGGCTGGTCTGGGATTTTCCGCAGCCGGTGCGCACCGCACAAACCGAGACGACCTTTTTGCTGGATTTCAGCATGGTGTAGGGCGCCCCGATGATGATGAAGTCAGCTCCGGAGGCGGTCACGATGGAGGCCTTGTGCATGACTTCCTGATGGGAGACGTCGCTGTAGGAAAAGGCCACGAGATCGACCTCGTGTTCGGTGATCAGATCGGCCAGGCGGGCGTCGGAAAAGATTGGAATGCCTTCGGGGTAGAGTCTGCCGCAGAGCTCGGGAGGGTAGAGCCGGCCGTCGATGTCGGGAATCTGGGTCGCCGTGAAGCCGACGACCCTATAGCGTTCGTTGTCCCTGAAATAGACATTGAAATTGTGGAAATCGCGCCCCGCGGCGCCCATGATGATGACGTTCTCGATCATAGCGCTCTCCTGTGAGCCGACGCTGCCGGCTCTTTCGTGCTCCATCGCCTACTTGTTCCCGTACTCGGTCCCATCCGGTCTTATCCACGGTGATCTCCTGCCGGTCGAGGTCGAGGACGAGAACCGCCCTTTGGGCCGAGTACGATTACGCGCCGACCGTTCTGTCGGTCTCCGAGGATGGGTTTCGCTGCGCGCCACCTGTCCTACATGTTGCGTACGGTAATCATCGCTGCTCGTTTTCATGCTCCAGCGGGGAAAGAGGGACAAGTGAACGCCCCCACCTTTGGCCGATCGCCGCTAAATGGTCGAGGCGATGCGCTCGACGGCCCAGTCGATGGTTTCCCGGTCGATAACGAGGGGAGGCGCGAACCGGATGATGTGGTCATGGGTTTCCTTACAGAGAAGCCCCTTGCCCATCAGGCGCTCGCAGTACCGGCGGGCCCCGCCCGCCTCGGGGTGGAACTCCATTCCGATCAAGAGGCCTCGGCCCCTGATCTCCCGGATCCTTTCGGTTCTGATCTGCTGGAGGCAATCGAGAAAGTAGGCGCCCATTTCGGCGGCGTTTTCGATCATTCCCTCCTCGATCAGGACCTTGAGCGCGGTGCGGCCGACGGCGCAGGCTAAGGGGTTTCCGCCGAAGGTGCTGCCGTGCTCGCCGGGCTTGAGCACGTCCATGACCTCGCTGTTGGAAAGCACCGCCGAAACGGGATAGAAGCCTCCTGAAAGGGCCTTGCCGATCAGCGTGAGATCGGCTTCGATGCCGTCGTGCTCCTCGGCCAGGAGCTTGCCCGTCCGTCCGAGGCCCGTCTGGATTTCATCCAGGATCAGCATGATGTTGTTCCGCTTGCAGACGGCCTTGGCTTCCCGCAAATAGCCTTCCGGTGGAATGACGACCCCGGCCTCGCCCTGGATCGGCTCCACCAGGAACCCAACGGTGTTCGGGGTGATGGCGGCTTCGAGAGCGTTGACATCCCCGAAAGGAATGATTTTGAACCCCGGGGTGAAAGGGCCGAAGCCTCTACGGGATCCTTCGTCGGTGCTGAAGCCCACGATGGTGATCGTCCTGCCGTGGAAGTTATGCGCGCAGACGATGATTTCCGCCTGATTTTCCGGAATGCCCTTGACCTGATATCCCCACTTGCGAACCGTCTTGATGACGGTTTCGACGGCTTCGGCGCCGCTGTTCATGGGCAGCACCTTGTGGGAGCGGGTGATTTCGCAGAGCTCCTTGTAGAACAGGCCCAACTGGTCGTTCCGGAAGGCCCTGGAGGTCAGGGTGAGACGGCCGGCCTGCTCCACCAGGGTCTCCAGGATCTTCGGGTGGCAGTGTCCCTGGTTGACGGCGGAGTAGGCCGAGAGACAGTCCAGATAGCGGTTGTCGTCCGTGTCCCACACCCAGACGCCCTTCCCACGCCTGAGCACGACGTTCAGGGGTTTGTAGTTGTGAGCGCCGAATTCCTCTTCGAGCTGGATATAGCCGGCTTGATCCATGGTTGCCTCCCTCCGCGCTTGTGTTCTCAGGTTGCCGATCGACCGGATTCGGCTTGACCGCAGAATCGAATATATGTTTCTATGATATAATCATAAGATGAATAACCGTTCAATAGCCGGGGTCAACCGCGATGTCAAGACCGACGATTGTGCGTCGGCCGGTGAAGCCGAAGTGGGAAAACCCGTCGGAAATCCGGCTGAAATCCGGCATCGAACGAGCAGGGAAGGGGGACGAAAGCAGGACATGATTCAAGGCAACGCACGTCGAAAGCTTTACGAATACGTGGTCGAGGAAATCGGCCGGAAAATCGTCCACGGCGACTTCGAGGCCGGGGACACGCTGCCCAACGAGGACGCCTTATGCCGCGAGTTCGGAGTGAGCCGCGGGGTCTTGCGGGAGGCCACCAAGGTCCTGACACAAAAAGGCCTGATTGTGGCCAGGCCCAAGAGGGGTACCGCGGTGCAGCCCAATAGCGAATGGAACCTGTTCGATGCCGATGTGCTGCTCTGGAAGCTTGTCGGCGGGAATACGGCCGAATTTTTCAGGGATGTCACCGAGGTCCGCCGAATCGTCGAGTCCGAGTCGGCCCGTCTGACCGCCTGCCGGGCCGATGAGGAGGAAATGCGGATGATCGAAGACCTCTACCGGAAGATGGCCGTAACCCTCCGTGATCCGTCATCCTACGACTATGAAAGCTATCTGCTGATCGACATGCGCTTTCATACCGCCATCATGGACGCGAGCCACAATCCGCTGCTGGCCCAGATCGGGCATACCATGCGCAGGGCGGTTCACGCAGCGCGCCGGATGGACATCCGGGACATCAAGGTCCAGCAGGAGTCCCTTCACTTCCACGCCGCGATCGTCGATGCCATCGTTCACCGGGACGCAGAGACGGCCTATGAGGCGTCCCAGGCGCTGTTCGACCAGGTGCAGCAGCCGCTCAGGTAAATTCCGGGGAATCCGCGTCGATGGTTGCCGATGCACCGCCGGCCGGATTGAAATGAAAGGCGCCCCGTATTCGCGGCGGCGCCCGTAAGCTGCCAACGGCACCGGATTTCGCCTCAGCCGCAAATCCGGCAGTCGGTCAGACATTGCTCGTACTTCTCTTCCTTGAGATCCGGATCGGTGGGATCCTCTCGATTCCCCCACCAGCGAAAAATGCAGTTGCTGATACAGGATTGTTCTTTTCGGCTGATGCTGCGTCCCTCTTCCATGGTATGCCTCCAGGTCGTCTGCGAGGCGATCCCTGATGTAACGCCTCGATGGTGTGCGGTAAGGTTCGGGTCCATTGCCCTTCAATGGATCCTAGTGCGCCGATCGGCGTATTTCAAGTATCGTCTCCATATCGCATCAACGCTGCAAACGGGATTCCACCAACGCCACTTTCCCTCGACTCCGTCCATCGAAAAAATGGAAGAATCGATCAGTACGCTCATGGCGTTGACGCCTTCCCCCGGGGCTCTATTTTCTCAACAGCCACAGGATGATCGAGATCAGCAGACTGACCAGCACCATGGTGGTGATGGGAAAAAAGATCTTGAGATTCGGCCGGTCGATGACGATGTCGCCGGGCAGACGTCCCAGGGGCATTTTTGCCAGAATCGGCCACAGCAATCCTGCTGCAATCAGAACCACACCTGCCGTGATCAGCCATTTCTGCATGGAAAGCCACCTGCGGGTTAAGGATCCACCCGGGCCCCGGACACCGGCAAGGTGCCTGATGCCGGGTCCGGCGCCGGTCGACGCTGCCATTTGATTATAAGGGCGCCCCGGGAGAAAAAAAGCCCGGAACCTCCTTCTCGGAGGTTTCCGGGCATTGAAACGGCAGATTCGCTCGACCCTACTATGGCGTGATCAGTCCGATATCGTCCACGACGCCGAAGTACTTGAAGCGGCCGTCCTTCACCACCTGAACCTGGACTTCCTTGACGACCTCACCGATTTCGGTGAAGCTTTTCAGTACGCCGGTCAGTCCGTTGTAGTCCCGGGTGGCCGCGATGGCCTGTTGGACGGCCGGGCCATCCGTGGAGCCGGCCCTCCGGATGCCGTCGCAGATGATCATGAACGCGTCATAGGCGGAGGCGCCCACCATGTCGGGCTGGATCTGGTAGCGCTCCTCGAAGGTCCGGATGAACTCCTGGACCACCTCCCTCGGATCATCGCGATTCAGGTTGGTGACGATCACGAACCCCTCCGCGGCGTCCCCTGCGATCTCGAGGAACTTGGGCGAATCGGCGCCTTCCTCTCCGATGACCTGAACATCGAGCCCGAGTTCCCTGGCCTGCTTCACCACCGGCCCGGTCTGAAAGTAATAGCCGCTGGCAAAGAGGATGTCCGGATTGGCTTCCTTGACCTTGGAGAGATAGGGTTTGAAGTCTTTTTCCTGGAAGGGGTAGGTCTGTTCGAAAACGATTTCGGCGTCCTTCGCGTGGGTATCCAGGTAGGATTTGAATCCCTCCACGAGGGTTCGGCCGAAGTCATTGTCGCTGGTGAGCAGTCCGATCCTTTTGGCCTTCAGCATTTCCACTGAGACATAGCCGGCGGCTTTTCCCTCGACCTGGCCGAGGAAGCCGTTCCGGAAGCAGAATTCTCCGGCCAGGGTGATGTCGGGGTGAACCGCGTAGGCCGAGACCAGCGGAATTTCGTCATCCTGGAAGATCGGCGCCACGGCACGGGTCGGAGTGCTGTAGGAGCCCGCTACGAATCCGGCCACACCGTCCTGCTGGATCAGTTTACGGGCAAGGGCGACGGCCTCCTTCCCGTCCGCACGGTCGTCATAATAGACCAGTTCCACCTGCCGGCCGAGAATGCCGCCCTCCTTGTTGACCCGTTCCTCGGCGAGCTTGACGGCGTTGAGAACGCTCAGGCCATCCGCGGCCGCAAATCCCGTCAAGGGCGCCAGTAGCCCGATCTTGATCGTGTCCGCCGCTCCGGCCATGCCGGGCACCATCACGAAGACCATCACCAGCAGAATCCACTTCCTGAACCTTTTCATGGACACCTCCTTGCATCGGATGAACACGGGTTTCATGACGTTTGACATCGAACGCCGACAGCCGATCGAATCATTGGCCGAGGTAGACCGCTTTGACCCTGGGATCCTTCAACAGCACCCGGGCCTCTCCTTCGTGAACGCATTGCCCCGTTTCCAGAACGTAGGCGCGGTGGGCAATGGCCAGCGATGCCATGGCGTTCTGCTCCACCAGAAGGATACTCAGCCCTCGTTCCCGGTTGAGACTGGCAAGAAGATCGAAAACCCGGTCCACGAGCTTGGGCATGAGACCCATGGACACCTCGTCCACCACCAGAAGCCGGGGATCCGATACGAGGGCACGCGCGATGGCCAGCTGCTGCTGTTCGCCTCCGGACAGGGTCGCGGCGGGTTGGCGCCCCCGTTCCTCCAGGATGGGAAAGAGATCGTAGAGCCATGCGAGGCGATCTCGGAGATTCAGACGCCTCCGCAGCCCGTAGGCCCCGGTCAACAGATTCTCGTAGACCGAAAGGCGGGGAAACACCCTTGCCCGTTCCGGGACCATCCGGATGCCGGCCCGAGCTCGCCGAAAGGCGGGATGGCCGCTCAAGTCCTCTCCGTTGAAGACGACCGAGCCTCCCTTGAGGGGAACCAGGCCCATCACGCCGTTCAGGATAGAGGTCTTCCCGGCGCCGTTGGCGCCGATGATCGAAACGAGTTCGCCGGCGTCGAGGTGAAAGCTGACGCCGTTGACGGCCCGGATGTCGCCGTAGGCGATCCGCAGATCCCTGGCTTCAAGCAGCATCCATCCCCCGTTTCCGGCCCAGGTAGGCTTCGACGACCTGCTCGTTTTGCTGGATGGCCTCCGGATGGCCCTCGGCGATTTTCCGGCCGTGGTCCAGGACGACGATACGGTCGCAAATACCCATCGTGACCCGCATGTTGTGTTCGATGAGCAGCACCGTGATGCCGTCCTCCCGTATGGCGCGGATCAGGGCCTCGAGCCTGGCGATTTCCTCGTGGCGCAGCCCGGAGAAGGATTCGTCCAGAAGAATCAGTCGGCGGCCCACCACCAGGGCCCGTGCGATTTCGAGGCGGCGCAGGTTGCCCAGGGGCAGAAGTGCGGCCTTTCGGTCGGCAAGCTCGGACAGGCCGACCCGCTCGAGGACTGCCAAGGCCTCCTTCACTTCCGACCTGGACTTCCAGGGGCTCCACAGCCTGCCGAAATTCGAATAGCGGTGAATTCCACGGGCCGTGAGAACATTCTCCAGCACCGACAGGGAGGCAAAGGGCTTGACGATCTGAAAGGTCCGGCCGATGCCGAGGGCCGCGATCCGGTGAGGGGGCAATCCGTCGATGCGAATTCCTCCGAATTGGATCGTGCCGGCGGTGGGCGGGTAGACTCCTGAAACCAGGTTGAAGCAGACCGTTTTCCCGGCGCCGTTGGGACCCAGGAGCCCCAAAATCTCCCCGGAGTGGAGGTCCATGTCGACCTCGTCGACCGCCTTGAGCCCTCCGAAATGCTTGGACAATCCCCGAACGGAAAGGAGAGGTCGGCTCATGCGCCGCCTCCCACCGCTCTGGAAAACACCCGCTTGCGGATCAGGCTGCCTTCCCCCAGCAGGCCCTCCGGCTGAAAGCGGATCATCATCAGCAGAAGCCCGGTGTAGAAAAGCATCCGGTAGTCCACGATGGGTCTGAAAAGTTCAGGCATGACGCCCAGAAGCACCGCCCCCAGCACCGGTCCCCACAGGGTTCCCATGCCGCCCAGAACGAGCATAGACAGAAAGGTGATGGACACCGGGAAGGAGAAGTCCGTAGCGCTGATAAAGCGCATGTAGTGGGCGTAGAGCGCGCCTCCCAGACCCGCCATCATGGTCCCGATGACCAAGGCCAGCAGTTTGAAACGCACCGGTGAGACCCCCAGGCTGGCGGCGGCGTCTTCGTCGTCCCTGAGCGCAAAGCAGGCGAGCCCGGCCCAACTGCGGGTGAACCACCAGCAGACGAGAAGCACCAGGAGCAGGAAGCCGAGACAGAGAAGAAAAAAGCCGAATCCCTTGAGTTTCAGGCCGAGGAACGCCACCCGGGGAATGCCGCCGATACCGAGTGCGCCGCCGAAGAACGGAACATAGAGAAACACGGCCTCCACGATGAAATTGATTCCGATGGTCGTAATGGCCAGAAAGTCCGCGCGGAGCCGCAAGCTGGGGAGGCCCAGGAGCAGCCCGACAGCGCCGCTCACCGCGATCACCACCGGCAGCGCCGACCAGAAGGACAGGCCGCCCTTCGTGGCGAGGAGGGCGGCGGCGTAGGCCCCGATGCCGAAAAAGGCGGCATGGCCCAGGGAAATCTGCCCTGCGTAGCCTACGATGACGTTCAGCCCGCAAACCGTAATCGCGTAGATGGTGATGAGCGTTGCGATGGTGATGATATAGGCATTCACCCGTACGGTCCCCGGTCGGTTATTTGGATCCGAGCAGCCCCTCGGATCGCCACAGTAGCACGCCGATCATGGCGATGAATGCCAGTGCGTCCCGCGGCAGTGGAATGTCGGCGTAGCCGATCAGCAGCGTTTCCGAGACGCCCAGCAGAAGGGACGCCACCACCGCTCCCGGCACCGATCCCAGGCCGCCCACCACGATGAGGGCCAGCGTCTTGTAGGCGGGCACCGTTCCCATCGTCGGATAGACCTGGTTGTAATAGATCCCCACCAGAATGCCGGCCACGGCGGCGATGGCCGAACCGATCACGAACGTGATGCTCACGATGGCATGGCTGTTGATTCCCATGGCGTCGGCGATCGGGATGTCCTGGCTCGTTGCCCGCATGGCCAGCCCCAGTTCGGTGTGATTGGTGATGAACCAGAGCAGGGCCAGCACGGCCGCGGTGATCACGTAGACCGCCGTCAGGGTCGAGGAGACGGTGGTTCCGCCCAGCTGAAACTCGGGAAACGGCAGTTCAGCCGGAAACGTGAGAATGTAGGGCCCCGCGACCAGCCGACAGATTTCCTCGAGGGAAAGCATGACGGCGATACTGCCGATGAGCGGCACATAGGCGGGAAATCGCAGCAGCGGATAGTAGACGAATCGTTCGATCGCCACGCCCAGGACGGCGCAGAAAGCCATTGCTCCCAGGAAACCCAAAATCAGGCTGCCGGTCTGCTGGTAGCCGAAAAGCCCCGCGTACGCCCCGACCGTATAGACGGCCGCATGGGCCACGTGAAGAATCCTGAGAATGCCGTAGACCAGCGCGAGTCCCAGGGTCACGAGGGCGTAAATGGACCCCATGGCGACGCCGTTCAACAGCTGTTCCACGAAAAGCTGCATTGGGCTCTATCTTCGGGGGACGGTTAAAGATTGACTTCCGAAAGAATATCCGCTTCCAGCTTCCCCACTCTGGATTCCAGCTCCCGGACCCGGGAGGAGATCTTGTCGACAAATTCCTCGTCCTGGATTCCTCCCAGATTGATCTTGACGTTGAAAAGCGCTCCCAGTACAGCGGCTCGGGCCAGCAGGGTGGCCACTGCGCCGTCGGTGACGGCGTTGGGGTTTCCCTTGCGGACGGCCGTTCCGGCAAGGGTCATGACTTCCAGGGCCCGCTCGGCAACGGTCAGCGGCACGAGGGCGGCTTCCCGGGTGGCTGCCTGGACGGCCTCGGCCCGAAGGCGTTTTTCGTCATCCGAGGATCTGGGGAGTCGGAAAGCGGCCATCACCGATGCATAGGCCCCGGAGTCCCGGTCGATTGCGAGGAGCAGGCTTTCCCGAAGGTTTCGGGCTTTGGCGGCAAGTTCCTCCATTTCGGGGGCGGCGGCTGCGAACTTTTCCCGGCCGATCGTCAGTCCGGCCACCATCTCCGCCAGGGCGGCCGCGGCAGCTGCCGCCATTGCGGACAGGCTCCCTCCGCCGGGGACCGGCTCGTTCGATGCGGTCTTCTCCAAAAGCTCCGAAAGGCTCAGATCAGCCAGCATGTCGTCTTCCTCCAAGGGTTGCGTCGAAAACCAGATTTCCGTCCTTGACCACCTTTTCCACGATGTTCACCCCGATATGGTAGGGAAGGAAACGGTGGGACGGATATGCGAGAATCACGATATCGCCCTTTTTCCCGGGATCGATGCTCCCGGTGATCTCCGACCGGCCGATCGCCGCGGCGCCGTTGATCGTGACGGCGGTCACCGCCTCCTCCGGCGTCATGTTCATGTAGAGCGTGGCCAGGGCGATCAGCAGCGGTATGGAGTTGGAAAAGCAGCTTCCAGGGTTCAGATCGGTAGCGAGCGCCACGGCGCATCCCTGGTCGATCATGTCGCGGGCGCGGGCATAGGGCTCCTTCAGGCTGAAGGCGGTGATGGGAAGCAGGGTGGCCACCACCCCCTTTTCGGCCATCCGCCGAATACCGTCGTCGGAGGCCTGAAGCAGGTGATCGGCGGATACGGCCGAGAGCTCCGCCGCAAGCTCGGCCCCCCCGATCCGAACGATCTCATCCGCGTGGAGGGTGAGCTTGAAGCCCAGCTCCCGGGCGCGTAAAAGGAGGCGTCGGGATTGTGCAATCGAGAAGACGTTCTGTTCGCAGAAAACGTCGCAGAATTCAGCCAGACCCAGGTCCGCCACTTCGGGAAGCACGATTTCCATGATGAAATCGATAAAGGCGTCGGAGCGGCCGTTGTATTCTTTCGGGACTGCGTGGGCGCCCAGAAACGTGGGCACGATGTCCACGGGGTGTTCCCGGTTCAAAGCGGCCATCGCTTCGAGTTGCCGGATCTCGGTATCCCGGTCGAGCCCGTATCCGCTTTTGCCTTCGACAGTGGTGACCCCAAAGGCCAGCATCGCGTCGAGACGCCGGCGGCCCGAGGCGATCAACGCTTCGAGACCGGCGCGGCGCGTGGCTTCGACGGTGCTCACGATACCCCCGCCGCGCTCCATGATCTCCATGTAGCTCATTCCCTTCAGGCGCCAGGCGAATTCGTCGGCCCGGTAGCCGCCGAAAACGAGATGCGTGTGGGAGTCCACAAAGCCCGGAAGCACCGCCTTTCCGGTGGCATCGATCGTCTCGAAGCCGCTGGCTTCCTTCCCGGACAGGACCTCAGCCGTGGTCCCGACGGCAGTGATGACACCGTTTTCAACCCGGACGGCACCGTCCCGGATGACCCCCACGTCGTTCATCGCCGCACCCTGCTTGGCTGCAAAACCGCTGCAGGTCACCAGCTCCTCGGCGTGCGTGATGATGAGGTTTCCGTCCATGTCGGTCTCCTCCGAAGTAAATCCAACAACTGCCGTCATTCCATCAGCCGCGATTCCAGGACCTGATCCATCGAGAAGTTTTCCAGGCCGAGGTAAAAGGCGGCCGTGTCCACCAGGGCTTCCATGGGCACCAGCCCGACGATTTCGCTGCCCACGACGTTGACGCCGTATCGCCGGGCTTCGATCCGGATCAGCTCGAACACCCGGTACACAGCCGTTCGAGTGTAGTCGGTGAGGTTCATGGAGACCTGGACGATTCCCCGATCTTTCAGCTCCACGCCCATGGCCTTGCAATAGCGGAATCCGCCGTTGATGTGCCGGACCCGCTTCGCGATTCCGTCGGCGATTTCCATGCTGGAGGTGTCCAGATTCACGTTGTAGGCAATCAGGGGCATGCGGGCGCCCACGGCAGTGACGCCGGCGGAAGGGTGCGGTTCGGAAGGCCCGAAGTCGGGCAGCCATTCCGGGTCCTTGAGCTTCTCGGCCATCCCCTCGAACTGCCCTTTCCGGATAGCGGCCAGATTCCGCCGGTCGCTCCGGGTGGCGGAGGCCTCGTAAAGAAAGACGGGCACTTGCAAGGTGTCGGCGATGGCCTTGCCCACCGAGCGGGAGACGTCGACGGCCTCCTCGCGGGTGATGTTGCGGATGGGGATGAAGGGCACCACGTCCGCGGCACCCATCCGGGGGTGCTGCCCTCGATGAGACCGCAGGTCGATCCGCTGCACAGCAACGCTCACGGCCTCGAGCACCGCTTTTTTCAAGGGTTCGGGCTCGCCGACCACGGTGACGACCATCCGGTTGTGGTCGGTATCGTTCTGGTAGTCGAGCAGCCTGACCCCTTCCGCATTTCGAAAGGGCTCGACGATGGCGTCGATGATGGCGCTGTCGCGGCCTTCACTGAAATTGGGAACGCATTCGAGTATCTGTTTCTGGGTGCTCATGGGTCGTCTCCCCGGTTTTCAGGCTGATGCCGGCCGGCGGGTCACCGGTTCCATTTCCGGTTCACCAGATCGGCAAGCCAGGCTTCATCGGCCACAAAGGGCAGAGTGAGATGCTCCCGGCCTTCGGACTTTCGATTATGGGCCGCGATGGTTTCCATGGCGTTGGGGTTTCTGGCCCAGGCCCTTCGCGCCACCCCGCCCAGCACGTCCCATGCAATGGCGCTCCGGATGATCCGGTCGACCCGTTCGCTGCCGTCGAGAACCAGGCCGAAGCCGCCGTTGATCGCCTTCCCGATTCCGACGCCGCCGCCGTTGTGCAAGGCCACCAGGCTCATTCCCCGCGCGGCGTTCCCGGCGAAGCAGTGTGTCGCCATGTCCGCCATGATGTTGCTGCCGTCCCTGATGTTGGCGGTCTCCCGAAACGGGGAATCCGTTCCGCCCGTGTCGTGGTGGTCGCGGCCCAGCATGACCGGTCCGATGTCGCCGTTCCGGACCATTTCGTTGAAACGCAGTGCGATCCGGGTCCTTCCCTCGGCGTCCTGGTAGAGAATTCGTGCCTGGGTGCCCACCACCAGGCGGTTCTTTCCCGCGTCCCGGATCCAGTTGTAATTGTCCCGGTCCTGGAAGCGCCGGTCGGGGTCAATGCAGTCCATGGCGGCCCGATCGGTTTTCTCGAGGTCTTCAGCCCGGCCGCTCAGGCAGACCCACCGAAACGGGCCATATCCGAAGTCGAAAAGCAGCGGCCCCATGATGTCCTCCACGTAGGAGGGAAAGATGAAACCGTCCATGGGATCGCTGCCGTTGCGGCAGATGTCGGTGACGCCGGCGTCGAACACGGCTTTCATGAAGCTGTTGCCGTAATCGAAGAAATAGGCTCCCCGCTCCACCAGGGTCCGGATCAGCTCGAAGTGCTTTCCGAGGGAGGCGTCGACCAGCGCTGCGAATCGGGCCGGGTCGGTCTTGAGCATTTCGGTCCTCTCCGCGAAGGAGAGCCCCTTGGGACAGTAGCCTCCGTCGTAGGCCACGTGACAGGACGTCTGGTCCGAGAGAAGGTCGATGGGCTCCCCGGCTTCCACGGCGTAGGCAAGCAGGTCGACCACGTTGCCGTGAAAGGCGATCGCGATGGCTTGCCCCCGGTGCTGGAACTCCCGGGCAATGCGGAAAGCCTCGGCCGGATCGGCGGCGATCCGGTTCACCCAGCCCTGCTCCAGACGCGTCCGAATTCTGGAGTCATCCACCTCGGCGATGATACCCACCCCGCCGGCGATGTCCACGGCTTTGCCCTGGGCGCCGCTCATGCCCCCCAGGCCGGAGGAAACGAACAGCCGCCCGCCCAGGTCCGCACCCTCGGATGTCCCGAACCGCATGCGTGCAGCGTTCATAAGGGTTCCGTAGGTCCCGTGGACGATGCCCTGAGGGCCGATATACATCCAGCCGCCGGCCGTCATCTGGCCGTAGCTGGCCACCCCAAGTGCCGCGGCACGGTTCCAGTTGTCCAGATCGTCGAATTCACCCACCATCAGGCCGTTGGTGATGATGACGCGGGGTGACTCCGGCAGGGAGGCGAACAGGCCCAGGGGGTGACCGGAGGCCACCACGAGGGTTTGCTCCCGAGTGAGCTCCTCCAGGTAGCGCTTGATCAGCCGGTACTGCATCCAGTTCTGGCAGACCTGCCCGGTTTCACCATAAGTCACCAGCTCGTAAGGGTAGAGGGCGACGTCGAAATCCAGGTTGTTGTCGATCATGACCTGAAAGGCTTTTCCCTCGATGCACCGGCCGTTGTATTCCGATATCGGCAGCCCGCGCAAACAGCCGGATGGACGAAACCGGTAGCCGTAGATTCGTCCATGGGCCAGCAGCTCGTCGAGGAACTCGGGCGCCAACTGTTCATGCCATTTTTCAGGCACGTAGCGCAGTGCGTTCATGACGGCGAGCACGGTCTCCGTCTCGTTCAGGCGGGCATGCCGTTTCGGGGCGCGTCGGACCCCCTCCGCAAAGGAAGGCGTCGGCGGCAATGCATCGAACAGGTCATCCAACAGAAGGGTCGTGGAACGTGAGACTTCGGTGTTGCTGATCATGGAGCACCTCCTGGCGGCCCCTTCACGGGGCCTCCCGGTGTGTCGATTCCGGCAGGTTGGGGTTTGCCGGCAGCCGGACGGCAGGGCTTGCAAGAATAGCGGTTTGACGGCTTACCGGGCGCATGCCGAGGCCATGATCGGGCCGGCGCTCGGAGACCCCGGAAACAGTCATTGGATGTCTATTGTATATACAACTCACCGGGCCGCTGTCAAGGAGGGTCACCGCCGTAAAGGGAAGGCGAACTGCAGCCATTGGGGGATCCGGTCGATTCATCAGGCCGGCGACCGGACCTTTTCGAAAGCGGACGCCAGGGCGGTGCCAAGAAGGTGCAGGATCACCGGCAGCAGAAGATCCGGGATGGCGCGGCCGCTGGACGGCAACATCGGAATTTCGAGATAGTGGCTGACCGGATGTTGGTAGAGGGCGGCGGCATCGGGCTCGTCCGTGAAGGATTTCTGCGTGATGACGGCCATGCGGGCATACCGGCAGCCGAATGTGGACAGTTCATCCAGCGCGAGAGGGAGATGACGGCGTCCGGCGGCATCCAGGATGACGAGATTGTCCTGTCCGGCATCATAGTCGGGGCGTAGCTCCGGTACGAACCACCGCCCTTCGGCAAAGAAGGGGGAAGGCTTTCTGCGTCCCTGGCGTCTCTCCGGTGACCGAAGGAAGTCATCCACCGAGGCGCCGTCGAGATATTCCTTCTCCCAGGCGGCTACGTTCGAGGCGCCGAACGCCGACACCATGGCCTCCCGGTCATCGATCCTGACAAACTTCCGTCCATGGGAGGGGTCCACGGTGACGAGAGGGCCGTGGGCGCTTTCACCGAACACATGGCCCGCCAGGAACGGCCCGTCGAATCGTCCGAAGATGTCCTCCCAGTCGACGGTCGATCCGGACGGGCCGATGAAGAAGCCGGTGGCATAGCGGCGGTTGGACGCGGCCAAGCGCCCGATATCCTCCTTCAGATCCATATCGGAAAGGACCGCCGTTACCGCCGCCGGGAGGCAATCCAACTGTCGACGAAGAATCTTCCCGCGTTTCGCCGACCGCCGGCTCCATGCCGCCGTCAACAGCCGGCACAGATCCAGATAGAGCGCGGGAGCGCCGGATCGTTCCGGATCGGACCATGAGATGTCGACGTTTCCGGGGCACACGTCGAGCAGGACGGACCCGTCGCCGGGTGGCGGCGCCCCAACCCAGATGCAAGGCGCCTGCACGCCATCGAGGATCCGCTCCGCGGACGAGGGTTCGATCGGCGTTGCGGCGCATATAACGAGAAGATTCCGGGAGGAGAGCTTGCGCAGCCGAGAGGACGCCCTTTCGACCCGGACCGCGCACGGCAGCATCGGGTTCCAGTGAAATGCCGCGGACAGCGCCGCCGCCTCGGCCATCCGATCCATGGGTGCGAGAACCAGATGGCCTTCCGATGGCAGTTCATCGAACAGGATCCGCTCCAATCGGGGCAGGTCCATGCGGGTGGTCGAAACAGGGGCGCCGGCTGCGGAACGGCGGATCGCCTCGTACGCTTTCCGCTCTCGATCGAAGTCCGCGGCCCCTTCCCATGAGGTTTCGCTCGAAGTTTCGACGGAGGGCGCAATGTCGCCGCTCCCAACGTCCAAGCCCGCAATGACCGCCGCCGGAGACGGGATGCGAGCGGAGCGGCTTCTTCCGACCGTCACGGACTTGGCGCGGTTTCGGGGAAACCCCCCCTCGGTTCGTCCATGGGCGCGGCCGAATTGAAGTGCCAACTCGCAATGGGCCATCATGTCGACAAACGGCTGAAAGATATCCTCGACCTTGGGAAGCAAAAAACAGCGTTCCTGACTCAGGAAGGCGAACCGCTTTTTCTCACGGCATGGATAGCTCAGCACGGCGAAGGGGATGCCGGCCTCGTTCAACTGCTGCATGGCCGCCAGGGCGGCTGCCCGGTGGACCATGGAGGTGGCATTTACCAGAACGAGTGACGGCTCCCTTCGGATGATATCTGTTATGTGCCCCGCCTCGCTGTAGTCCAAAGCCCTTCCCACCGCGGCCCAGCTGTTCTCCTCGAGCTTAAGGGCCGCCTCGCGCCCCGCGCCCGAAGCGTAGAGCGCATCGAACACGAGACAGCTCAGGGCATCCCGATGGGCCGCCGCAACTTCCCGGCAGAATGCCTTCAGACCGGGATCGGACCGGAGGGCCCGGAGCATGTCGGGCAACCGGGACAGCGGGCTGGTGATATCGCAGATCCTTCCATTCGGCCTTCGTTCGAAACCGATCCATGCCGCCAGAAGGGCGAGGCAGAGCAGGAGGCACGGCGGGCTCTTGACGGCCGATACCGTGACTTCCTCTCCCGTAAGGGTCGGCACCAATCCCGCACTTTTGGCCGCGATCAGGGCCATGTCGGCAAACCGCTTCTCTGTGACGCCCACCATGACGGCACCCATCGCCTGCAGGACCTTGGCGCACTCGACCATATCGGCCGTCGTCGCGGACCAGCTGACGAGAACGACCAGATCCTGCTCGGGGCTGATGAAGCGCGGCAGCGGTTCGGCCTCCCATGGCGCCAGGGCGACCACCTCGACGTCGGGCAGGCATTTGTAAAAGAAGCCGCGTGCCAGAAGCGCCATGTGATGGGAACTGCCGGTTCCCAGCAGCAGTACACGCTGAAGATTGCGCAGGTTCGGCCCGAATCGTCTTTCGAGCGTTCGCCTCGAAAGAGGCAGGGACGGCTTCCACGCATCGTCGGTATGAACGCGGAGCAGATCGTCCATCCGGTCCGGTATTTCGTCCAGATGGGCCTCGAAATAGGCGGCGTAGAGATTCCTCTGAAGGTGAGGCGGCCGGAGGACGGACGGCATGGGGTCGACATCCTCGAGCGGCCGACCGTCGAGGTCCATCAGGTGAATGTCACGTTCGACCCTTCCCCCGCGGACGACGGCCTCGATCCGAGCGAAGCGGGATTCGCCCTCGAGGGTGTAGATCTCGACCCCCAGGATGCGGCAGCATGCCTCTTCTTCCAGGTCCATTTCAGCCCTGGCATTTCTTATCGATTCCATTCCGCAGCCCTTGGCGGCAAGTCCGGCGAGTCGCGCCGAACCTTTTCGGCGGACGTCCTCCACCCCGCGGCTGCACTCCTGGATGAGGGCCTGGGGAAAAAGCCCCAGCGCGGCATTGACATCCGAGACAACCATGACATCGCCGTTGTCGGGCCTGCGGACCACGAAAATGGGCCGGTTGTGGCTGGCCACGTAGAGCCGACGGGGCGAAGCCAGGCTGATGCCGCACACGGCGATCTGTCCCCCACAGGCCGTGAATTGGTGTACGGCGGCGATAAAGGCCTGTTCATCCATGTCCTCCGTCGAAAGGTCCCTCAGGCGCTTGAAGATCTGGTAGTCGATCGCCTGGCTGCCGATGCCGAACTCCGAAAGATTCCCGTCCGTCTGGCGGCGGATGGTTTCGAACCGGGTGCGCTCGGAGCGGAGCTGCTGATAGTAGTGCCCCCACAACAGAGAGAAGTATTCGGCCGAATTGCCCGTGCGAAAGGAGAGGCCGGCAACCTGCTGAAGAAACCGTCGCAGGCGTTCTTCCACTTCGCTGTCGAAGACGCCGTTGACCGCGATGGCACGCCGGCCGAACCGATCCAGGAAGGGATGGCTGTTTTCCACGGTGATCGGAGACTGAAGGGCGTAGCGGCCGTGGGCCAGAATGGGGGAGCTGAGAAACCGCAGGGTCAACGGATCCGTTTCCCCGGGCCGGATAGGGTCGACCGGGAGTCCGGCGGTGCTGCCGGGAGCGATCATGGCCGGCACCACCACCTCCTGCTGAAGGAGTTGTAGCCCGCAGGATGCCGCACGGCCGAACACGTTGGCAGCCTTCTCCATCACATACAGGGTCTGCCAGTCCAGTGGGGCCAGCCGGACCGCATCCGGCCACGTCCGCTCCAGGTGCTGATCGAGTCTTTCCCTCAAGTCCGGATGCATGTTGAAGCGGGTCAGCAGGGCGGCATCCATGACGCGGAACACGCAACGGACCGCGTCGCGGTCGTAGTCGTCGGGTATGACGACACGGCAGTCGGCCAGCAGGGACCAGAGCGTCTCCCAGACCGCGGGATCCTGAATTTCCGGCGCGCCGGCCGACGCACTGTTTTCCGCGGGATCCGAAAAGATGATACGGCCAATGATGGGGTCGAAAAGCTGAAGAATGTCTTTGGGGGAGATCTCGGGGGCCGAGCCGGGCTTTCGGCTCTCGAGGGCATCCTGAAGCGCCTGCCGGAAAAGAGATCGGACGACTGCCGGGTCCAGGTCGTAGGTCCTCACGAGGGCGGCCGAGCACTCCCGCAGACCGTCCTCCGATCCGATTCGATAGACCGGGAGCGGATGAGGGCGGCCCGTCGATCCGGGTTCGAGGCGCCGGCTCGGCTGAAGTTCGAGATTGACGAGATCGTCGTAGGACAGGCAGGACGCATCCCTGTCGGCCTTGCCTTCGGTTATCGCGGCCAACCCCTCGATCGCCAAGAGAGACCGCTGCCGGGCCGTCAGGTCTACCCCGCTTTCCGGGGCCCAGAATGCCGCCAGTGCGGCGGACCGGTCGGGATAGACCGGGTGCTTCAGCAGGGCGGGGATCAGGTCGGTGACGGACCCCAACGACTTCCGCGTCCGGATGGGCTCGTCCGCGTCGCCGAACAGGCCCAGTCCGGTGCTGTCCGCACCCCGGTAAATGATGGCCGCCATGCCGGTCAACACCCGCGTCAGGTGATTGCCGGCACCGCCGAAATAGGCCACGATGCCGCACATGATGGATCTCCTAAGGGGTCATGGGAAAAGCGTTGGCGATTTTCTTCGGATCCGAAGCATCTGACCTTCAGGACTGTTTCCTGCAACAGCTGCGGATGAGCGATCGGGCGGTGTTCTCACGGTCGAAATCCCAGATTCGGGACACCAGAACGTCCGTTTCGGTCTCCCCCATCACCGGCGCGACCAGCCAGCGGAACTTGGCCTCCAGCTCGTCATCCGAGGGCAGGGCGCCCGGCGGTTCCCAGCGGGGTTCCATGCGCCCGGATGTGAAGCGATCCCCGTCGTGGGTTTCCACGATCACCTCCGCATAGGTCTTTCCCGGAAATTCGGCTTCGAATTCGGGGTCGGCCTCGGTCGTGATTCGGGAGAGCATCTCCTGGATATCCGGAGCGAACAGCCGGGGCGGAAGCACCTGGTCCGGACCGACCTCCCCGTCCAGGAGCGCGGCCGCCACGGGAAAAGCGATGTTGTACTGGGCTTCTTCAGTATTCCGGGGCGGTTTTGCGCTGAGCGCGCAGGCGGCTTCGAACGACCGGATGCGAATGGACCGGATGGCTCCCGGTGCGAGATGTCGTTCCTTCTGGATCCTGAGGGCCCCTTCGACCGCCGGCTGGGCCCAGCGGCAGGCGGCATACGGCTTGAAGTAAAGCCGGCGCATCTGCCAGTCGCCGCCCAGCCCGTCGATCCACTCCGGCTCCGGCGCGTCCGCGAAAAGGGGTTCGATTCCCGTGAAACCCTCCCGCGCCATCAACACCGACAGCATGGCCGTCATGGCTCCCCAGCCGATGCTGTCCTTTCCCATTGACGGGGCAGCGATCCCCTTCATCATGGGGGCGATGGGGGCGTGGTATTCCGCGGCGCCCATGGCGTTCCGGAGGACGGCCGCATCCAGGTCGAGGATCCTGCCGGCGGCTCCCGCGCCGGCGATCGCTCCCCAGCTTCCGGACGAATGGTAGCAGTGATAGGTGGCATGCCGGATTCTGCCGGCCCGGATGCCGATTTCATAACCGACAACGAGCGCCGAGAGCAAATCCTCTCCGCTGCAGGAGGGCGCGAGCTCGGACGCCGCCAGGACGACCGGCAGCACGCACGCCCCCGGGTGTCCCTTCACCAGGCGGTACCCGTCGTCGATGTCGAGCGCATTTCCGGCGAATCCGTTCGCCAGTGCGGCACCGGCTGCGGACACTCGGCCGCCGTGGACCAGGATTGTGGCCTCGTCTCCCCGGTACTGGGATCCGGCAATTTTCGCCATCAGACGGCCCGGGGGCGTTTCGGCGCCCGCCAGCATCGCGCCGAGGGCGTCCAGCAGGCAGCGCCTGGCCTGATGACGGACATCCTCGGGAAAATCCCGCCAGGAGGATTCCAGGATGAACCGGATGACCGCATCGTTGGCGTTCATGGGTTGCTGCCTTCCTGTTCGTAATCCGCCCGGGCAAACCGTTCATCGTGCTGCGGGATACCATCCGTCAGTACGTAGTAATCGGTTTTCTGGGATACCCAGACGTGCCGTTCGGTGAAAAGACCTGTCGGGGGGTCGATGGAACCCGCCGCGATGGAAATGTTCAGCTTTCCCCGCGGATCCCAAAACAGGCTCGATCCGCATTCCCGGCAAAACCCCCGGTACACATCGGGCGTTTCATCCTGGACGGAACGGTACCACGCAAGGCCTCTTTCGTCGATCAGTATTAGGTTTTCCCTCCGGGTGGCCGTGTAGGCGGCCGCGTGACCGTGGAAGCGTCGGCACTTGCTGCAGTGGCAGTTGATCACCGGCATCAGGGCGCCGCGAACTTCATAGCGCACAGATCCGCACAGGCATCCGCCGGTCGCCCGGATTTCGTTTGCTGGCATGAGGATACTCCAATGAGAGGCGGGGGGCCGCGGCTTGCCGGCTCCCCCGCTGTGGTTGATGTTCCCGGTCGATCAGGCGGTTCAGATCAGGCCGGCCCCTTTCAGCCATTCGGATACGACCTCCTTGACGGCCTTGTGTTCACCGTCGACGGCGTAGTTGAGGTCGGTCATGCTCTGGGTATCCAGATGCTTGGCCAGTTCGGAGAAGATGGATTCGAGCTCGGGATACTTGTCCGCGATCTCCTTTTTGACCACCGGCGCCGGGTTGTAGACGGGGAAAAAGTTCTGGTCGTCTTCCAGAACCAACAGGTCGAACCCCTTGATCCGGCCGTCGGTGGCAAACCCCATGGCCACGTCGATCTGCTCCTCGTTGAGTGCCTTGTAGAGCAGCCCCGGCGTCATCTTGATGATCTTGTCCCGGGGGAATTTGAAGTCGTATTTTTGCTGCAACGGCTTGTAGCCGTCCGGCCGGGCGTAGAATTCCTCGTTGGTGCCGAACCGGATGGCATCCGGGTTGGCCTTCACATAGGCCGAAAGATCCGAGAGCGTCTTGATGCCCTTGGCCTCGGCGTCGTCCTTTCGCATCATCAGGCAGTAGGTGTTGTTGAAGGGCATCATGGGCAGCCAGACCAGCCCGTTTCGCTCCAGATCGGCCTTTTTGACGAAGTCGTAGCACTCCTGGGGGTCGGTGATGACCTCCTTTTCCTTGAGCATGGTCACCAGAGCCGTCCCGGTGTATTCCATGTAGATGTCGATCTGCCGGTTTTCCAGCGCGGTTCGAGCCACGAGGGTTCCCCCCAGCCCGGTCTTGTCGACGGTCTCGAACCCGTGCTTTTCGAGCAGCTGGATCATGATATCGCTGAGGATCCGCTGCTCGGTGAAATTCTTGGACCCGACCACCAGCTCCTTGTCGGCCGCGATCCCCGCTCCAGCCGCCAGGGCAACCGTCAGGGTGAATGCCAGAAATACGCCAATCCATTTCATCCGTTTCATGGGTGAGATTCCTCCTTTTTCGGGTTTGTGTTGTGGTATTGTCGGTAATTCGATCCGGCCGCGCCCATCAGAGGTCCGCGGCGCCGACCGTTTCGTAAACGAGGCCGGGGCTGATGGCCCAGCCCTCCACCTTGCCGAGAAACCAGTTGAAGAAAATCGCCAGGGCCGCCGTGGGTACGGCGCCGGCCAGCATGTAACCCGGATCCACCATGGCGATACCCGAGAAGATCAGGTCCCCCAGGCCGCCGCCGCCCACCAGGAAGCTCATGGCCGCGGTGCCCACGTTGATGACGGTCGAGGTCCGGATCCCGGCCAGGATGATGTAGAGGGCGTTCGGCAGCTCCACCCGGAACAGCAGCTGCCGCGGGTTCATGCCCATCCCGCGGCCGGCGTCCAGAATAACCGGGTCGACCCCCGCCAGGCCGGCCACGCTGTTGCGGATGATCGGAAGCAGTCCGTAGATGACCAGAGCGAAGATGGCCGTCTTTTTCCCGATGCCCAGATAGGTCATGGCGATGGCGATGACCGCCAGGGAAGGTACGGTCTGGCAGATGCCCAGCAGGTTGAGGCTCCAGTTGCGGTAGCGCCGCATGAAGCCGCGGGTGAGCAGGATGCCCGTCGGCACGCCGATACTGATGGAGATGGCGCTGGAGATCAGCACGAGCTGGATGTGCTCGACAAAGAGTATCCAGATCTCGTCGGTATTGTTCTTGCTGAACTCGAAGAAACCCAGGCTCTCGAACCAGGCGCCGGTCGCGAAGGCCAGCAGCAGGCCCGCCATGGTCCACGCCCGGCCGCCGCCCGACATCTTGCTCAGGCTGCCCTTCATAGGATTTTCCCCCCGGTGATCATCTTGCCCCAACGGCCGCCCTGCTCGTCGTAGGTCTGGCCTACTACCCGGGCCAGCGTCATCGTGTTGAGCACTCCCTTGAGCTTTCCCGCCTCGTCCACGGCCACGACGATGCCGATATCGTAGGTGAGCATCTTGCTCAGGGCGTCCTTCAGGTTCTGCTCCGGACGCACCGTGAGGGTCATGGGTTTGGCGCGGTCGCCCACCTTGCCGACCTGGTCGAAAATATCACGGAGTGTGACATATCCTTTCAGGCGGTCATCGGCGTCGGCCACCAGCAGGTAATCGAGCCCCTTTTCCTTCATGGCCGTGGCCACCGACTCGGCGGAATCGGTGTCCGTGCAGTGAACCGGATTTTCCAGCATGGCGTCCTTGACTTTCAGCAGATCCAGACGTTTGAGTGCCCGATCGGCGCCGACGAAATCCTTCACGAACTGATTCTTCGGAGAGGTCAGCAGCTCCTCCGGCGTGGCGTACTGGACGAGCCGGCCAAGGTCGAGCAGGGCGATCTTGTCTCCCATTTTGATGGCTTCGTGAATGTCATGGGTGACGAAGACGATGGTCTTCTTGATCTGGGACTGGATCTTCAGAAATTCGTCCTGAAGCACCTCCCGGTTGATGGGATCGATGGCACCGAATGGCTCGTCCATGAGCATGACCGGAGGATCCGTGGCCATCGCCCGTGCGACCCCGATCCGCTGGGCCTGACCGCCGGACAGTTCGCGGGGATACCGGTGCCGGAAGGTTTCCGGGTCCAGTTGGACGAGAGTGAGCAGCTCGTCCACCCGGTCGTCGATGCGTCGTTTGTCCCATTTCAGCAGGCGGGGCACGGTGGCGATGTTGTCATAGACCGTCATGTGGGGAAACAGGCCGATCTGCTGGATGGCGTAGCCGATGTGCCGACGCAGTTCGATGGGGTCCATCGACAGGATATTCTTCCCGTCGATGAAGATGGATCCGGAGGTGATCGGAATCAGCCGGTTGATCATCCGCATCAAGGTGGTCTTTCCGCAGCCCGAGGAGCCGATCAGCACGCAGATTTCCCCCTTCGGCACCTCCAGGTCCACGTTGTTGACGGCCGGCACGTTGCTCCCCGGGTAGATCTTCGTGACTTTTTCCAGCCTGATCATGAGCGCAATCCTTTGCTGACGAGACGATTTTCGATGTAGCCGAACAGGTAGTCGACGGCCACGGCCATCAGCGCCACGGCGATGGAGCCGCAGTTGATCATGGCGTCGTAGGACTGGTTGATGCCCATGAAGATGAAATGGCCGAGTCCTCCGGCGCCGATATAGGCGGCAATGGCTCCGATGCCGATCGACATGACCACGGCAACGCGGACCCCGGCGAAAATGACGGAAAGCGCCATGGGCAGCTGGACCTTGCCCAGGACCTGCATCCGGGTCATGCCCATGCCGGTGCCGGCGTCGATGATATTGGGGTCGACGTTCCGGATCGCGGCATAGGTGTTCCGTATGATGGGAAGCTGGGAGTAGAGCACCAGGGCGACGATGGCGGGGACGGTGCCGATCCCGTAGCCGAAAACCGAAAGGAGCGGGATCATGATGCCGAAAAGGGCGATGGACGGGATCGTCATGATGATGCCCGCGATATACAGAACCGTGTCGGCGGCCTTCTGGTTGAAGGTGATCCAGATGCCGATCGGCACCCCCGTGAAGATGGCGATGACCACCGCGATGGCGACGACCCACGCATGCTGGCCGGCCAGCTCGAGGGTCTGGCGCCAGTTGTTCAGGAAAAATTGCCACGTCTCCATGGTGGGCCTCCCGGTGTGTTCAAAGGTGATCGTTGATCGTCGGTCTGGGCGCCTTTCCGTTGCTAAGGAGTCGGGGTGGCAGGGGCATCTCCGTCCCGGGGACGGACCCCTTCGGCAGCCTTCCAGGTGGAAGCCGCCGCCGTCCGTCCCTTATGAGCCTCTATCGCAGGAGGGCTTTGGCGGCCTTCGCGGCGGTTCCGGCGTCCGGGGCATAGGCGTCGGCCCTGATGTCGTCGGCGTAGGCCTGGGTCACCGGGGCGCCGCCCACCATGATTCTCACCTGGTCCCGCAGCCCGCTGCCTTCGAGGACCGCTATGGTCTGCTTCATCATGGGCATGGTCGTGGTGAGCAGCGCCGACATGCAGAGAATGTTGGCCTTTTTCTCCTTGACGGCTTCGACGAATTTTTCAGGGGAGATGTCCACCCCCAGATTCGTCACTTCCAGGCCGGCGCTTTCCATCATCATGGCCACCAGGTTCTTTCCGATGTCGTGAAGGTCGCCCTTGACGGTGCCGATGACCACCCGGCCCTTGGCCTCGGAGTCCTTTTCGCTCAACAGGGGCTTGAGAATCGCCACCGCTGCGCTCATGGCCTGGGCGGCCATCAGGACCTCCGGAATGAACATGTCCCCGCTTTCCATTCGTTCGCCGACGATGTCCATCCCGGCGATGAGTCCCTGGTTGAGAATGTCATTGGCGTCCGCGCCGTCGTCCAATGCGGACTTCACGAGTGCGGTGACCTGGTTCTGGTCGCAGGCAAGCAGGGCGTCAATGATGGGCTGAAACTGACTCATGTTCGGTCTCCTTGAGAACCGGATCTTTCCGGTGTTGGGCGTCTGTTCATCAGAGCAGGATTTTGAACTGCTCACGTATCTTCCGGTCTGCATTTTCGTCGATGCGGGATCCCGGCGATTCCGACAGGATCCTGAGGGCCAGTCGCCTGGCGCGCTCCCGCGCATCGAGGCCGCCGTCCTTTTCCCACTTTTCTCGGCTCCTCTGGTCGGTCACGCCGTTGGACTGGAAATACTCGGTCCGCATGTGCTTCATGGTGTGGGTGGATGTCATGAAATTGCCCCCCGGACCGACGCTGTCGATGACCTCGAGGGCCAGATGCTCCGCGTCAATTTTGATGCCCTTGAGGGTCTTGCAGCACATTCCGATGATTTCGTCGTCGATCACGAACTGCTCGTAGGCGACGGTCAGCATGGATTCGAGCATGCCGGCGGAGTGGTGCACATAGTTCGACCCGCCCATCGCCGCCAGGAGCATCGTCATCGCCTTCTCCCACCCGGCCTGGGCATCCGGGATCTTCGAATCCGAAAGCCCCGCGGAGTTGTAGTTGGGCACCTTGACGCGGTCCGCCATCTGATGGATGGCGGCATTCATCATGCCGCACTCGACGGCGCCTCCCAGATACCCCATGGTCCTGAGGTTGGCCATGCCGGGAATGCCGCCGTAGAGAACGGGCGCTCCCGGATGGGTGAGCTGGCAGATGCAGATGCCGGCCAACTGCTCGGCATGGAGCTGAGCCAGGGTCCCAGCCATGGTCATGGGCGAGGTGGATCCGGACATCGGGGCCGCTGAAAGGGCCACGGGGATCCGGTTCCGGTTGGCCTCCTGCATGATCCGGGTGGACTGGGTGCAGAGTTTGAGCGGACTGATCGCAAAAGCGGTGATGATGGAAATGAACGGCCGTTCCTGAAGCGCTTCCCTTCCGCCGGCGACGAGGGCCGCCAGGTCGACCACCCGCTGAAAGCCGTCTTCATTGTTTACCCCGGACATGACGTGCTTGTCGGTGGCATTGAGGCAGGCATAGAACATGTTGACGTCGTAGGCCGATTCGGGAATGTCGGTCGGTATGCACGGCCGGAGATAGAAGTGGATGTGGTCCAGGCGGTCGACCAGCCGGCCGATGTCGTAGATGTCCTTGAGCGTCGACGGCCGCGCCGCACCGGTTTCAGGATCGAGGACCTTGATGGCCGCGCCGCCGGTTCCCATGTGGACCCTGTCCTCGGTGAGGTCGAGGTCGTTGCCTTCGCCCCGTCCGAAGAGCACCACTCTTTCAGGCGCCTTCTCCGCCTGGGCGGTGACGAGATCACGAGGAAGCCGGATCCGGGCCTGGGCGCGGTCGACTTCCGCGCCGGCCTTTTCCAGCATTTCCAGGGTGTCGTCGAGTCCGGACTCATAGGTGAGCCCGGTTTTTTCCAGGACGGTGAGCGCCGCGTCGTGAAGGGTCTCGATGTCCCTCTCGGAGAGCGGTTTGTACTGCCCCCCCGGTAACCCTTTGAGCTTCATTGTGTTCTCCTTGCCGCCGGCCGCCGGTGGCGCGCCCGGTCGAAGAATGGTTGCCAGCCTGTGGATCCATGGCGACGCAGGCCGTCAACCTGCGTTGCGGTGTTCGGAAATATATTCACAACCCCTGGGGCGGTCGTCTCTCCCCGCGTCATGTCCTTGGGCCAGGTCTCGTGTTGCCCCCAGGCCCTTACGCCGCCGGGGGCTCCAGACGCCCGGCGCGATAGGCTTTCAGGTAGTTCATGCAGTAGCTGTCTTTTCCGGCCAGGGCCTCCGCCGCCACGATGTTGGCCATCATCCTGCCGTCCAGGGGGTTGACGATGGCCCCGTCGAGCCCCTTGGCGATGGCCATCGCCATGAACGTCTGGTTCAGGAATCGCCGCGCCGGCAGCCCGTAGCTGATGTTGGACAGTCCGCAGGCCGTGTGGATTCCCGGAAACCGCTTCATGATCGCCTCCACCGCGTCCAGGAACGCCATGCCGAAGCTGTTGTTCACGCTCATCGGCTGGACGAGCGGATCCACGAAGATGTTTTCCACCTTCACGCCGCTGTCGACCAGGCCTCCGACCAGCTCGTCGGCGATCCCCAATCGGTCGTCCACGGTCTCGGGCATGCCCGCATCGCTCATGCACAGGGCGATCACCTTGAGATCCGTGCCGGCGACGACGGGCAGCAGACGGTCGTAGCGCCCCTTCTCGAGCGAGATGGAATTGATCATGGCCGTACCCTTGTGGACCGATAGGGCGGCCTCGATGGCCTTGGGATCCGGGCTGTCGATGGCGCAGGGCCTGTCTGTGACGGACTGGACGGTCTCCACGAGCCACGCCAGGTACTCGGGCTCCTTTCCGACAAACACGCCTGCGTTGACGTCGATGTAATCCGCCCCGGCCTCGGCCTGGTCCTTCGCGACCTTGCGGATGGCTTCCGCATCACCTGCCTCGATGGCCGCTGCGATCGCTTTGCGGCTTGCGTTGATCAGTTCTCCGATAATGATCATGCGTTTCGTTCTCCAACCCTGCGGCGGTCCGCGCTGCGATGCCGCCGGTTCTTCCTGAATCCCTTACGCTGACGGCGAGGTGGTTGTCGCCGCCTGCAGCATATCTGCAAACCGTCGCTCACCGGCGGAACGAAGGTCGAACTCCATTCCCGCGTCGGTGAGGGCATGCACCATGTCATGGCCGTATCCCCGGGAACAGCCCAATATCACCAACTCCCGCCCCGGCTCGGTGCCGATGACCATAATCTGGGACGGGACGTGGGAAAACGGGCCTTGAAGCAGAAACGGCGGTGTTCTTCCGGGAGGCTGCAGATCGAGGCTGGTCAGCTTTTCGGTGATGCGGAAGGTGTTCTCCCCCATGATCGCCAGGCCCAGGGTGCCCTCGGTGATTTCCGTACGGCCGAAATGGGGCGGCAGGTCGGGATCTGCGCCGAATCGCCACAGCCAGGCTTGGGCGGAGCCCATCCGGGCGACGGCCACCGAGCCTTGGATGCGGACCCCGCCCGGTATTTCGGGGGTTGGGATGCCTTCCGGCATCCGTGCATCGAGAGGGCGGCCCTGGATGTCCAGGCGGGTGCAGTGGCTGAGATCCGCCAGCCAGGGGCCGGTTCCCTCGTCGGCGTATTCGAGGACGACCGTCCAGTGGTCTCTCATCTCCGTTTTCGCCGGGCGTCCTTTGAGCCGAACCGGCGACAATCTCTGTTTGGCATTGCGGGTCATGAATCGTGTTCCTTAGGCACTTCGGGTTACATGCGAAGGCGCTCGCCCTTCGGGTCGTAGAAAGGCGTGGCCGAGACCACGGCATGAATCAGCCGGCCGGCGCAGCCGTCCTCGTAAATTCCCAACTGGGTGCCCGGGACGGCGAGGTCCGCATCGACGAGGGCGAGTCCCACGGGCTCCTTGAGGGTGTAGCTGTAGCGGGAGGAACAGACGTATCCGCGGATTTTCCGGTCAACGATCGGGGAGCCGTCCTTGGGCGCCGGCGTCGAGGGATCCTCCATCCGGAATCCGACGAGCTTGAGGCGGTCGGGCTGGTGCTCCGTCTGTCGAAGGGCCGCATCGCCGACGGTTTTGGCCTCGGGTTTGTGACGGTGCCAGAGAAATCCGAGCCCCACGTCGTGCAGGGTGGTGCGCTGCTCGGATTCAGACCCGATGATGAGGTGGCATTTCTCTAGCCGCAGCGTGCTCTGTGCTTCCAGGCCGAACGGCCGGATTCCGAAATCCTTCCCGGCGGCCGCCAGAAGGTTCCAGACATGTGCCATCCAGGAGGAGGGAACGTGCAGTTCGAAGGACAACTCTCCCACGAAGCCCAGCCGGAGCGCCCGGACCGGTATGCCGTCAACGGAAAATTCGCGGTATCCCATGTACGGAAAGGCGTCGTTGCCCACGTCGGCATCCGTCACCCTGGCCAGCACTTCCCTGGCCTTCGGCCCCGCCAGGTTGATGACGCCGTAGGCATCCGTGAGGTTGACGATGCCGAAGTCCCACCCGTCGAAACGGGTGTGGTAGCGGATCCACTCCGCCGTGACCCCTGCGCGGCCGGTCGATGTCGTGAAGTAGTAGTCGTTCTCGCCGGTCTGAACGATGACCCCGTCGTCGGTGATACAGCCGTCGTCGTTGCACATGGCCGAGTATTTGGCCCGGGCTTCCGGCATCCGTGTCATGTCGCCCACGTAGACGCGATCGAGCGCCTTCACCGCATCCGGGCCGAAGATCCGGAACTTGCCGAGGGTGGAGGCGTCGAGCATCCCCACGTTGGTCCGGACGTTCACGATTTCCTCGCGGCTTCGAGTGTCCTGCGAAAAGCGCCTCGCCCGCTGCCAGACGCCGACCCGTTCCATGCGTCCACCGTCGGCCGTCTGGAGGTCGTGGATCGGCGTCCGCTTGCACATGTCGTGCTGGGAGCCGGCGTAAGTGGCGAGAAAGGTCGGCACGAGCGGGGGGCGGACCGTGGTGGGACGCGGATGCGCATCCGGCGAGGCCCCGGTCCGATGAACGTACAGCGGCAGGTTGTGGCCAGGGATGCCTCCCTGGCCGGGGCCTGTTCCGGCCGAAGTGAACCGTTTGATCAGTTCGGGAACGTCGAATCCCGCCTTCATGGCCTGGTCGATATTCTTGACCGTGGTATCCTCGTCGAAGCAGAGGAAGGTCTTTTTGCCGCAGCGGGGGGCGATCACGAACTTGGATCCCCGAACCGGACCGGGCAGGGAGTTCAGCCGGGATTCGGTCTCCTTGACGTCTTCCGAATCCTCGACGCCGCAGTCGCCGGCAGCCCTGAGGCCTGCCAGCCGCCCCGACGCCAGAATCGCCTCCCAGTTTTCGAGCCCCAGGACTCGACCGGCGGCATGCGTCCGCCCGGGCAGGGATTCAGGCAGGAAATAGCCGGTGTGGTCGTCGAAGGCGAGCCTGGCCTGGGCCAGTGTCAGGGGGCCGGTAACCGGGGTGAAGCCGGCCGAGGCCACCAGGAGGTCGCAGGGGACGGTGCGCTGAAAGCGGCCGTTGATCGATGCGAGCGTTGCTTTCGAGACGCGCCGGACCCCGTGCGCCTTTCGGACCACCCAGCCTTTGAGGACCGTCAGATTCCGCCGGGACAGCTGATCCAGAAGGGCGGGATCCTGGCCGTCCTCCCGGGTGTCGGCAATGGCGGCGATTTTCAGGCCGAGGTCGAACAGGTCGACCGCCGCCTCCAGGCCCATGTCGTGCCCGACGCTTAGGACCGCCTCGGAGCCGGGGAGCACCCCCCAGGTCCGGGCCAGCCTGTGGGCGCATCCTGCCTGCATGACACCGGGCCGCTCGTTGTGATCGAAGAGCAGGGGCCGCTCGATGCATCCGGTCGCCACCACCACGCTGGCGGCTCTGATCTCGATGTACCGCTCGTCGAAACTCTGACGCGGGCCGCCGTGCTGAAATGCCGTCACCTGGCCGTTGCTGTAGACGCCGATGGCGGGGGCATGGGTGAACACCCGGATGTTGGCGTCGGCCTCAACTTCGGCTGCCAGTTCGGAAACCTTCCGGTAGTGCGGGGCATTGTCATCGGCCGGATCCGGCCGGTACTCGAATGCGCCTCCGAGCCACGGGCGGGACTCCAGGAGCACGACCCGCAGGCCCTTTGCAGCCGCTGCCAGCGCCGCCGCCATTCCAGCCGGGCCGCCCCCGATTACGCAGACGTCCGCGGCGGGATAAATTTCGTCGAACCTGCCCTTCATACGGAAATCCGGGGAGAGGATTCCGAGCCCGGCTGCTTTCCGGATCTGCCGGATGGCCATGGGCCAAATCCGGGCAGGCTTGTGAAACATCCGGTAGTAGAAGCCGGCCGGCATTGCCCAGCTGAAGGCGTCCAGGAACCCCATGGCGTCCAACTCGGGGCTTCCCTTGACATTCTGAGGCATGACACGGAGCCCTTCCGTCAGCAGCGTGGTCTCGGATCGGACATTGGGGATGCCGTCCACGGCCATGAGGGTGTTGGAGGACTCGCCGTCCAGGCTGTAAAGCCCGCGGGGCCGGTGGTATTTGAGGCTGCGCCCGTAGACCCGGATCCCGTTGGCGAAGAGGGCCGTTGCCACCGTGTCGCCTTCGAGTCCTTCGAGGCGTTGGCCGCGATAGGTAAAAGAGTGGGTGACGCCGGGATCGATCCGCAGCGTCGGCAGGTGGTTGAGCCGTGTCATTCGACTGCCTCCAGAGCATTGGGGGAGACTTCGAGATTGGTCGTGGTATCCCTGTGGATGGTGAACCAACTGCCGCAGCCGTTGCGGTGATACCACCACTCCTTCTGGATGCCGGGACGGGAATTGTTCATGTGGGTGTAGTCGCACCAGGCCTCGGGCGTCAGATGCTCGGGATCCGGGCGCGGGCCCTTGTCCTCTCCGCCGAACCGGAACTCGTAGCCGCTGCGGGGGCCGCATATCGGGCAGGTAATCGTGAATGCCATGAGCGTTCTCCTGGGATGCCCTGTGTGCTCGGGCGGAGGGTCAATTGTTGGCGCTGTAGTCCACCAGGGCGGCGGTTTCGCCCATCAGACGGTGCTCCTCGAAGCGTTTGAGCCGGAAGGGCCGGAGGATGTCCGGGCGCTCGCCGGTGGCCATGTACTGGGCCATGTACTTGCCGGTGACCGTGGACGACTTGAATCCGAAGTAACCCCATCCGCAGTCCAGGTAGTATCCTTCCGCAGGCGTGTTCCCGTCCATGATGGGGGCCATGTCGGGCGTCATATCGGCCAGTCCTCCCCAGATGCGCATGAATTTGACCCCCTTGAGGCAGGGAAGGAATTCGGTCACGGATTCGGCCTGGTGCTTGATGTAGTTGGCCGTGGTCTGCGTGGTGTAGTTCGGCCAGGGATCCATGTGAGCCCCGGTGGCGATCTCCCCTTTCAGGGTCTGGTTGGCATAGCAGTGATAGGCCCCGGAGGAGACAACGTGGTGGAGAAGCGGCTTGAGGGGCTGCGTCACCATCGCCTGAATCGTGAGCACGCTGATGGGCAGCCGCTGCCCCATGAGCCGATAGGCGACACCGGCCGAATAGGCGCCCGCCGCGATCAGGACCCGCTGGGTCCGGATCCTTTCCTTCTCGGTGTCCACCCACGCGATTTTTCCGTTCTCGATCCCGATGCCCGTCGCTTCGGTCCCCTGGTGGATGTGGACGCCGCGTCCGGCGCTGCCCTTGGCCAGGCCCCACACCACGGCATCGTGGCGGACGATTCCGCCCGGCGGGTGGAACATTCCGCCGGTGATGGGGTATCGGGGACGGTCGGAGATGTCCAGCGCGGGCACCACTTCCTTGCATTCCTTCGCGTCCAGCAGCCGGCTCTCGATTCCGTGGAACTGCGCCGATGCCACATTCAGCCGCATGGCCTTCAATGCCGCCTCGCTATGGGCGAGATTGAGATTGCCGCAGTTGTAAAACATCAGATTGAAATCGAGCTCGCGGGTCAGCACCGGCCAAAGCTCCAGGGCCTCTTTATATAAAGGAAGGTTTTCCTGGGTTCTCTGGTTGGCGCGGACGATGGCGGTGTTCCGGCCGGCGGCGCCGAATCCGATATACCGCTTCTCGATGACCGCCACGTCCGTCATGCCGTGGTTTCGAGCCAGGAAATAAGCGGTGGCAAGGCCGTGGAGCCCCCCCCCGATGATGACCGCGTCGTAGTTGGACTTTAGAGGCCGTGAGGCCCAAAGGCGTTTGGATCGACCGAACATGGAGGGCTCCCGGTTGGATTGGGAATGACGTTGAATTCTTATTTAGTTTGAATATTTCCATTTCATATGAAATAAATGATGTCAATAAGTTTTTGCATCGATCAGAAGAAACCTGCTGCGCGCGCGGATGCGGGCATTCGGCATCAGGCCTTCCGCCCAGTGCCTGTTCAGTCGAAATGCCCTCCTATCAGAGAATCGATATGATTTTTGCGCTTGCGTTTCCATTGAATGGTTGTTACGTGCTATGTCATCTCATGGTGCCGATTCAGATGAAATATATTTTGTCAAAAAAGTTTATATTTCATTTTTGAGGCCGGCCGCCCGAAAGGACGAGGCATGAACGGTCGGGAAAACGGGGTTCACCCCCTGGTGAACCGAATCTCCGGGCTTCACAGGGAGCTGACGCCGAAAAGCCGCATTATCGGCGATTTCGTGGTGGAAAATCCGCGGAAAGCCATGTTCATGACGGTTGCCGAGTTGGCCAGGGCCTGCGGGGTCAGCGAGGCGACGGTGATCCGCTTCGTCGGGCAGTTGGGATACAGCGGCTACAGCGATTTTCAGCAGTCGCTCAGGGATTTTGTGGACACCGAACTGACCCTGCTGGACCGTCTGGAAATGACCGCGATGCTGGAACCCGGCGCCGAACGTTTCCGGCGGGTGGTCTTCGAGGAGATCGACAACCTTCGACAGCTTTTCGAGCACACGGACGTCGAGCAGGCGGACCGCGTCGTGTCCATGCTCCATGCAAGCCCCCAGATATTTGTCATCGGCTCCCGGCTGTCCTACACGGCGGCCTACTACCTGGGATGGTCGCTCACCAAGATCCGCGGCGGGATTCAGATTTTCAGAGGAAGCGACAAAACCACCATCGATTGGCTCACCATATCGCCCGACGACGTGCTGGTCGTCATCGTCGCCCAGTCCAGGTACCCCAACGAGCTGATCCGGCTGGGGAAACTCGTGAAGCGGCTGGGGCGGTCCCTGGTGGTCATCACCGACAGCACGGCCTGCCCACTCCTCCACTTTGCCGATGAAAGCCTCATCGCGCCGTCCACCCATATTCCGCTGATCGGAAGTCCCACCACGCTGTCCTGTCTCGTCAACTACCTGATCCAGGAGTTGACCGGCCGGTATGGCGCGGATGTCAAGGCCCACCAGGAAAAACTGGAACAATCCTACTGGGAAAACGATGTGCTCTTCAACATGAAGCGGCTTCCCGGGGCCTTGGACGGCGATTGAACGGGCGGGCTCACTCCGCTTTGCTCACCATGGAGGCCGATCGATAGCCACAAATGATCCATCAATTCAGATTACAGGCTGTCGAGCTTCTTTCCGCTTGGGATTCCGGGTCTCCGCCCACGCGGGAAGCTTATCTGCGGGCGGCTGACACCCTCTCCCGCTGGCGGACCGACCGGAGATGCCCCGGGCTTTGGCATCACTCTCCGCTCATGCTGACCGCTACGATCGATGATGGATGGGGACACGGCCTCGACGTGATCGAAAGGGTAGCCGAAGCCGCGGGCGTTCGGGTCCGTCGGATCGGACTGCTGCGGACGGCCTTGGAAATTCTGGACGAATGCCGAAAACAGGAGCCCGATCTGCTGGGGCTCACCGTGCTTCAGTTCGATTCGGATGATACCGTCGATGCCATTGTTCGGGGGCTGCCGGCTCGAACCCTTCTTGTGGCCGGTGGGGCCGCATACCGGTATGATCCGGACTTCGCAGCCCGGACCGGTACGCGCCGGGTGGCAAGGGACGGCTCCGGTTTCCTCCGGTTTCTTTTGGAATACCGCAGAGAAAAATGACGGGTCTCCATCCGCGCGGTGTTTCGGGAGGTATGCCAATTCCGAGGATTGCGGCCTCCGGAGGGCGCGCACGCTCCACCCTCAAAGGATCGCCGGTGATGATCGCTGCGGGCATTGACGGAGTTCAGGCCACGGTGTAAGTTGCCCGCTTCGGCGTTATGGACGGTACCCCGTCCACGAAACGGCTCTCAGGGGAAAGGACCGGCATTTTGGAGGCGCGCACGATCAGGTCGGATCTGCTGCTGCTGCTTACGGCGGCCATCTGGGGATTTGCCTTCGTCGCTCAGCGCGTGGGGATGGAATCGGTCGGCCCCTTTACCTTCAACGGAATCCGGTTTGCGCTGGGCAGCCTGTCCCTGGTGCCGCTTCTATTCTGGAGACCCAACGGGAAAAAGAGCAGCCGGAACGGAGAGATCATCGCCGGACGGGGGGGTGTAATGTTGCGGGGGGGCGGCCTGGCGGGCGTTTTCCTGTTTGCCGGAGCTTCCTTGCAACAGGTGGGTCTTGTGCACACCACGGCCGGCAATGCCGGTTTCATCACCGGCCTTTACGTAGTCATGGTGCCCATGCTGGGGCTTTTCTTCCGGCAGCGCACCACGGCGGGGACCTGGCTCGGAGCTTTCCTGGCCGCAGCCGGGCTCTACCTCCTCAGCATATCCGAGCATTTCACCATCGCATGGGGTGATTTCCTCGTACTGGTGGGCGCGGTTTTCTGGGCGGCGCACGTGCTGATCATCGGGTGGATTTCACCGCGGGTTGCCGCCGTTCGGCTGGCCATCATGCAGTTTGCCGTATGTTCGGTGTTGAGTGTGATCGTGGCCATTGCGGTTGAGCCGATAACGACGGACGGGATCCGCCAGGCCGCTATTCCCATCCTTTATGGAGGCCTCTGCTCGGTCGGAGTGGCTTATACCTTACAGGTGGTGGCGCAGAAAAGCGCCCACCCGGCCCATGCGGCCATCTTCCTGAGTCTCGAGGCGGTGTTCGCGGCGATCGGAGGGTGGTGGCTGCTCGATGAGATGCTGGGGCGCAGGGGAATGATCGGCTGCGCATTGATGCTTGCCGGCATGCTGCTTTCCCAACTGTGGGAGATGATTCTCCGCCGTCGGCGTCCCCTCAAGATCTCCGTCGGCGCGGCCGGAGACCGATACCACTCCGAAGGTTCCCCTTGATCATATTGCTCAGGGTTTCGCGTCGGACTGGCCTCCGAAATCCAGGCGCCCTTCCGACCGGAAGGGGATGGCGGTCGAAAAGCCCGGGCTCCCGGCACGGAGCCATCCCTTGAGGGAGTAGGTGTAGGTCGGCATTCGATCAGGGTCGGCTGTTCCCTGGATCACCCGATGCAGGGCGGTGAACATGTCCAGCATGGATGTGTAAACGGTGGCGGTCACGATGTCGCTTTCGAAGGGCGGAATCTCCTTTTGAGGATTGGCAACGCCTTCCGCGAAGCGCTTGCCGTTGAGTTCGAGCTCGCAGTCAATGCCACGGATCAGCAGCGGCCGGTCGGTGCGGTTGAAGACGCGAAGATCGACCTCGAAGGCGGTTTCAAAACCCCGAACCTCCATGATCCGGATACTGGCAAGGCTGATCCGGGGCGGCTCCCGCCACCATCCCATGGCGGCACACCCCGTCAGCATCATCGCCAAGGCGACTGTCGGCCACCAGCGAAAAGCGGCCCCTTTTTTTCTCAGCCCCATGGGGACCTCCTTTGGGTTCTGAAACGCCCTGGCCATCGCAGCCGGGGCTTTCGATTGGATTTCCCAACACCCCTGAAGGGTGTCCGGGCTACGGCCGATCTCAACTGGAGGTGGCGTGTGAACAGGTTATCGGATGCCGCTCTGGCTCACGCAGGATTGCTGATGGCGATGGTGATTTGGGCCAGCTCGCTCATTGCCCTCAAGCTGGCGTTCAGGGTCTACGATCCCGTGGTGGTCATTTTCGGCCGCATGATCGTTGGCAGTGCCTGTTTTCTGCCGCTTTTGCTCCGCTTCAAACCCCGGAAGCAGTACCGACCCGGAGATCTCAGGCTGATTCTGGTCATGGTGGTCTGCGAACCTTGCCTGTATTTTCTTTTCGAGGCCAAGGCGCTCGTATTGACCAGCGCCTCCCAGGCCGGAATGATCACCGCCATGCTGCCGGTGCTGGTGGCCGTCGCCGCTCGGTTCATCCTCCAGGAGCGGCTGCCGTGGAGATCTTATGCCGGTTTCGGTCTCGCAATCGCCGGCGCCTGCTGGCTGAGCGTGTCCGGCACCCCGGAAGCCAATGCGCCAAACCCCGCGTTGGGAAACTTCCTCGAGTTCGTGGCCATGGTCTGCGCTACGGTCTACATCATTATACTGAAATCCCTCACGCCCCGTTACTCGCCGTTTTTCCTGACCGCGCTTCAGGCGTTCGCCGGCAGCCTGTTTTATTTCCCGCTGCTCTTCCTTCCGTCGACGCGGCTTCCGTCTACTTTAGATCCGGTGTCGGGCGGGGCGGTGATCTATTTAGGGGCGGTGGTCACCCTGGGCGCTTATGCCCTTTACAACTTCGGCGTCAGCCGCATTCCCGCCAGCCAGGCGTCCGCCTACATCAACCTGATCCCCGTTCTAACGCTGATCATGGGCCGTCTCGTCCTCGGGGACCAGTTTTCCTTTCAGCAGTACCTGGCCTCGGCCGTGGTTTTCGCGGGGATCTATCTGAGTCAGAGGAAGCCTTCACCTTCATCCGTCCTTACTCCTGACGACCGGGTTTCGATTGGAAAGGCCGTCAGCCGGTAGCCGGCCGGTCAAACCCTCTCCCCAATTGGCCGCATGCGGCCAGAAGGTCCCTGCCTTTCGGCGTCCGCATCCGCACGAATATACCCCTTTCCACCAGCCGGCGTCTGAAAGCGTCGACGACACCGTCGGAAGGCGGGAGAAAATCGCTCCCCGGTCCGGCATTGCAGGGAATCAGATTCAGCTTGACGGGAAGGTCGTCCAGGTAGTCCGCCAGCCGGTCGGCGTGGGGGATTTTGTCATTCAGGTCGCGGATCAGGACATATTCAACGACGATATGATACCCGGGTTTGACGGGAAACGCTAGGAGGGCCGATCTGAGTTCGGCCATGGGGTTTCGGCGATTGATCGGCATGATTCGGGAGCGGATCTCGTCGTCGGGCGCATTCAGGGAAACGGCCAGACGAATGTGCGGGCGCCCCAATCCGGCCAGTCGAAGGATGCCGTCGATTCGTCCTGACGTGGAAATGGTGATGTTCCGTTCGGCGATATCCAGGCCGCGTTGATCGCTGATCACATCGACGGCCTCCAGCACGGCGTCGAAATTGTCGAACGGTTCGCCCATCCCCATGAAAACGACATTCTTCACTCGTTGGCCCAGCAGATGCCGGGCGGCAAACACCTGGAAGGAAATTTCAGCCGCCGAAAGCTGCCTCAGCAACCCCATCTTTCCGGTTTCGCAGAACCGGCATCCCATCCGGCAGCCGACCTGGGAGGAAATGCAGGCGGTCACATAGCGCTCCATGGGAACCAGGACAGATTCGATCTCGAGACCGTCGACCAGCCGGGAGATGAACTTGGTGACACCCCCCGAGGTTTTTTCCCCGACGATCGTTGCGGGTGGCCCCAGCAGCGTCCTGCGGATCTCGGCGACCCAGGAACTGCGCCCCATCTGCGGCGGCAGATCCTCCAGACCACAGGTGCCTAATCGATAGAAGGATCGGTAAACTTCAGCCGCGGCCGCCGGACTCTTGCCGAATTCCCGGTGAACCCTGGCGGCGAACGATGGAAAATTCATCGCGAAGATGGTCATTGGGATGAATGCTAATTGGGCACCTGGATCTTCTGCCCCGGGTGGATGGTAAAATCGGCATCGATCCGGTTGAGCTTTCGAATCGCGTCAATCGAGGCATCGTATTTCCGGCCGATGGAGTAGAGTGTCTCTCCGGATTGAACGACATGAGTGCGGGTTTTCGGGGCGGGCTTCGAAGCGGCAGCCTTCTTGACCGTCTTTTCACTCCCCGACGCCGGTGTGGACGGTTTGGCCGCGGCATTCGCCTTGTTTTTCTCGAGTGTTGCCAGTTTCCGGTCGAGCTGATTGAGATGATCGACGACCGACTCCTCGAACTGGGCGACGCGCCGGCCCATTTCACCCACATCCTGGCCATTGGACTCGAGCAGGTCCAGGCGCCCGCGAAGCGCTTCTGCCTCGGCGATGCGGAATTCGAGATCGTCCAGGCGGCGTTCGAGGTCGGCGACCTTCTGGGCCGTCGGGCCGTCACCGGACCCTGAACGCAGGGATATGATCAGCACCACCAACACCAGGATGCCGATGCCGATGTAGGTCAGCAGCGTCTTGTCCATCCACCCGTGTTTGCGAAGAGGGGAATAGGGTTCATAGGGCTCGAAGCCTTCCTCGGCGCCTTCCTTTTCGAATTCGGATGCCATCTTTTCCTCCTTTTTCGGAAACGGTTATGGCTTATACCGTCTCTGGCCCGGGGGATCAAGCCCGGCGGCTGCCTGAAGCGCCCGTTCTCTGCGTTACGCTTCGCCCCTCGTCGCTGCGGCGTACCGGCGTACGCCTCACTCCTCGGGCCTCGCAAGCCTTGATTCCGAGCGCTTCAGGCAGCCGCCGGCTGCGTTGCCTGGAGAAGCGCCCGTTCTCTGCGTTACGCTTCGCCCCTCGTCGCTGCGGCGCTTGTGGATTTGACATTTCAAATTTCAAATTTGAAATGTACGCTACATCGACCTGATCCGGCATTGCGCAGCCGTGTGGATTTTTTCGGATGGTTCTTCAGCGAGCCTTCAGGCCCCTGCCGAAGATGTCGAATGCGGCCTCGAAGGTTTTCCGGAGGGTGTAACGCTCCTCGTTGATCTGCTTCTTGCTTTCCTCCCACAGGACAATGCCCGAAAACAGGGCCCAGAGGATGTCGGCCAGTGCCAGCGAGTTGTTTGGAATGACAAGTCCCTTGCTGATGCCTTCCTCGAACATGCCGGCGATGGACCGAAGCGCCCTGCGGGAAAGGGCGTTGATTTCATCGAGTAGCTCCGGGGAAAGGCTTTTCAATGTGTCGCTGGATTGGAGATGGAACATGTTGTTGAGGATCAGGGGATCGTAGTCGTAGACGTCGTACATGGCCTCCATCATTGCCCTTTGCTTGGACTCATACCGGAGGCCCTCGTCTTTGACCACGTGGTCGACCTTGATATTGATGTACTGAAGGACACGCAGGCATAGGGAGGCATAGAGCTCGTCCTTGCTCTTGAAATAAAGGTAGAGGGTTCCCGGGCTGAGCTCGGCTTCCTTGGCAATATCCTCCATCGTGCTCTTTTCATAGCCCTTTTCGGAAAACACCCGCTTGGCGGCGACCATGATCTGTTGGCGCCGCCGTTCCTTCTCCCTCTGTTTTCTCTCCTGAATGCCCATATCCTTAATCCCGTTCATTTTTTGATCCGGTCATACAAACACAGATTCGGACGAACTTCAATATCCCTTTTGAATCGGCCGCGCTTGGGCCTGATCGATGAATCGGGGATGGGCAGCAGGATGGAGACAACCGAAATGTCAAGGGGACGGATCCGGCGGTGAATCGTTGTCGGAGGAGTCGCCCAGTCCGGTCCAGTCTTTGAGCGGCTGCAGAAGCCTTGCCGGGAGGCCGAAGGTTCGCTTCATCAGATCCACGACCCCGGAACCGACGGCGGAGGGGTCCAGTGGGATGATGGTCGGATCGGCAATGTCTCCGCTGATCTTGACAGGGATGGAAACGAGGTTCCCGCCGAGCAGATAACCCACGATCGGCGTTCTTTTGACGATGGCGTCGACGGTTTTGAACGGCGCCACCAGGACGGTCAGGTCGGACTGCCCGGTGGAAAGATCGACGGAGCCGCTCCCGGCCAGACCCATCGAAGCCCCGTCGATGTAGGCTTCATCGATGGTTAGGACCCCACCCTCGATGCTCCCGGACAACGACAGTGATTCGTAGGCAAAGCCTTCCTGGAGAAGATCCGGAATTTTTCCCCTGAAGATTTCGGTGACGTTGACCACGGCCAGAATCTTGGAAAGAAGATTCAGGCGATAGATGCGGCCGTCTTCGGCCGTGAGGGATAGAGGACCTTCGAGGGTGGAGAGGACCGCGTCCCGGTCATGGGCTTCGAGCCGTCCACTGACCGTGTAGCTGCCATCGATCACAGCCTTGTTGTCGGTGAAGCAGGAGATGGTTTTTGAAAAATCCCCCCCCTCGGCATTGGGCTCCAGCCGCAACATCCAGCCGCCGTTTCCTGATGCAATGGATCCGGGCGTGGAAAGGCCGCAGATCTCCGCCTCGTGAATCCGGAGATCGTAGCCGTTCGGTCGAAAGGTGACGATCGCCGTCATCGGCGACCATGACAGATCTCCGATGCCGAGGTTTCCGATGCGGGCCTTGAGGGTGCCGGCAACGGGCAGGAATTTGTCGAGATGCCTGACGGATGGCGCCTTTCGGCGGGCTTTCGTGCCACCCCCGGGCAGACGGATTTCGTCGGAATCCAGCGAAAGGTCGACGGTAAGCCCGTCGGGTCCGGACAGTACGGTTCCTTCGAGACGGTGCCGCCGGCCGTTCTCCCTGCAGACCATCTCTGACAATTCCAGCCGATCGCCGGAGGCCTGGATGCGGATCTGGTCCAGATGCGTCAGGGGTGAGACAACGGTCGGTATCACCAGGGAACGGGCGTTCAGCGAGCCCTGAATCCGGGACTGGTCAGGCTCCGCCAGATCGATGCGGGCTTCCAGATCTCCGCTGGCGAATCCGTCTGCGAACCGGAATTCGCCGAAAAGCCGCACCAGGGACTGGCCGCCCAGATGGCCTTTGAAATCCAGTGTCATGGACCGGTCGTCCAGGCGAAAGGCGCCGGCGGCGCTGGAGTCCGAGTCTTCGATGGTCAATCGGGGAATTGCCAGGACCGAGCCGGTTCGAGTGAGTTCGATCGAGGCCAGCGTTCCTTCCGGGGACTTGATGTCGCCGGCAAAAAGAACGGATCCGGAGCGTTCCCAATCGAAACGCCCCTCCTGGATGGCGACAGGGGGCTTCAATCGGTAGGTTTTCTGGATGCCGGCGGTTTCCGCGACCCAATAAAGCGCATCCTCACCAAAGGTTCCCGAAAAAGCAAAGCCGCATGATTTCAAACCGGTTTCATCGGTTTCCATGGTCGCCGTTCCACGGGCGGAGGCGTCCAAAAATCCGATGTCCGCATTGGTGAAGCGGATCCGGTCGGGCCTCCATTGCCATTCGGCGGATTCCGCGGAGATCGGCCAGGGAAGCGCTCTCGAGTTTGCCCTGACCTTTTTCAAGGTGCCGTTCGCCCGGTAATTCCAATCCTTCGGGGACAATAGGGGGCCGTTGAGCTCCGCCCGTTCGATGCTCGCTCGGCCCGTGGCCGCCGCGTCGGTCCCGATGGCCGCCTGGATGCCCGAAAAATGCGAGAGCCAGCCGACCGCCTGGTCGAGTGAAACCTCGGCCTCGAGAGACCCGATGGTCATGTGAAATGGCCGTTGGAGCCCGATCCCGGCGCTGAGGTCCTTTACCCGGGTATCGCCGACACTGCCGCGAATTTCGGACAGCGATACGCGGTCGCCATCGTAGGAGAAACCGCCGCTTCGGATGCGGATCGGGAAGGGAACGCGTCCATATCGAGCCGAAAGATCCAGGTCGTTCGCGGCAACGCTGACTTTCATCGGCTCCCCTTCCCAGTCGTCCAGGCGAAGCGTGCCCTTGGCGTGGCCGGACAGTTCCGTGACCGACCGGACTTCATGGACGAAACGGGGCTGGTGGATCAGGCGCAGGAGCACCTCGGGCAGGCGGGACAAATCCGCGTCAATATTCAAGGACAATGTCAGCGGAATTCGATCCCGGGAGAAGTCGAGCCGGAGGTGGCCGCCGGACCCCATGGATTCATCGAATGCAGCCTGCAAGTCCGATCCTTCGAGGATTCCGTCCCGGATTCTCACGTCACCGCTGACATCCGTCAAATCCAGCTCGGCGCCGGGGGCGAAGATTTCTCCTCCGGTCAGTCTGGCGTCGAGCCGCATCCGGGGAAAGTCCATCAAGTCATCGAACTTCCGACCTTCGACGCCGAAAACGATCCTTGGGATGGTTCCCCCGCGGACGATCCGGAAAATGTGCCTGGCAACACGCCTTTCCTCCAGAAAAAACAGGGCGGCCGTTCGTACGGACGCCACATCCATGCTCCGGCCTTCCAAGCCGAGGCGGAAATCGTCCTTTTCCGTGTCCATCCGGAGCATTCCGGAAAGATTCAGCATGGGGTCTGAAAAGGAAACGTTCTCAAGCTCGATCCGGGTCAGGGATGGGCTGTGTATCACCCGGCCCGATACGCGACCTTCCCTCAAGTTGAATTGTTTCCCGTTGCGCATCAGGCCGAGGCTCGGGATGTCGACGGTGGCGTCCATGCTGAGCTGCCCGCCGATGGTTCCATCCAGATGAACCCGCAATGTCCCGCCGCCTGCCGCCATCCGTACACCGGTCGGGCTCAGCATCCGATCGATAAGGGGATGCGGCCGCCACCCTTGCAGAATTCCGTCAGCCTCGATCGCGTGGGTCGACTTGTCGAATTCGGCCGCAGCATTCAGCTGGTCCCAGACGTTGCTCCGGGATTGAACCCGCGCTTTCACGCGATCGGCGTCGTGGTGGAGTTTCAGGTTGACCTCCGTTACCACGAAGGTCCCTTTTACCGCAGCCGAAATGTCGAACCGCCCGTTCTCGATGCGGAGATTCATCCGGGGGAGGAGGTTCGGGTCGGGCATCGGCAACGAGAGCGTCGGTTCCGCGGCGTCTCCTTCCGGGCGTGGGAACGTCGACAGGAGGGTGATCGACGGATCCACCAGAAGGACCTTGTCGATCTGAAGGCTTCCCCTGAACAAGGAGAGAATTCCGGGGTAAACGGCGGCTTGCCGGCACTTGCCGGTCGCGCGTCCGGGAATCCCGGCCTCCACTTCGGAAAACCATACACCAGGCCGAAGGAACCATCGTATTTCCGCTTGTCGATAACGGACGGTGCCTCCGGTCCGATCAGAAAATGCTTTTGTGATTCGGGCTCTTACCGACTCCGAAGCGAGGCGGTGCTGTGCCAGGATTCCGCCGGCGAACAGAAAGGACAGGATCGCTATGACGGTCAGCGCTCCAAGGATATAGGGGCGTCCGAATCGATGCTTCAGGCTCATGAGGTCAGTTTGAGCGCCGGCTGGCGGGCATGGCGGCGAAAGTACGAATCATAAATAAGTCATGAGACATTTGAGCACCGATCCGAAGGGAAAGTCAATCCGCACGCACGGACCGGCATGACGATGGGAGAGGGGAAGCAACGGGTCCGCTGGCCCCGTTGGCGTGGGTTTGCGATTCAGCGATGACGGCAACGATTTCTACTGTTCCGAAGGGGTTTCGATCAGAAGCGGATGGCCACGGTCAGGCATGCGGTCATGTTTGGATTTTCCGGTCTCTCTCCTACCATCGCGACGTCCGTTGCACCGGTTTCGGTAACCGAGTCAACGACCTCGAACTGAAGCATATAACGACGGTCCCGCAACAGGTTGAAGCCGGCTAAAGACTTCGCGGGGATTCCGGCGAATCGGGCAACGGAGAGAGCGTTCAGGGTTTGAAGGCGGCTGTCCGGCCTGGGTCCCATGGAGCTGCAGCCGACGGCGATCAAAAAAAACACTGCGGACAAGCTGATCATGACTGACTTTTGCATGTCGACTTCTCCTTTCCGAAGCAGGTGCTATCAACATGCGTGCCAGGAGCCGTCGGATGCAAAATACGTAGGAACCCTGAAGCGTTAGGCTTGATGAACCGGCTCGCGGGATCAAGTGGAATCCATCGAGTGGCGATATATGAATAATAGTATTCAAATAAAGCCTTTTTATCGAAATATCATCATGCGCTCCCTGCTGAACTCATTCCGTTCCTTTTCCAGCGAACTCGATCCTGTCCGTCTTCGAAGGAAGTTCCTCGAGGCCCTTCTCGAAATCCACAAGGTCACCCGGGGTTCCATATGGATCAAGGAGCGCGGCGGATATCGCTGTGTCGAAGCCGTCGGCGGGCAGAGCGACCGGATCCGGCGGCTTCACGTCCCTGCGGACAGCGACAGCATCGTCGGCTGGGTCATCGAAAACGGCCGAATGACCGTAGCCGATCCGAAAACCGACCGCCGCCATTGCCGGAATGTCGAAAAGGACCTCCAGGTCAAAAGCAGCCGCATTCTCTGCTTCCCGTTGCTGCTGAAGGACGGAACGGTCTACGGCGCGGTGCAGCTGATCGACACCGAAACCGATGCGGCCTCGACAGCGTTGGGCAGGGACTATCTCAGGGAGCTCCAGGACCTGGTCGATATCGGCGCGGACGCCCTCAACAATGCCTTGATGTATGCCCGGGAGGTCCATGAAAAGGCGACCTTGAAGAGCAAGTTGCAGTCGATCCGCAACCAGCCCGCCTTGATCGGACAGGCCTCCGCGTTTCTAAAGGCCAAGGCGTTCATGGAGACCTATGCCGACACCCACTACCCGGTGTTGATCACTGGTGAGAGCGGAACCGGGAAAGAGCTCTTCGCCCGGCGTATCCACCAGTTGAGTTCCAGGGCCAAGAACCCTTTTCTCATTCAGAATTGCACCGCCATACCCGAATCACTGCTCGAAAGCGAGCTGTTCGGCTATCGTAAGGGGGCGTTCTCCGGGGCCGTTCGTGACCGAATCGGCCTGTTCGAGGCGGCGGACGGGGGAACGCTGTTTCTGGACGAAATCGGGGACATGCCGGCGGATATCCAGGCCAAGATCCTTCGGGTGCTTCAGGGAGGAGAGATCAAGCCACTGGGATCCACCCAGGTCAAGAACGTGGACGTGCGGATCATATCAGCCACCAACAGGGATCTCCGGCTCATGGTGGACCAGAAAACGTTTCGCCAGGACCTGTTCTACCGACTATCCGTGCTGCCCTTGAAGCTGCCGCCCCTCAGGGAGCGCCGGGAAGACATACCGTTGCTCATCCGGCATTTTCTCAACCGGGAAGCCGCGCGGTTGGGTGTGGAAGCCAAGGGGATGCGTTCGGAAGCGGTGCGGTGCCTGACCCGGTATCCTTGGGCCGGCAATATTCGTGAGCTAGAAAATCTGATTCGATATCTGCTGGTGGTGGCCGAGGGGCGCAGGATCGATGTGACGGATTTTCCGGAGCATATTCCGGTTAGACGCGCCGATATCCACAAGGGCGTTGGGGGAGAGGAGGTCGAACAAGCGCCGGACGGAAGGAGTGCGGAGGCCTCCGAATCGGGCAGACTTCGGTTCGGCGGCCGGACCTGGGCCGATGTGGATCGGGAATATGCGCTCGACATCCTCGATCGTCATCAGTGGAACATCGCGAGCGCTGCCAGGGCCGCCGGGATCCATCGATCCACCTTTGTTTCGAGGCTCCGCCGGATGGGGATTCAGCGGCGCCGGTAAATGCCCCTACGACCTGGCAAAATACTGCCGATAGCCCGATAGGGTCTTCCAGAATTTCCAGCCTCTCTTTTCGCGTTCCCGGATCAGTTCGAGACTCGTGGTGCGAAGCCGATCGGCAAGGATTTCAGCGATAATCCGGTACAGGACGGCGCAGAAAACCATCCGGTCCAGACCGGTAAGCCGATCGATATAGCGGGTATCGGTGGCCAGGCAGACCGTATCCGTTTCGGCAATGGCCGAAGCCGAGCGGTTGGATCGATCCAGAATGCTCATTTCGCCGATGGTATCGCCCTGCCGATCGATGCGGGCGATCAGTTCGCCGTCCTTTTCGATCGTGACCCGGCCATAGACGAGAAAGTAGATCCAAGTGTCGATCCGCCCCTCCCGGATAATGGTTTCACCGGCACGGTATTTTCGAATCTTGCTCTGTTTCAGCAGGCTTCGAAGCTCTTTTTCACCAAAGGGGCCCAAGGTCGGCAGGCCGCGAAGCGTCCGAACCAGCTTGGCGCTTTCCTCGAGATAATCCGATTCGATCATGGTGCAATCTCCGGAGATATGGTTTCCAGTGACCTTCCGCCGCCGCGCGGAGATCCACCACCGGTTCTTTTCACGGTGGAGGCGATGGTGCCGGTTCACTGGCTTGCCCCGTTGAGCCGGTCCCGGCCGCGTGACCGCAGCAGGGTTCGAAGCAAGATCCGGGCCTGAATGCGTCTTCTCACCGTTCCGCACGATTGACAGTCGCGGGTAAAGCCGCTATGGGGCTGATGGTCCCAACGGATCGTCCCTGTTTCGGAGGTCAGTAGCAAGCCAATCCATGCAGCTCGATCGAAAAGGAGAGCAGACCATGGCGGATATCCGAATGACCGGTGAGATACGGACGGATTATGAATGCGAAGCGACCGGGATGCCTGCCGAACGCTGGGGGGAAGCTGTCTTCCGGATCGGCGAAGAGGAGATTGTCCTGGAGGTGAGCGTGGAAAAGGATGTAATCGTGGCGCTCATGGCCGGAGAGGACGCCGTATGGAAAGGGACACTGACCGGTTTGAAGCAGATGCTCGCGGCCGGCGTGAAAGGCTCGTAACAGGCCGGCACCGCACAGTCGCCTCGTCGTGTCGGTTGCATTCGACGTCGGGATGCAGGCGGTCGCCGCATTCCGACCCTGTGCGCGTCAGGCGTGCTTTTTGAGGGTTTCCACGATGGCCTTGCCGAATGCCGATCTGCGCCAGCTTCGAAGATCGGGAATCGCATCGAGATCGCGAACCCTTGAAGGGTTGAGGGTTGCAATCGTTTGCATCAGCGATTTGTTGATGATCATTCCGGGATCCATTCCCAGGGCTTCGGCTTCCCGGTCGCGCCAGGCTTTGAGCGCCTGAACCCGGCGCGGCACGGCAGGAGGCATCACCGGTGCGGATCTTCGGGGGTAAGGCTGAAGCTCATCCTTCGGAGTGTTCAAGCCGTTCAGGACGGCATCGATGATCGGACGGCCGTACATGCCGATCTGCTTCCGGCTCAGGGTTTCGGTGGCTTCGAGCGCGTCGAGGCTTCTGGGGGATACGGCCGCGATCTTCAAAAGGGCCTGGCTGTTCAACACCTTGAAAAGCGGTCGGTCCTTTTCCTTCGCAATCTGCCGTCGAAGCTGAAGGAGCTGTTCGAGCACCGCGAGCCTTCTCGGCTTCAGTTTCCCGGCGCCCTTGACACTGAGGAAGAGCGGCTGGTCCCCGTTGTTCATCGATCTTACGCGGCTGAGATGGCGGCACTCTTCGTTGACCCATGACAGGCGTTTTCTTTCCGCCAATTCCTTCTCCAGCTGGTCCGCCAGAGGAATCAGGAACTCGACATCTCCGGCTGCATAGGTCAGCATCTCCTCCGGCAGGGGACGTCTGGACCAATCCTTGCGCTGGAAGCGTTTGTCCAGCCGGACACCGAATCGGGCGCCCAGCAGTGCATCCAGACCCGTTTCCCGAAGACCGAGGAATCGGGCCGCCAGTTCCGTATCGAACAGGTTATGGATGTCGACGCCGAAATCCCGGTAGAGGGAGCGCACGTCGTAGTCGGCGCCGTGGAAGATCTTCCGGATATCCCGGGATTTGAAGATCGGCAGCAGGGCGGAGATATCGGTCAGCCGCAGCGGATCGATGATATAAACGGAATCGGCCGTGGCCATTTGAATGAGACAGACCTTCTCGCGGAAATGAAACATGGAATCCGCCTCGACATCCACGGCGATTTGCTTCTGTGTTTCGAAGGCCGATGCGGCATCCGCCAGGGTTTCCCGGGAGTCGACCAGGCGGATGGCCTCCGGGCCCCGGGTCGTCCGGTTTTTCTCTTGACCCACCGATATGTTTACCTTAGTTTTCAAATTCATTTCATTTCCGGCGATTCCCCGGTCGAACGGGGATCGAAACTGCCCCATGCTCCGGCGATGCGTCTTCAACTTCGCAACAGAGGCTAATTTGCAATGGTGACTATAACACTTCCTGATGGAAGCTCAAAGACCTTTGACCACCCGCCCACCGGCGCCGAAGTGGCAGCCAGCATTTCGGAAGGGCTCGCACGCACCTGCGTGGCCATGAAGGTCGACGGCCGCCTGATGGATCTGAACCGGGTGATCGCACAGGATGCCTCGGTGCGCCTGATCACCTCGAAGGATCCCGAGGCCATGGACATCCTTCACCACACGGCCGCCCATGTGATGGCCCAGGCCATCCTCAGGCTTTATCCGGACGCCCAACTGACGATCGGTCCGGCGGTGGAGGACGGCTTTTACTACGACATCGACATGGTTCCCATCTCCGAGGACGATTTTCCCAGGATCGAAGCCGAAATGCAGAAGATCGTCGGCGAGAAGCTGCCCGTCACCCGTCATGAGGTCGGCAAGGCGGAGGCCATGGAGTTCTACCGAAACGAACCCTACAAGACGGAGATGATCTCCGAGCTGGAGGATGGAACCATTTCCTTCTACCGCCAGGGAGAGTTTACCGATCTCTGCCGCGGTCCGCATCTCCCTCACACGGGCTTCGTCAAGGCCTTCAAGCTGATGAAGGTCTCAGGCGCCTACTGGCGGGCCGACCAGTCCAAGGCCCAGCTCCAGAGGATCTATGGTACCGCCTTCTTCGACAAGAAGGATCTCAAAGCCTATCTCAACTTCCTGGAAGAAGCAAAGAAGCGCAATCACCGGAAGATCGGGGAGGCCCTGGATCTCTTCAGTTTTCACGAGGAAGCGCCGGGCATGCCATTTTTCCACGCCAAGGGCATGGAGGTATGGAATGCGCTGATCGACTACTGGCGGGAAGAACACCGCAAGGCCGGATACGTGGAGACCAAGACACCGATCCTGCTCAACCGGGCGCTTTGGGAGCGGAGCGGCCACTGGGAAAACTATCGGGAAAACATGTACGTGACCCGCGTCGACGAGGTCGACTATGCCATCAAGCCCATGAACTGCCCGGGCGGGATGCTCCTCTACAATTCCCGGCCCCACTCCTACCGGGAGCTGCCCTTGCGAGCCGCCGAGATCGGTCTGGTGCACCGGCACGAACTCTCCGGCGTGTTGAACGGATTGTTCAGGGTCCGGGCATTTCACCAGGACGATGCCCACATTTTCATGCGCCCGGACCAGATACGGGACGAGATCCTGGGAGTCCTCCGGCTCGACGAGCGGATTTACAGCGCCTTTGGACTGGAGTTCCACCTGGAGCTTTCGACGCGGCCCGAGAAGTCCATCGGCACCGACGAGCAATGGGAGGAGGCGACGAAAGGTCTCGAGTCGGCCCTGGCCGACTACGGACGCGACTACCTGATCAACGAGGGAGACGGCGCCTTCTACGGTCCCAAGATCGACCTTCACATCAAGGACGCCCTCGGGCGAACCTGGCAGTGCGGCACGGTCCAGCTGGACATGTCCCTTCCCGAACGCTTCGACCTCAATTACGTGGACACGGACAATCAGCGTCGCCGGCCCATCATGATCCACCGGGTGGTATTCGGCTCCATCGAAAGATTTTTCGGGATTCTGATCGAACACTTCGCGGGCAAGTTTCCCCTCTGGATGGCGCCGGTCCAGGCGACCGTCCTCCCCATCAACGACGATCTGGCATCTTTTGCAGAGCGCATCTGCGGTGAACTCATGGACGCCGGCATCCGGGCGCAGGTGGACGCCCGGGCCGAAAGCCTCAACAAGAAGGTCAGGGAAGCCCAGCTTCAGCGGATTCCGCTGATTTTGACCGCCGGTACCAAGGAAAAGGAGAACGGCACTTTTTCGGTACGGACACTCGACGGCGCGGTTCGATACGGCATCAGCCGGGAGGCCTTCCACGATACCGTGCGTCACCACATCCGCAGCCGCTCGCTGTCCCTGGACATCTTTGCCGACGGTTGACAAAATTGCGGAATTTTTGTAAGAATTCCCCTCTGTTATTTCGTCCAAACCCGGAAGCCGGGCCGGCAACCGAAAACAAGGAGATCAGAAGAGACCATGAGCGAAGCCAACATGCTGGTCATGAACGGGAACGAATTCACCTTCGAACCGGGTGAAACCCTTCTCGACGTTGCCAGGCGAAACGGGATCGACATCCCGACGCTCTGCCATCTGAAGGGAGCAACGCCGACCGGATCCTGCCGAATCTGCGTCGTGGAAGTGGAGGGGGCGAGGACCCTGCTGGCGGCCTGTGCGACACCGGCGGGGAAAAACATGGTGGTGCGGACGGAGTCTCCCGCCGTCATCGAAGCCCGCCGTACCATCCTCAAGCTGATGCTTTCCTCCGGCAACCACAACTGCGCGGCGAGGGGTTCGGACCAGGGCGACTGGACGGCATTCCAGCTCAAGGTGGAAGGATACGACCAGAGCGCCGAGCTTTGCCCGATCTGGGGCGACTGCCGGCTTCAGGATCTGGCCTACCGGTACCAGGTGACCGGAGAGGACTACCCGCGAACGGAAACCCGTTATCCGCTCGAGGATGTGAACCCTTTCATCGTCCGGGATTTTTCCCGGTGCATTCTCTGCGGCCGCTGCGTCCAGGCCTGCAACGAAATCCAGGTCAACAAGGCGATCAGCTTCGGTTTCAGAGGGGCGGAGACCAAGATCATCGCGGCAGGGGACAAGCCCTACCGCGATTCCGACTGCGTGTTCTGCGGTGAATGCGTCCAGGCCTGCCCCGTGGCGGCGCTGATGGAGAAGGATGTCCGCTACCGCCACCGGCCCTGGGAGATGACGCCGGTCCGGACCACCTGCACCTACTGCGGGGTGGGATGCCAGATGTACCTGCACGTGAAGAACGGCAAAGTCGTGAAGATCTCCGGCGTCGAGGAGGCGGCCCCGAACTTCGGCAGTCTCTGCGTGAAAGGCCGCTTTGGTTTCGATTTCGTGCATTCCAAGGATCGGCTCACCACCCCTCTCATCCGGGAGAACGGCGCGTTCCGGGAAGCTTCGTGGGATGAGGCCCTGGATCTGGTGGCTGAAAAACTCACGGCAATCCGCGACCGGCAAGGGTCGGACACCATCGGCGTCATGACCTCCGCCCGGATCACCAACGAGGAAAACTACATCGCGCAAAAATTTGCCCGGGCGGTGCTCAAGACCAACAACGTCGATCACTGCGCCCGTCTCTGACACAGCTCCACCGTGGCCGGTCTGGCCGCAGCATTCGGAAGCGGTGCGATGACCAACACCATCGCCTGCATCGAGAAAGCCGACGTCATTCTGTTGACGGGTTCCAACACCACCGAGAATCATCCGGTTATTTCCACTTATGTGAAGCGGGCGGCTTCCTTCAAGGGAGCGAAGCTCATCGTGATCGATCCCAGGAAGGTGAAGATCGCCGGTTTTGCCGAGAGCTGGCTGCGGCCGAAGCTGGGGACCGACGTCGCCTGGATCAACGGCATGATGCACGTGATCATCAACGAGAACCTCTACGATCGGAAATTCGTGGAAGACCGCACCGAAGGATTCGAGGAATTGAAAGCCGCGGTGGCAAAATTCACTCCCGAGGCGGTGGAGGACATTACGGGCATCCCGGCCGATCGCCTTGCGGAGGCTGCACGGCTCTTTGCCCGGGCGAAAGTGGGCAACATCATCTACTGCATGGGGATCACCCAGCATGTGACCGGCACCGACAACGTCAAATCGCTCGCCAACCTGTCCATGCTTTGCGGTCATATCGGAAAGGAGGGGGCCGGCGTCAACCCCCTCCGGGGTCAGAACAATGTCCAGGGCGCATGCGACATGGGCGGACTTCCCAACGTTTTCACCGCCTACCAGCCTGTCACCAGCGAGGAAGCCAGAGCGAAGATGGAAAAAGAGTGGGGGGTGACCGGCCTTTCCGACAAGCCCGGGATGAAGGTGACCGACATGGTTCCCGCGGCCCACGACGGCCGGATCAAGGCGCTGTACATCATCGGGGAAAACCCGTTGGTGTCGGACCCGGACATCGGACATGCCGAAGCGTGCCTCGAACACCTGGAATTTCTGGTGGTCCAGGACATTTTCCTGACCGAAACGGCCCGAAAGGCGGACGTCGTGCTCCCGGCCGCATGCTTCGCCGAAAAGGATGGAACCTTCTCCAACACCGAGAGAAGGGTCCAACGGGTGCGCAAGGCGGTGGAACCACCCGGCGATGCCCGGACGGACGACAGGATCCTTGCGGACATCGCGCGTCGCATGGGCCACGACTGGGTCTACCCGGACAGCCGGGCGATCTATGACGAAATCCGACGGGTGACGCCGTCCTACGCGGGTATTACCTACGAACGGATCGAGGAGGATGGGATTCACTGGCCCTGCCCGACCCCCGAACATCCCGGCACCCCGGTGCTCCACAAGGAGCAGTTTACCCGCGGCAAGGGAAAATTCCACGCCATCGACTGGATCCCGCCGGCGGAGAGGGTCGACGACGATTTCCCGCTCTATCTGACGACCGGGCGGGTCCTTTACCAGTACCACACCGGCACCATGACCATGAAGTCCGAAGGCCTGATGGACCGGGCCCCCGAGAGCTTCATCGAGCTTTCGAGGGGCGATGCGAAGTCCTATGGCATCGCGGACGGCAGCCGGGTGGTGATCACCTCACGCAGGGGCAGCATCAATGCGCTCGCCAAGATATCCCGAAAGGCGGTGGACGGCACGGTCTTCATTCCCTTCCATTACGCCCTGGCTGCCGCCAACCGGCTGACGAACACGGCGCTGGACCCCGTTTGCGGGATTCCGGAACTCAAGGTCTGCGCCGTCAGGATCCAACCGCAAAACTGACCGCCGGGGCCGATCCCGGAACTCCCAAATCAAAACCCCCATTTCGCCTCGGGCGAGTGGGGGTTTTTCATGGCAGACCCATCAGCCCATCCAATCCTGTCGGATGGACCGCGATTCGGAAGCGACAAGCCGGTTGCGCCTATTTCTTTTTCACCTGTTCGATGTAGCGCTTCTCATAGGGCTCCTGGACGATCATCCGCCGGGTGGTGTTCTGCCACTCCATCGGCACCTTGATTTTCTTGATATCGTCCAAGCGATTCTGCGCGGCGAGCCGGTTGTAGATGTCCAGCCAGGCGCAGGGGATGTCCTTGGACACTTCGCAGGCGGTGATGTTGGTCCCGCCGCAGGGCCCATTGAACAGGCTTTTGGCGCAGCGCGTGATCGGACAGATCCCCCCGGTGTAGCCCAGTACGCACTCACCGCATGCCCGGCAGCGTTCTTCGTAGATGCCCACTTCCCGATCGATGCCGATGGCGACGGTGTTGACCGCGGGAAAGACGGGAATGGCGGGATAGCGTTCCGCCATGAGCTGAACGCCGGCGCCGCAGGCCATCGACATGAGGCAGTCGTAGCGCTTCACGCGTTCGTCCAGGTCGACGAGGAACTGTTCGTTGCATTGCCGCTCGACGGTGAAGCCTTCCACACGGGTGTGCAGCCGCTCGGTCTCGAAGAGCAGGTTGAGCTGGGCGTTCAAGCGGTTGACTTCCTTCTGTCCCCCGACGAGGCAGACCGATACGCAGCCTCCGCAGCCCACGTTCAGCACCCGGGCATAGCCTTTGACGGCCTCCTTGATCTCTTCCAGGGGTTTTCTTTCTGCTTTTACCAAGGTGAACCTCCGTTATCTCAATTGGGCGATCCGTAAGTCGCTATTGCGGTATATGGCACGCGCCGCAGAGTTCGGGTCCTGATGGCTGGCCGGATTTGCGGACCTGGATGTGGCAGCCCATGCACTGGTAATGGTACGCCTCCTGAAGGTCCGGGTCGTCTCCAGGACCATGGCAGGCCGCGCACAGGATGTCTTCGTTGCCTTCGAAGAGATCGTCTTCGTCCAGCACGTTTTCCCCGCCCTCGAAATCATGGTGACAGGCCAGGCACTCGTAGATGCCCATGTGCATATCATGGGGGAAGTCGACGGGCGGGCGCTGTTTCAGCTCCAGTTCATCGGACTGCAGGGTCATGATTTCCTCCTGGGCACCGGCGACGACCGGACCGATGACCAGGACGGCGGCCATGAGGATCAGAATCCAGAGGTTTCCATTTCGATTGCGGATCATGTGTTCGCGGTACCTTTCAACGTCGCAGGATGATCGATCTGGCGGGGCGGCGTTCAATCCTGAGCCGCCGGTACCGACCAGGCTTCGTCCCATGTGTAGACAACGTCCTGTGAACGACAGATATTCCGGGCCAGCGCGATCATCTCCGGGATGTCGATGCCCAGGGGGCAATAGCAGCGGGTGCACAGGACGCAGCGCCTCCAGACGATCTCCTTGATTTCCTCGAGATCCTCGCGGCTCACCCGGCCTTTTTTCTTGTAGAGGCGCCCGATGGAATTGATGAACTTGTGGGACGGCATGTATCGGGGATCGCCATCGTGAACGTGGAAGAGAAAGCAGCTTTCCGCGCAAAGACTGCAGTGGGCGCAGACCCGGAGGGCCATCTTCATCTTGTCCTTGCGGGCGTCCAGCTGCTCGCGGATCTCCTCGACGTTGACGGGTGGATTTTCGTTCATTCGGTTTCTCCGGAATTCGGTCTGATCAGCGCCAGGTGCGGCTGCCGCCGGTTCCAAAAGTGTTTTCATGAATCATCGCAAACCGGTTGATGAAGAAAAAGGGCATGTGAACCAGCTTGGTGAAAGGGATCGCCATCAGCATGATCTCTCCGGCCAGCATGTGGAGGAAGACGACGGCATCGTAGTCGAATATGTGGTGGTAGGCGAGAAATCCGGTAATGAAGGGTGCCGTGGCGATCAACAGGACGACATAGTCATAGGCGCCGGTAATCGACCGAACCTTCGCAACGAAGAGGCGGCGGTAGAGAAAATAGGCGCCCCCCAGGAGCACCACGACGGTCAGGGCGTCGGTGACGGCCTCGGCGAGGCTCGGAAGGCTCAACCCCCACGACAGGTCGAGAAGAATGTTGTGGCCGAGTACGAAGAAGGGGGTGAGCACCAGGGTGACATGAAACACCGTGGTCACGACGATCATCACCGGGTTGACCCCCAGGACGGTCATTTTGAGCATCCTGAGCTTGTAGGCAAAAGACTCGGTGGGCAGCAGGGGCGGTTTTTCCGCTTGCCCGGCGGACGGTGCCTTCGGCTTGATCTTCATCGTCGCCTTGGGGCGGCTCAGCCGGTAGAACCGGGCGACTTGTATCACCGTCCCTACGACGAACACGACTATGGAGATCCAGACGAGCGGGCCACGAACCAAATCGTACATCGTTTTCTCCCGAAAAGGTGTTGAGCGGCTTCCGGACCGGGAGAGACCTCCCGGCTACCGCAGCCCTTGTCTCTGAAAGGCTATATCTCGGGCCTCGGCAGCACCTTCGCCCTTTCGGCGATCTCCGGTACCTTGTGCTCCCACTCGATCGCCATCAGGTGGACGCCCGCCACACCCTTCATCTCCTTGAATTCCTCTATCTGCTCACAGGCGATCCGGATGCCTTCATCGGACTGCTTCTTCTTGTCGACCCCCTGAAGGCGTTTGATGATCTCGTCCGGGACATCCATCCCGGGCACCTTGCTTTTCATGTACCGCGCCATACCAAGGCTTTTCATCGGCGTCACGCCGGCCAGGATGTAGATCCGCTCGGTGAGGCCCATGTCGTTGGCCTGCCGAACCCAGCGCCGCATCTTGTCCATGTTGTAGATGCACTGGGTCTGGACGAAGTCCGCGCCGGCCTCGACCTTCTTGGCGAGTCGATGAACCCGCCACTCGAAGGGTTCGGCGAACGGGTTGGCCGCGGCCCCGATAAACATCCGGGGCGGCGTGTCGATTTCCGAACCGCTGAGAAAGGTGCCCTTTTCCCTCATTTGCCGGACCATTCCGATCAACTGAATCGAATCGATGTCGAACACCCCTTTGGCGTTGGGGTGGTCGCCGAATTTCTGGTGGTCTCCGGACAGGCAGAGGATGTTTCGGATGCCATGCGCGAAGGCGCCCAGGATGTCGGCCTGCATGGCCAGACGATTGCGGTCCCTGCAGACCATCTGGTAGTTGGGTTCAAGTCCTTCCTGAAGCGCGATCAGGGCGGCCGCCCAACTCGACATGCGGACCATGGCCGTCTGGTTGTCCGTGATGTTCACGGAATCCACCATCCCCTTCAGGGGCTTTGCCTTTTCCCGGACCGACTCGACGTTGGCCCCGCGAGGGGGGCCGAGTTCACCGGTGAAGGCAAAATGACCGGCTTTCAGTATCCTGGCAAGTCTGCTTTCGCTCATAGTGGCTCTTCCTCTGCGTTGGTCGTTTCCCGGCGGCGTGGCACTCCGGCCGGCGTTCCATCCAGGCTCCACGCCGCACCAATAGCCTGTATCGATTCCTTAGTATTGGCGGGTTGCGGCCCTCGGATCGGGCCTTCGGATCCCAAAGCTAGTTCCTATGACACAGACACTGAAAAAGTGTCAAGGAATCAGGGAGGATGGGCACGATTTTTAAATTGGAAATTGTTCAAAATAATAAGTGGGCGCTATTGAGTGAACGAACTTCATTGGCATCATGCGATACGGCCTGTGCTACTTGCCGATGATCTTGACCAGCACCCGCTTTTTCCGTCGCCCGTCGAATTCACCGTAAAAGATCCGTTCCCATGTTCCGAAATCCAGTTTGCCGTCCGTTACGGCAACCACCACTTCGCGGCCCATGATCTGGCGCTTCATGTGCGCATCGGCGTTGTCCTCTCCGACGTTGTGCCGGTATTGAGAAACCGGCCCGTGCGGCGCCAGCTTCTCCAGCCATTCCTCGTAATCCTGGTGGAGGCCGGCTTCGTCGTCGTTTATAAAAACGGATGCGGTGATGTGCATGGCATTCACCAGAACGAGTCCGTCTCGGATGCCGCTTTCCGCCAGGCAGGCTTCGACCTGCCGGGTGATGTTGATGAACGCCCTGCGGGCGGGCACCTCGAACCAGAGTTCCTTTCGATAGCTTTTCACGGCAGATCCTCCTCTTCGTAACCGTTCACCGCTGTCGCCCGATCCCCGTCGGCGTCAGCCGCCGGGCTGCCCGTCCGACGACGGTCGGATCAAGGAGAGACGCGAGGCGATGACGGCAGGGGCGCCGGTGAACGGGGAAGAATTTGTCCGGCAGCCGCCGGAATTCGCTGTGTTCCCATAACAAGAGGTTCGGTATCCAGGGGCCATGGTCGCCGGGTTGATCCATAGCACAGGCGGAGGAAGCGGCAAAGAGGCTGGCGGTCCGCCCCCCAACAGACCGCGAGGCTGTGGACCAGCCTGGGTCAAGGATCTCCCTTGTTGACCCGATAAAGAGAATATGCCATAGGCGTTTCAAGCAATTAACCGGGAGCGATTATGGACAAGGTTCTAATTGTCGACGGCAACCAGGAGTTCCTCGCTGCCCTCAAGGACGGCCTGGACAAGATGCGTCAGTTCGATGTGCTTGTCGCCGCCGACGGTCTTCAAGCGGTAGAGCGCATTTCCCAACAGCAGATATCCGTGCTGGTCACCGACATCAATACGCCCAGGATGGACGGCCTCGAACTGATCGCTTACATGACCCAGCACCATCCCTCGATTCCCGTGGTGGTCATGACCGAATACGGTAAACCCTGGTTCCGGCGCCGGATGGACCAGCAGGAGGTCCTCTATCATCTGGAAAAGCCATTCGAGATCGGCGCCCTGGCTTCAGCCATCTTCGTCGGGCTCAACCTCAAGGACGAGGGCACTTCGTATCGGGGAATGACGATGAGCAGCCTGCTTCCGCTGATCGAAGTGGAGCAGAAAACCTGCCGGATGGAAGTCAAGACCAGCGGAAAGGGGAAGGGATACCTGTACTTCGACGAGGGCGTTCTGATCGACGCGCATTACAGGGGATTCAGCGGTGAAAAAGCCGCGCTTGAGATGGCCAAATGGGACCGCATCGCCATCAAGTTCACGGACCTGCCGAGACGGCGGACGCGGACCAAGGTGAAAACCGACCTGATGGACATGGCCGGCGCCACCTGGATGAAGGAAGACACCGACGAGATCAAAGGCGCTGATTCCAGTACCTTCAGAAGAGAACTCCTGAAGCTGGACGATACCGCCACCGACGAAGACGTGGCCGCCGAACTGCTCAAGAAGCACACCGCCGAGTTCCACAATATCAAGGGATACCTGGGGGTGGCCATCGTCGACAACCGGGGACGGATCCTGGCCCGGGACTGTCCTGAAAACGGTTACGATCTGGAGCGGCTGGCATCGGAACTCCGGAACGTACTGGTGCAGTCTGCGGATTCCATCGAAAAATGCAATCTCAAGCAGATCTCAGCCCTGACGCTGCATACGCGGGAAGGGGTCGTGCTGGTGGTCAGGTCGGAGCAGACTGCCGTTTCCGGATATCAGTTGATCGGCCTCACGGCCGCGGAAGGCAACTGGTTCTACATGAAGGTGCAGATGGAAAATCTGCTGCCCCGCCTGGCGGCGGTAGCATGACCGCTTGCAGTTCACGGTAACCCATTGCAGGGGCGGTCGGCGCTGAAGGTCCGGTAACCGCACCGCCTTTCGGGGAAGCATCCAAAAAGCGAAGGCACCCTGGGAAGGGTGCCTTCACGGAACCGTGAAGAAATCAGTTGACGACCGTCACATTGACGGCGGCCGGGCCTTTGGGGCCCTGCTCGATGTCGAAGGATACCCGGTCCCCTTCGTTCAATGTGCGGAAACCGCTAGCATTGATCCCGGAATGATGCACGAACACATCCGGCCCGTTTTCCTGCTCGATGAAACCGTACCCTTTCTGATCATTGAACCATTTGACAACGCCAGTCGCCATCGTGCTCCCCTCCTTTCCTTGATGTTTGTTCGTGTTCCAACCTCAGGGGGCACTGCGACAAGCGGTGACTTCCCTCAGAGTATGAAACCGCGGACGGCGCCTATCCGTCCTTACCAGTGCCGTCATCATACCGATTTTTCCAGTCGATTGGAAGTCAAATTTTTGAAAATTCGCGCAATTTGACTTTTCACGGGTGGTCATTTACCTTGAAAATCATCGCCTATCGGCTTCGGGCAGGCTTGAATCCGCATTGGAATCAGAAAAAACAAATGAAATCATGCGGTCATAAACAGAGTGCAATTTGTGGCCGCCCCGATTCAGCAGCGAAATTCCATTGCCGGAGTGGAACGCCGGACGGTCGATCCCAGGGAATGTCCTGACGATACCCCGCAGGGTCTGACCGCCGGATTCAGCCAGGTTGCCATCTTTGTCCTGTTTTTCGCTTTCCGCTTGCCTCCCCGGGCCACTGGTCCAGCGCCCGGTTCCAACTCCAGCAACGTGCCATCACCAAGCGGACCGCCGCGATACCGCAGCTTCATTCAGACCGGCCCGGGCGCCTTCCCCCGGCGACATGCGGATGGGGCCCGGTTCGTGGCATCAGGCCCGATTCGTCACCCGGCACCGCCGCCAACACGAGGAGGAAACATGATCGTCCTGTTCGGAGAGATACTGCTGGATTGCTTCCCCGATTACCGGCGCATCGGGGGCGCTCCATTCAATGTCGCCTTCCATCTGATGCATCTGGGCGTTCCGATCCGGTTCCTGAGCCGAATCGGTGATGATCCGGAGGGGAGAGGCATCATCGAATTTCTTCACCATAGCGGGTTCCCGACTGAGGATCTGCAGATCGACCCCGGAAAGCCCACTGGAAAAGTACTGGTCCACGATGCGGATGGAGCGTCCGGGCCCCGTTTCGAGATTCTTTCCGAAGCGGCGTACGACCACGTGGCGCCAAGCCCTCGGATCATCGACGCCCTTCGCGGGGAAGCCAGGCTGTTGTACTTCGGAACGCTGATTCAGCGGACCGAAAACGGAAGAGAGACTCTGGAAAGACTGCTGGCCGCCCGTTCCCCGGCAACCCGGTGTATCGTCGACATCAACCTGAGGCCGGATTGCTTCAGCAGGGCCACGGTGCTTCGCTCGCTCGAAGTCGCGGACATCCTTAAGCTCAACGCAGACGAACTGGAGGAGATCGTTTCGATGTGCGGCCAGGAAGGCCTTTCGGTCGATGATGTCCCAAGCCTCATGGAGACGTTTCGCATCGAAAGCGTAGCGCTGACGCTCGGCGACAAGGGTAGCCGGATCTATGCGTCGGGACGGGAGGAGATGCTTCGTCCTCCACCGATCGAGGGATTTCGAAACAGCGTGGGGGCAGGAGACGGCTTTGCCGCCATGCTGGCGATGGGACACCTCAAAGGCTGGCCTCCGCGGCGGATTCTCGAGCGCGCTACGGCTTTCGCTTCCCGTATCTGCACCCTGGAAGGCGCGGTCCCGGAGTCGGGCCGCTTTTACAACGACGCCACGGAAGGAGGGGCTGATGGCCTTCTCGTCTAAACGGTATGTTCAGATGTTCAGCATCCATGGGTTGCTTCGAGCGAACAATCTCGAACTCGGACGTGATGCGGACACCGGGGGACAGATTACCTATGTTCTCGAGCTAGCCCGCCATCTCAGCCGACTGGATTCCGTCGAGCGGGTCGATCTGGTGACCCGGCTGATCGATGACAAGGCCGTATCCGAAGACTATTCACGCCCCCTGGAAACCGTCGATGAAAAATTCCGCATCGTGCGCATTCAGTGCGGCGGGCGGAAGTACATGCGGAAGGAAATGCTCTGGCCCCACCTGGACGAGTTCGTCGACAAGACCGTCAAGTTCATACGGCGGGAAGAGCGCATTCCCGATGTGTTCCACGGGCATTATCCGGATGCCGGCTATGTCGCCATGGAACTCTCCCGCTTTTTCGGAACGCCTTTCATTTTTACCGGTCATTCGCTCGGCAGGGTCAAACACGAGAAACTCCTGGCCGACGGGGTCAAGGCATCGGAAATCCAGAAACGCTACAAGATGGAGCGCCGCATTTCCGTGGAGGAGGAGATCCTGAAGAACGCCGATCTGGTCGTCACCAGCACGCGACAGGAGATCGAAGGGCAGTACGGAATATACCACAACGGATCCGTTCCGAGATTCAAGGTGATCCCGCCGGGTCTGGACATCGAGCGCTTCTATCCCTTTTACCACGATATCCTGCCGGAGAAGGAGCGCTCCGAGGCTTCCACCTATGCGCGCGCATCCGTCCTCCATGAACTCCACCGGTTTTTCATGCAACCCGACAAACCGCTGGTGCTGGCCTTGTGCCGGCCGGATACGCGGAAGAACATTTCCGGCTTGATCCAGGCCTATGGGAAGGACAAGGAGCTCCAAGCCATGGCCAACCTCGCTGTCTTCGCCGGCATTCGCAGGGATATCTCCTCCATGGAGGACAACGAGCGGGATGTGCTGACCCAGATGCTGCTGTTGATGGACAAGTACGATCTCTACGGCAAGATGGCCATCCCGAAGAAGCACGACTTCGATCTGGAAGTGCCCGAATTGTATCGGATCGCCGCGGAGAAAAGGGGCGTCTTCGTCAACCCCGCGCTGACCGAGCCGTTCGGCCTGACGCTGCTGGAGGCATCCGCCACCGGGCTGCCGATCGTGGCCACCCGGGACGGAGGCCCCAACGATATCCTGGCCAACTGCCGGAACGGAATTCTCGTGGATCCCTCCAATCCCGCCGAAATCGCAAGCGCCATCAAGCAGATCATCGCCGATGGCGAGCGCTGGGATCGGTTCTCCAAGGAAGGCGTGATCAACGTGCGGAAGCACTATACCTGGGAGCGGCACGCCAGGACCTACAGCGAAGAGCTCGATCGCCTGCTGAAGGAGCGCGAGGAGACGTCCCTGGGCGGCGCATCCCCGACCGATGCCATCGGACGTCGATTGACCCGGCTCAACGCCTTTCTCTTCACCGACATCGACGACACCCTGATCGGCGGCGATTCCGAGGCGCTGAACCGGCTTCTGTCCTTTCTGGCAGAGAACCGGCAGCAGATCGGGTTCGGAGTGGCGACCGGCCGCACCGTCGATTCGGCCGTCGCCTATCTGAAGAAGTTCGGAATCGAGGAGCTCGACGTGATGATCACCTCCGTGGGCACCGAGATCTATTACGGGAGACATCGTCACTACAGCCGGGGCTGGGAGACCCACATCTCCAGCAAATGGGATCGGGAGCGGGCGGTGCAGGCTCTCCGGCATCTTCCGTATCTCGAGTACCAGGAAGAGGAGGCCCAACGCCGTTTCAAAGTCAGCTATTACATGGAGCCCGGCAAGGACCGTCTGGCCGAGGTTCACGACGCCCTGATCCGAAACGGATGCAAATACAACCTGATCTACTGCCAGGACCGGAACCTGGACATCCTTCCCTATCGGGCGTCCAAGGGGAAGGCGATCCGTTTCCTGAGCTATCAGTGGGAGATTCCGCTCAGGAAAATCCTCGTTTGCGGGGACTCCGGAAACGATGAGGAAATGCTCCGCGGAGAACCTCTCGGCGTCGTCGTGGGCAACCACAGCCCGGAACTCAAGCCTCTCAAGGGCATCCGGAACATCTATTTCGCCAAGGCGGACCACGCGGCCGGGATCCTCGAGGGCATTTCCCGGTTCCGCTTCGATCAACTCGCACGGAAGGAAATCGTGTCATGACCCTTCGAAATCAAGTTCAGCTGATCTCCTACCCCGACAGCCTGGGGCAGAATCTTGCGGAAATGCATTACGTCCTGCGGCGATACCTTCACCAGGCCGTGAGCGGCGTCCACATCCTGCCGTTCTATCCGTCTTCGGCGGACCGCGGATTCGCTCCCATCACCTACGACGAGGTCGATCCCGCGTTCGGCACGTGGGAAGACATCGGGATGATCGGCCGAGACTTCGATCTCATCATCGACTTCATGGTCAACCACATCTCCCGACAGTCCGTGTTCTTCCAGGACTATCTGGAGAAGGGAAGCCAGTCCGAGTATGCGGACATGTTCCTGACCTTCGACAAGCTGAGCCCGGACGGTGAAATCAGCGACGAGGACCTGGCCAAGGTCTACACCCGAAAGCCTCGGCCGCCCTACACCGTCATCGAGCGAGCGGACGGTTCGAAGGAGCGGATCTGGTGCACCTTCGACTATGAACAGATCGACCTTGATTACAATTCGCCCAAGACGCGCGAGGTGATGCGCAACTTCCTGATCCGGCTTGCCCGCACGGAGATCAAGATGATCCGGTTGGATGCCTTTGCCTATACGACCATGGAAATCGGAACCAACTGCTTCTTCCTGGAGCCCCAGGTCTGGGAGATTCTCGACTGGCTGAAAGGATTTGCGTCGGCTTTCGGTGTCGAGGTCCTGCCGGAGGTTCACGAGCACCATTCCTACCAACTCAAAATGGCCGCGAACGGTTACTGGACCTACGATTTTTGCCTGCCGCTGCTGGTGATGCACACGCTCTACCATCACACGAACCGGCGGTTGGCGGAGTGGATCCGCATCCGGCCCACCAGGACGATCACGGCGCTGGACACTCACGACGGCATGGGAGTGGTGGACGTCGCCGGCCTGATGGACGAGGATGAGATCAAGCGGACCATCAACGGCCTCTATGAGAAGGGCTCCAACGTGAAGCGGATCTATTCGACGGCGGAATATCAGAACATGGACATCTACCAGGTCAACTGCACCTACTACTCGGCGCTGGAGAAAAACGACGACGCCTACCTGGCGGCCCGAACGCTGCAGTTCTTTATCCCGGGGATTCCGCAAGTCTACTACGTCGGACTCCTGGCCGGAGAAAACGACATCGACCTCGTGGAGCGGACCCGGAACGGCAGAAACATCAACCGGCACAACTACACCCTGGATGAGATCGAAGGGGACATCGAACGCCCGGCGGTCCGGCGCGTGATTCGCCTCATGGAATTCCGCAACCGGCATCCCGCGTTCAACGGAAAGTTCCGCCTGGAAAAATCACCGGAGGATCATATGGTTCTGGCATGGAGCGACGGCAGCGACGAGGCCATCGCCTCGGTCGATCTCAGAAATTACGACACCCGGATCACCTACACCGATCCGGACAGCAAAAAGCGGAAGGAAATGAAGATCTGAAAGGGACGCGGATATGAAAGTCACTCTGTTGGATTCGATACGGGAGGCATGCCGAAAGGTGGCCGGGCAGTCGACGCATGTCCGGATCGATGTCGATCGGATCGCTGAGTACGCGCAGGAGCTGCCCCTGGAAGGGGCTGTCAGTCCGTCCATCGATCCGGCAAGCCATTACCTGGGCCGGGGCGAGGAGACCGCCGCCTTTTTCATTACCCTGGACTGTATCAATTTCGGCTCCGGGTACTTCCCTAGTCTTACAAAACGACCTGGAAAATCAGGTTATTTTACCATTGCCGGCTCCCTGACCGACTATTTCAAATCCAATGGTCCGATGTCGGCCGACCTGCTGGCGGTGTTGACCGCCGAGGATTGCGCGCAGATCTTCGGGCAGAACCCGCGTTATCCCATCGTCGCGGAGCTGATGCAGCTGTTTGCCTTGGCGCTCAACGATCTTGGCCGTTTTCTTCTGGAAGGTTTTGACGGAAGTTTTACCGATTTGGTGGAATCAGTCGATGGCTCCGCGGAGAACCTCGTGCGCCTGCTTTCCGGAATGCCCTGCTACAACGATGTCCACGATTATCATGGAATCGAGGTGCCGTTCTACAAGCGGGCCCAGTTGACCGCCGCGGATCTGTCGCTCGCCTTCGAGGGAACGGGCCTGGGGCGCTTCGAGGACCTGGGACGGCTCACGATCTTCGCTGACAATCTGGTTCCCCACGTCCTTCGAGAGGACCGTGTCCTCGTCTATTCGGATTCCCTTCAAAAGCGGATCGCCGAGGAAGCGTTGGTCCCTGCGGGCTCCGACGAGGAAATCGAAATCCGCGCATGCGCCCTTCACGCCGTGGAGCTGATCCGTGAGGCGGCCAACGCGGCCGGACAACCGGTCACCGCCCAAGGGCTCGATTATCTGCTGTGGAACCGGGGACAGGAACCTCTCTACAAGAGCGTTCCGCGTCATCGGACCCGGACCGTCTACTACTGATTCGCGCCCGTCACCGGCGGGGCGCGAATCAAAAACCGATCAGCCGCCTTTCGTTCACGTAGACCGGCTCGTATCCGAAAACGGCGCTGAGGTGGTGGAGAAATGCGTGCCCGCCTTCCTCCCGCCAGATTCTGGACATCTCGTCGTTGACCCTGGCGTACGCTCCTAAAATCTCGGCTGAAGGAGGATCGCTCGAGAATGGGATGCCCGCCTCCCGGCTCACCTGATCGATCAGGTCGAGCCATGCTTCACTCACGCCCATGATGTAGAGCGGCCACGCCTTCTGCACCGGCAGGGACCAGGTCCCGTCGCTGGTGGATTCGATTGATCCGCGGTCCCCCGTGTCCGTTCCTTCGAGCACGAGTTCCTCCAGGATACCGCTGGCTTCGAGTTCCGTCAGGCGGCGATCGTCCCGGATCCGACGCAGGACTTGCTCCGCCCGGTCGGGCGTCGTGTAGAACAGGAAGCTGAACCGGTGGCCGGCGCGGTCGCGGGCGGCTCTTCGGTGAAATCTCCACAGAGGGAAATCCCGAGGGTGGGAATTCAGCAGCGGACGGACGATCTGGTGAGCCAGGTAGAGATCCAGATGCCATGCCGGAGGTTCCCCGGTCGGCCATCGGATTCGGAACCGGGTTGCACACCATTCCTTCCCCTCGCCGCCTGGCCGGATCGGCGGGTCTTCCACTCGACGGCCGGCCATGGGATCGACCAGGGCGCAACCGGCCCCTGCTGCCAGAATCATGACCATCAATATCCCCATGGAAAGCAGGCGGATTTGATTCTTCTGCATTGACATCTCCGTTGGCGAAGGGTTTAGATTAGTGGCTGCGAGCCGGAACTCTGAAACGGGCCGTGATTTGCACTGTCGGCCGCGCTGGGATATTCTGCGTTTGAACATCATTGACGAGAAGAATCAATGGCGGATCCGATTCGTCGTCGACCGGCGCGAGGATTCCACCGAATCGAGGCTCCCCCGTGAATAGCGGCGTTCGCCACAACTCCCTCTCCGGCAGGGCGTCGATCCGCTTTGACAGCGTTCATCTGAAGTTTGGAGACAGGATCGTCCTGGAGAACCTATCCTTCAGTGTGGCGAAGGGCGAAAAGGTGGTCATCCGAGGAGAATCCGGATCCGGAAAGACCTCACTCCTGAAGGGAATTGCAGGCGCCGTCAATTTCTTTCGTGGCACCGTCGAGGTCAACGGTGTTCTGTTGTCTCCCGCCACCGTCCAGGAAATTCGCAAATCCATCGCTTATATCGGTCAGGAACCGGTTCTTGGCGCCAATCGGGTGCGTGACGCCCTGCTGCTCCCCTTCACGTTCAAGTCCCATCGCCACCACTTGCCGGACGACAAACAGATCCACGGGCTGCTCAAATCGCTTCGTTTGAAGCCTTCCATTCTCGGTCAAACCGCCGACGATCTTTCAGGAGGGGAGAAGCAGCGCATCGCCGTGGCCAGGGCCGTCTTGCTGAAGAAGACGATCTATCTGGCCGATGAAATTACTTCCGCCCTGGACCCGGTCAACAAGGACGCCGTCATGGATCTGCTTCTGGATCGTGAGCATACGGTGGTCTCGATATCCCACGATCCGGATTGGATCGCCCGGTGCGACAGGGTGGTCGTTCTCGAGGGCGGACGGCTGAAGGAGGTGCACCCCATTGGGAACCATTGATATTCAAGTCGCCCGGCTGGCCGTTCTCTATGGAATCTTGCTCATACCGATCGTGATCCTGGCGAGGCTCCGCATCGGGCTGACCCGGGACATCATCGTGAGCGTCGCCCGGATGAGCATCCAACTGGTGCTTGTCGGCCTCTACCTGAAGTTCATATTCGAATGGAACAACCCCTGGTTCAACGGCTTGTGGATTCTCGTCATGACGGTCGTGGCCAACCTCAGCGCGCTCGAGAAAACCGGCCTCGCCCTTCGTCGGTTTTTCTGGCCGATGCTGGCCGGGCTGTCCGCCGGCACGTTTTTCATGGCCGCGGTCTTCATAGGGCTATTGGTGAGGCCGCAGCCGTTCTACGACGCTCGATATCTCATCCCCCTTACCGGAATGCTGCTCGGCAACTGCATGAACGGCAACGTCCTCGTCATGGAGCGTTTTTACAACGGCCTGCGAAAACAGGAGTCCGCGTTTCTGACCTATTTGCTGCTGGGGGCGACGCTGAGGGAGGCGGTCCAGCCCTTCCTTCGGGAGGCGCTGAAGGCCGCCCTTGCCCCGACGATCGCGACGATGATGACGATCGGCCTGGTCTCTCTCCCCGGCATGATGACCGGGCAGATCCTCGGCGGGTCGTTCCCTTTGGTCGCCATCAAGTACCAGATCATGATCATGCTCGGCATCTTCATCAGCCTGACGATATCCGGGCTCCTCAATGTGCTGCTGAGCCTTCCGTCGGCCTTCAACGCCTACAGCATGCTGAGAACCGATGTCTTTGCCGGACGCCGATGAGCAAAGGGGGGGCCGCATCACCTCCATGCCCTCGATGCGGCTCCTGCCGGCGGCATGCGGCGTGTTTCGAAGACCCCGATAAAAACAGTTGTGAGCGGAAACCCTTGGGGATATGCTCTGAAAAGGGTCCTGCTTTCGGAGGGCCGGTCGAATTTCCGGAAGCGCGGGAGAGGGGGAGACACATGCGTAGAGAAGAGATGATCGAAAGGATCGCCTTCGAAAGGGATCCCTGGGACCTCATCGTGATCGGGGGCGGCGCCACGGGTCTGGGCGTGGCCATCGACGGCGCCTCGCGCGGCTACCGGACCCTTCTTCTGGAGCAGAGCGATTTCGCCAAGGGGACTTCAAGCCGAAGCACGAAGCTGGTTCACGGAGGGGTGCGGTATCTTCAGCAGGGCAATGTCTCGCTCGTCCTGGAAGCGCTTCGGGAGAGGGGCCTTCTGATGCGCAACGCGCCGCACCTCGTGAGGAATCTCTCGTTCATCGTTCCCAACTACGACTGGTGGGAGGGCCCTTTTTACGGCGTCGGCCTGAAGCTCTACGACCTTCTGGCCGGCAAGCACGGCATCGGCGTCTCCAAAACCCTTTCCAAGGAAAAAACCCTCGAATACATTCCCACCATCGAGACCCAGGGGCTGCGCGGGGGGGTGATCTATTACGACGGCCAGTTCGACGACGCACGGTTGGCGGTCAACATGGCCCAGACGGTTTTCGAGCAGGGCGGGACCCCCGTCAACTACATGAAGGTCACCGGCCTGGTTCGGAAAGGCGGACTGACCAGAGGGGTTCTGGCAGTGGATGAGGAAACCGGCGAGTCCTACGAAATCGAAGGCCGGGCGGTCATCAATGCCACAGGCGTGTTTGCGGACAGCGTCCGCAGGATGGACGATCCGGAGGCAGTCGCGATGATCACTCCGAGCCAGGGGGTTCACATCGTCCTCGACAAGCGCTTTTTGCCCGGCCAGAGTGCCATCATGGTTCCCCACACTTCCGACGGCAGGGTCCTGTTTGCCGTGCCCTGGCACGATCGCGTGATCGTCGGGACCACCGATACGCCCGTCGCGGACACGCCGTTGGACCCGGTGCCCCTGGAATCGGAGCTGGATTTTCTACTTTCGCACGCCGCCCAATATCTGGAAACCGACCCGACGCCAGGAGACGTTCTCAGCATGTTCGCGGGGTTGAGGCCCTTGGTGGCTTCGGGTGACACCGTCAACACGGCCGCCGTATCGAGAGATCACACCCTTCACGTTTCCGCCTCCGGACTGGTGACGATCACCGGCGGCAAGTGGACCACCTATCGGAAGATGGCCCAGGATGCCGTCGACCAGGCCGTTCTGGTCGCCCTGCTGCCCGAGCGCCCCTGCGTCACCAAGGAGCTCAATATCCATGGATTTCACCGCAACGCCGAGAATTTCGGCGACCTGGCCGCTTACGGGTCGGATGCGCCGGTTTTGAAGGATTTCCTGAGAGATGAAGTCGCTTATGGGGACCGGATCCATCCGGCATTGCCGTATCGCCTGGGCGAGGTCGTTTGGGCCGCGCGCCACGAGATGGCCAGAACCGTGGAAGACTTTCTTTCGCGCCGGTCCCGGGCCCTCCTGCTGGATGCGCGGGCGAGCGCCGAGATGGCGCCGAAAGTAGCGGATGTTTTGTCCTCCGAGCTGGGAAGGGACGATCGCTGGAGGCAGGAGCAGGTCGACGCCTTTCGCCGGCTGGCCCAAGGCTACGTCATGGGCTGAACCGGCCGTCGCCATCCCCGTCCCCCCGGTGATGATCGGGTAGGCCGGCGGGCGCCCGTAACCCGTGGTTTCCGTTCCTCAGAGGAGGGTCGAAGCCGATGCCTCCAGCATGCCGTCGATCAGGCGGTCCTTTTCCTTCCACATGTCGTTCAGCCATTCCTGGAAGCCCTTCCGGTCCCGCGGGTTCCCATTCTCGTCCGTCCGCGCGACTTCTGGGACTTCCAGGGGTTGGACGCAGACTCTGACCTCATCGATACGTCCGCAAAGCAGGTCCCAGAAGCGAGGCGCTCCACCGGGATAGACGATGGTGACGTCCAGGATGGTGTCGATTCGATCGCCCAGGGTGGCCAGAACGAGGGCGACGCCGCCGGATTTGGGTTTTAGCAGGTGGCGATAGGGCGACTGCTGGTGTTCGCGCTTCTCGGGGCTGAACCGGGAGCCCTCGACGAAGTTCATGATGGACACCGGGATCGTCTTGAATTTTCGGCAGGCTTTCCGTGTGATGGCGATGTCCTTCCCCCTGAGATGCGGCCGTCGGCTCAGCTTTGCCTTGGAATAGCGTTTGACGAACGGGAAATCGAGCGCCCACCAGGCCAGACCCAGCACCGGTACCCAGATCAGCTCCTTCTTGAGGAAAAATTTCAGAAAGGGGATTCGACGGTGGAAAATCTTCTGAAGCACGAGAATGTCGACCCATGACTGGTGATTGGCAACGACGAGATGCCATCCGTTCGATTGGACGCCTTCAACCCCGTCGACCACCCACCGGATGCGGTTCATGAGACGCAGATTGAGATTGTTGACCGAGATCCAGCCGCCGGCGATTCCGTTGAGGAGACGATCGCAAAACCGCCGCCAAATCTGTAGCGGAAACAGCCACTTGAGCAAGGCAATACCCAGAAGGGGCAGGGTCCACACAAGGGTGTTGCCGATATAGACTGCAGCGGACAGCAAGGCCCGGACCGGTCCGGGCAGCCAGGCGAGGCGGTCCGGGCGACGCCGTCGTCCCGCCGGATGGGCATCGGGTAACAGGCCAGGTTCATCCAGGGGGCGCGATGTCGCGGATGCGAGCGCGCATCGGTGTGCTCCCATGGTCTCCGGGGGTATGTTCATGGTCCACTTCCTGTCGGGAGTGCAATGAGTGGTTGAGTTGACGATTCTCGATCGTTTGTCGTCGCTTCATCCGAGGCGGCTACTGCACCTTAGTCCAGAGACGCTCAGGGAAACAGGCCCCGAGCCCATTTGACAATACTTTTACACTGTCGGAGCCGGAAAACCGGCGAGCGAGGCGGCATTGACTTCGGAAGGTCATCTGGATTAACTGGACCCATGAAGCAGACTTCCTGGCTTTTTCATCCGGTGGCCGTCTTCGTCATCTCGACCTTGTCCCTCGTCGGCTCGCTGTTTCTCTACATCTACTGGTACATCGAGGTGAGCGAGGGGTTGAAGGCGGTGGTCCGGCGCTTCGACCTGGATGCCTCCCAGGTGCTCGAGCCCCAAACCTGGCTGGTGGTGCTGGTGCTTTCGGTCCTCGTGGCGCTGATTCTTCTGGGTATCCTCATTATCTTTGCCTACAGCCAGAAGGTCTTCAAGCTTTACCGCCATCAACAGGACTTCATCAATTCCTTCACCCATGAACTCAAGACTCCGGTCACCTCTCTCAAGCTTTTTCTGGAAACCTTCGAAAAATATGAACTACCCCGCGAGGAGCGGGAAAAGTACGTTCGCTTCATGCTGGCCGACGTGGCGCAGTTGTCGGATACGATCAGCCGCATTCTCGACCTTGCCCGGCTGGAAAGCCGAAGTTACCAGCCCGAGTTCGAGGAGAGCGACCTGGTCGAGGCGGTGGAGTCCTGCCTTTCACAGAACAGCGCGGTTCTCCAGCACGCGGACATTCGCGTGCACCGGCCGGCGGAAGTCCCCCCGGTCTACCCGCTGGACCGTGTCCTTTTTCACATGCTCGTCATGAACCTCGTGACCAATGCCATCAAATACAATGTTTCCGAGCGCCCCAGCGTCGACATTCGATTCGAGCAGACCCGCCGGCACCACCTGATTCACTTTGAAGACAATGGTGTAGGCCTCGAAAAAAGAGAACTCCGGAAGGTCTTCAGGAAATTCTACAAGGCGGCCAGCACGGAGAGGCTGTCCGCCAAAGGCACGGGCCTGGGTTTGAATCTGGTGCAGAACATCGCGCGAATCCATCGGGGGCGGGTGACGGCCGTCAACCGGAAGTCCGGGTCCGGATCCGTCTTCACCCTGACCCTGCCGATACGGGCGCTTTGAGGTGGAGGCATCATGGTGGAGGAATCGAAAGCGCGAATCCTGATCGTGGAAGACGATCCCCACATCGCCGAAGGGCTTCGCCTGAACCTGTCGCTTCTGGGATATGAGGTGAATGTGGTTGCCGACGGCGTCAAGGGCATCGAACAGTGGCGGGCCTGGCGCCCGGATCTCGTGGTCCTCGATGTCATGCTTCCCGGCATCGATGGGCTTTCGGTGTTGCAGCACATCCGGCTGGAGGATCCCAGGATCCCCATCCTGATCCTTTCGGCGAAGGCAACGCCGGCGGACAAGGTGAAAGGGCTTTCTCTCGGAGTGGACGACTACCTTGCCAAGCCTTTCGAACTGGATGAATTCCGCCTCCGGGTCGAGCGCCTGCTGCTCCGCTCCGGCTGGCGGGAGAAAGGCGAAGCCGCCGGCGACAGCGACGCATTCTCCATCAGGTTCTTTCGCTTCGGTCCCAACAGCGTGGACTTCGACAGCGGTATCGCCCATTGCCGGCAAGGACGTATCCGACTCACGGACCAGGAGGCCAGGCTGCTCAAGCTTTTCATCGCCAATCGCGGAAAACCGTTGTCCCGGAACCACATCCTCGAAATCGGCTGGGGCTACACCGCGGAGATGACGACGCGGACAGTGGACAATTTTATCGTGCGCTTCAGGAAATACTTCGAGGAGGATCCAAAGAACCCCCGATACTTTCAAAGTATTCGATCGGTAGGCTACCTGTTCGATCCGGGGGAGAATTGATTGGCCGGCTGGTCTTGCCCGTTCCCACCGCGCATTTCCTCCGCGGGCTGTACCGAACGCGCGGAGACAGTCCGCGCGCCCGGTCTCGAAACGATCGTCAGCCGATGGGGGCGGGTTTGCAAAGGTGCTCGCTTTCCATGGCCACCCGCCCGCAGCCGTCGCAGACGTACTTCATTCTGGCCAGTTTCTGACTGCAGATATGTGCCGCGGACACTTCCGGTGCGCCGCAGAAGGAGCATTTGCCGCGGTCGCCGCAGGGGTTGCACAAGTGTCCGGGTGAGTTTGCCACTGCACCGCAGCGCTTGCAGGTGTAAGCCATGACCACCTCCTTTCGCGGTCTCCGTGCCGGCGCGGCCGAATTTGGGGGTGGCGTCGATTCCCGTGATGCAATCATCACCTGGAAATTTTGACAATGCCCGCCCATGTCGGATCATCCCGGCACGAGTGCGTCCGATATTCCCAAGTAGTCCCCATCCGCGATTGCCATCCAGGGGCAAATGTGTCCGATTCAGAAATGAGGATTTCGGGTTCTGTATCAAGGCCGCACAAGGATTTTTGATGAGTCGTACTTCGGTACGCCGCAGCCGGACACCTGTGGAGAACGCGGAGCAGGACCCAAAAGACCATTCCTGGACGGACACTAGGTAAGGCGGGACCGGGGCGTGTCAACGACGTCCCGGGAGACGGCCATGGAGTGCATGCCCGGTCCCGGGGTCAGATCCTCATCCCGGTTCCGATGCGTCCGGGGTGCTCGTCAACTTCGGGTTGTTCCAGTGCCTTCGGTGGTCCCGATCCGATTTTTTGCGGAAATTCCGCTCCACGGCATCGGTCAAGTCGACACCGGTCTGGTTGGCGATGCAGGCGAGCACGAAAAGCACATCCGCGAGTTCGTCGGCGAGATCGCCGGAGGGTCTTCCTTCCTTGAAACTCTGATCCCCGTAGGTTCGCGCCATGATTCGGGCCACCTCTCCGACTTCCTCCATCAGGACGGCCGTGTTGGTCAGTTCCGAAAAATACCGGACACCGAATGTCCGGACCCAATCGTCGACGCGAGCCTGGTAGTTTTTCATCGTCAGTTCTTGCATCTCCGCTCCTCCTCACCATGCAGCCGTATCTCCATTCAGCCAAGGGCATCGTTCACGGATGGCGTCAAGCGGGCAGGCTGATTGTTTCCAGCGGTTGACACGCCCGGGACTTTACGCCTACAGAATCCCATTCGTCGATTGCGTTTTCCCGTTACCGGGCAGCGCCCTCCCGACGTCCATCCGACCGTGATCCTACGCCTTTGAAGGAGGAGTCCATGGCAGGTCTGAAACACCTCTTTTCGCCCCTCACCATCGGTACCATGACCGCAAAAAACCGGCTGCTGATGTCGGCCATGAGCATCAACTTCGGCGTGGATGCCAACGGATATGTGACGGACCAGCTCACCGCCTATTTCGAGGCCAGGGCGCATGGCGGCGTCGGGATGATGCTGGTGGGCGGCGGTGGCGTGCACCCGACGGGGCTGGAGCTGCCGAACCTGCCGACGCTCTGGGACGACGGCTGCATTCCACCGCTTCGGCGCATGGTGGAAGTCATGCGGCCATACGATGTGCGCTTCGGGGTCCAACTCATGCACGGCGGCCGTCAATCCTACCACGACCACAAGGTGGCTCCCTCCCCCATCCCGGCGCCGGCCGTGGTCAAGGGAACCCCGCGGGAGTTGACCGTATCCGAAATTCAAGAGCTGATCGCCGCCTTTGGGGATGCGGCCGGACGCTGCCGGGAAGCGGGGTTCGACTTCATCGAGATCCACGCGGCCCACGGCTACCTGATCAATCAGTTTCTTTCGCCCAATTCGAATCTCCGCTCGGACGATTATGGCGGCACTTTCGAAAACCGCATCCGGTTCTGCCTGGAAATGCTCAGGGACGTCAAACGCAAGGTCGGCGCGGATTTCCCGGTCGGGCTGCGCATCAACGGCGAGGATTACATCGACGGAGGCTGGACCCTGGAGGACGCCTTGCGGCTCGCGCCGATTCTGGAGAAGGAGGGCGCGGCCTATCTTCATGTCTCCGCCGGTGTGTACGGCTCCCGCCAGCTCACCATCCCGTCCATGTATGCGGAACAGGGCTGTTTCATCCACCTGGCCGAGGCCGTCCGGAATGTAGTGACGATTCCCGTCATCGGGGTCGGTCGGATCAAGGACCCGGACATGGCCGACCGGCTGGTCCGGGAGGACAGGGTGGACGCGGTGGCCATGGGGCGTTCCCTTCTGGCCGATCCGGACCTGCCCAACAAGGCCAGGGACGGGGAGATCCACTCCATTCGGCCGTGTCTCGGTTGTTGTCTGGGCTGCATCCATGCGGTTCTGGCCCTGGAGCCCGGCGGTTGCGTCGCCAATCCCGAGGTGGGCAGGGAGCACCTGCTGAAAGCGGCGAAACCCGGGTCGCGGTCCCGAAGCGTCCTGGTCGTCGGCGCGGGTCCGGCCGGCATGGCCGCTGCACGAACCGCGGCCATGGCCGGGCATCGGGTAACGATCTGCGAGGCCGGCGGCCGGGCGGGCGGAGCGCTGCGGCTGGCGGCCATGGCTCCCGGCCGCTCCGAAGTGGGCGGCATCATCGATTTCCTGGTCGGTGAACTGGAGCGGCTGGGCGTCGAACTCCACCTGAACACGCCGATTTCCCGGGCGATGATCGACCGGGTGGTTCCGGAGGTGCTGGTGGTGGCAACGGGAAGCCTGCCCGAAGTCCCCGTCATCCGGGGACTCTCCCAGACTCGGATGGATCTTGTCACGGTTTTCGATCTCTTCGGCGGCAGGTGCGTGGCCGGCGACCGGGTTATGATCCTGGGCGGCGGCCAGGCCGGACTCCTCGCGGCGGACTTCCTGGCCGAGAAGGGGCGGGAGGTGACCGTCCTGAACCGCCGCCGGCACTTTGCAGAGGAGATGTCCAGCAACGACCGCTTCTATCTTCGCGAGCGCCTGAAGCGGGACAGTGTCCGACTTTACAAGTCCGTGGTCGTGAAAGCCGTCACTTCGGACGGGGCGGAAGTCAGAATCGGCGCCGAATCCCTAACCCTATCGGGCTACGATACCCTCGTCATCGCCGAGGGCATGACGCCGATCCGGGAGACGAGGGCGATCGCGGAAGGCGATGGCCTTGACATCCACCTCATCGGAGACGCCCGATCTCCCCGGCAGCTCATGGTGGCGCTGGCCGAAGCCGAGGAGCTGGGCCGGTCTCTTTGATTAAGTTGAGTTAGTTTAGATAGTTTAGATGGTTAGAACAGTTAGGACAGTTAGGACAGTTAGGATAGTTAGGACGGTTGGGCTGGCTGGAAAGAAACCGCGGGCAATTTCGTACCCGCGGGAGTGCGCCTATCTTCAACTGTCTGAAACTTCTGAACTATCCCGCCTATTTTCACCTATCCCATCCGTAGTCCCCATCCAGACTCCAGGATCCATCTCCCTCAGTCCCAGCTGTCCAGCATCTCCACGGTGGATCCCGCCTCGGAGGGCTTGATCTCCGGGTTTTCGTTCAGGATGCGTGCGCAGGTGTTCCAGCGCAGGACCGCGTCCTGGTTTCCCGGTGAACAGCTGGTCAGGGCCTCTTCATAGGCGGCCATGGCTTTTTTCAGCCACTCATAGGCGATCGGGCCGGAACCCGGTCCTCCTCTTTCCATGTGGACCTTTGCCCGTCGTTCACAGATGATGCCCCCGTAGTAACTCTTGCAGAATTGGTCCCCGAGGCGTTCCAGGACATCTTTGGCCCTGGAAAACGAAGGGTTGAGTTCCCGGGAGAATTTGTCCGTCAGCGCCAGGAGCAGCATGATGAGGGCTTTCTGGTTGCCCGGATCCGCCTCGAGAACGTCCAGGCAGATGCTTTCCGCCTCATAGGGTTCATTCAGCAGCCGATAGCGCTCCGCTTTTTCCAGGGCTGCCGGCACCGCTTGCTTGGATAGGGTTTTCAGCTCGTACATGGTCACCTCCTGTCCAGGAGCCCGCATGCGGGGCCCCGAAGGTTTGCAATTCATCTGCTGCGGATCACCGTCGCCGGGAGCGCCGCGCGGGCTCAGGGGCGTTTGGCTTTTTTCAACGCGCCCTTGATCCGGGTAAGGCACTGGGTCACCGGAATGCCCTTCGGGCAGACCTCGGTACACCAGCGCATCGTCTTGCAACCCCAGATGCCTTCCTCGCTGTCGAGTTCGGCCAGACGCCCGGCCGTCGCCGTGTCCCTGGAGTCGAACACATACCGGAATGCCCTCAGGAGCGCCGCGGGTCCCAGATAGTCGGGCAAGGCCCGGTTGACGGGGCATGAAGCCGTGCAGGCCGCGCAGAGGATGCACCGGAGGGCCGGTTCGATGACTGCCTGGTCGTCCGGAGACTGGATCCGCTCTGCTTCGGGCGGCGGCTGGTCGTTGATCAGGTAGGGCCTGACCGTTCGGTACTTTTCAAAAAAGGGTTCCAGATCGACCACCAGGTCCTTGAGCACCCGGAACAGCGGCAAGGGCTCGAGGACGAATTCCCCGCCGGTCTTGAAATCCCGGACAAGCTTCTGGCAGGCCAGGGAAACGGTTCCGTTGATCATCATGGCGTCCGAACCGCAGATGCCGTGGACGCAGGATGCACGGTAGGCCAGGCTGGCGTCCTGCTCCCAGCGGATCCGGTTCAGGCAGTCGAGGATCTTGTCCGTGGGTTCGGCCTCGACAGCATAGGCCTGATAACGGGGTTGATCGTCCACTGTGGGGTCGAACCGATAGATGAGAAAGCGGCATTCCATATCAGTATGTCCTCTCCTTGGGTTCGAATCGGGTGATCGCCACCGGCCGGGTGAAAAGCCGCGGCTTTCCGTCCGGCTCGCGGACGGCCATGCTGTGGGCGAGGAACCGGTCGTCGTTTCGCTTGGGAAAATCCTCCCTCGAGTGGGCGCCCCGGCTTTCTTCCCTCCACAGGGCGCTTTCGGCGATGGTTTCGGCCAGATCCAGCATGTTCCGCAACTCGAAGTAGTCCATGATTTCCCGGTTGAAGTTCCGGCTCCTGACGGTGAGCGCGACCTGGGAGAACCGGTCTTTGAGGCGGCGGACGGCCTCGATGGCCTCCCGCAGCCCTGCGGCCTCGCGGAAAACGGAAACCCGGTTCATCATGATTTCCTGCAATTCGGATTGAATCGGGCCGATGCGCTCGTCCCCGGCCTTTTGAAACGCGGCGGAAACCTGCTTCAAGGCCCCGGCCTTCACCTGGGACGGGATTTTGGGCCATCCGACGGAGTGGATATACAGCGAGATGGCTTTCCCGGCCCGGCGCCCGAAGACGAGGGTGTCCAGCAGGGAATTGCAGCCGAGGCGGTTGGCCCCGTGGACGGAGACGCAGGCGCATTCCCCGGCGGCGAAGAGGCCGGGAAAAGGGGAGGCGTTCTCGTCCGTGACGACCCTGCCGTCGGAATCCGTGGCGATTCCGCCCATCATGTAATGGCAGGTGGGCTGGACCGGTATGGGCTCCTTTCTGGCGTCGACGCCGGCATAGGTGCGGGCGAATTCGATGATCTCTGAGAGCTTGTGGCCGATGACCTCTTCCCCCAGGTGGGTGAGGTCCAGGTGGACGTAATCCTTGCCGCCGATCCCGCGACCGGCGCGCACTTCCTCCAGGATGCACCTGGAGACCATGTCTCTCGGCGCCAGGTCCTTGATGACCGGTGCATAGTTTTCCATGAAGCGTTCGCCGTTGCCGTTGAGAAGGATGCCGCCTTCGCCGCGCGCCGCCTCGCTGATCAGTATCCCAAGCTTGTAGATTCCCGTGGGGTGAAATTGGACGAATTCCATGTCTTCCAGCGGGGCTCCCGCCCGATAGGCGATGGCCATCCCGTCTCCCGTCGACGCGAGGGCGTTCGAGGTCGTCTTGTAGATCTTCCCCGCCCCTCCGGTCGCCAGCAACACGGCCTTGGCGATGAAGGTGTGAACCTCGCCGGTGGCGATGTCATAGGCGGCCACGCCGCCGCAGCGTCCTTCATCGACGAGCAGTCTCAGGATCTCGAACTCGTTGAAGAAGTCGATCCCCCGCTGCAGGCTGTTCTCCCAGAGCGTGTCCAGGATGACGCGGCCGGTGCGGTCCGCCGCAAAGCAGGCCCTTTTGACGGGCGCCTTCCCGAATCCTCTGGTGTGTCCTCCGAAGGCCCGCTGGGCGATTTTCCCGTCGGCCGTGCGGTTGAAGGGAACCCCGAGATGCTCCAGTTCGTAGATGACGCGCGGCGCATCCTTTGCCATGATTTCGATTGCGTCCTGGTCTCCCAGGTAGTCGCTGCCCTTGACCGTGTCGAACATGTGCCATTCCCAGCTGTCGTCCTCCTCGTTGCCGATGGCCGCGCCGATGCCCCCCTGGGCCGCACCTGAATGGGAACGGGTGGCGAATACCTTGCTGATCACGGCCACGCGGGTATCGGTGCCCAACTCGATGGCGGCCCGCAGGCCGGCGAGCCCGGCTCCAACGATAATGACGTCGTAACGGTGTTCCATAACGTCTCCTGTCGTGATGCATGAAGGTTCAGGGAAGGTGGCGTCTGCCGGGCGGCGGAAGATGGAGGCCGCCGCTGCATGACGGATGTCCGTTGCCCGGGATCGGGCCGGATGATCACCGAGGCCATGGGCGATGCTCGCTGACGGTATCGGGTCGGAGGAGTGCCGGCAAGGGAGAACTCGGCTGGGATAGGGCGCGGGGGACGGCGAGCGAAGCACTTTTCCCCACCTTAAGGAACCCGGTCAGGGCTGTAAAGCCCTTTTTGAAACAATGGGAGGCCGGCGTCGTGCGTCAGCGGGCGCCCAGGGCGGTTGCGTGGATCAGGTCCTTCAACAGCGCCGCCGCGGCTCCCCGGGGGGAACTGTGCCCGCCCGTGACCGTAATGCGCCCCATGGTATCCGTGAGAAAGCTTATGCCCTTTTCCGAGCCGCGGACGGAGGCCAGTGGATGGTTGCGATCGATGGCTTCCGGCGCCACCGAGAGCATCAGTTCATCGCCTGCGCGCCGGCAGGATCCGATGAGCTTGAGGGTGCGTCCTTCAGCCTCCGCCTGCCGGATGTCGGCGGCCGTTACGGTGGTGATGCCCCGGGTCTTGACGGCGTCAGGGGTGAAGGCCTCCCCCATCAGGCGGTTGGCGATGAGAAGGATCTTGTTCCGGGTGTCCAGGCCTTCCACGTCCAGAGTGGGGTCGGTTTCGGCGATCCCCAGATCCTGGGCTTCGGACAGGGCCTGGCGGTAATCGCAGCCGGACTCCGCCATGCGGGTGAGGATGTAGTTGGTCGTGCCGTTGAGAATGCCCTCGATCGATTCGATCCGGGCCCCGGCGGTGCAGAGCTTCCCCACGTCCAGGGTGGGCAGGGCGGCCGCGGTCGCGGCGCTGATGTGAAGCCCGCATCCGGCCAGTCGGGCGCCATCGTGCATTTCGCGGTAGAAAAGGACGACGGGAGCCTTGTTGGCGGTCAACACGTCCAGCTTCCGGGCGAAGGCGGCCTCCATGTGCCCTCTGGCGGGCTGGGCGTCGACGAGATTCGTCGGGGTGGCCTCTACCAGAACGTCGGCGGGCACGGACGCGATGGCCTCCACGCCCGACAGGCCCGGTCTGCCCTTGCCGTCGAAGGTCTCGATGGCGCGGCCCGACTCGACGTAATCGGCCATGCGGCCTCCGGGAAGGCCGGCGTCACCTCCCACGGCGGCGCCGCCGACATCCACGACCGCCGAGATTCGCGCATCGATGCCCCAGCGGTCTCTCAGATGGTTGCCTTTTTCTTCGATGAGCCGGGCGAAGGCCCGCCCCACGTTTCCGAAGCCGCAAATGATCAGACGTCTGAGGGTCAACGGTAGCTCCTTGAAATCAGATGATGGTAGCCGGTTCGGTCCACCACGGCTTCGATGACCGACGGTCCCGACAGCGACAGGGCCGCCCGGACGGATTCCAGGAAAGCGTCGGGCCGGTCGGCCCGTTGAACCGGGACGCCGAAAATGCGGTCCGCCTCGATGAGTCCGCCCTCGTACAGGATCGAGCTCTGGCCGCTCGACCCCCGCCATGCCTGCTTGACTTCGATCAGGCTCAGGCTGCGGTCCGCCAGCACGACGAAAAGGACGTCAAGCCCCAGTCGCCGGGCCGTGACGAGCTCTCCGGCCATCATGAGAAATCCCCCGTCTCCCGTCACGCAGGCCACTTTCCTGTCCGGAAGGCAGAGTTTGGCGGCAATCGCGGCGGGGATGCCGAACCCCATGGAGGACCCGCCGTTGGTCATGAGCTGGAGACCCGGGGCCGGGGTACGCCACAACTGGCCGATGAGATGGGTGTGAGCGCCCACGTCGCAGGTCATCACGGCATCCCCGGGCATGAGCCCGCGAAGAATGTCCAGGGCGACGTCCGGGCTGAACCCGGGCCCGCCGGGCCTCACGGCCGCTTGAAGCCGCCGGCGATGATCGGCCAGGTCATCGAGGTCCCACCCGGACCGCTTGGCCGGCAGGTCGGCCAGGCGGGCTGCCGACACCGCCAGGTCTCCCACGCACTCGCCCGCCAGCCGGATCGACGCGTCGATATCCGCCGGAACCGTGTCGATGTGGAGGAGCGGCGCGTCGGGAAACCACGACTCGTAGTTGAATTCCACCGGGTCGTAGCCCAGGCCGACCACCAGGTCGGCCTGACCGATCACGCCGCCGAGCAGGCGGCTGCACGCATGGAAGAGGACGCCCGCATAGGCGGGATGGTCTTCGGAGAGAAGGCCCTTGGCCATCGGCGTGAGGACGACGGGCGCTCCGAACCGCTCGGCGATCCGGCGCACCGCGTCGTCCATCCGGAATCGCGCCGCCGTGAGCCCCACGGCGAAAATCGGTTTGCGGGCCCTCTGAAGCATCGCGGCCGCCGCGGAGAGGGCTTCGTCCGACGGCGGCGCGGGATTTCCCGGGCCTGCGGTCGGGAAGCTCCCCGTGTCCGAGGGGAGGTCCGTGATGTCCACGGGATGGCCGATGTGTACCGGTCCCGGCACCTCGGCCATGGCGGTGTCGACCGCCCGATAGACGGTCTCGGCGACCGTTTCGGGGGAGAGGCGGGTGGTCCACTTGGTGATGGGAGCGAACAGGGCCTGGTGATCGATGTTCATCTGGGTGGTGCGCGACCGCATGGCGGCGCCCAGTTCGGTGGTCACGGCGATCAGCGGAGACCGGTCCAAAAACGCGGAGCACACCCCTGTCGCCAGGTTGGTGGCCCCGGGGCCGAAGGTGCCGTGGCAGACGGCCGGGATGCCGGTTATCCGGGCGCAGACGTCCGCCATAAAGGCAGCGCTGGCCTCGTTCGCGGTCAGGATGAATCGGATTCCCCGCCGCTCCATCGCGTCCATGTAAGGTATCCAGGGGCCGCCGGGTATACCGAAGGCGTATTGGATTCCCCGGTCGGCCAGTGCGTTTGCGAAGGTTTGGGATACAGTCGGCACATTCCCCTCCCTGTGTCCGTCCACAGGGGGCGTCTTTCGGCCCCGTGCGGCGTTCTCGCTTCCCGGCCGATCCTCGACGTAGCGCTGCTACGCCTGCGGTCGTCCGGTCGCTGCGGCCTTGCCCGGAACCGAAATCCACCCCCTGTGGGCGGACACCGAGTCCGATTTCGATCCCGATCCCGATTTCGATTTCGATAAGGCGGTGGGAGGGAGAGTTTCAGGCCGTCGTACTCGTACGCGGACTCGTTCTCGTACTCGGATTTTTCCCGTTGGTTCCATGGGTTCCTTCGGGTGTCGAGGACGAGTACGACATCGACTCTTTCCCCTGCTCCGGTCTGGTGGCGGAGGAAAAGACCGGCCCGGCCGCCGTTGAATGCTTCTCGTTAGCATAGAGCCGCTCATCCCACAAGCGGGCGATGCGCCCGGTTCCGCGCATGAATCCGGGTTGACAAAGTGAAAGGCCGGGGCTATTGCGGTGGTCACCCGTCAGGCGCCGGTGCCGGCGGAAGGAGGACGCCGCCATGGCAGGAGATCCCGGCCACCCGCTCAGCGAATTCTACCCGGATTTCAAAATCTACCATGAACTGATGCGCATCAAGGTCAGGGAAATTCTCCTGGTCTCTTCGCCTTACGATGCCTTCATCATGGAGGAAGACGGGAGCCTTGCGTCTCGAATTATAAATGAGTACAGCGGGTTGAACCTAAGCCATCCTCCCAGGGTCACTCGAACCGCATCGGCCGAAAATGCCGTTTCCCTTCTCTACGGCAAATCTTTCGACCTCGTTCTCACCATGCCTTACCTGGAAGAGACCGATGCCTGCTCGCTGGGCCGGTCCATCAAGGCAGTGAGGCCCGACCTTCCCGTGATCCTTCTCGCCAACAGCCTTCGCAGCCTTCAGATGCTTCCGGAGGACCGCTTGTGCAGCGGTATCGACAAGACGTTCATCTGGACCGGAAACTCGGATCTGCTGCTGGCCATCGTGAAGAACGTGGAGGACCGCCTCAACGTGGAGGCGGACACGAAAAGGGCCCAGGTGCGCGTTCTGATACTCGTCGAGGATTCTCCGGCCTATTACTCCTCGATCCTGCCGCTGATCTACAAGGAGATCGTTCGGCAGACCCAGGTGGTGCTGGGCAGCGGACTCAACGAGGAGCACCGGTTGCTCAAGATGCGGGCCCGGCCGAAGATTCTTCATGCCCGAAGCTTCGAGGAAGCCCTGCAGCTTTATGAAAGGTACCGGCCCTATGTCTTCGGTGTTCTCTCCGACACCCGGCTCCCCAAGGCGGACCGGCTCTGCAACGACGCCGGCTTCGATTTGCTCTCCCGGATCCGTTCGGATTTCCAGGATCTGCCTTTGCTTCTGTTGAGTTCCAACCCGGCCAACGCCGCGAGAGCCGCCGAGATCCCGGCCGCCTTCCTGGACAAGAATTCCCCGAATCTGCTGGCGGAGATTCACGACTTCTTCCTCAGTCATCTGGGTTTTGGAGACTTCATCTTCCGGCTTCCGGACGGCAAGGAGATCGATCGGGCATCGGATCTTCGCGATCTCGAGAAGAAGGTCGCCGAGATTCCCGATGCCTCCTTGTGGTATCATGCGGAGCGAAACCACTTTTCGAACTGGCTCATGGGACGCTCGGAAATCGGGCTCGGTTCCACCTTCCGCGCGGTGTACGCCAGCGACTTCGAGAGCACCGAGGCGCTTCGCCGCTACATCGTCTCGAGCCTCCATGCACTCCGGAAATGGCGCCAGAAGGGCGTGGTCGCCCTCTTCAGCGAAAAGCATTTCGATGCCGATCTCATGGATTTCGTCAAGGTGGGGCACGGCTCGCTCGGCGGAAAGGCAAGGGGATTGGCGTTCATGGCCGCCCTGCTCCAGCGGCAATCCGGATTGAACGCACTTTTCCCCGGGGTCACGGTCCGGATTCCCAAGACCTTCGTGATCACCACCGAGGGGTTCGAGTCCTTCATCAGCGACAACGACCTTTCCACCCTTGCGTCCGAACACCTGACCGACGCGCAGATTGCGGAGCGGTTCCTCGAAGGGCGGATGCCCGAATGGTTGATGGAAATTCTCCAACACTTTCTCTCGCAGGTCCGATACCCGCTTTCGGTTCGCTCTTCGAGCCTGCTGGAGGATGCCCACTTCCAGCCCTATGCCGGGCTTTACGCGACCTACATGATTCCCAACAACCACCCGGACGCCGAGGTTCGGGTCCGGCAGCTCGTCGACGCCGTGAAACTGGTCTATGCCTCCACCTACATGGAGAGCCCGAGAGCCTACTCCCGCACCGTCGCCTCGCAGCCCCAGGAAGAAGCGATGGCGGTGGTGATTCAGGAGTTGGCGGGCGAGCGCTACGGCGATCACTTCTATCCGGCCCTGTCCGGGGTCGCACAGTCCCATAATTTCTATCCGGTGGGCCCGATGAAATCGGGCGAGGGGATTGCCCAGATCGCGCTGGGGATCGGAAAGACCGTCGTCGAGGGGGAGCGCGCGCTGCGGTTTTGTCCGAAATATCCGGAAATACTTCCGCAGTTCTCGACGGTCGAGGATATCCTAGGCAATTCGCAACAGCATTTTTATGCGCTGAAAATTCAAGGATATCCGGAAAAGCTGGCGTACGATCCGGACTCCAACCTCGCTCGGCGCCTGGTGGAGGAAGCCGACGACGAGTTTCCGGTTCGCCTCCTGGCCAGCACCTACATTCCCGATGACCACCGGATCCGGGATTCGGGATTTCTTCCCGGTCCCAAGGTCCTGACCTTTGCCTCGGTGCTCAAACATGACCGTTTCCCGCTTCCTGAAATCCTCAAGGAGCTTCTGGACCTGGGTCGCCAGGGAATGGGAAGCCCGGTGGAGATGGAATTCGCGGTCAACTTGGGGACCGAACAGCTGCCCAGAAGCGAATTCCTGTTTCTCCAATTGCGGCCGGTGGCGGTGGGGGCGGACCGGACACAGGTGGAAATCACCGAAGATGAGATCGGCTCGGCGTTGTGTTATTGCGACAACGCACTGGGAAACGGCCGATTCGAAGCGCTTTCCGATGTCGTTTTCGTCAAGCCGGACGCATTCAGGGCGGACGCCACGCGCAGGATGGCGGAGGAAATCGGCCGGATCAATGCGCGCCTGAGATCCGCCGGACGCCCCTACCTCCTGGTGGGACCCGGCCGATGGGGCTCCTCGGATCCGTGGCTGGGCGTTCCGGTGCGCTGGCACCACATCTCGGGCGTCGAAGCTATCGTGGAAATCCGGGGCGACATCCTGAACGCGGAACCCTCCCAGGGGTCCCATTTTTTTCAGAACATAACGGCCATGGGCATTCCCTATCTGACCATTGTCGAAGGCGGCGGCGGCTGGTTCGAATGGGAGCGGCTCCTGGACATGCCGGTGGAATCGGATGGACCTTTTGTGCGTCATGTCCGATGCGATCCCCCTCTGGTGATCAAGGTGGACGGCCGGCAGTCTCTGGCGGTGATTGTTTCATCTTGAAGGCGCAGGTCCGGAGTGATAGGGAAGATCGGGTTGCATGTGCTTATTCGAAAACTACCTTGAAGGGGAAAAGCGATGACGGACATTCTGAAAGTGATCAAGGGAAGGGACCCGGCGGAGAAGGAGTTTCACCAGGCGGTGCAGGAGGTCGTCGAATCCGTCATGCCGGTTCTGGAGCGCAACCCGGAGTATCGACAGCAGGCGGTTCTGGAGCGGATTACCGAACCGGAGCGCGTCATCCTGTTTCGGGTTCCCTGGATGGACGATCAGGGCAGGGTTCAGGTCAACCGGGGCTACCGGATCATGATGAACAGCGCCATCGGCCCCTACAAAGGGGGTCTGAGGTTCCATCCTTCGGTGAACCTGAGCATTCTCAAGTTCCTTGCCTTCGAGCAGGTCTTCAAGAATGCCCTCACCACTTTGCCCATGGGCGGCGGCAAGGGCGGCTCCGACTTCAACCCCAAAGGAAAATCCGACAACGAAGTCATGCGGTTCTGCCAGAGCTTCATGACCGAGCTTTGCCGGCACATCGGCGCGGACACGGATGTGCCGGCCGGAGACATCGGCGTGGGCGCCCGGGAGATCGGCTTCCTGTTCGGTCAGTACAAGCGGATCCGGAACGAATTTACGGGCGTTCTGACCGGAAAGAGCCTGGGATGGGGCGGAAGCCTGATCCGGCCCGAGGCAACCGGCTACGGGGTCGTGTATTTCGCAGCCGAGATGCTCGCCACCCGGAACGAGACGCTGGAGGGCAAGACCTGCCTGGTCTCCGGCGCCGGCAACGTCGCCCAGTTCACGGTCGAGAAGCTCATCGAACTGGGGGCCAGACCGGTGACGCTTTCGGATTCCAACGGGTGCATCTACGACGAGGAGGGGATCGATGCCGAAAAGCTCGCCTTCCTAAAGCGCCTGAAGAATGTCCGCCGCGGCCGGATCAAGGAATATGTCGAGACCTATCCCCGGGCCGTCTACACGGAACTCGACGCGACGCTGGATCACAATCCCCTGTGGAATCAAAAGGCCGACTGCGCCTTCCCCTGCGCCACCCAGAACGAAATCAACGGAAAAGACGCACGAAACCTGGTCGCCAACGGTGTCCGGCTGGTTTCGGAAGGGTCCAACATGCCCTCCACTCCCGAGGCCATCGAGATCTTCATCGACAACAAGCTGCTCTACGCGCCCGGCAAGGCCTCCAACGCCGGAGGCGTCGCCACCTCCGGCCTCGAGATGTCCCAGAACAGCATGCGGTTGTCCTGGCCGCGGGAGGAGGTCGACTCCCGTCTCCGGTCGATCATGAAATGCATCCACCAGACCTGTCTCGATGCCGCCGCGGAATACGGTCATCCGGGCAACTACATGATGGGCGCCAACATCGCCGGCTTCGTCAAGGTGGTCAATGCCATGCTGGACCAGGGCCTGGTCTGAGGCTCCACCGCCTGTGGGCAAATGGCGGCTCAGGCCGAAATGCAACCTGAGCGGTCTCCACCATCCGAGGATACCCGTTCGAGGGGATCTGATCATGTCGGGCAGCCTGGCCGGAAAGGCCCGGCTGCCCGTTCTTCTTTCCAAAAGCGCTCTCCGCGCTTAGAAGCCGCCCCGCGCGGGAAGCTCGTGAAAACCGCTCACAACCAACTGCGAACGATCGTCCATCGGAGCACCTGATCCATCGTGTGGACCGTCCGTTCACAGGGAGCAGACACATGCCCAGATTCGCCAGGAAGATTTCAAGGAAGGCGGGTCTTCCTCCGGGGACGCTGATGCACATCGGCGAACAGCGGGTGGAAGAGGCTCGTCTGTCGTTGTTCCGGTATGATTCTCAGGACCTGTCCGAATCGACGCCGGTGGATCTGGAAACGGCGCTGGCTTCGCCTCCGGACGGAAAAAAGGCCTGGCTCAACGTCGATGGTCTCCACGAGGTGGACATCATCGGGGCCGTCGGCAGCCGTTACGGCATCCATCCCCTCACCCAGGAGGACATCCTCAACGCCGGCCAGCGGCCCAAGATCGAATTCTTCGACGATTACGTCTACATCGTGATCAAGATGATCGTCTTCGACAGAACGATTGGAAAGATCAACGCCGAGCAGGTGAGCATCGTTTTCGGCAAAGATTTCCTGGTATCTTTCCAGGAGGGCGCCGGTGACGTATTCGATCCGGTGAGGGAGCGGCTGCGAAGCGCCCGCGGGAAAATCCGCGGGGCCGGACCGGACTATCTGGCGTACACGCTTCTGGATGCCGTCATCGACCATTACTTTCACGCCATCGAGGCTGTCGGGGACGAGATCGAAACCCTGGAGGCCGACGTCACCGAAAACCCCGACGCCGGGTCTCTGCGCGACATCCACCGGCTCAAGCACGAGATGATCTTCATGAGAAAGCAGATCTGGCCTCTCCGGACGATGCTGGCGCTGCTCAGGAAAGGAGAATCCGCCGTCATCATGCCGGCAAGCCGCATCTACATCTCCGACATTTACGATCATGCGGTTCAGTCCCTTGAAATCGTGGAATCGCTCCTGGATCTCCTCGCCGGGCTGCAGGACCTATACCTTTCCCAACTCAGCATCAGAATGAACGAGGTGATGAAGGTCCTCACCATCATCGCAACGGTCTTTATCCCGATGACCTTCATTGCCGGCGTTTATGGGATGAATTTCAAATACATGCCGGAGCTGGACCTCCCATGGGCCTACCCGGCGGCGCTGGCTCTGATGGCAGGCATCGCGCTGGGGTTTCTGCTGTATTTCAGGCGGAAGCGGTGGCTCTGAGGGTATGAAACCCATTTGATACCTTTTTTCCGGCTTTCCTGAACAAGAGATGGTGTCGAAGGTATTCGATTTCGATTTCGATTTCGATTTCGATTTCGATCCCGATCCCGATTTCGATCTGGAGGCGGGCAGGCGTTTTTCAGGTTTTCGTACTCGTACGCGTACTCGTTCTCGTACTCGGTTTTTTTCTGTTGTTTTTGTTGATCCCTTTGGGATTTCGAGTACGAGAACGAGTACCGTCCCTTGCGGGACTGAGTACGAGTACGAAGACCGCGGCTTTGGCGCAAGGGAAAGTGCGACGGGTGCGGGTGTTCTTTTTTCTACCATGAAAGAGCAAAGCGCTGTTTTTCTGCCTTCATGTCCTTCATGATCTTCATGGTGGGACTTGCTGTCTCCCTACTTTCCCCACCCCTGGTGGGAGGGGATCAAGGGGAGGGGGTAGAATGGATAGAA
>JBMNCP010000046.1:0-2604 GCA_049366795.1 Desulfobacterales bacterium
ATTTGTGAGCGCTCGTTTTCCCAACATTTGCTTCAACTAACTCGGAGATGATCCATAATTTCGAACTATCCACTCCTTCCTCACCCGCCTGCGAATCGCCCGCCTGAAACCCAGGGGGTCCGGTGCGAAATTGGAGAGCCTTTTCCGACCTTTCGGGAAGGCAAGATGACCGTATCCTGGAATTTTCCCTTTGGGCCGTGGAGGTGAATATGCGCCGGTTCCGTGTCGTGGGCAGTTCTGATGCTCCTCCCCTGCTTCGGCATCGGATACGGATTGGAAAGGTGGTCCGCCCGATGGTTCAAGGGTTTCGGGCGCCCGATCCGAAGTGCTTCTTGAGAACGGGTGGCGGCGGCTGGGCGGAGGCATTCTTTTGGCCCTACCCAAGTGTTTCGGACTGTTCATTTTCGCCGTTACCACGGCGCTCCTTTTCCTTTTGATACTGGGAGAGGGCCGACCCAACCCTCGTGTGTTGATGCTTGCAACCTTGTGGGCCGTCACGGTGACCCGCCTTGCCTCGATCGTATCCCGACTGATGCTGTCGCCGGAAAACCGCGACTGGCGGCTCGTTTCCCTGAGCGACTCGACCGCCTCCTACCTTCATCGATGGATCGTGCGGGTTGTCGGGCTGTATCGCTTTTGCGAGAGCCGTTTCCGGCCTGCTGAAAGTCGGCCGGATGCCCGTGGACTCCTGGCGAACCGTCGTCATGGGATTCGGAACCCTTCTCCTCATGCTGATGGCCTATCTGATCTGGTCCAACCGCGGGGCAGTCGCCGGGGCCATCCGCGGAAGCCAACCCGATCCCAAAAGCCTCGTCCACCAGTTTGCGAAGTCATGGCACGCCTTCGCAACGGCCTATCTCTTTGTCATCTGGCTTTTCGGGTTCATGGTGTTTGCGGTCCTGCGGCGCGAGGTGAAAGGGGCCTTCATCCTGAGCCTGCGGATTGTGCCGATCTACCTGGGCGTTGACCGCCTGGGCCAGTGGCTCGTCAATGCGGTGATCGAGAGCTTCCGGCAACCCTCGCCCATCCCAAAACCCAAAAACATCTTCGGGAAGCCTGAGGACGACCTTCCGGAAGGGACCGCCTCGGAAAGCCCGTATGTGGCGCTCGTCAAAAAAGGGACCCGCCTGATCGTCTTACTGGCCGTTGCCTTCTGGTTTTTGGACGTCTGGGGGGTCGGTCTCACCTTTGCCGGGACGCTGGCCGGAGCCGCATTCAACGTCTTCGTTACCATACTGGCAGCCTACCTGGTCTGGATCTGGTGCAGCCGTGCCATCGACCGCCGGATCCTCAAGTCCATGAAAGCCGCCGAGCCCGAAAGCCCGGAGAAGGAGGAGGACGAGTGGGGGCATGCGGCCACCCAAAACCGGTTCTACACCCTGATGCCGCTGTTCCGGAAAACGCTGGCCACGGTGCTGGTGATCATGGTGACTCTGATCTCCCTTTCGGCCATCGGCGTCGACATCGGCCCGCTGCTGGCCGGCGCTGGCGTTGTTGGGCTTGCCATCGGGTTCGGGGCCCAGCGCCTGGTGCGGGACATTCTCTCCGGTATTTTCTTTCTCCTGGACGATGCATTCCGGGTCGGAGAATACGTGGAACTCGGCAGCGTATCGGGCACGGTGGAGGAGTTGACCCTCCGGCTGGTGAAGCTCCGGCACCACCGGGGCATGCTCCAGTTCGTGCCCTACGGCGACATCAAGCAGGTCACCAACTCGATACGGGGGGGCATTGTTGTGAAGTTCAACCTGGAGTTCCCCTACGATACCGACATCGATCTGGTGCGGCGGATCATCAAGAAGGTGGGCCAGGGCATGCTGGAGGAGAAGGAATTTGCCCCGGACTTCATCCGCCCGCTCAAGTCCCAGGGGGTGCGGGAGATCGGCGACTCGATCATGACCATCCGCGTCAAGTTCACGGCCCGTCCTGGCGCCCACTTCGTCATCCGCAGGGAAGCCTACCGCCGGATCACCGCGGCCCTGATGAAAAAGGGCATCCACTACGCCACCCGGAAGTTCATCGTGGACCTGCCCAAGGAATTCTTCCAGCAGCGGTTTCAACAGATCCCAGCACCTTCGGAAACCTCCGAACGAAAGGAGAGCCTCGAGGCCCCGGCCGAAGACCTGGAAAAACCCGTGAACCCGGTCTGATGACGACCATCCTCCTCTGCCCTCACACCTCCGAATCGCTCCTTTCCTGACCAGAGTTCCGGGGGGAGGCTGCTGGCCGATGATCGTTCCCTGTGGCGCCTGATTGGATTCAACCTCGGAAACGCGTCCGATCCCCAGTCCGCAGCCGCCGAGCGCCGGCATAGCAGTTCTCGTTGACATTCCATATAGATTCGGCACCCGACAACCGGGTACGGTGACGGACACCGTCGTCGACGGCGCCACCCGTTGGCCGGGTCCCGGAGACTGGTTCAGGACTTCACCGCCGCGAACGTTTTCCCGCAACTCTTCCCGGACCTGACCCAGCCGGAGTTGGCGTTGGCTCAAACTCTGGTTGGCTGGATCCAGATTCATCCCCACGATCGGAGGAACGATCTCCGACTCCGCTTCCACCACCAGGTTCACCGGCGTCCCCGGCAATACCCGCGTGCCGGCTTCG
>JBMNCP010000047.1:0-45291 GCA_049366795.1 Desulfobacterales bacterium
ACCTGATTGTCCACTTTTTTTCAACCCCTAAGTACGCTTATGCCGGATGAACCTGTTTTTCTTTCCGCATCCCGATCTCCTTATGCAAAACTTGGCAATGTGGGCGATCGTGGAAAGACCTCTCAGAAACATCTCCATCGATGATTGCATGAGTGTTCCATTCGACCGTGACGCTTACATACCGTCAGGGGTTCGAAAGTGTCGGAAGTTCAGATGCAAGAGGTCTGTTAAATTTCTTCTGCGGAGAAACGGAGAAAGGGAGAATTTCGGAGGAGAACGTTTGTCGAACGGTAGGAAAGACGATGGTTCCGTCCGGGATTTCCGGATAGAGCTTTTGAAAGGAGAAATTCCCGGCGCATTCAAGAAAGCATAGATTGCCGATATTTGGGCAAAAACAACGAGGCCCTCGGAAATTCATTCCAAGGGCCTCGCGTTAAACAAAATCCACTGTGGTTAGCGGATTTATTTCTGGCTCCCCAGCACGGACTCGAACCGCGGACCCAGTGGTTAACAGCCACTTGCTCTGCCAACTGAGCTACTGGGGAATGATAGGTGACTTCTACAGGCGGTGTGCCTGCCGGCTCTTCGGCTGGCGGGCAGTCTGCTGCTTCAACCCGCCACGAGGGAACCGAGAACTGGCCTTTTAGTAAGTTTCGGCGGTGTTGTCAATATCATTTTTCGGATGCCGCCTCCACCTTCCGGACCCGGATGCACAGCTCGTCCAACTGGGCCTTGGCGGTTTCCGACGGCGCGTTGGTGAGAAGACAAGCCGCCTTCTGGGTTTTGGGGAACGCGATGACGTCCCGGATCGACTGGGTGCCGCAGAGAATGGCCGCCAGGCGGTCGAGGCCGAATGCGATCCCGCCGTGGGGCGGAGCGCCCGACTCCAGCGCGGACAGCAGGAATCCGAACTTTTCCTCGTATTCCTCGTCGCTCATGCCCAGCGCTTCGAACACCCGCCGCTGGACGGCCGGATCGTGGATGCGGATGCTGCCGCCGCCGATCTCCGAGCCGTTCAGAACCAGGTCGTACGCCCGGCTTTTCACGGCCAACGGGTCGCCTGCGAGCGATTCCACGTCCTCCTCGAGCGGGGCGGTGAAGGGATGGTGCAGCGCCTGGAATCGCTTTTCGTTTTCGTCGTATTCCATCATCGGGAAATGGGTCACCCAGACAAATGCGTACCGGCTGTCGTCGATCAAAGCCAGTTTGCGGCCCAGGTGGTTTCTCAGGTATCCCAGCCCGTCGTTGACGATGCGGGGCTGGTCGGCCAGGAAAAAGATGATGTCGCCCGGTGCCATGTCGAGACGCTGGGCCAGGGCGGCGCGCTCCGCATCCGTGAAGAACTTGGCGATGGGCGACTGCCATTCGCCGTCGGGCTTCACCTTGATCCAGGCCATGCCCTTGGCCCGGTAGACCGCGACGAAATCGGTGAGGTCGTCGATCTCCTTGCGCGAAAAATCCGCGCATCCCTTGGCGTTGAGGGCCTTGACGATGCCGCCCTTTTCCACCGCGGTCGCGAACACCTTGAATCCGGAGCCTCCGACGATGTCCGAAACCTCCTTCAGCTCCAAGCCGAAGCGGATGTCCGGCTTGTCCAGCCCGAAGCGGTCGACCGCTTCCTCGTAGGACAGTCGCGCGAAGGGCCGGGGCAGTTCGATGTCGTGGACCGCTCTGAAAACCGCGGCCATGAGCCCTTCCGCCATCGTCATGACATCCTCCTCGCCGACGAAGGACATCTCGATGTCGATCTGGGTGAATTCGGGCTGACGGTCCGCCCGCAGGTCCTCGTCCCTGAAGCACTTGACGATCTGGTAGTAGCGGTCGAAGCCCGAGATCATCAGGAGCTGCTTGAAGAGCTGGGGCGACTGGGGCAGCGCATAGAAGCTTCCCGGGTTGACGCGGCTGGGAACGAGATAGTCCCGTGCGCCTTCCGGCGTGCTTCGGGTCAGCACCGGGGTCTCGATGTCCACGAATCCGCCCGTGTTGAGATAGTTTCGGGCCGCGGCCGCCGCCCGGTGGCGAAGCAGCAGATTCTTCTGAATTTCGGGCCGGCGGAGATCCAGGTGGCGATGCTTCAGGCGGATCGTCTCCGAGGCGTCGACGCCGTCTTCGATCATGAACGGCGGCGTCTTGGCGTGGTTCAGGATCTTGAGTTCGCTGACCATGACTTCGATGCCGCCCGTTTTGAGCTTCGGGTTGACCATGCCTTCGGGCCGCGGCTGCACCACTCCCCGAACGCCGATCACGTACTCGTTCCGGATGGCTTGTGCCTTGTCGTGGACGGCGGCATTGAACTCAGGATTGAAGACCACCTGGGTGATCCCTTCCCGGTCGCGCAGGTCCACGAAAATCACGCCGCCGTGATCCCGGCGGCGCTGCACCCATCCCATGAGAACCACCTCCCTGCCCACATCCCCGGTTGCGAGCTCGCAGCAGGAATGGGTCCGACGCATTTCTCCCAGCGCATCTGCAGTCAAATTCGATATCCTCCAGCCATGACGGTTGCGAACAACCGTTCGATCCTTTTCAACCAGGGCCGATCCGAAGCCGGCGTTCGAGTTCTTCCACCATCCGGTCCACGGGGATGTCGTCCTGCGTCTTGGCCGCCATATTTCGCAAGGGGCAGGCCCCTTCGGCAAGCTCCTTCTCCCCGACGATCAGCACGGTACGGGCACCCATCCGATCCGCGAGCTTCATCTGGCTTTTGAGGCTTCTGCCGTTGTAGTCTATCTCCGCGCGGACGCCTTTTCGACACAGCTGCATCATCCAGTCGAAGGCCCGCGCAAGGGCGGTCTCGCCGAGAGCGGCGATGAACACGTCCGGGACCGGTTCGAGGCGCTCGCGTTGCATGCCCACGATCTCCACCAGCCGGTCAAGGCCGATGGCGAAGCCGATCGCGGGGGTGTCCGGCCCTCCGAGCGCCTTGATGAGCCCGTCGTATCGCCCCCCGCCGCATACGGCGCTCTGGGCGCCCAGTGCCTGCGTCTGAATTTCGAAAGTGGTGCGGGTGTAGTAGTCGAGGCCCCGAACGAGCCGGTCGTTCTCCGTGTAGTCGACGTCGAAGCGATCGAGGATTCGTTTGACCGTGTCGAAATGAACCCGGCAGTCGCCGCAGAGAAAGTCGCGAAGGGCCGGTGCCCCGGCAAGGGCTTCCTGGCACGACGGCACCTTGCAGTCCAGGACCCGCATGGGGTTGGTGTCGGTCCGGCGGCGGCAATCGCTGCAAAGATCCTGCTTTTTCCCATGCAGAAACGCCACCAGCGCTTCCCGGTAGGCAGGCCGGCATTCCGGGCATCCCAGGGAGTTGATATGCGCCGATGCATCCCGGACCGAAAGCCGGGAGAGCATTTCGACCAGCATCAGGATGAGCTGGGCGTCGATCTGCGGAGCGGCCACCCCGAAGACCTCCGCGTTGATCTGGTAGAACTGCCGATATCGCCCTTTCTGCGGCCGCTCCCTCCGGAACATGGGCCCTATGGTGTAGAGCTTCTGGACGGGGTTCCGGGCGTGCATCCCGTGTTGGATATAGGAGCGCACCACGCAGGCGGTGGCCTCCGGCCGCATGGTGAGCAGGTCGCCGCCGCGATCCGGGAAGGTGTACATCTCCTTTTCGACGATGTCGGTGCTCTCTCCGATGCTGCGGGCGAAGAGCTCGGTCTTCTCCAGAATCGGCGGCCGTATCTCGCGGAACCCGAACCGGGAAAATAGCTCCACCGCGGTTTGTTCCACGTATTGCCAGAGTTCCACGTCTCCGGGCAGAATGTCTCTGAAACCTCTGATGAGCTGTATCATGAGAATATGGATCCCGATCGCTGACCGGAACTTCCCTTGCTGAATGCCGATAAAAATTAGTTTGTCTATCGTATCGATGTCGGACAAGTCAACAGGATTGTGGCCGCCGAACGGGGATGGGCGGTGGACTTTCAGACGGGATTCGGATATCAGGCAGTGGGACCTTGGGACCCGGTCCCCCCGGCGAATCGGCCATACCCAGAACGCCGTGTCCGCCGGGGCCCTGTTCTGAAGACCTTGAAGCGCCCCCGCCAACCGGGAAAGGGTGAGCCATGAAACCTGCCTTCTCCATAGTCGGCTGCGGACGGATGGGATGCACGCTGGCCGCAGCACTGGCCGCCGCGGGCTATCCTCCCGCCGGATTTTTCAGCCGTTCCCCCGCATCGGCCCGGATGGCCGTCGACGCCGCCGGCGGCGGGACGGCCTATATCAGCGCCGTCGATGCCTGCGCGGGCGCGGGTCTCGTTTTTCTGACGCCGCCCGATGACGTCATCGAATCGGTCTGCGATGCCATCACGGGGGGGCTCGGCTTCCCGAGGGGCGCAATCGTGCTGCATTGCAGTGGATCCCAGCCGTCGTCCATTCTTGCGTCGGCGCGTCGATCCGGCTGTTCCGTCGGGTCGCTGCATCCCCTCAAAAGCATTGCTTCGCGGGGCGGCGTCGAGGATCCGTTTCGCGGAGCGGTATTCTCCGTCGAGGGAGACCCGGCGGCGGTGTCGGTGGGGACGCGAATCGCGGGCGACCTCAACGCCACGGCCATCCCGATCCGGACGGAAGACAAGGTCCTCTATCACGCGGCCGCCGTTGTAGCCTCCAACTACCTGGTAACCCTGCTGGACCAGGCCTATCGGCTGCTCGAAACGGTCGGACTTCCCCCTCGGGAGACGGTTCGGGCCCTCTCGCCCCTGATCCGCGGCACGCTCACGAATGTCGAGCACACAGGGGCCGAACTGGCGCTGACGGGTCCCGTGGCGCGGGGGGATGTGGAAACGGTCCGGAGCCACGTAACGGCACTGGCCCGCCAAATGCCGGGCACGCTCCCTGTTTACCGGGCGCTCGGCCTCTGCACCGTGGACCTGGCGGTTCGGTCCGGAAAGCTTCCGGACAAATACGCAGCCGCGCTTCGATCCGTATTGGCGGAACCCGCCGCTGACCGGGAGTGACCCGGGACTACCTGCCACCAAACAACTAGAGAACAGCCGAGTACGAGAACGAGTGCGCGTACGGGTACGAAAACCCGAAAAGCTCCTGCTCACGTCCTGGTCGAAATTGGGATCGGAAGCGATCGCTTTCGGCATCAGCAACGACACCGAATCCGCCGATCCACAAACCCCATGCCCACGACACTGCCGTCCCGTGAGGGGCAGTGGGTGGGGAGGGAACCGGCGGGATTTCTGTCAGATCTCGAATGCCGCCAGCCCGTCGGCGCCGAGTTCCCGATTGGCGGCTTCCAGCTTTTCCTTCGAGGTGATCACCGCGACGGATGAGCGACGGCCGAGATCCCGGAAGTGGCGGTCCGCCGCCTGCCGGATGTCGGTCTCGTTCAACCTCAGCAGCCTGCGCTTGAACTCGTCTCTCATGTCGTCGGAAAGGCCGACCACTCTCCGGAAAAATGCCTTCCTGGCCTGGGGACCCGGCGGATCCGGCTTGTCGATATCCGAGCACACCTGCAGAACGGCTTCCTTGATGTCGCCCTTGTCGAAGGCGCCCGTCCGGATAAAATCCGCCGCCCGGTCGTAGGCTCTGAGAGTGGCGACCACATGGGGGTCCCGGTAGGAACCGAACGTGAAAAGGCCGTCTTCGGGATTGTAGAGGGAGAATCCCCCGTAAGCGCCGCCTTTTTCACGGATTTCCCTGTGCAGATAGAGAGATCGCATGAGCCTGGCCATGACCGCGAGGGCCGGCGCGTCCGCGTGGCGGTAGGAAGCGACACGGAACGACTGGGCGACGAAGGACACCGACGTTGTCGTTGTCCAGGCCTCCCGGCCGGGCAACCCGGCGGAGGGCGCCTCGAAGGACTCCGGCTCGATCGTCTGGTCTGTGAGGGACGCCTTGAGGCCGGATATCCGCTCCAGGGCCTCCCGAATATCGTTTTCGTGGCCGACAGCGGCCAACTGAAGCCCGTTGCGGCCGAGGAGCCGGGCGCGTAGTTGGGCCAGCCGCCTGGAGAGGGCCTCCAGCCGCCCGGTCGAGAGATCCCGAGTCTCCGATTTCAGAAACCGAAGCTGGTGAACGCCGTACCAGTTTTCGCTGATATGGGCGGTCGCCGTCAGCTTCCGCGCGGAAAGAGACATGGCGAACCGATGTCCGCCCTGGATCACCATCGTTTCCATTCCGGCGCGGTATTCGAGGGCGAGCTGGCGGATCCGCTCGATATCCGTGAAATCCGCTTCGAGAAACAGCTCCTGCAACAGGTCGAACAGGGGACCGCGGTAACGGGAGAGGCATTTGCCGCCGAGGGTGATCAGCGGCATGGGGCTGCCGGTCTCGTCATACCGTGTGCGGGCCTGCAACGACAGTCCCAGTCCGCCGGTGTACCGGTTGATGGCCCGGGAAAGCTCCGCGAAGTCCTTGTGACGGGTTCCGGCCCTGGAAAAGGCGTGGCACAGAAACGGCAGAAGCAGGAGATCGTCCTTTTCCAGGCGACCGAGAGGAAGCGCCCCCGTGAGGTAGAAAATGCCGTTCGTGGCGGCCTCATAACAAGCCGTTTCTTCACTGCCGGGAGGGTTACTGGGTTGGAGGCGTTGAACGGAGGGCGGGATATCCTCCAACTCCAGCGTCGGCAGCACCGAGGTGTCCTCGTCCGCGTCCTGTATGGACTGCAGCTTTTCCGCATCGGCCCGGATCCGGGCGATGTCCGCTTCGGACAGCTGGGATTCGATGGCCTTGAGACGTTCGGTCGTCTCCGCCTCCTCCCTGAGCCTCTTTTCCGGATCGGGGGACAGGGTGAGGACCAGGCGATGGGGATTGTCGAGGAAATAGCGGCGGAGGCGATCCTCGAACACCCCCCGGCCGGACTGCTCCCGAAGGACTTCGATGTCCCGGTCGATTTGCAGGATCCGCTCGGGGTTGCCGTCGTGAAACCAGGTGGGGGCGAAGGTGAGGAACAGCTTCAGTCCGTACGGGTAGGGAGAATTGGTGATTTCCTTCCGGTGAAATTCGAATTGATGCAGGGCGGTGTCGACGAGCTCCGGATCGATGCCGGTGTCGGCCAGATTTTGCAGGGTCGACAGAACGAGCGCTTCGATCCTCCCGGCGTCCGTTGGATCCACATCCTTGAGGCCGCAAGAGAATAGCGTGTCCCGGTTATCGGCGTCGAAGCCGGTGGAATCGCAAAGGGCCGAGCCGATCCCCGAGTCGATCAGCGCTTTTCGGAGGGGGGAGGCGGCATTGCCGATAAGGATCTGTTCGATCAGGGTGAGGGCCAGCACCTCGAAGGTGTCGCGGATGTCGGATGTCAGCCAGCTGACGCAGACCTGGCTCTTCTTTTCGATGTTTTCGGATGCGTCGATGGGGTAGGTGAAGACCGCGCTCCTGGGGGCCGTCCAGCGGGGCTGGGAGGGGACGACCGTTCCGGGGTCGATACGCGAGAACCGGCCGAGAACCCTTTCCTGGATGACCGCCAGATGGTCCTCCAGGGGCAGGTTTCCGTAGGTATAGAAATAGGCGTTGCTCGGGTGATAGTGTGTGGCGTGGAAGGCGCGCAGGCCTTCGACGGTCAGGTCCGGGATGACCGAGGGGTCGCCACCGGAGTTGAAACGATAGGGGGTGTCCGGATAAATGGCGGCCAGAAGCGATCGACCCAGCACCTGATCCGGAGAGGACATCGCCCCCTTCATTTCGTTGTAGACCACCCCCTTGTACACCAACCGGCTGGAGCCGTCCGGGGCGGGTTGAAAATCCAGTCGATACCCTTCCTGCTTGAAACTGAGGGTGTCCAGGTTGGGGAAGAATGCGGCATCCAGGTAGACATCCAGCAGGTTGTAGAAGTCCTTCCGGTTCGGGGTGCAGAAGGGATACATGGTCCAGTCCGACGACGTGAACGCATTCATGAACGAGCTGAGGCTCCGTTTGAGCATCGAAAAGAATGGGTCCCGGACCGGAAATCGCCTCGAACCGCACAGGACGGTGTGCTCGAGGATGTGGGCGATCCCCGAGGAGTCGCCGGGTACGGTCTTGAACGCCACGCTGAAGGTGTTTTCCGTATCGTCGCAGGCAATGTGAATGTGGCGTGCGCCGGTGGCGATGTGGCGAAGATGATGGAAAACCGCCTGGATGTGGGGCAGCTCGGATACCTTTTCGACCCGGAAGCCTGAGATTTCGGTCCCGGCTGCGACGGCGCCCCGGGCGATGGGTTGAACTCGTGAGGTCATAAGCAGTACTTTCAGTTGGCGGCGATGTAAACTCCGCGGCTTTTTCGGGCGATCTTTCCGAGTTTGTGGAGGCGGAAGATGACGTTTCGTATTTTCTTGTCTTCAAAGCCCGTTTTGGATTGAATGTCGGCGAACGACGCTCCGTTTTTCGACTTTTTGATCACGTCGAACACCTGGTCCAAAGCCGTTTCGGTGGACCCGGACCTGGCGCCACGGCGATTTCGGGAAACAGGGGCCTTGGCGCAGGAGGCCTTGACGGTTTTTTCCAGGGCGTCGATCCTGGCGATCAGCTTCTCGATATCCTTTCGGGTGGGGATGCTGTAATGATGCATGAAGAATTTAACCATGGCATCGAAGCTGACCTTTTTTTCCTTTTTCTTTGCAGACATGCGGGATCCTCCCTGGGATTGATATCATCGAGTCAGACTGCGGAAAGGAAGTTCGACGCCGATTTTCTCAAACGATCCGGGCACGATGCCCAAAAATTACTTAATCAGTTGAGTAAAGTCAATAAAGCCGCACGATGGGGCGACGAATCGGGATTCGGCGGCCACCTGCAGCGAAAGACCCGGCGGGCGCGCGACAGGAGGCGCCGGTTCCCGGGTGGACCCCGGAGATGTCGACGAAATCGTTTTCAACAACAGGCGGGAGAACCGGATGACCTCACCTCGCACATTGCTCAAAGCCTGGAACCTGAAGGCAAGGAAACAGTGGGGACAGAATTTCCTCTCCGATCCGGCGGTGGCCGAAGCCATCGTCAGGCGGGCCGGCCTCTCGGACCAGGATGTCGTGGTGGAAATCGGCGCCGGGCTGGGAGCGCTCACCCTCCCGATGGCCAGGGCGGTGCGACGGATCTACGCCATTGAGAAAGACACCCGCCTGGCGGGACTCCTGAAGACCGAGCTGGCGGCTGCGGACATCGGCAACGTGGATATCCTTCAGAACGACGTCCTTCGGGTCGACCTGGATGCGTTTCCCTTCGAAGGGGAATCGGGGCTGACGGCCGTCGGCAATCTGCCTTACAATATCTCCACACAGGTCATCGTTCGGCTCATCGAGCATCGACACCGGTTCAAGCGAGCCGTCTTCATGTTTCAAAAGGAATTGGCCGAACGACTGGCCGCCGGACCCGGCGGAAAGGACTACGGAAGAATTTCGGTTCTGCTGCAATACTGCGCCAGGGTGAGCCGGCTGATGGAGGTGGACGCTTCCCGTTTTTTTCCGAAACCTCGCGTCGATTCAACCGTTCTCGACATCGTCTTCCGGGAAGGCCGGGGCCTTGACGCCGCCCAGGAAAAATTGCTGTTCGACGTGGTCCGCTGCGCTTTCTCCAAGCGGAGGAAAACGTTGAAGAATGCGCTTTCGGGTTTTCAATCCTCCGAGGGGGCTCTCGATGTTCTCTCGGCCCTTGCCGCAGCAGGCATCGATCCCTTGCGTCGGGCCGAGACCCTTTCCGTCGAGGATTATATCCGGTTGAGTCTCCGGTTGTCCGGAACGGATCGCGGGGGAGCCTGGGCTCCCGACGGCCCGGAATGAGCCGGCCGATTCCGCTTCGCGGCCCGGCTTCCCTCTTCCCGGGAAAAAATTCGCGCGAGTTCTGCGGCAAACCGGTTGTCCCGGACCTCAGCCGGAATCCATTCCGCGTTGACAGTACGGGTTGCTTCGGATAATCATAATCCATTTTTAAAATGGTAACTTGCATCAAGGATGCAGCGAGGTTCGAGAGTACCCCAGATGCTTGACCGAGGATCCGATACGGATGCCGTTCGAAGAATGGACAAGGCATTCGGCGATGCCCTGCAGGCCGCGGGCATAATTCACGAGGATCAGCTGAGGGCGGTCCGGGAGGAGATGGCCGGGGCGGCGGGCGCGCAGTCGGGCCCCAGGACGCTCTGCCGGATCGCCGTTGAAAAAGGCTGGATTTCAGAAAGCGATGCGCTGACCCTGCTGCGAAAACGCTGCGGGTACACGGGCGAATCGATTCCCAGCATTCCTTCGGAGTACACCCGTGCGCGCCGTCATGATGAAGCTCCGGTGCGGCGCGGCCCCCGCTTCCCCATCTGGCTTCAGTTGACCTTCACCGCCGCCATGCTCATGGTGATCACCATCCTCGTGGTCAGCTATTTTTTCCTGAACCGGCAGAAGGAGCAGCTTTACGATCAGTCGGTGACGATCGGAATGATCAGCCTCAACTACTTCGCCAATGAGGCGCGCATCGCTCTTCTCGAGGGAAACGAGCTTCAGCTCAATTCCATGATCAACGATGTCCAGACGGTGGACGGGCTGGTCTACGCCATGATCGTCGATCGTCAGGGAATCATACGCGCTCACAGTGATCTGGACCGTCTGGGGAAGCAATACGAACCCCTGGCATCGGTAACGGAACGTCAGCGCAAAGGCGACGTGACGTATTTCAACTACCGGATGCCGGAGAGCGGCCGGATCCTCAACCTGGAAAAGCCGGTTCAGTTCAAGGACAATCTGGTCGGATACGCCCATGTGGGTGTGTCCATCGATTTCATCGAAACGATTGTCCGGAAGGAACGCCATACCCTGATACTGATGACGCTTCCCATCGTGGCCGCCGGCTTGATCATCACGCTGATCATGGGATTTTGGTTTTCGAATCCCCTGTCGCGGCTGGTTGACGCCACCGAGGAAATCCGCAGGGGCAACTACCGTCAGCGAATACATCTGGCCAGGAACGATGAATTCGGAGACCTGGCCGCGGCCTTCAACCGGATGAGCAACGAACTGTTCAGAAATCATCTCATGCAGAAGTCCTTCGGGAAATATGTCGGGACGGAAGTGGCCGACATGATCCTGGCGAGCCCGGAAAGTGTCTGGCTGAAAGGGCGCCTGTGCGAGGCCACCATTCTCTTCGCGGACATCCGGGGGTTCACCGCTTATTCGGAGGGCAGGGATCCAGAAAAATTGGTGGAAGCGCTCAACGATTACTTCGAAATCGCGACCCGGGTCATCATTGAAAACGGCGGGTATGTGGATAAGTTCATCGGAGATGCGGTGCTGGGCGTTTTCGGCGTGCCGATCTACCGATCCGACCACAGGGCCAGGGGCGTGATGGCCGCGGTGGAAATTCAGCGATACCTCAGGGAGGGCAGCCGCAGCGGCGACGATCTTCTCGGGTCCGTGGGCATCAGCGTTCACAGCGGTGTTATCGTTGCCGGAAATATCGGCTCGGCGACCAAGATGGAGTACACCGTGATCGGCGATGCGGTCAATGTGGCCTCCCGGATGAACGCAGTCGCCGGCCCGGGCGATACCGTCATCTCCAAAGCGGTATACGACGGGGTACAAAGCCTCGTCACGGTGGAAGTCCTTCCAATGCAAAAGATCAAAGGGCGCTCCGAGCCGGTGGCAGCGTATCGCGTCCTTTCCATACGCTGACACCGAGCCGATCGAGAGGCCATGTTGACCTTCAACCCGTTTCGAGTTCTTGCCGTCATCGCCTTGAGCTGCTGGCTGGCAAGCTGCGCACCCTATCGATCGGTCACTCCGCCGACCGATTTCTATATCGTGACGGTGGAGCCCGGGGATACTTTTTCGAGTATCGCCCTTCGGTACCTCAAGGATCCCGCCCAGGGATGGCTGATCTCCGAATTCAACCGCACTGAAAATCTCAGGCCCGGCCAGACGGTTCTGGTGCCGATCTTCCCGTATCGGATGGGGGGAGTTACCCGTGAGGGGTATCAGGTGGTCACGGTCCTCGCGTACCGTTGGGAGGAGCCGTCGGACGAGGACGCCGCCCGCAAGGCGCTCGAAGGGTTTCGCCGCCAGATGGCGCTCCTTCGGGAGGAGGGATACCACGTCATTTCACTTCCGCAGTTGATGTCCTTCCTGGATTTCGATGTGCTGCCGCCGTTGCACACTGTTGTCATCACATTCGACGATCCAAAAGCCGATTTTTACAAGACCGCGTATCCGGTGCTCAGACAATTCGGTTATCCGGCCGCACTGTTCGTCCAGACGGAGCGGGTCGGAACCGATGGACGGCTCAGCTGGAGCCAGCTGCATGACCTGTCGCGGAACGGCTTGAACGTCGAAAGCCGCGGGTTGGCCCGGACAAGACTGTCCCGCACGGCCGTCGGCGAATCATTCGATCGATACCTGACCGCCCTCGAGCAGGAGCTCGTCCAATCCAGAATTGCCATCGAGACCCAGATCGGGAGGACCTGCCGGTTTTTCGCCTACCCATCCGGAGAGGCCAAATCATTGGTGGCCGCATTTGCCGAAAAGGCGGGCTACGAGGCCGCCTTCACCCTTCAGGCGGAACCCGTCCCCTTTTTCGCCGACCGGTTCCGGCTCGGCAGAACGGCCGTCTCCCCGACGCAGGATGCCGCGGCCTTTCGGCGGCAGCTCCATGTGTTCAAAAGGAACAGCGCTTCATGACCGCGCGCGCGCTCAAGATAGCGGGCCTGCTGATTCTGGTCCTTGCCCAGACCGGGTGTGTGGCGCTTCAGAAAGTGCCTGTGAACGTCTGGCAGGTCCAGCCGGTCGATATCACGAAATACCGTGAGAATGCCGATGCATTCGAACAGGAGGGCGAATTCGAGGCGGCCCTGCTTTACTGGAAGGTCATTCGGTCCCTCGAACCCGGAAACATCGAATCCGCGGGCCAGATCGAACGCCTTCAGAACCTGATTCGCGACCGCTCCGAGGCTCATTTTCAGAAAGGGCTGGCAGCGTTGAAGGCCGGAGGTGCGAAGGCGGCGCAGGGTGAATTCCTGAAAGCACTGCAGATCAATTCACAACATGAAGCCGCCCTGAATCATTTGATCCGGCATATGGACGGGGATCGGTACCGGATTCATCGCGTAAAGCCCGGCGAAACGCTTCAGTCGATCGCCCGGGGCTATTACAAAGACCGTGGGAAAGCCGTGCTGATCGCCCGGTACAACGACCTGGATCCATCGGCCAGCCCCCCGGTTGGCGCTGTTCTGAAGGTCCCGGTGGTGGAACCGAAGCCGGTTCCGCGGAAACCGCACGTGAAACATGATCTTGAAGCGGTGAAGCAGCAACTGGAAGAGGGTGATTTTCAGAGCGCTGCCGATACCCTCGAGGATGTTCTGGCCGATACTCCGGGAAATGCCGAGGCCCGCAACCTTTACCACTCGGCCCTGTTCGATCAGGCGAAGCGCTTGAGGGAGCAGCAGCGTTACCCGGAGGCCATGGCAATGCTGCAAAAAATCGATGCGGAGTGGCCCGGGGTACAGACGGCCATCAGCGATCTGAGCCGGGTGATGATCAACCTCGCCGAAGATCATTACCGGCTTGGGGTCAAGTACTTTGTCAAGGAGGAACTCGAACTCGCCATTCGTGAGTGGGAAACCGCCTTGACCCTGAATCCGGATCATCCGAAAGCGGCCGATGGCATCGCCGAGGCCAGCCGCATATTGGAAGCGCTGAAGAGAAACCGTCAGGAGGCGTTGCCTCGTCAATGACGGGCAGGCTTTATCCGCGGGCTGTCGGCACGACAGAGTCCTCTCAGCAGGATACACATCGACTTGACTGATCTTAACCCCTCTGATAAACTCAAAAAATTTAAAAAGTCGGATTAACCGCATCACTCGGAAAAGCATGACCAACGCTTCCCCGTTCGGAAAATACCAGCTGCTGGAGCGAGCCGCTGTCGGCGGCATGGCTGAATTGTATCGGGGGAAGATCACCGGTGACCAGGGTTTCGAGAAACTTGTCGCCATCAAGTGCATCCTGCCGCAGTTCTCCGCACAACCGGAAGTGGTCGAGGCTTTTATCGACGAGGCCAAGCTGGCCGCTTATCTCCAGCACGAGAATATCGTTCAGATCTATGATTTTGGCTGCATGGGCGACCGGTATTTCATGGCAATGGAATACCTCTTCGGCAAGGACCTGCGTTTCATCACGGACCGATGCTCCCGGACGGGTGTTCCGATCGGCCTCGACTACATCCTGCATATCGTAGCCCGCGTCTGCTCCGGTCTCGAGTATGCCCACAACCTGCGCGGCTACAAGGGTGAGCCTCTTCACATCGTTCACCGTGACATCAGCCCGCAGAACATATTCATCACCTATTCGGGCCTGGTAAAAATCCTTGACTTCGGTGTGGCCAAAGCTGCGGGGCGAAGCACCTGCACCCAGTCCGGCGTCATCAAGGGAAAGGCCGCCTACATGTCGCCGGAGCAGGCAACGGGCGGGCCGGTGGATCGGCGATCGGACATTTTTGCCCTGGGGATCCTGTTGTATGAACTCGTGACCGGAAGGAGAATGTTCGAAGGGGAGCCGCTCGAAATCCTGGACCAGGTTCGAAACGCGCGGTACGTCCCACCGGAATCCTTGACCAGCGGGCTTCCCGACAGTCTTTTTCCCATCATTCACCGGGCGTTGACCAAAAATCCGGAGGACCGGTATCCGGATTGCGGCCGGATGCTTTCCGATGTCGAGGCATGCATCGCTGAACTGCCGGCACCCTCGGATACCCGCCAGCTCGGCCGCTTCGTTCGCGGCCTGTTCAAAGCGGAAATGAAGGCAGAGGAACTGGCGCTCAGAGGGATGATGCCCTCGCAGGGGACTCCGGTGCCGGGCGGACCGCCGGCGTCCGGGGCCACGGCAACCCTGGTTGCCCGCCCGTCCGAGAACAGGAGGTTCCAACTTCCCGGGAGATGGCTGATCCCTGTCTCGCTGGTGTTGTGCCTGCTGGCCGGAATGGGCGCCTGGTTTTTTCGATCCCCATGGTCCGGCGCCGGCATTGAGGTTCCCGGTCAGAGCGCCTACACGGTAACGATTGAACCCTCCCCGGAATCGCCCGGGGCGGTGCGGATGTCCGATGCCCGGGGCGCTGCCGATTCGCAAGGAGATGACGCTCTTCCGGAGCAGGTCGCGGCTCTCGCCGAGACGGATCCTTCGGGGGCCAGGGAACTGCTGGAAGAAGCCCTCGAGCGCAAACCGGGCGATCCGCGGGTGATGTTCCACCTGGGATTGGCCTGCATGCGGCTCAAGGACTACCCGAGGGCCATTGAGATGTTCACGGGCGTTCTGGAGAAGGACCCCGGTCTCTACAACGCGGTATTCAATCTGGCATACGCCCATGCAGAGTCCGGCGATTTTGAGAAGGCGGAGCAATACTACGTTCAGACGGTCGAAATGGCGCCGCCCTATCTGGATGAGGCGCTGTTCAACCTGGCTATTGTTCAGGATCGGCTAGGCAAACTGCAGTCGGCCATCCGGCAGCTGGAACTGGCGGTTCAATACAATCCCCACAATGTCCGTGCGATCGAATACCTCTACCGCCTGAGGGGCAAATGGCAGGAGCAGAAATGAAAAGGCCCTGGCATTATGCGGCCGAATGGGTGGCGATGATCCTTTTGGCGTTGGTGATGGCAGGATGCTCGATGCTCAAGCCTCGCATTGCGCCTCCCGACATCCAGTCCAGGCCTGCCGCGCAGGTTCGTGCCCAGCCCAGAGTTCCCGTCCACAATCCCAGCCATCTGGTTCACCATGTCCAGTGGCCCGGGGAGACGCTGTCCATTATCTCCAAATGGTATACAGGCTCTTATCTGAATTGGAAGACGATCGTCGCGGCGACGCCCGGCCGGTCGGATGCGCGGATCGCCGTCGGCGACGAAGTCTGGATCCCGGACCGGCTTCTGAAGACCCGGTCCAGGATGCCCCACTCCTTTGTCGACCGGCATCGGAACCTGAGCGAGGCTTCGCACCCGCGGGCGGCATCGCCTCCGTCCGAATCGAATGGGGCGATCGATGCCGATTCCGAATCGGCGCCGTCGGACGATCCCTCCGATCCATATCCGATCGAGGAGGAAAGCAGTCCCGTGCCGTTCGGACCCAAGAGTTATCCTTAGACGAACCCTGTTATTTGTCGAATCTGAGGCTGGAAAGAAATCGGCAGAGAAGGCGGACGCCGAAACCTGTGCCCCCAGCGCCGCAGTAAGCGGTGGGTTTTTTCGCTTCCGCGGGTCCGGCGATGTCGATGTGGGCCCAGCGGGCATCGCCCGTGAATTCGGATAGAAACAGGGCGGCAACTATGGCGCCCCCCCAACGATTCGGTCCAATGTTCCGCAGGTCGGCAATCTCGCTTTTGAGCAGGCTCCGGTAATCTTCGGGCAACGGCAGGGGCCAGCATCGTTCATGAACCCTTTCCCCCGCCGCCTGCAATTGCGCACTCAGCTCCGCATCCGGTGAAAACACTCCTGCCAGGGATTCTCCGAGTGCAACGACGCAGGCACCGGTCAGCGTTGCCAGGTCGATCATCACGTCAGGCTGAAATTGCCTGGAGGAATAGGCCAGCGCGTCGGCCAGGATCAGACGGCCCTCCGCGTCGGTGTTGCCGATCTCCACTGTTTTCCCCCCATAGATCTGGATAACGTCGCCGGGGCGGTAAGCGTCTCCCGATACCATATTCTCTGCCAACGGGAGGACGCCGATCAGACGAAATCCCAAGTCGAGCGACGCGGAGGCGATCAACGTGGCGGCGACAGCCGCGGCGCCGGCCATGTCCACCTTCATGGATTCCATCGAACCGGAGGCCTTGATATTGTAGCCCCCGGTGTCAAAGGTGATTCCCTTTCCGACGAGTACGACGGTTCCGGCGGATTCGCGCGGGGTGTGCTCCAGGACGACCAGAGCGGGTCGGCTGCCGCTGCCGGCGCCTACCGCCATGAGAGCGCCCATATTGAGCCTTTGCAGTTGTCGTCCTTTGATGACTTCGACCCTCAGCTCCGCCTTCGATGCCTTCTTCGCGACTTCTTGCGCGAAGGATTCCGGCCGCTTGTCGTTGGAAGGGGTGTTGACCCACTGCCTGGCGATCAAGGTGGCGGCGCCGATGGACTCGACGCGCCTCAACACCTGCTTGTGGCGGGAGGGTTTCGAGGAAGGGATGACGATCTGGATGGACCCGGGGGAGACGTTCCGATCGGCGTCGTTCTTGTAGCGGTTGGGCACGGGCACGGCCAAAACAGCGCCTTCCGACAGGGCTTCCACGATTTCGGATTCGGGATGATCGAGGGCGTCTATTTCCGGGGTCACGATGGCCAATCGGGAAAGCTTGAGCTTCACTGCCTGCCCGACCCCGTCCCCGGCGGCCTGCCGAAGCTTTTCCAGGGCACCGCAATCCGGTCTGCCCAGCCCGTAGAACATCACCCTCGGGGCCGCGGCTCCCTCCCACTCGTAATGCAGAAGGGATTCTCCCTCCTTGCCCGAGAACTCGGAATAGCCGACGGCCTTTTGCACCCATTCGGCCAACCGGACATTCCAGTGCCCGGTTGGATCCTGCCAGACCGGAATCAGGAGGAGATCCGTTCGAATATTGGCCGGCGCCGAGGAGGTCAGTCGAATCATCTCTATGTTGCTCTGCTATTCGGGTCGAGGTCTGGCACTGGCGGCCGACAGCGCCTTCTTGACGGCCTTTCCAAGCTCTTCCAGTCGGTAGGGTTTTCGAAGATAGGCTCCAGCTCCCCGGTCCAACGCTTCCTGAACGCGGTCCGTCGCCGAAAAACCGCTGGTAATGATGGCTTTCTGTCCCGGGTGCCGTTGGAGGATGCGCAGATAGGTTTCAAGTCCGTCGATTCCGGGATACATCAGCATGTCGAGGATGACCAGGTCGGGTGAGCCGTCTTCCACGTAGGCGACGGCCGCCTCGCCGCTGGAAACGGTGTCCACGGAATACCCCAGGCGCGCCAGCATCTTTCCGGCCAGTTGCCGCTGTTCCTCGATGTCGTCCACGATCAGTACGGTTTCCCCATGGCCGAGAATATCCGGTGAGGTTTCGCTGGAGGCCGTGTCCGGCCTCGTCGTCGCCTCTGCCGGCAGATAGACCGTGAATTCGGTAAAAACGCCTTCCTTGGAGCGGACATCGATATGCCCCTTGTGGTCTTTTACCGTTCCCCAGACCACTGCCATTCCAAGACCGGTGCCGCTTCGCCCCATGACTTTCTTGGTATAAAAGGGTTCGAAAATCCGTTTCAGATCCCGCTGGGGAATGCCGATGCCCGTGTCCGACACCGTCAATACCACGTAATTCCCCGCGGTGATTTTGTCGTAGCCCGGCAACGAGCGTTCAACCTTCCGGCTCCCCGTGGTGAGGCGGATTCGCCCCTCTGACGGTATGGCCTCCGCGGCATTGGAGACAAGGTTCATCAGCATCTTGAAGAGGTGGACCGGAGATCCGGAGATATCGGGAAGGGGTTGCGAAAGGTCGGTTTCCACCACGGCTCCGGGATGGAAAGAGAGGAGTTTGTGATGCTCCGGGCTTTCGAGATAGTCGGTAACGATATCGTTGAGATTGACCCGTTTTCGAACCATGACGCCGCGTCGGGCGAGCGTGAGCAGATCCTGAACGATGGCCGAGGCCTTTCGGCCTGATTTCATGATAATCTCGAGCGGCTCCCGAAGCGGGCTGGATTCCGGCAAGTCCAGCAGCAGCAGTTCCGGGAAACCGACAACGCCCGAGAGGACGTTGTTCAGGTCGTGCGCCACGCCGCCGGCCAGAGTGCCGATGGCTTCCATCCGCTCCGCCCGCTGAAGCCTCTCCTCGAGTTTCCGTTTGTCCGCCTCGGCCTGCTTCCTCTCGGTGATATCCCTTGCGATCCCCAGAAACCCCCCATTGCGCCCGCTCTCCGAACGGATGGCCCCCATGTTGATCTCCGCCCAGAAACGCGAGCCGTCCTTTCGCACGAGTTCAAGCTCCAGGGCCCCGGGAAGTTTCGTGTCCGCCGTTCCGGTCGACGGATTGCCCGTTGCTGCAAGAACGCTATCGAGGGAGTCGGACGTCAGGTAGTCGGTCAGAGGTCTGCCGACCACCTCGCTCGCCTGATAACCCATCAGAGAGGTTATGGACGGACTGACGTAATCCAAACTCAGGGTTTTTGAGTTCACCTTCCAGATGAGGTCCGTCACGTTGTCGGTCAGAAGGCGAAGTTGTTCCTCGCTGCTTTTGAGACTCTCCAGGAATCGTGAATTCCGGATGGCAACGCCAAGCTGGGATGAGATGCCCTTGAGAACGTTCAAATCGCTCTGGGAGATCGAATGGCCGGCGGCACCTGAATCCAGGATCAGCAGCCCGAGCAGTTCCTGGTCATTCAAGATGGGGAAGAACAACGGCGTCTTCATTTGAAAACGGTCAGCCGTTTCCCGCAAGGGATCGTCGGGAAGCCTCAGCGAGTCGGCGCTGAACGGCTGATCCTTCCATATCAAGGATCTCATCGCGCTTCGCCGAGTCGATTCATCTGGTCCGGGCAGCGGTAGGGTCACGGCTGAATCCACATCCACCGGCAGCCCGAAGCCGGCGGCCAGATTGAGAGCCCCGTCCGGGGATTCAACGAGGAACAGGGCGCAGCTGCCCAATTCGAGACGGTTTCCGATGGCTTCCACCACCCGAAGCGAAGCCTCCCGGATGTCGTGGGTTTCCGCCGTGGCCTGACCGATCTCCTGGGCCAGCAGTGCGCTGTTGTAACGAAGCGTCATCTCCTGGATGTGGGCCTTGGCCGCGTCCCCCTGTTGGTTGAGCAGTTGTTTCAACTCGCCGATCTCGAGGCGATTTGCGACCGTCGAGAGCAGGGCCAGGGCCGTCAGGTTTACCGCGATCAATATGAACGACATCGGGGACGGCAACAGCAGGGCGGCGGCCGGGACCGCAGCCAGCGTAATCAGGAACAGCCGCTTCGCCCAGACTTTCAATCGCCCGGCGGTGGAGAATTTCCAGGACGCGATGTATCGGCATCGACGGTCTCCCCTGTGGATGCATTCCGGATGGTCGACCCTGGCATGGCGTCCTGTGAAAAGCTTTCCGATGGCTTCAAGGAGGCCTTTACGGTTCTCGCACTGCACGGTTTCCTCCCGGCTGCCCGGAAGGGGGGTGAAGGTGAGTTCGGCGGAGTTTCCACGGCCTTTTTTGGCGGTGACCGTATTGGTTCGGCTGACCAGTCGCGCATATCTGCCGATCAGCTGAAAGGCGGCTGCGGGGCTGATCATGCCGAGCAGGTATCGTTTGACGGCATGCATGCTGTCGGCATCGATCGTGAAGCGGCCTGCCTCCAGGGCGGTGTTGCCCGCCTTGATCTGCCGCTGCAGTTCAGCGTGAAAGCGGTTGGCCTGGCTCTGACTGAACCAGTGGGCAGGGTCGTCGATCTCGTAGCGCGTCATCCCGATTCGGCCGAGGAGCCGTTCGACGTCCACCTCGGGATGGTGTTTTTCAAGAAACTTGAGATAGGTTTGGAAGATCTGGCTGTTGTAAACCGGCGAATTGAGCGTCAACACACCGTTTGGGGCCTTTCGGGTTGCGCCGGCGCTTTGGGTGTTGGGAGTCGTCGTCGGATGAATGCATTCCATTGTGGAGGCTTCCGGGTCAGCCCCGCAACCGAAGGAAGGATGGTATGGAGGGTGACCGTCAATATCCATGGACCCGAACCACGCCGCCGGGGAAGGCCGCGGTTTGAAAAAAGATAGGTGCTTGAGAGGGTCACCGCCGACGCCTTCCATCAGGAAGGAGCTACGGCTCTTTACCTTGAATTTTAAATGATAACAGCATGATTTATTGTTATCTCCGCGACCTCTAACAGAACTGCTTCTGCTTGTCAAACCGGTCGCGGCACGCATCGGAACGACACCGGGATCGAAGACCTCGAACTTCCGGGTCTACCCGTCCGTCAGCACCTTGATCCTACGGACGAAGTCCCACGAAAAACCCTCGGGGCGGCACGGAAAAATCGCGTTGTTGGAATACAATGGATCTGCTTCGAGATCATACCGGGATGCCCGGACCGCCTCATCCCACAAGGGCGTGTGCGGAATCGGCGTGTAGTAGGCCGGAATCGGTCTGATCCCGGCTTCCCTGGCCGCGCGGGCCGACATCTCGATCTCGTCCAGGGATTGCCCGGGGAGCCCCACCAACAGATAGGCTCCGAGCTCCGGGGCGGTAAAGCCGGCGGACCGCAGGGCAGCCGCCGCTTGCCGGAATTCGTCGAGGTTCGTTTTGAAATCCAGACGATGACCGGTTGCGGTTTCAAGGCCCAGTCGAATGGTTCTGAACCCGGCCTGCCGCAGCAGGAGCGCGATTCGAGGAGAAATCTCCCGAATGTGCAGTGCGTTGGGTGTGTGGAACCGAATGCCTGCGGGCAGGCCTGCCAACCGTTCCAGCAGAGGCAGGGCGTGCCGTTCCGGGCTTACGAGAAAAGCATCGTCATAGAGAGCAAAGTCCCTGACGCCCCGGGTGCGGTGCCAGTGGAGCACCTCGGATTCGATTGCGGCAGGGGAACGCAGGAAGCGTCCAGGGGTGAGGACCGAGGCGGCGCAATATTCGCAGGAATAGGGACATCCGACCGATGTCAGCAGCGGCGCGTAGGCCATGTGGGGCTGCAGGTCCAACGCCGGATACGGGTAGTCGTCAAAATTCTCGAACGGGACGTGGGACGGTATGGAAAATCCGGTTTCCAGGGATACGAGATCGAGAATCCGGGAACCGACAAAACCCGGTATGACTCTGTCGGCGCCTGAATTGGCTGCGGCATGGTCGTGGCAGAGCGTGGCGTACACACCGCCCAGAAGAATGCGGGTACCGGGCCATCGCCGCCGAAGGAGCCGAATGGCGTGTTGAAGGCCGGGATACCAGTAGGTCATGATGGAGGTGACCAGAATGAGATCCGGTGCGGCAAGGTCATCGATATCTTCCAGGAACCAGGAGTCGGGAACACCGTATCGGCAATATCGCCTGGGGACATCTTCGAGGCCGGGCGGTTTGGGGAGCTCTGTCTTGAGGTAGGGCCCACAGCCGAATCGATTTTCGCGGTATCGAGCATCCGACCGGGGATGAAACCGGTTCAGGCAGTCGTAGTAGCTGACCTTGAATCCGTACTGGCGCAGCATGCCTCCAAGGCCGAGGAGCCCGAGCGGCTTAGCCCACACGTCATAAGCGGCAAAGTCGTGAATCCAGGGATTGACCAGCAGAATATGCGGTTTGGCGAGCGGCATCACACGAGGGCTACACGATTAATCCTCGTCATCGTCCGAGAAATAGGCCATGGAGGTTTTTTTGAGCTCTCTTCTGCTGAAGAAAAGGGCATATTGCCGGACTCCGCTCCGCATCGACAGGTCCTCGGCAATCCGGCGACATGACGCCTCGCTGTCCGCATGGATCATCGTATAGAGATTGTAAGGCCAGTCCGGGGCGGGGTCGCGGCGGTAGCAATGGGAAATCTGCCGGTGGGATGCCATGAGGCTGCCGACGACTTCGACCCGCTCTTCCTCCACCTTCCAGGCCCCCATGGCATTCGAGGTATACCCGCTTTTCTGATGCTTCAACGTAGCGCCGAATCGTCGGATATACCCTCGCTTGCACAGATCGGACAGCACGGATAGAAATTGGTCCTCCTCGATACCGATCCGCGAAGCCAGTTCCCGATAGGGCTGGGACGCAACCGGAATATCTCCCTGAATGGCAGAGACCACCTTTTTTTCGATGTCGTTCAACATGGGTCTCATATAGGGCGGCGCTCCGGATCTTGTCAAGGACCGAGGAGCCCTGCATGCCGCGACCATCGGGGATTGCAGCCGCTCCGGCCGATAGGGATTCCTGTCCCGGCGCGGCGGCCGGGGAGATGCCGGCCGCACGTTCGGGATGACTCTGAATACAGAGTCAGCGGGCGGGGAGCATGTTCCGCGGTTTATCGGAGGACCGGCGGTGGGGTGTCGACACCGGGGTTCTACCAGTGACGGACCGGCCCCAGATCCACATGAACGAAATCGGATTTGGCGTAGTAGCCGACACCGCCGGCACGAAGTTTTTTGGCGACTTCCCGCAAACGTGCGGTCCGCATCGAGGGAATGCGGATATCGACGGCACGGCCCATCATGTGAAAGCTTTTCTTGGCCACACCGTTGCTCTTCCGTCGCAGCATGGCATTGGTGACGGGAGACCGGTATCCGGAAATGATGTGAAAGGGGGGAGAATCACCCACACGCTTGCCGATGGCGGACAACAGGTCCAGAAGATCGGGGGCGATGGGCTTGACATCTCCGGTTCGATGATCCCTCAGCAACTCACTGATTCCGCTCAGGGCGTCGGGAATGTAGCGGCCGTTCTCGTAATAGCAGATGTTGAGTTTTTCATTGGTATGGGTGTTGTACAATTGTAGACGGCGCTTGTCCGGAAGATGAGCGGCCAGGGCTTGTATGGGAAGCGGAAGGCTGCATGCCGCAATTGCGAGCAGACCGGTTTTGATGAAACGACGTCTGGATCCCCAATGATCATTATGCGGATTATGGCTTGAATTATATGTGATATCGGCACGTTTGCGTTGCTCAGGCATTTATCCTCCCATTTGAGAGCCTCACCCATCAAGGACAAATGGGGGAAGTCAAATGCAAATTAAATGCCAGTCAAGGGCCCAGGCGAAGATGGCCGCGGACGCGGGCGGCGGCGGCGGTCGCGGCGCTGCGGTCTTTGAGGGTGGCCAGTTTCTGCAGCCCTCCGGCGGCCTCGGATGGCTTTTCACCGCGCTGGTCCAACATCTGCCGGTACCAGAAAGGAAGCTGCTCCTCATAGCACCGGCGCAGCAGTTCGGCCAGCTCGAGGGCGCTTTTTCTGGCTTCCGTTCCGGTATCCGCGGCCGGGAGTTCCCCGGGCAGCAGTCGGTCAATTCGCCTTCTGATGCTCCGATAGCCGGCAATCGGACGGATCACCGAAAAAAAAAGGACGTATCCGAGGCTTCCCAGCACCAGGCCTACCAGCACACCGGCCAATACTATTCCATCCATAAAACCTCCGTGAACTTTTTCCTGCCGGCTGTGGGTGCCGTCCGGGCGGCAATGGCTTTAAAACGTATCTTTGTGTGAACATGCGTTTGCCTATATGTAGACACTCTCCTCCGTGGCCGGCAGGTCCACCGGTTTCGCCGCCGGCAGCCAAAGGGCTGCCGTGTCACCCGTCATCCGCAAGCCTTGCGAGCACTTTTCGCTGGAGCGCGGGGAATGGCAAGTCTCCTGCGGCATCCGGATGAATCCACCGGAAATCCGTCGGGCCGTCGAGAGTCACCCTGCCTTTGGGAGAACGGCATACGATGACGGTGGCGACGACTCTGAAATGGGTATAGGCATGCCGAATCGTCCCGAGGTTTTTCTCAATGGATGGAGAGAGTCCGGTTGCCGCCTTGACCAGCCGGGCACAGGACGCTTCGGGCGTCTCCCGCTCCTCGCGGGGTCCGCCGGGAAGCTCCCAGAGGCCTCCCAGGAGACCCGATTCAGGCCTTCGGGTCACCAGGATCCTTCCGCGTCGATATATGGCCGCGGTCACGGTTTGAATTTCCGGTACCGCCTTCCGGCCGACCCGAACGGGGTACATAGCCGTGCTGCCCGACTTCCCGGCTCGGCACCAGCACCGGACGGGGCATTCCCCGCAACGCGGCGCCCTGGGACCGCATATCAGTGCGCCCAATTCCATCATCGCCTGGTTGTAGATGCCGGGATTCTCAGGGTCCAGAAGACGGTCCGCGGCCTTCTGGAATTGCGCATCCGATGCCGGAAGGTTGACCGGCGCTTTCATCAAGAGGAGCCGTGAGAGCACGCGTTTGACGTTGCCGTCGACGACCGCCAGCGGCCGGCCGAAAGCAATGCTGAGAACGGCCCTGCCTATGTACGGGCCCACGCCGGGGAGCTTTCGGAAGCGGTCGGGATCCTCGGGCACCCGGCTGTCCCCTTGCTGAACCAGTCGGCGGGCGGCCTTGTGAAGATTTCTCGCCCTGCCGTAATATCCCAGCCCCTCCCACTGCTTCAACACCTCTTCCAGATCGGCGGCGGCCATCTCGGCGATCGAGGGAAACCGCCGAATGAACCGTTCATAGTAGGGTATGACCGTCCGGACCTGGGTTTGCTGAAGCATGACCTCGGAAACCCAAATACGGTAAGGGTCGGCGGACTCCCGCCACGGCAGCCGTCGCCTGGCCTTGTCGTACCAGGAAATCAGCTCCAGCCGGAACCGGCGAATTTCATCGGGACTCATCGGTCAACCCGACATCTGTGTCATTGGAGTGGACGGCGAAACCCGGGGCGGATTCCATCTCAACGCCGATCCGATCGGAGGCCCGCGTCGAGATGGGCATAAGGCGGCAAGGTCCGAAGCCGCGGGTCCTCGATGGGCCGGCCGATCGTGAAATGGTACAAGGTCTGCCAGGCAATTCCCGACAGCCCAAGGAACTCATGGACCGGGTCGTCGAAATAGCATCCGATCCCGGTGCCCCTCAAGCCGTGCGCCTCCGCGGCGAGGTAAAGGGCCTGCCCGATCATTCCGGCCTCCCAGTGAAGCCGTGAATAACGCCAGGCCGAATCGGCGAGCTCTTTCTCGAACCTCGCCAGCATGCCGAGGGAAAAGGCGCTGTCGCCTGCGATCGCTTGGCGGCAGCACAGCCGGGCCGCCAGGGATCTCATGTCACCTTTCGACAGGAGGTAAAGGGGCGTCGAGCCCACCTGGTGCCACTCGAACTCAGGACGGGTATTGGATCTCAAATCCGCCAGGTGGGTTGAATGCCGCATCCAGGCATAAGCGCCGGGCGCCAATCCGTCGATTCGGTGCAGAAACAGCACCAGGCTGACGGCGGGCGGCCCGAGGCCGGAATTGAAGGGCGGACGCCGGTCGGAAGGCATCGTGGCGCCGAGCATGGCCAACAGCCGGGCACGATCGATACGGCCGTCCGGGTCGAAATCCAGGGCGCTCCTTCTCCTTCGGATGACGTCGACCGCGCTGACCGGAGGAAACCCTGGCCGATGGGGCTCCGGGCCTGGCGCTTCGAAGGGTTCATTCAGGGTTTCGGGCTTTTCCAGGGCTTTGGCCGTCCGGTAAATGATATCCCAGCAGATCGGCCGATCGCTCATGGGTTCGGGGGTGCCGGCCAGATCCAGGGCGCCGATGAGCTTCGGGATCTCCGCGGGAAGATTTCGGACGGAAGGGGCGTCGGAATCCGGGGAGATCCAGCAGATCAGGTCGGCCGATTCGGCTTCCATGGGCCGCCAGTCGGTGCGGTCGACGCCCAGGACGGCACCGAGCGAGCGGGAGTCGATGTCTTCCAGCACCGTCAGGCGCCATCCGAGGAGCCTGGCCGAAAAGGCAAGCGCGGCAATGGCGTGGCCAACGTCGAGGTGGCAATATCTCAGCGCCCGCTCACCGTATTTCCATGCCTCGCGCCAATAGATGCTGGTGAGACCCGCCAGAAATCCCCTCTGGCCGAAATGCTTCCCGATCGCCTGCCATATTTTTCCGGGTACGGCCATCCGACGCTCGAGTGCATGGCGGTGGGGGGCGTAATGGTAGAGCCCCCCGGCAAGGTCGTCCGTATCCGGAATCAGAAGGTAAAGTTCGGTCGGGTGGAGATTCCCGCTGGACGGATTCATTCGAAGAGACCACCGGCTTCGCCCGGCGGTCTTCCAGGCGGAAAGTCCCATCGAAAGCTCTGCAAACCCGGCCAGCCGTTGAACATCGAGGCTCTCGCCCGGGGAATCCGGAAGGGTGAACAATTCGTTGAAGGTCAGGCGGGGGGCTTCAGAGAGAAGTGGCAGCTCAACGACGGGTGCGCCCGTGAACCTCCGGAAAGGGTCGGGCTGGTTTGCCCAGTCCAGATAGCCGGCCGAACGGGCATAGCGGTCGAAGTGATGCTTGGTGCGCTGGTGATAGAGCACCACCGATTGGAATGCCGATTCGCGCGTGGTCATGGTTCATCCCGGCGATTGTGGGTCCGAACGGCTGCTGCCCGTGCAGTCCGCGAGCGCCCCGGCGAGCCGCTTCATATGACTTTTCTCGGCCTGGGCGATTGAAAGGAAGGCGTCCCGGGCAACCTCGTCCGCCGTGACCTCGGCCAGATTGCGATAGAGATCGTAGGCCGTGGTTTCGATGTCCAAGGCCAGTTCGATAACGGGAATGCATCTCCCCCGGGCTGCCGGCCGGATCCGTTCCACCGCGGACTCGAACGACAGTCCGCCCTCGAGGATCCGGCCTTCGAGGGATGCGAAGAACGCATCGAATTCCGGGGCGCGGCGATCGATGCGGCCCCAGAACGAATGCACCAGACGGGCATGGGCTTCTTCTTCCTTTTCCAGCTGCCGGATGACCCCGGCGAAGGACTCGTCGGGAAAACGCTCCTTCAGGATTCGATAGAAGCGGAAGGCCCCTTTTTCGAGGTCCATGGCCTTTTCCATGATCTTCGGTGCATCGGAAAGATTCTCGAAGATTTCGACCTTCGGGAAGTCGTCGACGCTTCGGCCCTCCCAGGCCGCCATGCCGCCGGCAAGATTGTGGATCGGCCGGGTGGTGATCCCGGCCTCTTCGGCCAGAAGAGCGGCCATGCGCGAGCGGGAGCCGGAGTGGCAGATAAAGATCAGCTCCCGGTCGAACGGCATCGAGAAGAGTTTCGCTTCGAACTCCAGCAGTGGGATGAGGCGCGCACCCGGGAGGTGGCTTTCGGCGTATTCATGGGGTTGGCGGACATCGATGAGCAGATAGTCCTTCTCATCCAACTCGGAAAGCCGGCCTTGGAGTTCTCCCGCCGTCAGCTCATTGGCGGACTGCCTGGCCATAAGCGGCTTTCCTTTCCGAATCGATCGGATTCATCGAAAACATCCGTCCTTATCCGACCTGGAACCGATCAGTCGTCCATCCGTTCACATACGCAATGTTCATCGTCGCACTTGTCGCACACGTAGCGTGCCGGATTCGTTTCGCTCCGGTTCGCATGGCGCCGCCAGGTTCCCGCCGCGACAAAGCCCGCGGCAACCGCCAGAAGAATGAGCCCGATCAGTATTTCGGCCATCGTATGGATCTTCCCGTTCTGTTGCGGCGCTGTTCACCCGATGTGAAAAATTCCCGATTCGATGTAGGGCGGATCTTCCTTTTCGATCGACTCGATGATCTTTTGATTCAATCGCGTTTTCATCTCCCGGACGGTCGCTCGCTTCTTCCTGAGGCCTCGCGCGAACGTTATGGCTTCATGCAGGAGGGCATCGTTCGGGAGCGCCTTGAGTATCATGCCGTGCTTCTCGCAGTCTTCGGCGGTGAGACGGGCCCCGGTCAGTTCCATGTAGACCAGCTGCTGGCGGGGAATGGCCTTGTCCAGCACCGCGTTCATCCCTGGAAGGAACGGAATGTCGATGTCGACTTCGGGAAGGCAGAAGAAACCACGGCCGGATCGCATGAAACGGAAATCGAATGCGGAGGCCAGGATGGCGCCGCCGGCGAAGGCATGCCCGTTGATGGCCGCGACCGTGAGGGCGGGGAACCTGAGCAGCCGAAGAAAAAGGCTGTTCAGCTGATAGAAGAACGCCTTCGCGGCCTCCTTGTCCCCCTTTTGGACGACGGGCGCCAACCAATCCAGATCGATTCCATTGCAAAAGATCTTTTCATGGGCGGAACTCACGACGACGGCGGTGGCCTCCGTAGAGGTTTCGATATCGTCCAAGCAGGCGAGAACAGCCCTCAGAAATTCAGGATTGAAGCGGTTTTCTCCATTGTTCAGCGTTACCACGGCCACATGATCTTCAAGCGTGTAATCGATCATTGAAAAGTCTCTCCCTTTGCGATGGAGAATTATCACTTGAAGGAACGCTCCGTCAACCGGAGTAAAAAGAGAACGGGCGGTGCAGTCAACCGCACCGCCCGTTCAAACCGATATCAGATCGATTATCCGCAGGTACCCGAAGAGGCGCAGCCTCCGCAGGCGCCGCCGGCGCCGAAATCGGTACTGCAGGAAAGCCTGAAACCGATGTCGACGAAGTCGACTTTGATGGGCTGAACCTGGTGAATGAATTCCCTGTCGACGACGTATTTGAAGCCGTCGATTTCGAAAACCTCATCCGTTTCCTTTGGCTCGTCCAGAGCCATTGCCAACGAGGGCCCGCCTCACCCGCCGGCGTTCAGGAAAATCCGGATCGGAGAAACCTTTTTCCCCTTGAAATACTCGGCCACCTGATCGGTGGCCGCCGATGTCACCTCTATCATCTGACTCCTCCTTTGGTCGTCGACCTGATCGGTCAGCCCATGCTGACCCGGTCCGATTTGAACTGAGGGGTAAACTTAACGATTTGGAAGCATTTGTCAATACACACGGGCATCGGCGCTATCGAAGACGACCGAGGTATTGATCGTAGACCTGCCGGTCGGCCTTCGAGAACAGAACGAACAGCACCCGCTCGACATCGGCCGCATCGGTTTCGAGCGATTCGATCGTGGTGTCCACGGCCACCTTGCACGCGTCGGCGATGGGATATCCGTAGACGCCGCAGCTGATGGCCGGAAAGGCGATGCTGACGAAGTGGTTCCGGGCGGCGAGCGCGAGGCTGTTCCGATAGCAGGAGGCCAGAAGCGACCGGTCTCCGGGGCGCCCATGGTAGACGGGGCCGACGGTGTGAATGACGTGGCGGGCCGGAAGCCGGTAGCCTCGTGTGATTCGCGCCTCGCCGGTTGGACATCCTCCGATGGTGCGGCATTCGGCGAGCAGCTCCGGGCCTGCCGCACGATGGATGGCACCGTCGACGCCGCCGCCTCCCAGGAGGCTTTCATTGGCGGCATTGACGATCGCATCCACTTCACACCGTGTAATGTCCCCCTGGTGAACTTCGATTCGGTCCAACGGACGCGATGCCATGGCCGCCTCCTTGGTCAGAGATCGTAAAGGGTATCGTCGCGCAGGGGCGCCGCGCGCCTTCCGTGGGATCCCGCGCCTTTTCGGCCCTTCATCTGGAAGGGATCCTCGCCCTCCAGCAGGTCCCCCATATCCGCTTCTATCTGGTCGGGATCCTCGCCTTTTTCCATCCGGGCCAGCGCCTCTTCCATGCCGTCGCCCAGATCGAGCCCTGTCATGTCGGTCAATTTGCGCATCAGCCGGGCGGCCTGGCGGGGGTCGTCCTCGTTGATGGAATCGGCCTCACCGGCCAGCATTTGCATGGCCTTTTCCATTTTGGATTCGTCGAAGGGAAGATCGTCGGCACCGTCATCCTCGCCGGCCTTCCCCGTGAAGGCAAAGAGAGACATCCGGCGCTCCAGCTTCCGGGATTTGCAGCGCGGGCAGTCGGGCACCTTACGGGTGTTGACGGTCCGGGAGAAGAAGTTGAAGAGGATATTGCACTCCGGGCAATAAAACTCATAGATCGGCATACACGCCTCCTCCGGATGGCGGCTGCAGCCGCCCTGATTTCCAGCTGCCGGCGCCCGCCGCATCGGCGGGCGGAATGGCGAAAATTTACAGGCAAGCCGCCGGCCTGTCAACGGCGGGACGCGCTTCGAAGGCGCCGGCCGGCCCCATCCGATGGTACGGGATGGCCGGCTTCCGCTGCATTTGCGCCGGGATTCCCTTTAGATGCGTGCGAGCGAACCCGCCAACCACCTTGACTTGTCAGCGGCCTATCTGCTAAGGGGCCGTGTTCATCTCATTTCGGAATGCATCCGCCTTGCCGTGAAAGGGCGGGACTCAACGCAGGAAAGGAGACGGAAAGATGGTGGAGCAGACACTTTCGATCATCAAGCCCGATGGCGTGGCAAGGGGCCTCGTCGGTGAGGTCGTGAAGCGGCTCGAAGCCGCCGATCTGCGGATTCTGGCCATGAAGATGATTCATATGACCCAATCCCAGGCGGAAGGCTTTTATGCCGTTCACAAGGAGCGGCCCTTCTTCGCCAGCCTGACGGCTTTCATGTCATCGGGGCCGTGCGTCGTGATGATCCTGGAGGGCGAAGACGCGATTTCCCGCTACCGCGAGCTCATGGGCGCCACCAACTACAAGGATGCCGCACCGGGAACCATCCGCGCCGACTTCGCCACCGACATCGAAAAGAACGTGGTTCACGGCTCCGATGCGCCGGAGACCGCGCCCTTCGAGACGGCCTATTTCTTCAACCGGCTCGAACGCATAGACGGATGACCCTCGGCGTGCGCCTGGAGCACGTCCGGATCGTGTTGCACCGGCCGCGGTTTCCGGAAAACATCGGGTCCGCGGCGCGGGCCATGCGGAACATGGGGATCGGCAGGCTTTGCGTCGTCGAACCCGAGGTGCTCGATCCCGACCGCATCCGGATGATGGCCACCCATGCGGCTTCCGAAGTCGTCGACCGCATCGAACGGTTCGACACGCTTTCCGCCGCCCTTTCGGACTGCTCCTTTGTCGTCGGAACCACGGCCAGGGTCGGCGGCGAGCGGCAGGTCACGCTGTCGCCACGGGTCATGGCCGCGGAACTGGCCGGCATCTCCCAGGACAATGAGGTTGCGGTCGTCTTCGGCCCCGAGGACCGGGGGCTTGCCAACGAAGACATTCGCCTTTGCCACAAGCTGGTGACGATTCCCACCGCGGATTTTTCCTCGCTCAACCTGGCCCAGGCCGTCATGGTGATCTGTCATGAGCTTTTCAACGCCGCCGTCTGTCCCTCCCATCCTTTCTCCCCCCGATTGGCGACGCGGCATGAACTCGACGGCATGTACGACCAGCTGCGGGACATCCTCGTCCGCATTTCCTACATCAATCCCGAAAATCCGGATTACTGGCTCAACCGCCTGCGGCACTTTTTTACACGCATCGGGCTCAGAGCGAGGGATGTGAGCATCATACGCGGCATTTGCCGCCAGGTGGACTGGTACGCGCGAAAGAACTACGAAGATGGATTTCGCGACGGCCGCAACGCCGTCGACGATCCCAAAGGAGGCGACGCGCCGTGAGACTGATTCGTTTTGGAAGCCGGGGGGAGGAGCGCACCGGCATCTGGAGAGACGGCAGGGTGGTGGATTTGCAGTCACATTTCCCTGAAATCCCGGAACCCGGGGAGCGTTTCTTCCGTGAAGGGTGGCTGGAGAAGGCGAAAACCGTCACCGACAAAGGCTTCCCGTATGCCGGCCGGCTTGGCGCGCCCATCCCTCGCCCAACGAAGATCGTGTGTCTGGGGAAGAACTACGCCGAGCACGCGAGGGAGGGTAGTTTCGAGCCGCCGGAGCGGCCCCTGCTCTTCTGCAAGTCGATGAACGCCGTCAACGGGCCCGAGGATCCCATCCTCCTGCCGAAGAGCAGCGGCCGGATCGACTGGGAGGTCGAACTCGCGGTGGTGATCGGCCGGGAGGCGAAACGGATTCCGAAATCGCGGGCCGTGGAATACGTGGCCGGGTACATGGTGATGAACGACGTTTCCGGCCGTGAGGCCCAGTTCCGCGATTCGCAGTGGTACCGGGGCAAGTCCTTCGACACCTTCGCGCCGATGGGGCCGGCGCTGGTCACGGTCGATGAAATTCCCGATCCCGGCAGGCTCCGGTTGTGGGCGAAGGTGAACGGAGAGCTGATGCAGGACGGCACCACGGCGGATCTCATTTTCGACATCCCCACGCTCATCGCCGACATCAGCGAGGACATCACCCTGGTGCCGGGCGACATCATCTCGACGGGGACCCCCGCCGGCGTGGGGATCTTCAGGGACCCGCCGGTGGTTCTGCGGACCGGGGACGTCGTGGAGTGCGGCATCGACGGCATCGGCATCCTTCGAAACGAGGTGGTCGATGGTTGACGCGGCGTCGGTCAGTATCGGGCGTCGGCAAAATTGACCCAGCCGCCGGCTTCGACGAGCTTCCGGTCGAAGTCGCTGATCCGGAACGAAAAGGTGGCTGTGTCCGCACCGGCTGAAAACACCAGCGCTCCCTCCTCGAGATTCGTGACGACGCGGGTCGATTTTCCCTGGAACCTGGTGAAAAGGTCGGCGATCGCGTCGGGCGAAAGCTCAACGGCCATCATCCCGCAATTGAACATGTTCTGCCGGAATATCCTCGCGTAGCTCTCGGCCACCACCATGTGGATGCCGTTCACCTCGAGCGCCCATGGGGCGTGTTCGCGCGAGGAACCGCAGCCGAAGTTGGAGCGGGAAACGATGACCTGTTTCCCGGGCAGATCCCGTTTCGCGTCGAAACCGTCCAGGTTGAGATCCTCGAGAAGATGGGGACCCAGCGCCTCCTTGGTGCTTTCCGTCAGATACCGCGCCGGTATGATCTCGTCGGTGTTGATGTCCGACCGGTCGAGAAACAGCACATTGCCGTCGAAGGATTTCATGGAACGATCACTCCTTGCGGAATAGGGGCGAGTTGGCGATATGGCCCGCCACGGCGGTCGCCGCCGCCGACGCCGGGCTCATCAGGTGGACCCGGCCGCCCTTGCCCATGCGGCCGTTGAAGTTCCGATTGGTGGTCGAGGCGCAAACCTCGCCTTCCGCCAGAACCCCGTTGCTCATGCCAAGACAGGCGCCGCAGGTGGGATTGGTGACGCAGAATCCGGCATCCATGAAAATCCTGATGATGCCCTCTTCAAGCGCCTGGTTGAAGACGCCCGGAGTGGCCGGCGAAACGATGCCACGGACATCCGGATGGACGGTCCTCCCTTTGAGCACGGCCGCCGCGGCCCTGAGATCCTCGATTCGCCCGTTCGTGCAGGAGCCGATATACACCTGATCCACTTTCTCGCGCTCCAGTTCCCGGACGGGCTTCACATTGTCGGGCCTGAAGCCGTAGGTTGCCACGGGTTCGAGGACTCCGCAGTCGTGGTCGATGACCGCGGCGTAAGCGGCGTCCGCATCCGGGCGGAAGGCCGCGAACGCCTTCAGGGCATCCTCCCGGCTGCCGTAGTCGTCCCGGATCCATTCCCAGAGATAGTCGACCGTTCGCTCGTCAGGGGCGCAGATTCCGCAGGTCCCCCCGGCTTCGACGGCCATGTTGCAAAGCGTCATCCGGGCTTCCATCGACATTGCCTCCACCACGGGACCCGCGAATTCGATGACCTTGTCGGTGGCGCCGTTGACGCCGATCCGTCCGATCACCGACAGGATCACATCCTTTGCATAGACGCCTTCGGGCAGGGTGCCGTTCAGGTTGATCCGGAGAGTTTCGGGGGTCCGGAAGGCGCACACGCCCTTGAGGATGCCGACCTCCAGGTCGGTGGTGCCCACACCGGCCGCGAAGGCGCCGAAGGCGCCGTAGGTACAGGTGTGGGAGTCACCCATGATGACGGTGAAACCGGGGCGCACGAATCCCTTTTCCGGAAAGAGGGCGTGGCACACCCCGTTGCGCCCGATGTCGAAGAAATCGACGATGTCGTGCCGCCGCGCCCACTGCCTGAGAATCTTCCCCTGGGTCGCGGTTTTCGAGTCCTTTGCCGGCGTGACATGATCGATCACGGCCTTGATGCGCGCCGGGTCGAACACGCGGTCCTTGCCGCGGGCCACCAGATCCTCGATCGCGATCGGCGTCGTGATCTCATGGCAGAAAACCGCATCCAGCCGGATGACCTGCATGCCGTCGGCCGGCGAGTCGATTCGATGCGCATCGAATATCTTTTCCGCAATGGTCCTGCCCATAACACCTCCACAAATGAGAAGATCGGAGCCGCGGACTGGCGATCCGTCCGAATCGGTCAGTCGGAATCCGATTTGAGTACGGAGAGAAAAGCGGACTGGGGAATCTGCACCTGTCCGACCATCTTCATCCGTTTTTTTCCTTTTTTCTGTTTTTCCAGAAGCTTTCGTTTCCGGGTGATATCGCCGCCGTAGCACTTGGCGGTGACATCCTTCCGAAAGGGAGAAAGCGTCTTCCGGGCGATGATGGTGCCGCCGATGGCGCCCTGGATGGCGATCTTGAACATCTGCCGGGGAATTTCCTCCTGGAGTTTTTCGCACGCGAACCGGGCCCGCTCGACGGCCCGGTCCCGGTGGACCAGCTGGGAGAGCGCGTCCACTCTTTCACCGTTGATGAGAATATCGACCTTGACGAGATCGGTCTGCCGGAAGTCGAGCATTTCGTAATCGAACGATCCGTATCCCTGGGTGATGGATTTGAGTTTGTCGTAGAAGTCGTAGACCACCTCGGCCAGGGGCAGTTCGAAGATCATTTCGATGCGGCTGGAGGTGAGGTACTGGTAGTTCTTGTTGATGCCCCTGCGGTCCAGGCAGAGCTTCATCACCGCTCCCATGTAGCGGTCCGGGATGATGATGGACGCCTTGATGAAAGGTTCCTTCGCGTATTCGATCATCGTCGGATCCGGATAGAGTGCCGGGTTGTCGATGATTTCCGTGGCGCCGTCCTTCATCAGCAGTTCGTACTGAACGGACGGTGCGGTCAGGATGAGCGAGAGGCCGAATTCCCGCTCCAGGCGTTCCTGGACCACCTCCAGGTGCAAAAGGCCCAGGAAACCGCATCGAAAACCGAACCCCAGCGCGGCCGACGTGTCCTTTTCATAGATGAGCGATGCGTCGTTGAGCTTGAGCTTTTCGATCCCCGCGGCCAGGTCTTCGTATTCGTCCGACGCCACCGGGTAGATCGATGAAAACACGACCGGTTTCGCCTCCTTGAACCCCGACAGAGGACGGTCGCAGGGCCGGTCCCGGTGGGTGATGGTGTCCCCGCAGCGCGTGTCGCTCACCGTCTTGATGCCGGCGATGATATAGCCGACCTCGCCAGCCTCCAGAGCCTTCCTGGGTTTCCGGACGATCTGAAATACGCCGACCTCCTCCACTTTATACGCGGCGCCGTTGGACATGAAGCGGACGGTGTCGCCCACCCGGATCCGCCCCTGGAACACCCTCAGGTGAACGATGGTTCCCCGGAAGGCGTCGTAATGGGAGTCGAAGATCAGCGACTTCAGCGGCGCTTCCGGGTCCCCCTTCGGCGGCGGCAGCCGGTCGACGATGCTCTCGAAAACCTTGTCGATGCCGACACCCTCCTTGGCGGAGACCAGCAGGGCCGTCTCCGGGTCGAGTCCCAGGTCTTCCTCTATCTGGCTCTTCACCCTTTCCACGTCCGCCGAAGGAAGATCGATCTTGTTGATGACGGGAATGATTTCGAGGTCGTGCTCGAGCGCCAGGTAGAGATTGGCCAGCGTCTGGGCTTCCACGCCCTGACTGGCGTCGATCAGGAGAAGCGCGCCTTCGCAGGATTTCAGGGCTCTCGATACTTCGTAGGTGAAATCCACGTGCCCGGGCGTGTCGATCAGGTTCAGAATAAAGATCCGGCCGTCCTTGGCCTTGTACGGCAGGCAGACCGTCTGACTCTTGATGGTGATGCCGCGTTCCCGTTCGATATCCATGGAGTCCAGAATCTGATCCTTGAAATCCCTGGCGGAAACGATTCCGCTGGCCTGGATGAGTCGATCGGAGAGCGTGGACTTGCCATGGTCGATGTGGGCGATGATGCTGAAATTGCGTATGTTTTGCATAACTCTGTCCAAGCCGGTGATCGACCGGGCATCGGCGTGTACACCACCCCTTTTCCGCAATGCCGAGCGTGGCCGTCACCGCTCGATGCCGATCCCGGGAAACCGCTTCCGACGTCTTCTGACAGCGTAGCGTTGGATCTGGGAGGGAGGTGTCTGGGTGCTGTAAATCCGGCGGGCGCGACAGGCGAAAAGCCGGTTGACACATTACCGCTTCTCAATTATATTAACGCCTTAATTTTAAAGCGAAACTTATTTATCAGATTGTTTTCGCCCATGTCAACCCGCCTCACGGCGACCACCCGGCTCCATACTACAGCATGACAACAGACCGAATCTCAGATGCCCGTATCCTGATCGTGGACGATGATTCCGGCATTCGCACGACAATGCATGAGTTCATCGGCATGTCCGGTTTCGATGCGGCGTCCGCCGCCAGCGCCGAGGAAGCGCTCGAAATGCTCCGGAACCACGATGCGGACGTCGTCATTACCGACATCTCCCTGCCCGGCATCGACGGTCTGGAGCTGACCGATACCATCAAGAGAAATTTCGATGCGGATGTCATCGTCATCACCGGGTACAGCGCCGAATACTCCTACGAGGAGGCGATCAGCAAAGGGGCGAGCGATTTTTTGTTCAAACCCGTGCGCTTCGCCGAACTGCTGCTGAGGCTGAAGCGTGTGCTCAAGGAGCGGCAGCTCACCCAGGAGCGGGTGAAGATGCTGGAGCAGCTCCAGAAGCTCGCCACCACGGACGGGCTGACAAAGCTTTTCAACTCGAGACACTTCTACAACCAACTCACCCAGGAGGTCGATCGGACCATCCGCTACAATCCGCCCCTGTCGCTGCTGATTCTCGACATCGACCACTTCAAGCGATACAACGACACCTACGGACACCTCGAAGGCGACAAGGTGTTGATCCGGCTGGCGCAGATCATCGAGTCCTGCCTTCGCAAGCTCGATACCGCCTACCGGTACGGTGGCGAGGAGTTTACGGTGATTCTGCCGGAAACCACGGCCGAGGAGGCCGATACGGTTGCCCAGCGTATCCGCAGGGCGGTCGAGCGGGAGCGCTTCTCGCCGCGCCCGAAGGAGGAAGTCCAGGTAACGGTCAGTGTCGGCGCGACCCAATACCAGCCCACCGAGGAGCTGACCGCCTTCATCAAGCGCGCGGACAGCGCCATGTACACTTCCAAGGCGGAAGGGCGCAATCGCGTGACGATCCTCACCGCCGAATAGCGCGGGGGCGACGGCTCCGGCACTTTCCCTTACTCCGCCATTCGAAAGCCTTCCTCCATCCGGATCCAGCGCGCCTCTACCTGCGGGTTTGTCTCTTCCCTCACCACGATTCCAGTTCGATCTTCAGAAGGAGATCGCCACGAGTGCCGTCGGGTAGAGGGTTCCCCACGCCCTTCAGCCGCAGCGTACCGCCTTCCTTGACGCCCGCCGGGACAGTCACCCGCAATCGCCTGGAATGAAGCCCCCGGGACACCGTAACGGCCTTCTGGGTCCCGGTCAGGGCCTCGAACGGTGTCAGCCGAAGGGTCCCGTGGAGGTCAGGGGCGGTTTCCGGAGCATCGGGATGGATCACCTGCATCCGGTGGGATTTTTTTCTGGCCGTAGCCGGCCGAAGCGTTCGAGAGAGTCCGGACTCCGGGATCCGCTGGAACACCTTCAGCAGCACGATGCCGAAAAGAAAGCCGCCGACATGGGCCCACCATGCGACGCCGGTCGACGCCGCCGCGGGGCCGGTGGCGTTGAGAAACTGCATGAGAAACCAGAATCCGATAAAGAAAAACGCCGGTATCTCGACAATCCACGGAATGATGATGATGGGGATGAGGGTCAGGATCCGGGCCGATGGGAAGAGGATGAAGTAGGCGCCCATGACGCCGGAAACCGCTCCGCTCGCGCCGATGGTGGGGATATCGGAGTGCACGTTGAAGAACAGGTGGGTCAGGCCCGAGAGCATACCCGCCGCCAGGTAGAATGCCAGATACCGGATCGGCCCCATCCGGTCCTCGACATTGTCTCCGAAGATGTGAAGGCTCCACATATTGCTGATAATGTGCCAAAATCCCCCGTGCAGGAACATGAAGGACAGCAGGGAGAAGAGATTGCTCCACAGGCCGAAATAGCTGGACAGGGCCGGGTTCGAGAATCTGGCGGGAACCAGTCCGTAGGTGATGTTGAAGCGATGAACCTCGGTGCCGTGGGCGAGCTGAATCAGAAACACAAGGATATTGACGCCGATCAGCACCTGATTGACGACGGGATAGCTTCTCGATGAGATGTTGTCTCTGATCGGCAGCATAGGACGGTTCGATCACGGCCACGCGCAAACGGTGCCGTGTGGTGCTTTCAGTGTTTGCGCCCGGCCGCCTTTATGGACATGCTGATGTCCACGGCGACGGCCGAATGGGTAAGTGCCCCGCAGGAGATGATGTCGACGCCGGTTGCGGCAAGCGCAGGAAGCCGGTCGCGGGTGACACCGCCGGAAACCTCCACGAGGGCGCGCCCCGCGATCAGGTCCACGGCCTCCCGGATTCCGTCGAGGTCCATGTTGTCCAGCATGATGATGTCGGCACCGGACTGCAGGGCCTCCCTGACCTGGCGCATGTCGGCCGCCTCCACCTCGATCCGCTGAAGATGGCCGCAGGCCTCCCTGGCCCGCTGCACCGCCGGTGCGATACCGCCGCAGGCGGCGATGTGATTGTCCTTGATCAGGACGCCGTCGCTCAGGTTCATTCGATGGTTGGACGCCCCTCCGACCCGCACCGCGTATTTTTCCAGTACGCGCCAGCCGGGAGTCGTCTTCCGGGTGTCGACCAGACGCACCGGGCGGCCGCTGAGAATCTCCACATGGCGCCTCACGTGAGTGGCGACCCCGGAGAGCCGTTGAAGGAAATTGAGGGCTGTGCGCTCGCCCGTCAAAAGGGTTCGCATCCGGCCCGACACGCGGCAGATCGTATCCCCGTCGTCCAGCTGGTCGCCGTCGCCGCGCAGCGGTGTGAATTCTACGGTCGGATCCAGCTCCCGGAACACCATCCTGGCCACCTCCAGCCCGGCCAGGACCAGGGGCGCCTTGGCCCTGATTTCCGCTTCTCCAAGTGCTTCCGGGGGGATGAGCGGGTCGGTGGTGATGTCGCCCGTTCCGAGGTCTTCTTCAATCGCCATCCGAACGAGGCGTCCGATGCCCGGAAGACTGGCCGGCCAGCGCGATCGATCCATGGTTGTCTCCTTGCCGGAGGTCGTCATCCCGAAGCCGTATCGTCGCCGGCTTTGTCCCCGGTGATGGCGGCGATGCGGTTGAGATTGGCTTCGAGTTTTTCCCGCTTCCCGACCATCGTTTCGTGCTGCTCCCTGACCTTGGCGACCACGTCGTCGGGCGCCTTCCGGAGGAAGTCGGCATTCTCGAGCTTCCGGGACACCTTGACGAGCTCGACGTCGATCTTGTCGATTTCCTTCTGCAGCCGGGCGGCCTCCTGTTCGAAATCGATCACGCCCTCGAGGGGAACGTACAGTGTGGCCCCTTCGATGACCGAGGTTGCGGCGGCTTTCGGACGGTTCCCGACCGGCTCGACGATGAGGGTGTCGAGCCGGGCAAGGTTCATGACGAGTTCCCGATAGTGGTTTGCGGTCGCACAGAGCGTTTCCATGTCCGATTGCAGCCGGGCCTTGAGCTTTAGCCCCGGAGCCAGGTTCATTTCCCCCCGGATGTTCCGGATGCCGGTAATGACAGCCATCAGGCAGGCCATCTCCGCCTCCGCGTCCGGATCTGCCATGAGCGGTCCCAGGTGCGGGTCCTCCGAAGGAAATGTCGCCTTCATGATGGATCCCTCCGTGCCCGGGAGCTTGTCCCAGATTTCCTCGGTCACGAACGGAATGAAAGGATGGAGCAGAATCAGGCAATCGTGCAGCACCCGCCATAGCACGGCCTTGCCGGCTATCTGTCGTTCTTCGCCCTCTGCGCCGTAAAGCGCTGATTTGGCGGACTCGACATACCAGTCGCAGAACTCGTGCCATACGAACTGGTACAGGTTGGCCGCCGCCTCGTTGAAGCGATACCCGTCCAGGGCTTCCGCAACGGAGCGGGTGACCCGCGACAGGCGGGAGAGGATCCAGCGGTCGGGGACACTCAGGGAGGCATCGTCGGTCAAGGCCTCGGGGTGCTCCAGGTGCATGAGGGAGAACCGGGCGGCGTTCCACAGCTTGTTGACGAAGTTCCGGTAGCCTTCGACGCGTTTCTCCGACATCTTGACGTCCCGGCCCTGGGCCGCGAATGCGGCCAGGGTGAAACGAAACGCATCCGTTCCGTAGGCGTCGATGACATTGAGGGGATCGATGACATTGCCCTTGGACTTGCTCATCTTCTTGCCGTGCTCGTCGCGGACCAGGGCATGCACGTAAACGTCCCTGAAGGGGACGGCCTTCATGAAGTGAAGGCCCATCATCATCATGCGGGCCACCCAGAAGAAAAGAATGTCGAAGCCGGTCACCAGGGTGGAGGTGGGATAAAATGTTTTCAGCAGCGGGGTGTCGTCGGGCCATCCCATCGTGGAAAAGGGCCACAGGGCGGAGCTGAACCATGTATCCAGTACGTCCGTGTCCTGAACCAGATGGGCCCCGCCGCATTCCGGACAGGCGGAGGGTTCCTCCATGGCGACCACCAGCCGGCCGCATGCCCCGCAGGTCCAGGCCGGGATCTGGTGGCCCCACCAGATCTGGCGGGAAATGCACCAGTCCCGGATGTTGAGCATCCAGTCGTAGTAGGTCTGGGTCCACATTTCCGGGATGATCCGGGTTTCCCCGGACTCCACCGCTGCAACGGCCTTTTCGGCCAGGGGTTTGACCCGGACGAACCATTGTTCGGACAGGTGGGGTTCGATCACCGTCTTGCAGCGGTAACAGTGGCCCACGCCGTGCCGGATGGGCTCGATTTTTTCGAGAAGTCCGTCGGCCTTCAAGGCTTCCACAACGGCCTTGCGGCACTCGAAGCGGTCCATGCCGCGAAACCGGCCGGCCGCCTCGGTCATCCGGCCGTCCTCGCCGATGACCTTGATCCGCTCCAGGTGATGGCGGTTGCCGATCTCGAAGTCGTTGGGATCGTGGGCGGGTGTGACTTTCAGCGCGCCCGTACCGAATCCGGTATCCACGTAACTGTCCAGGATCACAGGAATTTCCCTGCCCATCAACGGCAGGACCACTGTGCCTGCGGTCAGGTCCCGATAACGGTCATCCTCCGGGTTGACGGCTACGGCCGTGTCCCCCAGCATGGTTTCCGGGCGGGTGGTCGCCACCACCAACCCGTCGGAACGGTCCGGGAACGGGTAGCGGATATGATAGAGATTGCCGTCGATCTCCTCGTGCTCCACTTCGAGGTCGGCCAGCGCCGTCGCGCATCGGTGGCACCAGTTGATGATATACTGGCCCCGGTAGATGAGACCCTCTTCGTAGAGCTGAACGAACACCTTCCGGACCGCCCTGGACAGCCCTTCGTCCATCGTGAACCGTTCCCGGGGCCAGTCGCAGGAGGCGCCAAGCCGCTTGAGCTGGTTGATGATCGCGCTGCCATACGCTTCGCGCCATTTCCAGACCGCCTCGATGAACGCCTCGCGGCCGAGCTGATGGCGGTCCTTTCCGGATTCGGCAAGGTTTCGCTCGACGACGTTCTGGGTGGCGATGCCGGCATGGTCGGTTCCGGGCATCCAGAGGACATTGTCGCCGCGCTGGCGCCGGTAGCGGCAGAGAATGTCCTGAAGCGTGATGTTCAGGGCATGGCCCATGTGCAACACTCCCGTGACGTTGGGCGGCGGGATGACGATGGAAAAGGGGCGACGGTCGCTTGATTCGCTGGCGGCGAAAAGGTGCTGCTCTTCCCAGAACCGGTACCAGCGGCTTTCGACGTCGTGGGGCTCGTATCCTTTGTCCAGGAGCGGTGCGGTCATTTCGTTCTCTCTTTCAATGGTCACAGCGGGGAAGCCGGTGCCGGTCCCCGCATTTTTCGCATGGGGTGATCAGGAGTCGCCGGGAGAACCGGCGGAGTGACAGACAGCGTTGGAGGGATCAGTCCTTCGCATCCCCGTAGCCCAGGAGGCGCGCCTTCAGCTGATCGATTTCAGAATTGACGGTGCGTTCGATGGCGGCGTCGATCAATTGATCGATTTTCTCCGCAAACCGGTGCCGGAGGATCCGCTCCACGACGGATTCGATCCGCTCAGGCGTGAGGGTCCGTTCCAGCAGGCGTGTCAGGGCAGCTTCATCGGCCGGGGTCTCTGTGGGTCCTTGGGCTTCGATGCGATCGATCGCCTCGGAGAGCTCTCGGGCGCCGACCGGAAAATCGAGTACTTCAGAATCCTCCAATGGCGGTTCGATGTCGGCATCGAGACCCATAGCCAGGGCGTCCGTGAACACTCCCGAAGCGGATTCCTCCAAATCAGCCTCCGAGAAGCGGAGGTCGCCGAAGTCGAGATCGGCGTCGAAGGATCCCAGGTCTTCGGGATCGGGTGCGGTTTCAAGCGCGGCTTCGACCTGCATCCGGTAGCCGGCCTCGTTCCCGGTCGTCTCCTCGGCCGGGAGACTCGTCCCATGGGGGTACGGCAGGTCCGGGTCCACGATATCGGTGAGCTCGATGACGTCCTCGCTTCCCTCGACGATATCCGTCAGCTCGATAATGTCACGGTCCTCGGCGGGATCGACCGGGTCCCCATCCTTGACCAGTTCGATGATCGAGGAGGCGTCGGATCCGCGCGATCCGGATGCTTGTTTTGACGACGGGTGATCGTTCATTCGGTTTTCTCCCTCGCGGCGCCGGTTGATCAGAGGCAGGTTGAATTGGACACCGTTACCATGTTCGGCAAAATAGTGTCAAGGCGTTTGCCTTTTACGATTTTCTTGTTTAAAAAGGCAGTTAGAATCGATTTGAACCCATCGGAACCCGTCATGCGCCATTTCCTGATCGACCCCGACCAATTGGATCGAGCCCGGCCGTCCATCATCGGCCCTGATGTGCGGCACATACGCAAAGTGCTGAGAATGAAGCCTGGAGACCCGATCCGGTTGTCCGACGGCCGGGGAAGGATCTTCGACGGGCGGATTTCAGGGCTTTCTCCTCAAAAAGTATGGGTTGAAATTCTTCGGGAGGAAAAGCCGGCGGAATCCCCGGCGGGTCCTTTCATCGGAGTGGCCCAGGCACTGTTGAAGGACAAGAAGATGGACGGCCTGGTCCGCCAGTTGACTGAATTGGGCGTCGTCTCCTGGATTCCATTCGTTTCGGATCGCTCGGTTCCCAGGCCGGACGAAGGGCGGATGGAGCACCGGATCGAGCGATGGCGGAAGATCGCCCGGGAAGCCGTCAAACAGTGCCGCCGGCCCGCGCCGCCCCTCATCCGCGAAGTCCTGGATTGGGAGGGCCTTTTCACCGAAGCCGCGAATTGGGATGTCAGGATTCTTTTCTGGGAGCGGTCCTCGACACTGCTGGATTCCCGCAGCGATCCGGCCGGGCAGAAGGCCCCCCGCCTCCGGATACTTCTGATCCTGGGTCCGGAAGGCGGCTTTTCCGACGCCGAAGCCGACAGGGCCAACCGCCGGGGTTGGATGTCTGCCTCGCTTGGCCCCAGGATCCTGAGGGCGGAAACGGCCGCCGTTTCCGCCTGCGCACTTGCCCAGTATCTCTTCGGAGACATGGGCCCCCGCCCCCGTTCCGGAATTCCGGAGGTGGGAAACCAGTGATCGGACTGTTTCAGGATCCGGCGGAGGATACCCGGAGCGGCAGCGCGCCGTGTTCTTCCGTCGCATGCTGGTAGATGTGAACGTCCCGCTGGGGAAATGGGATCGATATCCCCTCTTCATCGAAGCGCTTCTTCACTTTTTCATGCATGTCGAAGTAGACGCCCCAGTAATCCCCTGAACGGGTCCAGGGCCTTGCCACGAAATTGACGCTGGAGTCGCCCAGTTCGCTGACGACCACCAAGGGTTCAGGCTCCTTGAGGATTCTGCCGTCGGAGGCGATCAGTTCCTGGATGATCTGCCGCGCCTTGTCGATGTCGTCTCCGTAGCCGATCCCGAACACCATGTCCACGCGGCGGGTGCCGGTGGTCGAATAGTTGACGATGTTGTCTTCGGTCAACTTCGTGTTGGGAATGATGATGATCTTGTTGTCCGGTGTTTTGAGGGTGGTGGTGAAGATCTGAATTTTCTCGACCGTCCCGGCGGTTCCCGCGCCCTCGATGTAGTCGCCCACCTTGAAGGGTCTGAACAGAATGAGCAGAAAGCCCGCGGCGAAGTTGGACAGCGACCCCTGGAGCGCCAGGCCGATCGCAAGACCTGCCGCGCCGATGACCGCGATGAACGAGGTCGTCTGGATGCCGAGCTGGGTCAGGGCGGCGAGGATGAAAAACGTTAGAAGTCCGAAGTAGGCCAGGTTGCCCACGAAATTCGTTATCGTCGGATCGACGTTCCGCCTTGCCATCACTTTTTGCAGCAGGTTCGAAATGCCACCCGAGACCATGCGGCCGACGATGAGAATGACGATGGCCGCCAGGACCTTCAGGCCATAGACGGTGAGCATGGTGTAGATGTTTGCGGCGATTTTCTCCATTCGATAAACCTCCAGTGCCGTTTTGAATAAGAATGCGTGAGAGGAACGCCGCCGGGGAGCGCTCCGGACATGAGCCGATAGGGTATCTCTTACTACCTTGTCGACTGTGAATACTCAATATCTGTTTCGGCCCGGGGCCAACGGAAAAGCGCTTGACAGATCCGGGCGCCTATGCAATATAGCCAACCCGTATTTCGGGGGTATTTCACTCCTTATCAACTCCAGAAATCTGCGTTCGCCGAGGTAGCTCAGTCGGTAGAGCAGGGGACTGAAAATCCCCGTGTCGGCAGTTCGATTCTGTCCCTCGGCACCATTGATA
>JBMNCP010000048.1:0-28815 GCA_049366795.1 Desulfobacterales bacterium
CGCAGCATTTTTCATTTTGGCGGTCGTCAAAAACGGAATTTATGGATCGACACTAAATATATTTCTCAGGTCATCCATGCAACCCTAGCACCAATTACCAATATGAAAATGAGTACCACTCTTCTGAAAGTCACTTGGGACACTCGTTTATTCAGCCAGTTTCCAAACAGTCCACCGAATATAATCAATGGGGACATAACTCCAACCCAAACTGCTATATCTTTGGTTAAAATTCCAATTTTGAAATATGTCAATAATTTCATGAGGTTTGTAATTGCGAAAAAAAAGATAAAAGTTCCAACAAACTTACGCTTATCTTTTTGCGTTTGGAGCATGTACATGGACATTATCATACCGCCAGCATGGGCAAGCGCACTAGCAACTCCCCCTAAGAATCCGAAAATCAGACCGCCTGATCCATAATTGCGCTTATTTAGGGGTATATTTTCTTTAGAAGCATTCACTTTCTTTCGTTGTATAACAGGCAAAAGCAGCTGCAATGAGGCAAAGAAAAAAGCAATGATACCGATGCCGATCCTAAACCAAGTTCCAGGAATGATGTCAACCAGGTACCCCCCTACCATGACTCCTATTATTCCTGCGGGCACTAATCGCTTGAGTTCCTCCGCATCCCATTCGCCCCAATAGGTCTTTAGTCCTACAATATCTGAGATCAGCATGGCTGGGGCTCCGATTGCCAAAGCGAGTTTGCTCGGCAGCACCATTGCCAAAAATGGTAGCATAAATATTCCGGCACCAATGCCAACTCCGTTTTTTATAATTGCAGATCCTACCATGGCCACGCCAATAATAATCCATTGAATTACATCCATAGAAGTCGCTCGTAAGCTCTAAAAAATCAATGTCATTATTCGCACTTTAAATACCGCCTTCAATAATTGCAGTCAGATTCTGTACGGGTATATTCCGCAGCATACCGCAATAGGCCCCGATGGGCGTTCTTACCGTGCATACGATTACGACATCTTCCACGGTTACATCCATTTCCTATGCCACAGGAACGGGTAAAACTGATCTAGTATTTGGGGTGGCGACCGGAATTTTTGGAATCAGGCCTGCGGTTTCCAGCCGTTTAGTTTCAAGAGCCGCTTTGGGTCATTTCCAGTGAAAAACCCTGTTTCTGCAAGACGATGCGACGGAAATCCCTGCGAAGTGCAAACTCCTGAACTAGCGCCGTTACCGGCTTGTCCCCCCTCGGGAAGCTGGTCTGAATAGGGCCTGCAGCTTTAGTGGCGTTGACATGCTCTTCCGGAAAAAGAATCCGCAGAAGTAACTCGTCATCGGAAATACCATCTCGCCCGATTTCCTTTCGCAAATCCTCGATTTGGGGCTGAGGCTGCTCCCAATTGAGATACTTCTTACCTTCTGCTGTTTGACTCATCCTATCCAGCACATTGGAGTCAACTGGCGCAGGCGTACGGCCGTAATGTCCCAAGACATAACGCATCCCTTCCTCAGTGGTCTTTTTATAACGATCCCCCAGCAACACGTTTAGAACCGCTTGGGTTCCGACGAGCTGCGAAAACGGCGTGATCATGACAGGATACCCCCACTCTTCCCTAATCACACTGATTTCTTCTAGAACCTCTTCGAGACGGTAGGCCATGTTTCGCTGCGATAACATGAAGGCCAGATTGGATATCATTCCTCCGGGCACCTGGTGCACGAACTGAAAAACGTCGTATTCCACGGGCATGCCTATGGGTTTTCCCTCCCGTTTGGCAATGTAGCGAAAATGATCGGTCACTGGCTTGATGAGGTCTATATCAATCTGTGTGTCAAAACCAAGGCGTTTGAGATTCATGACCATATTCTCGATAGAAGGATGAGACGGACCGTTCGCAAGGGGCGAAACACAAGTGTATACCGTATCAACGCCAAGTTGGACGGATTCCAGACAGCAAAGTGGCGCCAGTCCTGTGCTGCAGTGAGAATGCATCTCAAGTGAACGGCCCCCAATGTGCTGCTTAATCGCGGGAACTAAGGTTTTCGTCCTTTCCGGAGTCAGCAGACCGATAGAATCTTTGATCATAACGGTATCAGGGGCAAGTTTTTCAATCATTTCAGCAGTCTTTTGGGAATAAAATTCATCTGTATGCACAGGACTGATAGAAAATACCAGGGGTACAACAACTTCCATGCCTTCCTTTTTGGCTGCCTCAACGGAGATGGCAAGATTATTCCAATCGTGAAGTGCATCAAAGATCATCAGCCGCCGGATGCCGTTTGCGGCGCATCGCTTAACCCAGAGCGAAATCACAGAATCCGGCACGATATTGAAGCTGGTCAGCGATTTGCTGCGAATCAAAGCTCCCACAGGCGAATTGGGTAGAGCTTCACTAATCAATCGCACTCTTTCCCAAGGATCTTCTCGCAAATATCTGAGACAAGCATCGAAATGTACTGTACCCATCAATTCCACCGACTTGTAACCGGCACGGTCAATCTCAGAGGCTACAGGCAGCATGTGGGCTGTCTTCATTCTAGTAGCCCATAGACTCTGATGTCCGTCTCGAAGCGTAGTATCAACAAAGCGAATTTTTTCCATAGCGCTCAAACTCCTTGATCAGTTTATTTTCCACCCATCGTGTATTCACATCACCATTACAGTATTCAGGTAGTTCCAGAACGTACTGGTAAAATGGTATAGTAGTATTTATCCCTTCAACTCGCATTTGGTCCAGTATGATTCGCAATCGTTCAATGGCAAGGATTCGATTATCGCAGACAGCAATAAGCTTTCCCAGGAGCGAATCGTAATAAGGGGAGACAAAGTATCCTGAATAACAATGGGTATCTAATCGTATGTCGGGATGGGCTGGTACGTCCCAATAGGTGATTCGACCGGGACTCGGCTGAAAAGCCAGGTGGGGCGACTCTGCATTGATCCGACATTCGATAGCGTGACCGGTTAGCTTCACTTCCTCTTGAGCGAAGCCGATAGGAAAACCCGCCGATATCCGGAATTGCTCCTTCACCAGATCGACGCCGGTAACCATTTCCGTTACGGGGTGCTCCACCTGAATTCTCGTGTTCATCTCAAGGAAATAGAATTGACACCGGTCCTGATCCAGTATGAATTCCACTGTTCCAGCATTTTTGTACTGCAAATGCTGGATGATTTTAATTGCCGCGGAACAAATCTCTTTTCTGAGGTCATTGTTAACGGCAGGTGACGGAGCCTCTTCAATCATTTTCTGATAGCGACGTTGGATGGAACAATCCCGTTCAAACAGGTGAACAGCATTGCCGAACGAATCCCCGAGGATCTGAACTTCAATATGCCTAGCATTAGGGATAAAATGTTCCATGTACAAGCGTTCGTCACCAAAGGCGGATCGGGCCTCGGCCGATGCCTCGTCAAATGCGGTTTTGAGGGCCTCGGCACGAGTTACGATCTTCATTCCCTTCCCTCCGCCTCCAGCAGACGCCTTCAGCAAAACCGGATAGCCCAACTTTTCAGCCGTAGTCATGGCTTCACGATAATCCGCAATTCTGTCGGAGCCAGGAATCAAGGGTATGCCGATGTCTGCTGCAACCTGCCTCGCTAAAAGTTTGTCCCCCATCCGACGAATTGTATCTGCGCTGGGGCCTATGAAGATGAGACCGCACTTCTCACATGCCTCCGGCAAAATCGGCTGTTCAGCCAGAAATCCATAGCCAGGATGAATCGCATCCGCGCCGGTTCCAATTGCTGCCGTCACAATAGTTTCGACTTTCAGATAACTCTTACTGGGAGGCGCCGGACCGATGCACACGCACCGGTCGGCCATCTGTGCTGGCATACTTTCCCGGTCAACTTCCGAAACGGCAAGGACGGTTTCGATGTCTAATTCTCGGCATGCCTTTATAATTCGAACAGCTATTTCGCCACGATTCGCAATAAGGACCCTCGATATGCTCTTCATCTATCCTGCATCTCCGTAACAGAGGGCTCATCATCCCCTGGCTCCACTAGAAATAGTACCTGGTTAAACTCTACCAATTCGCCGTCTTGGACACATACCTTAGCTATACGACCATTGATCCCCGCTTTGATGGTAGTAAACAGCTTCATTACCTCAATAATACAGATAGTATCCTCTTCAGATATGGTCTGACCAACCTCTACGAACGGTGGCGCACCAGGTTTAGGGGCCTTGTAAAAAGTCCCAAGCATCTGTGATAGAATCGGAACCAGTTCTTCTGCATCTTCAGTTCGCTCCTCGATGGCAATAGGTGACATTGCGAGCTGCTGCGACTGGACCAGCGGTTGAACTTGCGGTTGAACCAGTTTAACATTGTTTGTTTGGCTTTCAAGGGATTCGGTCGAGATCTTAGCTGTCCGGCATGTCTCGCCTCTTTCCAAAATCAGTTTTAGACCATCCATTTCAAGCTGCAGAGCAGCCATCTTGGATTCATCCATAATCTGTAAAATCCGAAGAACTTCTTCCTGCGTTAGAGAGCCCATTCATCGATCCTTTCTTGTTTAAAAATTTATGTATAAAAAAATTTAAAAGAAACTTTCTACTTATTTATCAAACCTTATTAATAAATTAATCCTGGTAGCCATGTGGATAGCTGAGGGAACAACACAGTTATAATGTTTAAAATTATAATGCAGATTAAAAATGGTATTATTTGCCAAAAAACAGCCGTAGAACGTACATTTCCAACCGAGGCAGCAGTATACAGATTTAGTGCTACTGGAGGGGTACAGTAGCCAATTGAAGCGGCAGTACAAACCACTACACCAAAATGTAATGGATCAATGCCCAACTGGACCACAGAAGGCCAAAAAATCGGCACCATTACGACCATAGTGCTGATTTCTTCTAGTACAAAACCAGTTAATAGCAAGATGCCCACTACCATCATCATTAGGCCAATTTTTCCTAAACCAATCGCAGAAGAAGCAAGAGTTGTTGGAAGAGCAAGCATTGTTGCAACCGCATTAATACTATAAGCCATCGCTACAAGAAGGAATATCATGCATGTAATCCGTGTAGCGTTTCGTAGTGAATCAATAATTCCAGGAAGACTCAACTGCCGATAAACAAAAATACCTATCATTGCAGCATAAAGGCACCCAAACGCTGCCGCTTCTACTGCTGTTGCAATACCAGAATAAATCCCCCCAAGAATTGAAATTGGTACTCCAAATAAAGGCAAAGCTTCAATAATAGCTTTTTTTCTTTCTATCCATGTGTATTTTTTCCTGCTTCTAACTCTTCCTTTAGGAAAAAGCAAAATGGTAAAATATAGCATAAAAACAAATATAATGCCCGGAATAATTCCAGCCATAAACATTTTTCCAACCGGCGTTTCTGTTATACCGCAGTAGATAATGAATGGATTGCTTGGAGGAATTAGCATTCCTAGAACACCTGCAACCGCAACCAACGCGGCAGACCAAGCGGCATCATAGCCTTCCTCCTTCATCATTGGAATCATAATAGAACCCACTGCAGCCACAGCACTAACAATAGAACCCGAGCAGGCTCCGAAAAAAGCACAAGTTAAGACCATCACCAAAGCTAATCCGCCCGGTACCCAACCAACCATGGAATTGATAGCTTTGATCATTCTTTCCATAGAAGAGCCCTGGATCATTAAATAACCACTAAGGATAAATAAAGGAATTGCTAGCCAAACCTCTCTGTGAAGTGAACCGACAGAAGCTGCGATTATCGATTCGATGGGAATCCCGGCGGCCAACGCACTAAGCGCTGCTGAATATCCTAGCCCCGCGTAAAGAGAAACACCCGTAAGAAGCGAAATAATTCCAATAATTAGGATATAGGTTGGAATAATCAAAGGTATCTCCTTAAAGTCATTTTCTTAAACATAATTTTATTAGACTCTCCAAATTAAATATTGTCATAAGAAAAAATCCAACTATAAAGGATACTGATGTTGCCCATTGCGGAACCCTTTCCCCAAAAAATTCAAAATCAAATGTTGCATTTACTGCAATTAAATGGACCGTATATCGCAAAGCAAAGTACGCTACGGTAGCACAAAATATAGTCTCAATTAAGCGTAAGCATATTTTTAAATATCGAAGGGTTAATGTTTTTCCCTTCTTCGTCAAATACTCAAATACTAGCTCAACATTCAAATGTTGGTTGTTTTGCGCCAATATCCCAGCCGGAATAAAAACTAAATAAAAGAATAAAATTGTCGAACTCTGCTCCAAAAATCTAGAATTTGAATAAAATACATAACGCATCACAACAACAGTTATTAGTTGAATAGCGATTACAAACAAAATTAATATGCTTGTATAATCAGATATTTTGGCTAAATTTGACAAAATCCTATTCATGATATTTGCCATATAGGATGCCTCCAAAATCTTTTATAGAGGCCCCTATTCTTTTTGGTTAATATAGAATTAAAGGCCCCTACTGAATTTCAAATATTTCAAGTTTTAATTGAGTTTTCCTCCGTACATTTCAACATAGAATTTCTCCCACGCCTCTCTAACGCCCAAAAACTTACCGTCCTTGAGTGTATATCCAACCTGCTTTGCACCTTCTTCCCACAAAGGTAAACTTTCAGGATAATCCTTTATATTTTTTTCCCATATGTTTGTCACAACCCAATCCAACATTGGGAAAAAAACCTCAGGTTTAACAATTATCTCCTTTTGTCCAATCGAACTTTCGGCAAAACTGCACATTTCCTGTTCTATGTATTTAATCCGTTCGTTCGCTCTTTTTTCAACTTCAGGGACAACTTCATTTTTAATTATTTCTCGAATATCGTCTGGCAATTTTCCCCAAAATGTGGGATTTACAACTGTTGATAACGCATTGTGGTATAAGTAAGGTAGATGACGATATTTTATGAACTCACCAAGGCCGCAAGATTTCAGATTTGGAATCGCTGTTCCTAAAGCTCCATCCACCATACCAGTTTGTAACTGAGTATAATGGGTTGAAAAATTAGTACTCAAACCCATCGCACCAAATGCGGCTAAAAACGAATCGTCGGAATTGGACCAAGTTGCAAGCCGCTTTCCTTTCCACTTATCTAATGAATCCAAAACCCAATCTGTACTCCAAAGTAGCGGATTAGATCCAACCCATCCAATATCCCCCAAATTTATTAAACCATACTTCTTTCCCATGTAAGATTCAATAAAGTTTTGCACGTTTTTTGATTTATACCAATCAGCCATTTTTTCCTTATTTGGGAAAAAAAATGGTGTCCAAGTTAGCCTACAAACTAAATCAAGTTTTTGCCAAAACCAACCACTTTGAGATCCAAATTGTATTGTGTTGAGCTGCAGCATTGATGTTTGTTGATCTAATCCATATAACGATGACGAGTAATATGCCTGAATCAAAAGTCTACCGTTCGTTTTTTCTGCGACTAAATCCACAAAATCTTTCGCCTGAAGTCCTACAGCAGATTCTGGGCCCCATGGAACATTCATAATTGCTTTAATCGGCTTTTCTGAAGAAAAAGATTGAGTCAAGGAGCAGTTAAATATAGCTATCATAACCAACAAAATTAAGCATGATCGTGATTCGTATATTCTTTTCATATCTAGGTCCTTTCATTTTCTAAAAAGTGAAAATTTCTGCGTATAATGGCCAATGGCTGCCTGAAATAAGGTTGATTTACTCCGGTGGTTCGCCTTGGATATCAAGCCGTGCATAAATATCCGGAAGTCGCCTTCGAGCTTCCGCCTTAACTTCCTCGAACAGGTGTCTTCCGTGACTGTCCATTGCAACGGTGAGTGGTCCGAAATCCTTAACCCTGAACTGATAAAGAGCTTCTGGATGAAGGTGTTCCCAATAAACCGCCTCGACTTCTTCAATTTGCAACGTCTCCAGAGCGGCTGATCCCCCGACGATGGCCAAGTAAACAGCACCGAACTTCTTCATCGCGTCCAAGCTGCCCTGATATAGGCCACCTTTTCCGATGATGGCTCGGACACCGTATCGACCGATAAGCTCTGGAGAAAATCGATCCATGCGGGTGCTGGTTGTAGTACCCACGCAGATCTTTTCCCACTTATCCCCTATTTTTTTAAGGCTTGGGGCGGTATGGATGCAGGGAAAGCCCTTTAAACTCACCGGTGGTTGGTGATTTTGATCGAACATATAAATTTGTGTTAAGTCTCGAATTCCGAAAAGCCTCCCATCGAAGTTGACAGTGTCACCTGCGTGTAGCTGTCGGATCGTATCTTCGGAAAACGGTGTCTGCAAATGGTGCGTGGCCATGCTACCTCCTTGTGAGCTGCTTAATACCCGTAATCGACCCGGCCATCCGGATGGATCTTGGCCCGAGCCCGGCGGGCGGGCCAGCACTGGGTGTTAACGGCCACAGGATTCTGAGTGATATGGGTGTAAGCGGTTTCAATATGTACTGCCAGGGTCGATATATCCCCACCCAAGCCCATAGGACCTCTACCTGTGGCGTTGATGGCCTCTTCGAGTTCTTCCTCCATGGCGGCAACCTGTGGGTCGTGATGCCGTGAACCTACAGGGCGCACTATGGCTTCTTTCGCCAAACGCATCACCAAATCAGCCGTTCCGCCGATTCCGACGCCAATGATGCCCGGAGGACAAGGGTTGGCACCAGATTTAAAAACCGTATCAATCACGAATTTTTTGAGCGCTTTCACACCATGGGCAGGATAGAACATCTGCATGGCACTCATATTTTCCGACCCTGAACCTTTTGGGGCCATGAGGATATCAAGGCAGTCCGAATCTTCCACATAATCGTAGTAGATCACCGGCAGTCCGTCTCCTACCGAAGTCTGTGGATTTTTGCGGGTGAGTGGATGTGTTGAACTGCTGCGAAACGGGAATTCCTGGGTGGCGCGTTTGGCGCCTTCGTACAAGCGAGTCTTTATTTGATAGCCGTTCCAGGCAAACCTCGATCCAATCTTGACCATATAGATCGGAAGACCGGTATCCTGACATATGAGAGTCTTGTCTCGATCTGCGACTTCGATGGTCTTGAAAATCGCCTTGAACACCTCTCGGGCCGTGGGATTAGTTTCCTTCTCATAGGCTCTTTGCAACGCCTTCCTCACATCCGGCGGCAGGTCGCACAGGGCTCGGATATAAAGATCCTTAGCTGCGCCTTCAACGATTTGATAATCAAAATCGGTCATCTCGTGACCTCCTGTTAGACGATGCCGCCGAGTCCCTTACCCACAATCGGACGTCAATACGGTTCAGACTCGATGTTCTGCGGCCGGAAAATGCCCTGGAACGAAAGGTTCGAAATCCGGCGGCATCGATGCAGGTTATGCGCTTTCGTAAAGTTTTGTGAGTACGAACTCTTCGTGACCGAGCACTTCCTGGGCCGTCAGACGACCGTTGCAGGTGCGGATCAGCATCTCGACCAGGTTGTCTCCGGACTGGTCCAGGGTCATCTCGCCCCGCAGGATGGCCGAGCAATCGTAATCAATATGCTCCACCATATCCTTCACTGTTCTCGGATTGGCCGAGAGCTTGATCACCGGTTCGATGGCGTTGCCGATGATGTTGCCCTGGCCGGTGGGGAAGAAATGGGCCACGAAGCCCGCCGCCGCCCACAAGGTCACCGCCTCGGCGGCCGCGCTGGACGTGTCCATGTACCAAAGCCCCTTGCCCGTCGGAGCCTCGGCCTTGTCCAGCACGCCAACGTAATTGATGCTCTTGCCGATCTTCTGCAGGTTGCCGAATGCCTTCTCCTCGATGGTGGTCAGCCCGCCGGCGATGTTGCCTTTGGTGGGCTGGGAGCCGGAAAGGTCGTCGGTCTTATTGCGGTCAATCATGTCCTGGTACTTATTGAAGGCGGCCATGAATTGCTCGCCGATCTCCGGGGTGGCACCCCGTTCCTTGCAGACCATCTCCGCACCGGTGATCTCGCTGGTCTCGCCAAAGCAGCAGGTGCCGCCCATGGCCACCAGCTTTTCAAGGGCATTGCCCACGGTAGGGTTGGAGGCCAGCCCGGAGGTGGTGTCGCTCTCCCCGCATTTTACGCTGACCCAGACTTCGCTGAGGTCACACTCCTCGCGCTTAAGCTCGCTTGCCCAGTGCATGAACTCCTTGGCCTTCCAGCTGGCCATTTCCACGGTCTTGATCTCTCCGTTGCGCTCGATGCTGAAACCCGCCACCGGTTTCCCGGTCTTGGCGATGCCTTCCACGATCCGGTTGGTCCACTGGGGTTCGATCCCGATCACCACCACCGCGGCCACGTTGGGATTGGCACCCGTACCGATCATGGTCCGGAAGAACAGCTCCAGATCCTCGCCGAACTGCAGACGACCGTAGGCGTGCGGTATGGCCTTGCAGCCTTTGATGTTGTGAGCGACCTTCTCGCAGGCCGAATTGCTGAGGTCATCGAGCGGCAGGATCACGACATGGTTGCGGACGCCCACCCGGCCGTTTTCACGACGGTAGGCCATAACTTTGGGAGTTGCCATCTTCTACCACCTCCTTGTCTTAAGGTTCTGAATGTGAACGTGATCTCCTTTGTTGAAAGCTGCCACCACTCGGCCAATGTCGTGACCGTACTTGATCACACCGGTATCAACGGCATGGTCCTTAAGTGCGATCTTGTGGCCCAGGGGGATGTCTTGGTTTGCCTTGATTTGGATCTTCTCCTGGCTGTCCATGAAAAGACCATCAGCAGTTTCACCGGCCTTAATCTCCACCGTGGCAACACCCACCGTGTCGGCCTGCTCGTGAACTAGAAATTGGATCATTGTCTACCTCCTTGAATTATGTGATAAGGTTTTATATTTAGCGGCGCGAAGAGCGCGCCTTCGGTTATTGGATTTTGCCTTTGCGGACATCCTCAGCTGTCACAATCCGATGCCGCCCCCTTCCCGGGTCCAGCGCCAGGATGAATTCAGCAAGTCCTCGCAACTGATCCTGCGTTAAATCGTATTTGGGCATTATGGAGAAACGGCTGACCTTTTGCGGATCCTTGATGAAGGCCATCATGTCATCTACGGAGCGATCCTTAGCTGCCATGTTAGCCAGGTCCGGCCCTTCACGGCGCCCTCCACGATTGTTGATGTTGTGGCAGTAAGCACATTCTCGTTCCACATAAATCTTCAGGCCCTGTTGTTCGATTTGCGTGAGGGGGCGATCCGGAATAGGCACGATCTGACCGTACGGTTGAACACCTGCAAAAGCCGTGATGGTCAGGTAGACCACGGCCACGATAAGAGTTCCACCGACGGCCGCCGCCAGAGGTCTGTCGGCAATGCGACGCAGGAGCGAACGGCCGAGCCAGGGCACCGCAAACAAAAGGACTACACCGACAAGGGGAATTGCCAGGGAACCTACGACCTCCCAATGACCCGAAAAGTAGGTCAGCAGTTGGAAAAGCCACATGTAATACCACTCGGGACGGGGTAGATAAGATGGGTCCACAGTGCCGGCCACCTTTTCCAGTGGCACATGCCCAAAGACAGAAAGAAGCACCAAGGCCGATAGTACCAGTACAAAGGCTACCGACGCTCTGGCCAAGTGTTCAGGATAGAAGCGGTAAATCTGCTCCTTAGCATCTGATGCAGCTGCTCCCTCGGCGGCCATACCGTGAAGCCGGACAAGGTAGATGTGCACAGCAACGGCCATCAGAATCATGGTTGGCAGAATCAACATGTGAGTGGCGTAAAACCGCGACAGCGTGAGCCCCGATACGTGATCGCCACCTAAAAGTATGCGTGTAGCCAAATCGCCAATGAGCGGGATGTCGCGGGGAATGTTGCTGGATACGACTGTCGCCCAATACGCTTTCTGGTCCCAGGGCAACAAATACCCGGTAAAACCCATTCCGAGCGTGAGGAGAAGAAGAAAAGCCCCGACGATCCATGTCATTTCCCTTGGTGCTTTGAAACTGCCGGAGAAAAAAACGTGAAGAAGATGGAGAACCACGAGCAACACCATTGCCCCAGCTCCCCAGTGGTGGATGCCGCGTAGCAGCCATCCCAGATTAACATCTTCCATGATGTACTGTATGGAACGGTAGGCTAATTCTGGAGACGGATTGTAATACATAGCCAGAAACATCCCCGTGATCGCCTCCACTACGAAGATCAATACGCAGAGGCTGCCCAGGGTGGCCGACCAACCAACCCCCGAAGGAAGCCGTTTGTATAGAAAAGGGCGCAAATGTAGATCCCATCCGAAACGATTCGCAAAAAAAGTCTTCAACTGCGACATGTCAAACCACCTCCACCATCAGGTAACCGTTCTCCACCTTGAACCGATGGGTATCCAAGGGCCGGGGCGGTGGTCCTGCCACGACTTTCCCCTCGTTGTCGAATTGGCCTCCGTGACAAGCACAGACATAGAGGTTTTTGCCGGTGTCCCAGTGCACAGTGCAGCCCAAATGGGTGCAGGTGGTGTTAAAGACTGTGATGTTGTTCAGGTCGGCCCGTCTGCAAACCATCACCGGTTTGATCACTACCTCTTTGTGATACCCGCTGGTCCTCTCAAATTGCATGGTGATTGTGGAGACTTGGTTCGCAGGAAGGGCGTCCATGGGGCTGACGGGAATCCAGCGTCCATCGGATTTTGAAAGTGTAGGGCCTATCGCCGCAGTGGCCAGTATGCCGCCTATCCCCAACGCAGTGACTGTGCCAATTCCCATTGTAACATTTCGGAAAAACTGACGACGGGAAAGCTCACCCCGATCGTCGATTCGAGAAGCCGTGGTGCAGTCATTTGCGATACAACCAACTTGTTGGGGAAGATTATGCGACTCAACCCCTGGCGTAACCACTTCCATAGCCGGTATTTCCTCCACGACCGACTCTGTCTCAGCTTCCTTACGCTTGAAGAGGCTCAGATTCTTAATAGCCATACGCTGGATGTACTTGATGGCACGTGTGGGACTCAGTTCCTTCGGGCAGACCTCGGTACAATTGAACTCGGTGCGGCAGTTGTAGCAAGATTGCAAAACGGCACGCAGACGCTCCTCGTTTCTTCCTTCTCGACTATCCGCAAGAAGCGTAAACGCCCGATTGATAGCTGCAGGTCCTGCATATCCATCATGGTAATTGACCATGGTACAGCTCGACACACAGCAACCGCACTGGATGCACTCAGTGGCCAATCCGATATCCAACCGTTCCCTGGAATCAGGGGGTATGATTGCTGGCTCCGATTGGATGGTTTGCGGTGAGAAAAAGGGCATAGCCTCTTCGTATTTTTTGAAAAAGGGGCCCATGTCCACAACCAAATCTTTGACCACAGGGAAATGGTTAAGCGGACGCAGGGTGATTTCCTTATCTGACGGCAAATCACTAACATTGGTCTTGCAAGCCAACGCTTCACGGCCATTTATCACCATGCCGCAAGACCCGCACATATTCACTCGGCAGGCGTAACGAAAGGCAATGCTGGAGTCCAGTTCGCGCTGGATTCGAATCAGAATATCGAGAATTGTGGTTGCTGTAGGGTCGGCAATATCCAGTTCGAAGTTGTCGTAGTGTCCGTCACCGCCTTTGATCGGGTCGTATCGAAAGATGCGAATCACTCTTAATTCTTGGGTTGAGGTTGCCATGGGTTGCTCCTCACGTCAGTAAATTCCGGACCAGATGATCGCCACCATCACAATTCCCAAAGCTCCCAGCGCAGCGATCAGGGCTTTCTGGTATTTGACGTTGACCAGGTTGAAGTCCAACAGGATTACGCGTAAGCCAAGCACTGCGTGAAACATGACAGTGGTCAGCAGCAGAAATTGGAGAAGTGGTTTGTAAGTGAGGGTGAGGTGAAGCCCTAAAAAAAATATAATTGCTAAGGCTGAAATCCGCTGCCAGATCCAAGCCCACATACCCACGGGGGTGCTACTTCTACGGTTTGGATCGAGTTCTCCCCACTGAAGAGCAGGGCGGTACTGCATTTTGACTTCCTGTGCCATTGTTTGCCTCCTAGTTTTGACCCCGGTCTGCCGGGCCGGAGTGACGAACAAGTCTATTTGTCCACCTTGGGGGGTTTCTTGGAATATTTCTGGCATTCCTCAAGGCTCTTGTGTTTGAATACAACTGGCTCGCGGGACAGGACTGGCCGGCCATCGGCGCCTCGGTTCAATGTGATATTAAATAGGAAATCGTCATCGTTTTGCTCGGGATAATCGAGGCGGAAGTGAGCACCGCGTTGTTCCTTGCGTTCCAGAGCCGAGGCGGCAACCATGCGTGAAACATCGATCATATTGAGCAAATCGATGTAGCTCTGCCAGGGCATATTGTAGGCAGAATGTCCTTCGACGTATACGCTCTCACAGGCATCAGAGATGGATTCAAACTCCTCTATAGCCTCAACCAAGTCCGATTCTCGGCGGGTTACACCGACCTTGTTCCAGTTCGTTTCCCGGATTTGGTCACGTAGAGTGAAGACTTTGAAGCCCCTTGATCGTTCAAGAGGACGTTGATAAAGTGCACGCAGTTCAGACAGACGGTCGGTGTCTGGGTCCGGCACAGCACCCCGCTCCTTCTTCAGGAATCGAGCGATGGATTTTCCTGCTTGGCGACCAAATACGCAGGAATCGCATACGCCATTTCCGCCAAGGCGGTTGGCCCCGTGCACTCCGCCTGAATCCTCACCTGCGACAAAGAGGCGATCAAGAGAAGTGTGGCAATCCTTGTCGATCTGGGCTCCGCCCATTACATAGTGGGCTGAGGGTGACACAGGGACCTTCCCTCGAGCCAAATCATATTTAAATTGACGACAGCGGGCGACCATTCCCGGAAAATTCTTCTCGACAAACTCAGGCCCTAAGTGTGCCGCGACGATATGGACCCCACCTTCGGGGCATGCTCGACCGGCCTGCATCTCCAAGTAGGAGGAACGACTCATCACATCCCGAGTGGTACGCTCCATGCGAGCAGGGTCGTAGTTGGCCATGAAGCGCTCGCCGTTTCCATTGAGCATATAAGCACCGGCACCCCTCAACCCTTCCTCAAGTAGTGATCCAGCGACGACACTGCCAGGGATGATCAATCCAGTTGGATGAAACTGCACCATCTCCATATCCCGCATTCGCACCCCAGACCGGTAAAGCATTCCGAGTCCATCGACAGATTTTTCAGGTCCAGGAGCATGGAAGCGATACTGAGTTGGACCACCACCGGTTGCCACTAAGGTTGCGCGAGCTTTAACTTTCAAAAATGACCCGTTCCTAATGTTCAACAACAAGGCACCTACCACTTGGCGGCCTTCTGCATCCGTCAGCAAGTCCAATGCTCGGTGTTCTTCAAGAACCGGAATGCCACGCTTCATGATCTGTTCGGTTGTACGGCTTATGATTTCAATGCCCGTCAAGTCGCCTTTGTGCACGGTTCGGTCAAAAGACTGTCCGGCGAAGGCCTTTTGATGAATGGATCCGTTAGGGAAACGGTCAAAAAAACAACCATAAAGGGTTTCCATCTCTTTAATTGTCGGAGTTGCCTGCTCTACGAGTGTCTTAGCCAAATCCTGGTCGTTGATGTACTGCCCTCCCTTGAGAGTATCCATGAGGTGCATCTCGTGACTGTCGTCGTCATTCAGCACCACATTGAAGCCACCCTGGACCATCCGCGTACATCCACCCTTGCCCTTAAGAGCCTTGCTCACAATAAGAATTTTCAAAGACGGATCAGCGTCGAACGCATTGAGTGCAGCCAATTGTCCCGCACCCCCCATCCCTATGATCAACACATCAACCGTTATCCCTTCCATTATTCTGACCTCCACAACTGATTTGCCTTCTCTCTGCCTTGGCGGCGTGTTTCCTCATACTAAAGTGTATATTGTATATTGTATAATCTCTTTAAGCTTATCATGCCCCTACTTGTCAAGCATATTTTTTAAGTTGGGGAAAATTTTGTTAAAAGGAGGAAGATGGCCATTAATGACCCTCAGCTGCTAAACTCCAGAGAGGAGAGGGCATGATCGCGCACGCTGATAATGTGTTTTCGCATGCGGTCTTCGGCAGTTTGGGGATCCTTTTGCTTCACGGCTTCAAGGATCCCATAGTGTTCTTCTACCGTGCGCCGTGCGCGTCCAGGGATAGTTACCGTGCGAGCTCTGATAATTTTGAGATGGGTGTTGATAACGGCCATCGCGTTTTTTAACATCTCGTTATTACACTCATTTAGGAGAAGCTGATGGAACTCGATGTCCGCCTTGGTAAACTCAGTTAATCCAGCGTCTCGGTCGGCTAATCGAAACACTCGATCTAACACGGACCGAATTTGTGAGGTAAACTCTGAATGCTGGCTCCCAGCGGCCAATCGCGCGACGAGGCCTTCCAGCATTTCACGCATATCGAAGATATCGGCAACCTTTTTCTTGGAATACTTGCTGAGAAAGGCACCTCGACGCGGGATAATCTCGACAATCCCCTCATTTTCAAGCCGGCACAAGCATTCACGGATGGGCGTGCGACTGACACCAATTGATTTGGCTAGTTCCTCCTCAAGGATCTTTTCTCCAGGCAATATCGCACGAGTTATGATCATATCGTGTATAATCTGGTAAATCTGATCACGTAAATTACCGTTTTCTATCTGTTTTTTCATTCCTTTTCTCCATCGTCAGTGACGATTTTCAAAAAAATAATATAATGTATAACGTATAATTATCAAGTCTTTCTTTTCCTAATCACCGTGCTTTTAATGTTCAACAGACGGCAAGACCCAGTTGAGGAAAGCTTTGCAACCTTCCACGTTCGTGGATATTGTAGGAAATCATGACAACCGCCTATACCGACGACGCACTGTCCGAGATGGCTTCCCGCTGGATGCCCTCCCTTCCGGATTCCCATCGATTTCGGGTTCACACCGACACGAGCGATTTCTTTCAGGTGGATTACGGGCATATCGTGATCCTCGGGGGACGCCCCTACCTGATCCGGCAAAGCGCGAAGGAAGGCCGCTTCGGGTTGGACGACGAGGTGAAGCACTGGGTGAAGCGCGGGATCGACCTTGAAAAGGGCACCGCCTGCTTCATCAAGCTCGTCTTCTACGAGAAATTCAATACCAGCATCGGCGGCATCGAATTCGAGTGCTTCCGGAGCCCCCGAAAGGAAGCCCGCATCCTGGACCTGGTGCGGGGCCACCCCCATTTCATGCAGGGATTCTGGGTGACGGATGAAAAGGACAACGTTATCCGGATTCTCGACGTCATTCACGGGAAAACCCTGGCCCGCCATGTGGAGGAAATCGACGTGGACCACGCCGACTACTTCCACAAACGGTTCCCGGCGATTCTGAGGGGCTTCATCGACAGCGTGTCGGCCATCCGCTTTCTTCACGATCACGGGGAGAAGCACGGAGACATCCGAAGGGACCACCTGCTGGTGGACAGCGACACCGGCGCCTATCGCTGGATCGATTTCGACTTCAACTACCGTCATCGGGAAAACATCTACGGCTACGACCTGTTCGGGCTGGGCAACATCCTGATGTTCCTGGTGGGCAAGGGGGACGTCCTGGTACAGGATATCGCAAGGAGAAACCCCGATGTCGCCGAACGGTTGACGGAGGGCGATGTCAACATCGTGTTTCACAACCGGGTGGCCAACATCCAGAAGGTTTATCCGTACGTACCCGCTTCGCTGAATCGGGTTCTGCTGCACTTCGCACGAAGCACGCACCGTTTTTACGACCACACCCGCCAGATGCTGGACGATCTCGTCGATTGCGCGGCGAGCCTATAATAGGTCGCCGGCGTCCGCGGAGGCGGCGCGCCGGACCGGCGAGAACCCGTCATCCAAGAGGAGATTGACGATGGAACCGAAATCCAGATTCAACAAGAACATCCTGATTGCGGTCGACAGTTCTGCGAACTCGCTTCGCGCCGTGGACTACGTGGGTCAGATGCTGGGCGGGGTCGATGGCTTCAAGTTCGCCCTGCTCCACATCATCGCGGAGCCGGAGGAGGATTTTTTCCCGAACCTCCGGGAGCAGCAGAAGTGGCTCGAGCGTTACCAGGAGAAGATCGACGCCCTTCTGGAGGATTACCGGCAGCGCCTGATCGATCATGGCATCCCGAAAGAGAACATCATCGTGGAGTCCAAGTTGAGGTTCTGCCCGTCCATGGCGGAATGCATCCTCAAGGAAAGGGAAGAGCTGGTCTGTGACACGATCGTCGTCGGACGCCAGGGGTTGTCGAGAAGCGAGGAGTTCCTCTTCGGCAGCATATCGAGCAAAATCGTCACCCACGCCGGAAACTGCACCGTCTGGGTGGTGGAGTAGGTAGCGGAGTAAACGGAGCGTTCTCATGTCGTTCGACAGCGTCAAAATGGAGGGAATCGCAAACGTGCTGGAGGTTCACCGCGCGGTCGTCGAACAGATTCCCGGCATCGCATTTCAATTCGTCTGCCGGGAGGAGGGGCAGATTCGGATCCACTTCCTCAGCCCGCGCTTCGAGAGCGTTTTCGCGCAGACCGTGGATGCGGTTCGCAGCACGCCCCTGCGGGCGCTGGCGCTGGTAGCCCCCCGTTCCCGGAAAAAGGTCTCCCGTACCCTTTCCGAGGCCATTTCCGGACGATCACGAATCGGATTCGATGTCCAGGTTTCCACGCGGGAGGGTTGGCGATGGTACCGCATCAAGGCCTCCCCCCAACCCACTGCAAGCGGTGAGATGCTCTACAGCGGGCTTGCGATCGACGTCACCGGTGAAAAAAGCCGCCTCGAAGCACTGCGGAAAAAGACGCAGCAAGCCGGGGCCCGGGCGCAGGTGCTGGAGTGCCTTTCCAATCTGTCCGGACTGATGATGTCGTCGGGTTCGAATCTCGGAAGCGTATTTCGGGGAGCGGTGACGATCCTGCGAAACGGCATGCGGTACCCGTCGACGGTGGTGGTCAAGTTGAGCATGGGCGACCGGCGATTTGTCTCCGGCACTGCCGAGGAATCGCACGGCAGCATCCAGGCGCCGATCCAGGTGGAGGGTCGAAGCGTCGGATCGATCGAAATCGCCTATCGGCGGCAAATCCGGACCCAGGACGAAGCCTTCACCAGGGAGGAGCAGGATCTTCTGACCAGCGCAGCCGTCCGGATCGGCCGCCACGTCGAACAGGTTCGGTCCCGCAAGGCTCTCTCGGGCAGCGAATCCCCCTATCGGGCGGCCTTCGAAATCGCTCCCGCGCCCATGTGGATCGAGGACCTGTCGCAAGTCAAGGCCGCCCTGGACAGGCTTGCCCGATCCGGCATCGGCGACCTGGCCGCCTTCATCGACAGGAACCCGGAATTCGCCTCGGATTGTCGCTCGAAAATCCGGATCCTCGAAGCGAACACCGCGGCCGTCAAACTTCTCGGCGCCGCAAGCAGGGCGGAATTCATCGAAAATCCCGGTAAATTTCTGCCGCAAACCTCCACGGAAGCGCTGAAGAACGAGCTTTGTGCCATTGCGGAAGGCCGCCGGGCGTTCGAGATCGAAAAGCCGGGACGGACTGCGGACGGCTCCGACGGCCGGTTGATCGTTCGATGGGCCGCCGTTTCCGGCCATGAAGCGGCAATGGACCGGATGGTCGTCACCGTGGATGCCCCCGAGCAGAAGCGGATCGAGGGTGAACGGGCGGGATCCGAGAAGAATTACCGGACCCTTGTCGACCATGTGGGAGAAGCGGTCGTGGTCACCCAGGAAGGGAAGATCCGGTTTGCCAACCTCGCGGCAGAGAAACTGACGGGCTATTCCCTGAGGGCCATGGAGGGGCTTCCCTTCGACCCCGTGGTCCATCCCGAGGACCGGGAGATGGTGAAGGACCGGCATCAGCGGCGCACCGAAGGAGAGGTGATACCGTCGCGGTATCGATTCCGGGTCGTCCACCAGCAGGGTCATACCCGGTGGGTGGAGATGAATGCCGGCCGCATCTCCTGGAACGGCCGTCCCGCCGTTTTACTGGTGCTGATGGACGTCACCGAGCGCCGGCAGACCGAGGAGGCCCTCAAACAAAGCGAGGAGCACTTTCGCGCCGTGTTCGACAACGCCCCGCTTGGCATCAGCCTGGCCGATTCGGCGGGGCGGCTGCTCCTGGTCAATGCCATGACCGGAAGAAGGATGGGCTACCTTCCAGAGGCGCTTTCCGGGATGCACATGGATGACCTGAGCCACCCGGAGGATCGGCCGACCGAGTCCGAGCTGATCGCCGACCTTGTGGCCGGGAAGCGACGCGCCTACAGCATCCAGAAACGGTACCGGTGCCGGGACGGCAAGACGATCTGGGGCAACGTCACGGCGGTGCCCATCCACGACCGCGAAGGAAAGGTGGCGCGGGTGCTCGGGTTGATCGAGGATGTGACCGAGAAGATCGAGCGGGAGCGTCAGCTCCGCCAGGCCCAGAAGATGGAAGCCATCGGCACGCTCGCGGGAGGTATCGCCCACGATTTCAACAACATCCTTTCGGCGATCATCGGCTACACGGATCTGTCCTTGCTCGAAGCCCCGCAAGACACCCAACTGGAGGATTTTCTGAAGGAAGTCCAGACCGCCGGTATTCGCGGGAAGGACCTGGTCAATCAGATCCTGACTTTTGCAAGGCAGGCGGACGAGAAACCAAAGCCCATCAAAGTCGGCATCATCGCCAAGGAGGTGCTCAAGTTCATCCGCTCCTCCATCCCCTCTTCCATCGAAGTCCGGCAGAGGATCGAAAGCGAGGCCCTGGTCCTGGCGGATCCCACTCAGATTCATCAGGTCTTCATGAACCTTTGCACCAACGCGGCCCATGCCATGGAAAAGGAAGGCGGGGTTCTCGAAATCGCCGTGTCGGATGTAGAGGTGGAACAGACCATCGTGAAGCCCCACGCGAAAGTCTCGCCCGGCCGCTACCTCCGGATCACCGTTTCCGACACCGGCACCGGCATCCCCGAGGAACATCTCAACTACATATTCGAACCCTACTTCAGCACCAAGAGGCCGGGTGAAGGTACCGGGTTGGGGTTGGCGGTGGTCCACGGCATCGTTCAAAACTGCGGGGGGCAGATCTCGGTGGAAAGCCAATGGGGGAGCGGCACCGTCTTCACGATCTACCTTCCCCTCACCCCGAAGCTGGTCCGGGAGGAGGCGGAGTACGCGGAAGTGCTTCCGATGGGAACGGAACGCATCCTCTTCGTCGACGACGAGCTTCCGATCACGCGCATGGTAACCCAGATGCTGGAGCGGCTCGGATACCAGGTCGCCACCCGGACCGGGAGCGTGGAAGCCCTGGAGCTGTTCAAGGCCAAGCCCGACGATTTCGACCTGGTGATCACCGACATGACCATGCCGAACATGAGCGGGGAGGCGCTCGCCCGGGAGCTGCTCCGGCGTCGCCCCGGTCTCCCCGTCGTGCTCTGCACCGGCTACAGCAACCGGATGACCGAGGCCCGGGCCGCCGAACTGGGCATCAGCGCCCTGGTCATGAAGCCCATCACCCAGAAGGACCTGGCCCTGATCGTCCGGAAAGTGCTGGATCGGCCGAAATAGGCGGGTTGGCTGCATCGTCACATCCGCAAATATTCTCCGCCCAAAATCGCCCTACCGGGACCCGCCCCTGCGAATAACGACGCGGGCGTCCGTGACAGAAATCGTGCGGGGCGTGAAACGATTTCCCGCAGACCCAAAATTCGGGTTATATTTCATTACTTTTACTTAATTATCAATCTGTTAGAGGATATTGACAGCCGCGCTTCCGAGATTACTATCGGTCATCGATTCCATATACGGACCAGGGTTTCATCTGCGGCGAATTGGCATCTGATTCTGGTGGACGCCTTTTCTGCAGGTCGATTCATTCCGCTTCCGGAGTCCACCCCTCTCTTCTGGAACCGTTTCAGATGCCATGGCAAGAAACACGTTACGGCCGGCTGTGGCAGTTCTCTTTCAAGATACTCACTCGCCGCCGGTCGGTTGAATCCATAAATCCCTTGGTAGGGAGAGGAGGTTGTCATGACCAAATCGCTTGGTTCCCTATTGACGGCATTTGCATTCGTCTTGTTCGTGTCCGCGGCGGGATTTGCGGGCAGCGGGGCCGACCCGTCGATGAAGGGGAAATCCCATTCGATGATGGAGTCCGGCAAAACCGGCGCCTTTTTCCATCAAAGCCACCGGGTCAGCAAGCTCATCGGGACCGAAGTGGAAAACAGCAAGGGCGAGAAACTTGGCAGGATCAACGACCTGATCACCGCCGAGGATGGACGTTTGAATTACCTCGTCGTTGCCAGAGGCGGGGTGATGGGCCTCGGGTCCGAACTGGTGCCCATTCCCATTGGCGCAGTTCCGGCGAGGCTGTCCGATGACGGCAAGTGCATCATCGAGATCGAGAAGACAACGTTTGACAATGCTCCCAGCTTTGCCAGCAACGAATGGCCCGACGTTTCGAGCCAGGAATGGCAGTCCGAGGCTCGCGGCTACTTCGGCAGCGAGGGCCGCATGCCGCCCGCCGCGATGCCCGGGGAGGAGGCTGGGGAAAGCGAGGGCAGCACCTATTGACGTTCTTGCCGCTTGAGCGGCTGACGGATATCGACCGTTCCGCCTCTGCGGAAAGGTGATTCCGAAGGCGTCCGAGGCCTTTCGGCTGCGGGCGCCTGTGTTTTCCGGACCCGCGGATGCCATCGACAGGCCAGGCCAGCCTTATTCTCTCGCGTCTTCGATCCGCGTCATCCCATCCGCCCCGCCCGTCGACCCGGGAACCCGGCACTGGCAGGTTACTCTGAAATATCGAGGCGGGCCGCCATTTTCGCGGATTGCTCGAACAATGCCGATATCCGGGTGGAAGAGGTCCGGACCGATCCGTGTTGGCCGTAATCCGGTGTGGAGTCCATCAGGATGTCGATTCCCCTGCGAAAATCCCGCAGAATGACCTCCCGCAGGCGCGCGGACATCGGCAGGAGGCTGCCGTCGCGCGTGACAAGGTGGGATTGGTCGATATTGATCGGCAACCGATCGATGTACAGGATGGCGTGAAGAAACGAGGTGCAGAATTCATCCAGGTTGTCCCCTGAATGTCCACCGGTCATCCCGGGGATGAAATTTCTCTCGTTGATAAAGGCAAAAAGCGGGGAGGCAGTCCCGCCCGGCGTCATTTTTTCGGGACGCAGACTGCCCCGGGCAACGATGGAGAATCGTTCCATGGAGAGCGGTTCGAACCCGTGAAGATCCGAAAAGAAACCTCTCAACTCCGCCTTCCGGGTGTAGCCATGAAGATCGGTCAGAATGTGGAGCGCTTCGTGCTCGGCCATGCTTCTCAGTTCGGAAATCCGCTGATTCCGAAAGGTATCCGCGTAAATCCAGACCTGATCCTGGCCTAAGGTCGTCAAGGCGTTGTCCGGACCGTCGAAATCGATGATGTTGATGTAGCCCACCAATTTCCCGCCCACGGCCTTTTCGACAAACGCAACGCCGGCGGCGAGGGCCGCGATCCGTTCGTCGAAATCCTGAAGCTCCGATGCAAACGCCGGCATATCGGGGCCAAGGAAGCGGAACCTGGGCTCGTCACCCTGAACGGATCGACCTGCATCTTCGGAGGGCAGGGTGCGATACCCCTTCTGGCGGATGGACAGATCGTAATTCCTGCCCTCACTCTCGATGGATACGGAGAACCGGTCGTTCGTGCTCACCGCATCACCAGCCACCTTGGGAAAAAAGCCGAACCGGTGCAGGCCTTCCATGGACGGACCGCCCTTGCCGCCGGCCCCGCCTGCCGCACCGCCCGGGATTCCGTCATTCCCGTCCAGCCACTCCAAAGCACGGTCTTCGAGGCTGGCCGAAAAGCCAGGGCTGTTGCTGACCAGTTCGATACCGCAGACATACCCCTCACTGTCGATGGTATTGCCATATGAAAGGTCGTCGGGCCAAATCGATTTTTTCCGCTGTTTTCCGTCGATGATCTCGTAGAGGCAAATCTCCTCGATGCCGGCGGGCAACCCCTGTCGGCCGCCGCCGTCGCAGAGCGTGCCCGGTGGGGGATCGGCCGAAACGGTATGAATGGGGGAAGCGCCCTTTGCAACGGGAACCGCGGCCGGGAAGTAAAGGGTTCCCGTCACGAGCAGGACGGTCAGACAACGTGAAAGGGCTTTGAATGTCATGCGGAAATGAGCGTGCTCCAACAAAAAGTCTTGTTGTTTCAATAACGTACATTTCTCACGTTGTCAACCGCCGCGAACCGGTACCTTGATAGCCCGGGCGGCAGCCCGTCATTTATCATTCCCTGCTCTCCCGGGGCGAGACATGACTGAGGGACGAACGATCCATGGAAACGGCCTTGACAGCAATGTCCTGGACTTTGACATAGGCGTTTTCCAGCTGACGGGTCAGGACCTCAATCTGTTTCCGCTGGGCTTCCAGCGTTTTTTCAAGTCCATCGATCCTGGTCAGCAGAACATTTTTTTCGCCCTCCAGCCCCTTCAGCAGGAGCGCCTCGTTTTTCCTGGCATCCTCTGCCGTTCGTTCCGTGGCTTCCCTGACGGCCTTCAGGACCGACTTTTCCAGCTCTTCCGGAAAGGACTGCACCCGCTTCTCAAGCGTTTCCATGTGCTTTTCGCGCTCTGTGACAGCGATGTCACGCTGTAGAAGCGCCTCCTCCTTGTCGGCCACCTGCCGCTCGAAGTCCTCACGCTTCTGTTGAAGCTCCCGTTGAAGCGCCGCCAGCTGGTCCCTCAGATCCTGGATTTTGAGGTCCTTTTCCCGCTTGAAGCTGTACTCATACTCTTCCTTCTCCCGCTTCCGCTGCTTTTCCTCCTGGACTTTTTTCTCCTGCAACGCTTCTTCGTGCCGGCGCTTTTCGGCGTTCCATTCGGCGCGGACCTGGTCCATTTCAGCCTCGAACTCGGCCTTTTTCAGCTTCTGGGCCTCCACAAGCGCCGCCAGTGAATAGGCGGATCTTTCGATCTCGAAAATCTCCTCGAGTTCCCTATTCTTGGCCTCGATGGCCTCCTGAATCTTCCGATAGCGTTCGGCCTCGGCGGCCATTTTCCGGCTCAGCTCATTCAGGGTAGTTTCGATTTCGAGCTTGAGGGAGGTCACCTTCTGAGAAACATCGTCCGTAGTAATGGCCTCCGCCTCCCGGACGACCTCGGCCCTGGCCCTGGCCTGCTTTTCCTTTTCCGGCTCAAGGCTTGCTTTGGCCTTTTCCTTGAGTTTTTCCTTCAGCGCGCCGTAGGCTTCCAGGATCTCCTTCTTGGTATTGGCGGTGCTGACTTTGGGAATGCCGGATTCCGTTTCTGTGGATGCCATTTTGCTCTCCTTTCGATGGTCATTCGAGCCCGCCTGCCGGCGATCCGACGTGGGACTTCGCCGCTGGCAAGGGAAAGGTTTGGGTGCAATGGAAGCTCATGCCCAACGGGTCTAATCTCCGATTCCAAATCAGGGGAAGTCGGCCCTCCGGCGCGAAGATGGCTTTTTGCGGCACAAATTGGCGAACGCGCAAAACCGGCGCATCAAAACCGCCACCCCAACTGGAGGCTGTGAAAGTTGACGCCGGGATTCTCGTCATAGATGCCCGCGTTCGAGCTGTGCTGGTAGACATAGCCGAGGATGAGGCGCCCGCCGATCGCATAGTGGATCCCCACGTCGAGCGAAACGATGAAAACGCCGCCAAGATCCTCCTCGCCGAATTCATGACGGGTCATGACGCCGGGCCGGAAAGTGGCGAAGGCCGTGAGGCGGTCGTCCGGGAATTTGAGCTCCAGCCGCGGACCGACCCCAACGATGAGGCTGTCCTCCCCTCCCGCGTGCAGCACCCCCGCCGAGGCCACCAGCGCCGGGCCCAGGGACCACCCGCCCCCCCAGGTAAAATAGGGCTCGAGGCCCACCCTGCCGTCGATTTCATACAGATGAAAATACTCCTCCTCCGGGTACGCGTCCCAACCGACCCTCGCCGTCATCTCGAAGGGCGATTGAGCGGAAGCGGCAACGGCGGCCATCATCACCACGATCAAGGCCACAAGGACAGTGGACAGGGTTTTCATCTGGATCCTCCTATTCAGGCTCTTGGCGTCTGTCGTTGTGCCATTTTTTCGCATTGGCCTCAAGCACCAAACCCGGGACGCACGGATGACCCGGCGACGAACCGCACCTATTCGACCGGACCGGACGCCCTGGCACTCGAAGGGTCAATCGGGAACGGAAACTCATTCTCCGGCATTCTTCATTGACTTCGCAGGCATCCGGACCCATCAGGTATGAGGTGAGGACCATGAGGCCTCCTCTGGCGTGTTGGAAAAAGAGAGGAACACACCCGCCGAAAGCCGGGCCGGTCGAACCGTAAATCGGCTTTCGCCCCGGGCGGATGTTCCGATCGGATCGAAAGGAAAGGAGACAAGGCCATGCTCGAACCCAGGGAACTGGCAGCACGAATCGAAGCCGAACGCCGCCTTCCTGACGGTGACGAAGAGCGGTTTTCCGGCTACGGCGTCATGGGGGTCCCGTTCCGGTCCGGACACCTGCTGTGTCTCCGGCGCTTCCCGGCGGCGTCCATCGGCAAAGGCTATACCTCCGTGTGGCACCGATCGCCGGGAGGCTGCTGGACGTTCATCCAGGACGTTCCGCCCCGAAACGGCTGCACCCGGTATTTCGGCAGCGCCGTCGATCGAACGGTGGAATCCCCCATTCACCTCGAATGGACCGGCCCGCGCAGCCTCCAGGTGAGGACCGAAGGGGCGATGCCCGTCGAATGGACCTTTTCGCTGGCTCGAACCCGCAGCAGCGACCTGATGAATCGGGTGTCGAACCGGATCCCGGATCGGATGTGGAGAAGCCGGACGCTGCTCCGTGCCATGAGCGCGATCGGGGGAATAGCCCTCGGAGCGGGAAGGCTCAACCTGACCGGTGTGCTGCCCAACGGGCAGCGTTTCATGGCGAACCCGAAAGTCGTCTGGACGATCGATGACAGCCGCGCAACCGTCTGCGGGGAGGATATCGGACCCACCGGCCCGCTGGCGGAGCAAGCCAGACTCGGCGACCTTTGGCTGCCTCAGGAAGGCCGGTTCTTTGCGGGAAATGCCTTCCTGGAGAAGCTGGACACTCTACGCCACCTCACGGCGACCTCTCGACCGGATGGGAAGCGGCGCCATTGCCTTGTCTGCCCATGATGTTTAGGTTCGCGCAATGGAGGCAAGGCATGTACGGCTCTCTTCTGAAATCGAACCTCGACAGGATGGCGGAGGCCGGGGACAGCACCCGGCGCCCGCTCAGAATCAAGGATGAAAACGCCGCCCTTCGGGCGATTCTCGAAGGCACCGCAACGGATACCGGCGAGCGGTTCTTCGAATCTCTGGTGGAGAACCTCGCGAACGCGCTCGGCACCTACGCCGCCTGGGTGACCGAATACATCGAGGACACACGGCAGCTGCGTGCGCTGGCCTTCTGGGTCGACGGACAACTCGCCGAGCGCTTCCTGATCGACATCGACGGCACCCCCTGCCAGGCCGTGATCGAAACGACGGACCTGGTTCACTACCCCGACCGGATTCTCAATTTCTACCCCCACAGCGCCAGTCTGAAGGACTTCCACGCGGTGAGCTACATGGGACTTCCGCTGCTGGATCGGAACCGGAAGGTCCTCGGCAATCTGGCGGTTCTCGACCGCAGAACGATGCCCATGGAGCTCCGGGCACTGGCCGTCCTTCAGATCTTCGCCGACCGGGCATCGGCGGAGCTTCAGCGCTTGAGGGCTGAAGCGGGCCTCAAAAAAAGCGAGGAAAAATACCGCCGGATCATCGAAACGACTGGGGAAAGTTTTCTGCTGCTCGACAGGAAATTCTTCATCACCGATGCCAACGACGCGTTCTGCCGCCTGGTTGGCTACCCACGAGAGGAGATCATCGGCAGGACGCCGCTCGACTTCGCAACCAACGAATTCAAGCGGTTTCTCACCGCCAACCGCGAGAATCCCCTCGCCTACCGGCTCGACGACGTGGAAGGTGCCCTGGTGTCACGCACCGGTCGACGGATTCCGATCCGCATCTACGGGGATATCCTCCTGGACGACAGCTTGGAATCCATGGGGTTCATGTACTTCATCATCGACATCACCCAGCAGAAACGGTCGCTGGCGCTGGCCGGTGAGGTGCAGCGGGCCCTGCTTCCCCAGCAGGCGCCCGGGATCAATGGCTTCGAAATCGCCGGCAGGACGTGGAGTTGTGATGAGATCGGTGGAGACTATTTCGATTATCTCCTCGAAGAGGAGTGCGAACAGCCCCACCTGGACGTCATCGTCGGCGATGTGACCGGCCATGGCGTCGAAGCCGCGCTGCTGATGACCACCGCGCGCGCGTTTTTGCGCATGCAGACCAAGGCGGCGCCGTGCAGTCCCATTTCGCGGATCATTACCGAAATGAACCGGAACCTGGTGCAGGAAATGATGGACTCGGGCTGGTTCATGACCCTTTTCGCCCTTCGCATCGACTTGGGAATGAAGCAGGTGCAATGGGTGAGAGCCGGCCACCCGTCGGCGGTGGTCTACGATCCGCTGCGGGATCAATTCCGTGAATTGAGGGGGGAAGGAATCGCTCTCGGAATGGACGGCGAGGCGGTATATTCGGAAAATGTCGATACAGCGTCCGCCGACGGCCAGGTGATCGCCATCGGCACCGACGGAATCTGGGAAGCCTTGGACAGGAACGGATTCGCATACGGAAAGGAGCGCCTGCGCCGCGTGATCCGGGGAAGCGCCCACCGCGGCGCGGACGCCATCCTGGGCGCGGTGTTCGAGGATCTGAAAGCCTTTTCCGCCGGGGTGGTCCAGGAGGATGACATCACGCTGGTGATCGTCAAAGTGGGAGATCGACGCCATCCGCCGACCGACTTCCAGATCTGACCGAAATCGGGATCGGGATCGGGATCTGGATCGGGATCGAAATCTAAAAACTTTCGAGGGGATGACTACCGG
>JBMNCP010000048.1:28915-31111 GCA_049366795.1 Desulfobacterales bacterium
ATCGGGATCTGGATCGGGATCGAAATCTAAAAACTTTCGAGGGGATGACTACCGGATACGTCGACGAAATACGAATACGAAAATCCGCGCTCGCTTCAAAACCTCAGGACGCCTCCAGAGCTTCGGCGATCCGACGGACGATCGCCGCCAGCTTGGCGGCGTCATGGCGGAGGATACCGCCGGATTCGTCCAGGAGATCCACCGCGTGAAGCTGCCGCTTTCCCCACCATTCATCCGAGGGATCGATTTCAACGAAGTCGGCCTTCTGCCGGGCATAGCTTTCCAGAAGTTCCCCGGCAGGCCTCCGGGTGTTGCCCACGACGCCGTCGATCTGCCGCTCCATGACGGATTCAAGTTCCATCACGAAGTCTCTTGCCATGAATTGATGGGTTTCCCCGTACTTCGTCATGAGATTCAACACGTAAAAAATGGGAGCACGGGCGTTTCGCAGGGTCTCGGCCACTCCGGGGACCACGAGGTTCGGCAGGATGCTGGTAAAGAGGTCGCCCGGACCGAGGATGATGAGGTCGGCGCTCTCTATGGCATCGATGACGGGCGGGTACACGTGTACCTCGTCGCTGTGATGGGGCACCAGGAAAACGTCCTGGATCTTTTCACGCTGGTCCCCGCGGGGAACATCGATGGCCTTCTCGCCGTAAATTCGTGTTCCGTCCGTTAGTTCGGCCACCAGGGTGGCCTCGTCCACGGTGACGGGAAGGATGGTGCCGCGCACATCCAGGATCTCGCACAGGGCCAGGATGCCGCTGGGGAAGCTGCCGGTATACCTCGACAGCATGGTGAGCAGCATGTTGCCGGCATTGTGGCCCTGGAGCCGGCGGTCGCGGCTGAACCGCTTGAGCAGGATGGCCCGCGCCATTTCCTGGTGTGGCGACAACGCCAGCACACACTTCAAAAGATCGCCGGGGGGAAGCACGCCGAATTCGCCCCGAAGCCTTCCGGTGCTGCCGCCGCTGTCCACCATGGACACCACCGAAGTGATGTGAAATTCCATCATGTCGCGAAGGCCGGAAAGCAGCACGAACTGCCCGCTTCCGCCGCCGATGGTCAGAATCTGTTTAGGAGCCGATGACATCGTCTCATCACCTTCCCGCCGGGTGTGGGCCAGGATCCGTTTGCTCCGGACCCTAGCCCATTTATACGGGAGAACCCCGCCGGATTCAATCGTCGAGCGAGAGCAGGTAGGAGCGCAAGTGGATCGGCCGGTGCCGGATCCCGAGTTTGCGCCGCAGATGGCTCCGGTGGCACTCGACGGTTCGGGGTGAAATGCCGAGGTTCTGTGCAATGGCCTTCGAGGTCATCCCCTCCCGGATCCCGCGGGCGATCCGGATCTCCCGCACGGAGAGCAGCCGCTCCAGGGATTCGAATCCGCCATTGAGCGAATCGGTCAGCAGAACCATCCGCGCCCTCAACCTATCGAGGAGCGCGGATGTCTCCCCATACGGAAACGTCTCCGCGAAAATATGGCGGATCAGAAAAGCGATGATCGACTCCCGGCGGCTAGGGCCGCGCCGCCAGGCCGCAAACAGATCCCTAATGATCCGGACGAACATCCACCGATCGGGCCACGACGACCGAACCTTCCAGTCTCATCCCGGCGGCATGGTCCACCAACTCCGAACCCGCTTCAACCATTTCGACCGACGCAAGGGGTCGAAAAGCCGCCTGGACGGGACCGTGTCCATTCGACGCCGTCATTTCGGCAGCTTGTTTTTCAAATTCTTGAGGGCCGCCAGCCGCGGATCGACCTCCGGTCCTTCACATCGGCAAGCTTCCCGGTTCAGATCGGCGCCGCAGCGGGGGCAGATCCCCTTGCAGTCCGGTCTGCAAAGGGGCTGCATGGGAAAAGCCATGAACATCTGTTCCTCGACGACGGGCCGGAAGTCGATATCCTCGCCTTCAAGGGGTATCATACCCATCTCCGCCGGATCCAGCTCGATTTCCTCCCCCGCGGCGGCGGGGGTGGATTCGTCTTCCGGACCGAATGCCACTTCGAAGTCGCCCTCCAGCCGGCCGGAAAATTGCTCCAGACATCGGACACAGGTGAACTCGACGGCAGTGGAAAAGCGTCCGCCAGCAATGAAAAGCCGTTCTTGAGGAACGATTCGAAGCGTCACATCGATCGGCGACCGGAATTCACAGCCCTCATCGTCCATGAGACCCTGCAAACCCGGCAGC
>JBMNCP010000048.1:31211-123693 GCA_049366795.1 Desulfobacterales bacterium
CGGCGACCGGAATTCACAGCCCTCATCGTCCATGAGACCCTGCAAACCCGGCAGCGCCCCCGGCTCCAGCACGAACGACAACCGCAGGCCATCGGGAGGGATGGTCGACGTATTGATCCTCACTGCATCCTCCTTGTGAGAGAGAAAGGGGGTCGGGAAAGCGCCACACAAGGCAATCCGGCCCCGACGCAAAAAAAATTAATTTTTGAAGAAATTTATACTTGACAAAACCTAACCACTAATTGTAATTGTCTCCACGTACTGAATCCCATTCATCGATCACTTACCGCTTCGGCAACTGAATGCATCGGCGCAGAGCGCGAAAACCAGCGGCGATGCCGATATCCATACGGTGCAACCTGTTGGCGCCGTTCCTCGTCCGGTAGCGCGACAGCCTCCACACACTCTGGTTCTGTCCGAGGCCGCTGAATCTCTTATCACCGCATGGACACCAACTTCCCGCAGACGGGCCTGCAGGAAGCTCGATGGCACCGAACACCGCTCCCGGGGTTTCGATAATCGTCCGCTTGGGTTCAGGCGGTTTCCGATCGACCCGGGCAGATGGCTTTCGGTGATGGTGTACACGATCCGACCGGGTATCCAAACCCAAATCTTCAACCAAATCAACGGGGGTGAGCTATGTCACAGAAGGAGAACACGGAATTCTCGGAAGCTTCGATCGCCGTCCACTGGCAGGAGGAGGATTATTTCTACCCACCCAGAGACTTCGTGGCCCAGGCGAACATGACGGATGAGAGCATCTACGACCGTTTCAGCCTGGACAATTTCCCCAACTGCTTCAAGGAATACGCCGACATGCTCGACTGGTACGAGTACTGGACCGACATTTTGGATACCAGCGACGCGCCCTGCTACAAGTGGTTCAAAGGCGGCAAGATCAACGCCAGCTACAACTGCGTCGACCGCCACCTGGCCAAGAACCGCAACAAGACCGCCATTCATTTCGTCCCCGAACTGGAAGAAGAAAAGGTCGAGCACGTAACCTATCAGGAGCTTTACGTCCGGGTCAACGAGATGGCTGCGCTGTTGAGGGATTTCGCGGGCCTGAAACGGGGCGACCGGGTCACCCTCCACCTGCCCATGAGCACGGAGTTGCCCATCACCATGCTCGCCTGCGCGCGTCTTGGCGTCATCCACTCCCAGGTGTTCGGCGGCTTCAGCGGCAAGGCGGCGGCCGACCGCATCGTGGACTCCCAAAGCCGCGTACTGATCACCATCGACGCCTATTACCGGGGCGGCAAGCTTCTCGACCACAAGAACAAGGCCGACACCGCCGTCGAGGAGGCCGCCAAGGAAGGCCAGAAGGTGGACAAGGTTCTCATCTGGCAGCGCTATCCCGGAAAGTACTCAGGGCAGACGCCGATTGTCGAGGGTAGAGACTTCATGGTCAACGATATCCTGAAGCAATATTACGGCCAGCGTATCGAACCCGAAAAAATGAACGCGGAAGACCCCCTCTTCCTGATGTACACCAGCGGAACGACGGGAAAGCCCAAGGGCTGCCAGCACAGCACCGGAGGCTTCCTGGCCTATGTCACCGGCACCTCGAAATACATCCAGGACATCCATCCCGAGGACGTCTACTGGTGCATGGCCGACATCGGCTGGATCACGGGCCATTCCTACATCGTCTACGGACCATTGGCGCTTTGCGCATCATCGGTGATCTATGAAGGCATTCCCAATTATCCCGATCCGGGCCGGCCGTGGCGGATCGCCCAGGATCTCGGCGTCAACATCTTCCACACCGCCCCGACCGCCATTCGAGCCCTCCGAAAGATCGGTCCCGACGAACCCGCCAAGTACAATTACAAGTTCAAGCACATGACCACGGTGGGCGAGCCCATCGAGCCCGAGGTCTGGAAGTGGTATTACGCAGTGGTGGGGAAGAAACAGGCGGCGATCGTCGACACGTGGTGGCAGACGGAAACCGGCGGGTTCCTTTGCAGCACCCTGCCCGCCATCTCTCCCATGAAACCGGGCAGCGCCGGAAAGGGCGTACCGGGCATTCATCCCATCATCTACGACGACGAGGGCAACGAGATTGCCCGCGGGGCCGGGAAGGCCGGAAACATCTGCATCCAGAACCCGTGGCCGGGCATGTTCCAGACCATCTGGGGCGACCGTGACCGTTTCGTCCGCCAGTATTTCGAGCGCTACTGCAAGAACCCGAACAGCAAGGACTGGCGGGATTGGCCATACATGACCGGAGATGCGGCGGTCGAGGCGCCCGACGGCTATTACCGGATCCTGGGGCGTGTCGATGACGTGATCAACGTCTCCGGACACCGGCTGGGCACCAAGGAGCTCGAATCCGCCGCCCTGGTCGTTCCCGAGGTGGCGGAATCCGCCGTCGTGCCGGTGGCCGACGACATCAAGGGCGTGGTCCCGGACCTCTACGTGGCCCTGAAGCCCGGCATGAAAGCCAGCCCCGAGCTGGAAAAGAAGATCTCCGACGCCCTGGCCACGGAGATCGGCCCCATCGCCAAGCCGAGAAAGGTCTGGATCGTATCGGACATGCCCAAGACACGGTCCGGAAAGATCATGCGGCGGGTGCTGGCGGCCATTTCCAACAAGAAGGACGTGGGCGACGTCACCACGCTCGCCAACCCGGACATCGTCGAGGAGATCAAGAAGATGGTGGTCTAGGTGGTACCCGGAGAGACCCGAGGCCCGAATCGGGTCGTCTCCGCTCTCGGCCCCGTTGCCGCCCTCCCGGCGGGGCGCCCGTCGCCCCGCCGGTCCGGCCGGCGGAGCCACCCGGCATCCATCGAAGGAAGGGATTCGAAACCCGGAAAGGAGGTGATACCGACCGACGAGCTGCTTCACACCCATTCCCAACATTGCCGATTGCCTGGTGATCCTACCGACATAGGCATAACAGCAACGCAATGGAGGTAAGTCATGAGCGGAACGACCTGGGTCTACATCATGCTTGGGCTTTACATCGTCTATTGCTTCTACTGGGGGCTGAAGGGCTACTTCACCGAGAAGACCTCCTCCGGTTACGCGATAGCGGGAAGGTCCATTCCCTTTTTCGCCTTTCTCCTCGCCGCGACGGCCGCATCCTTCAGCGGGTGGACCTTCATCGGCCATCCCGGCCTGATCTGGCAGGACGGCCTCGCCTACGCATTCGCATCCTTTTACGTGCTGACCATCCCCATCACCGGCACGTTCTTCTCCAAGCGCACCTGGCTGATGGGCAAGCGCTACGGGTTCATCACCCCCGGCGACATGTACTCCTATTATTACAACAGCGAGGCGCTCCGCTGGCTGGTGGTGCTCACCGCGGTGCTCTACTCCATTTTCTACTCCGCCGTGCAGCTCATGGCCGCCGGCGCCCTGTTCAATGTCATCGCCGGCGTGCCCACGGCCTACGGCGCCATCTTCCTCGCCTTCATCGTCTGGTTCTATGTCTGCACCGGCGGCCTCAAGGCCAGCACCTGGGTCGGCGTGATCCAGTTCGTGCTGCTGGTAGGCGGCATCATCATCCTGGGCTTCTACGTCCTGGCCCAGATGGGCGGCTTCAGCGTCTTCATGGACAAGGTGATGGCGCTCGACTACGACCTTAGAAAGGTGCCCTCGGTGATCAATTTCGGCCTGGGAGGGGGATGGACGGCGGTGATGATCCTCACCTACATGTTCGCCCTCATGGGCATCCAGTCCTCGCCGGCCTTCACCATGTGGACCTTCGGCATCAAAAGCCCGAAGCCCCTGGCCTGGCAGCAGGCCTTCATGTCCACCTTCGTGGTGGGTTTCGCCCTGTTCTACTTCACCGCCTTCCAGGGCATGGGCGCCAAGGTGCTCCAGGTGGCCGGGGTCGAGGCATTCCAGAACATCAACCAGGCCACGGTCGTGCCCACCCTGATGCAGCAGTTCCTCCCCCCGATCGCCCTCGGGATCGTATTCATGGGCGCCATCGCCGCCATTCACTCCACGGCGGCCCCCTACATCGGCACCGGCGGCTCCATCCTGCTGCGGGACGTCTACTGGCGCTACATCAAGAAACAGGAAGCCTCCCACGCCGAACAGATCTGGGTCAACCGGATCATGGCCACGGTATTGACGATTGGAGCGCTCGCAGTGGGGCTCACCTCCACGGCGGCCCTCGTCATTCTGGGCGCGCTCGCCACCGCCTTCGGATTTCTCATGTACCTGCTGCTGGCCGGCGTGCTCTGGGGCTTCAAGTTCCCGCGGGTCGGCGCCGTGATCGGCGTTCTGGGGGGCATGATCGCCGTGGCCCTGACCTACAAGGTGTGGCCCAACCCGCTGTCCATGCACTGCGCCTTCTGGGGCCTCTTCGTTGCGGGTGTCCTGGCCTACATCTGCCGCGGCATCGGCATCAAGGACGATGAGGAGACCCTTCAGCGCCAGCAGGAAATCCGGACGTTTCTGAACGACATCGACAAACCGAGCGAGGCGGGAATGGCCTGGAGGAAGGTCATGAAGATCGTGGTGCCGGTCTGGTATTTCTTCGCCATCGGCCCCGCCTGCATCCTGGGCAACACCGCCTTCCGCATAGCCGGATTTCCCCCGCTGTGGTCCTGGCAGATCGTCTGGTGGATCCTCGGCATCGTGATGATGTGGGCGCTGTGCTTCAAGGCGGAAATGGCGACCACCACCGAGACCCAGATCGAGCGGGCCGAGAAGGAAACCATGACCGTCATCAAGGAAGCCTAACGGTTCAGGTCAAGCTCCAAGGAGGAACCAACTATGAAAAAGGAAGATATCTGGATGATCGTCATCGTGGGATTCAGCATTCTCTGGACAGCGGCCTTCGGTATGGGCCTGTTCGGCTGATGCGGCATCCGAACCCGGCCGAGGGTGGCCGGCTGGCGACGCCATGCCGGCCGCCCTCGGCCCTATGTGTCCTGTGCCGCCTTGCAGCCGATTCCGCTGACAAGGCGGTGACAGGGAGGTGAGTCACACCGATAGGGCCGATCGTCGCAGGCCGACGAATCAGCCGACGCCGGCAGATCCCGCATGCAAAGTGTTCTCAACCATGCTCACGCCGGAATTCCCCCCGCCCTCGATCAGTACCCGGAGATGCCGCACCAAGAACTCCGCAGACGGGAGGTCCGGCCAAAAGGGGAGTGGCGCGTCATGGGGAAAAACCAGGGAAGGTCGACCAAGGATCCACCACGGAGAATTCTCATTGCGGATCACGAGCGGAGCACCTCCATTCCACTCCAGTTTCTCATGGAGCAGAACGGGTTCAAGGTGAAAGCAGCCCAAAGCGGAAAGGAGGTCATCCGCGTCATCACCAAGTTCAAGCCTGACCTTGTCCTTTTGGAAGCGATGATACCCGATCCCGACGGTTTCGAGGTCTGCCAGCTCATCCGGCAGGACCCGAAATTCAAAAAGGTCCGGATCGTGTTCGTATCCTCCATGGCAAGGGATCTCGACATCGCCAAGGGCCTGGCTCTGGGCGCCGATGTTTACATCACCAAGCCTTTTTCAAATTCGGACATCCTGGACAAGGTACGAAAGCTGCTGGAAGAAGCCTGATGGACGCCGGCAACAAATTCTGGTGGTTTGCCGCTGTATCGATTCTGATCACCGGATGCATACTCGCCGCCATCGGCTTCTTCTTCTGGCAGGAGCTGTCCCCGGCTGAACACGAGATTCTTGTCTATATCCTCAAGTCTCACTTTATCTACATCTTCATCGCTGTCATTCTGCTGATGGCGGGAATCGGATTCGGGCTGGATGCCATATTTCACAGTTACATCCTGCCGCTGAACAAACTGTCGGAGGAAGTCGACCTCATCCACACCGTCAATCCGACCCGCCGGATCCGCCGTGAAGGCGGCGCCATGGTCAACCGGCTCATCGACTCGATCAACGATGCCGCCGACCGGTACCAGAAACTTCAGGAAGACGTCCACGGACAGATCTATTCCTCGAGGGCCGATCTGGAGCGGGAAAGATGCATACTGGCGAGCATCATGGCCCAATTGCCTGAAGGGGTGCTGATCTGCAACCCCTCCGGGCAGATTCTATTTTACAATGCCAGGGCGCGGAACCTGCTCGCTCAGAGCAGCGCCGACGGCGCCGACATGGAATTCGAGGGAACGTTGATCGGTTTGGGCCGCCCGGTGTACGACCTGCTGGACCGGTCGATGATCGCCCATGCCCTGGAGGACCTGAAGGACAAACTGCACCGCGGCGAAACGCAGGCGATTTCACACTTCATGGCCGTTTCGGGGAGCGATCGGCGCCTTCGCACCGAAGTGATCCCGATCCTCAACCAGCAGAGGCACTTCAGCGGATTTATCCTTATTTTTCAAGATATTACCGACCAAATGGAGACCGACTCCAGGGCGGACGACCTGCAGCGTTCCCTGACCGGCGGAATTCGAAGCGCCCTGGCCGGTATCCGGGCCGCCAGCGAGGTGTTGATGGCGTATCCCGAGATGGAACGGGACAGGGTGCTTCAGTTCGGCGGCATCATCCACGAGGAAAGCCTCAAGATCGGGCACATGCTCTCCAGGTATTCACTGAGCTTTCCCGAACGCCCCGTCTCCCACTGGCCGCGGGAGGAGGTTCCGGTGCGGTCGCTTCTGGAAAAGCTCCGCCTCCGCGTCCGGCAATTTCTGGACGCCGATCTCGAGACGGCCCTTGCGGAAAAAGACCTGGTGGTATCGGTTGACAGCTATGCCTTCATGATGGCGGCCGTCCGAATTCTTGGAATTCTGGCGGAGCGCAACCAATCGCGCGCCTTTGCGTGCCGCGTATCCCGGATCGACGGGTTTGTCGCATTCGATTTCACGTGGCCCGGAGCTCCGGTATCCATGGAGGAGCTTCACCTGTGGGGAGAGCAGATGCTGCACATCGAAACGAAGGCAAGCCATTTCACCCTCAGGGACGTGCTGCACTATCATGACGGGGAGATATGGCCGATCCGCCAGCCTGAAACACCGAATCGTTCCGGAATACGGCTGGTCCTGCCCGATGACATCCAGCAAACGGCCGCCATTCGACGGGACTTGGCCATCGTTCCCGACTCCAGGCCCGAATTCTATGACTTCGATCTGTTTCATCAGCCGGACCAGGTTCCCGAAGTCGACAACCAACAGCTCGTCCGGCTCAGCTACACGGTCTTCGACACGGAGACCACAGGCCTGGATCCCGGCGCCGGAGACGAGATCATCTCCATCGGGGCCGTCCGCATCGTCAACAACCGCCTGTTGACCGAAGAGCGGTTCGAGCAGCTGGTGAATCCCCGACGCCCCCTGAGTTGGGAATCCATACAGATTCATGGCATCGTCGATGAAATGCTGGTTCACCAGCCGACCATCGAGCAGGTGCTGCCCCGCTTCCACAGGTTTACCCAGGGAACGGTTCTGGTCGCGCACAACGCAGCCTTCGACATGCGCATGCTTCAGACAAAGGAGCACTTCTCGGGCGTGCGCTTCTCCAATCCGGTGCTGGATACCATGCTCTTGTCGGCCGTCGTTCACCCGGCTCACGACAACCACAATCTGACCGCCATCGCCCGGCGACTCGGGATCAACATCACCGGGCGCCACACCGCCATCGGCGACGCCATCGCTGCCGGCGAAATATTCCTGAAACTGATCCCCCTGCTCGCCAAAAAGGGAATCCGCACCCTGGGCGCGGCCCGGGAGGCCTCGCAGAAAACCTACTACGCCCGGTTGAAATATTAACGCTATGACGCCTCAAACCGCTTCAAAAGCCCACCGTTCCTATCTTCAGGTCTTCAAGGCCGTGGAGCCGTTCGACCGGCTCCCGGAAGACGAGCATCAACGGCTCGCCGCCGTTGCCTCCCGCGTCCGCCGCCCGGCCGGAACGCTGCTCGCCGAACAGGGGAAGACCCGCATCGACAGCGTCCTGATTCTCACGGACGGCTCCATCGAGCTCTTCTATGATCTCCAGGGAGAAAAAACCCTGATCACGCGGATCAAACCCGGAGATATTTTCGGCGGCATCTCCATCCTTCGCAACGCCCGCGTCTCGGTGCGCACGGCGCGGCTGGAAACCGACACCGACTGGCTGGCCATCCCGGCGGACCTGTTTCTCGAACTGGTCAACCGTTACCCGGACTTCCGGGGGTTCTTCGACGAAATCTTCCAGCAGCGGGCCCAGGACGCCTCCTATGCATCCATCGTGGTGACCGGCGAGGCACGGCGCTTTCTCTCCCACACCATCCCGTTTTCCTTCCTGCCGGAAGCCGACCTGGACGCCGTCGTCGGTCAGCTTTCCCTGGCGCACTTTTCGGAGGACACGGTGCTGTTCGTCCAGGGTCAGACCAAGGTGGAACACCTGATGGTGGTACATCGGGGGGCGATGGAGATCTACTACGAGCAGGACGGAAAACGCATTCTGAGCGGACTTCTGGGGGAAGGAGACACCTACGGCGGCATTTCGATGCTCATGAACGACGGCATCGCCGTCCGGTCGCTCCGCACCCGCGAGGAATCCTATCTTCTGGCGCTGCCCAGGGAGATGTTTCTATCCCTTTGCCAGCGCTGCGACGCATTCATGGAGTTCTTCACCGACACCTTCGGCAAGCGGATGCTCGACCGGTCGTATGCCGAGATCTTCGCCAAGCGCATCCTCCCCAGGGACGAGACGCTGCACATCTTCAACGTCTCCGTCGAACGGCTGATGCGGCGCGGTCCCGTCGCCTGCTCCCATGACACGGCCGTACGGGAGGCGGCCGCCATCATGAGCCGAAACGGCTGCAGCTCCATTTTCATTCAGGACGAAAGCGGTGAATACGCCGGCATTCTGACCGACAGCGATCTGCGGAACCGTGTCGTTGCCAGGGGGCGTTCGGGTGCGGGTCCGGTGTCCGAGGTCATGACCTCCCCACTTGCCACCATTTCTGCCAGCGCCCCCGCCTTCGAAGCGCTGATTCTCATGATGCAGCACAACCTCAAGCACCTGGCCGTCACCGACGATGCCGGCGGGATCCTGGGAGCGATCACCAACCACGATCTTCTGAGCGCCCAAGGCCAGTCCCCTCTTTTTATCGTTCGTGAAATTCACGCAGCCGCCACGCGGCAGGAGATCCTCCGCAAGCAGGTCCAGGTGCCCGGACTCGTCCAGGGGCTCATCAACAACGGCGCCAAAGCTGAAAACGTCACGCGGCTCATCGCCACCATAGCCGACGCGGTCCTCGGGAAGCTCATCCGGTTCGCGCTCAACGACATGGGCACTCCTCCCTGCCGTTTCGCCTTCATGGTGATGGGCAGTGAAGGCCGCAAGGAACAGACGCTCAAAACCGACCAGGACAACGCCATCATCTTCGAGGATGTCCCGGAATCCCGGCTCGAAGCCGTGCAGACCTACTTTCTCAAGCTCGGCGACAAGGTCTGCACATGGCTGGACGAGACGGGCTACCAGTTCTGCGATGGCGGCGTGATGGCCAAAAATCCCGCCTGGTGCCAGCCGCTGTCCACGTGGAAAGAGACTTTCTACAAGTGGATCCATGCGGCCGAACCGGAGGACCTGTTATACTCGAGCATCTTCTTTGACTTCCGGACCGGATGGGGCGACCGGGAGCTGGTTGCCGACCTGCGCCGTTATCTATTCGAGTCCCTGGGGGGCTGGGCCGGTTTTTTCCGGCACCTGACCGAAAACGCGCTCCACTTCAAGCCGCCTCTGGGCTTCTTCCGCAACTTCGTCGTCGAGTCCAAGGGCGAACACCGAAACACATTCGACATCAAACGGGCCATGATGCCGATCGTGGATTTCGCCCGGATCCACGCCCTAAAGCACCGGATCGAGGAGACCAATACGCTGGCCCGGCTCCGGAAACTCCGTCAACTCGGCGCCATAAAGGAAAAGGAGCTCTCGGAAATCGAGAACACTTACAATTTCCTCATGGAACTCAGGTTCGTCCGCCAGATCACGGCCGTCATCGAAGAGAACGCGAGCCCGGACAACCACATCAACCCCAAGCGGTTGTCCCGCATCGAACAGACCCTTCTCCGGGAGGCATTCAGGCGCATCGAAAACTTCCAGACCAACATGAGTTTCGAGTTCACCGGGATGTAGCAGCGGGCCGCGGATGACCCGTCAGCCCTTCAGCAGCCTGGAAAAAGGCTTGACAATCTTTGCGAAGGGGGTAAGGTGACTTTTCATGAACGCGCAGCGGATCCATAGGCAGTACTGGTGGTGGTGGACCTCGATTTGGAGGTGCGCCAGCGGATCGCCTGCAAGCTGAAAAGCCGGAAAATAAGGAAAACCAACCGCGGGTCGCCTCCAAGAGTCCCGCGGTTTTCGTTTTTTGGGGGCCACGGGAAGATCCCGCGGCCCCATTTTTTATTCCGCTTTTCTATTCCGGCAGAAAACGTTTTTGAATGATCCCGAATGTCATTTACTTGGAGGATCGCCCATGTTGCTCCAGCAGTTTCCAGACCCTGTCCGCTTCGCGGAGCTTGCCAGAAACGCCAATGTCATCCCCGTTTGCATCGAGGTACTGGCCGACACCGAGACACCGGTGTCCCTGTTGGGAAAATTCTATCGAAACCAGCCCCCGGTCTTTCTGTTCGAAAGCGTGGAAGGTGGGGAACGATGGGGCCGGTACAGTTTTCTGGGAATTTCCGCCCGCGCGGAGATCCGGATCTTCCGCGACGAGGTGGTCGTGTGGGAGAATCACTCCGAGGAGCGCATCCCGCACGACGGGGCTCCGTTCGCCGTTTTGAAGCGGCACATGCACCGCTACCGGCCGGCGGATCTCCCGGGTCTTCCGCGGTTCTGGGGCGGTCTGGTCGGTTATCTGACCTACGAATCCGTCGCCTTTATCGAATCGATCCCCCATGGATGGCCAGTGGAAAAGGCGCTCGCCCATTTCGTGGTTCCGGATGCGATGATCGTATTCGACAACGTTCGCCATACGCTGATGGCGATCGGTCTGGCATTCACGGAAAACGGCAAACCGCCGGAGACCCTCTATCGGGAGACCGTGGAACGGGTTGAAAATCTGCTGGAAACCGTCGAAAATCCCACGACGCCGCCCCGCGTTTCCACCCCCTTTACTTCCAGCCTGAAACCCGTGCAGCCGCCGGAAGCGTTTCAGGCGTCGGTGCGCCGCGTCAAGGACCACATCTACGAAGGCGACGTGATCCAGACGGTCATCTCCCAGTCCTTTGCGTGCGACACCCTGCCGGATTTGTGGTCGCTCTACCGGGCCCAGCGATATGTCAATCCGTCCCCCTATCTTTTTTTTCTACACCTGGGCGGGACGGCGCTCGTGGGCTCCTCTCCGGAAACCATGATCCGGCTCGAAAACGGGACGGCGACGCTGCGACCGATCGCCGGCACCCGGCCGCGCGGGAAAACCGAACAGGAAGATCGACGGTTGGCCAGCGAACTGTTGGCCGACGAAAAGGAAAAAGCCGAACACCTCATGCTCGTCGATCTGGGGCGGAACGACCTGGGGCGTGTGGCGGAGATCGGAACCGTCCAGGTCACCGATCTGATGGTGGTCGAGCGTTACTCCCACGTCATGCACCTCGTCTCCAACATCAACTGCGACCTCAGGGACGGCGCCGATGCCTGGGACCTGCTGGCGGCCACCTTTCCCGCTGGCACCCTGACCGGGGCCCCCAAGGTGCGAGCGATGGAAATCATCTCCGAGCTCGAGACCGATCCCCGGGGCGCCTACGGAGGCGCTGTCGGCTACATCGCCTTCAACGGCAACATGGATATGGCCATCACCATCCGAACCGCCTGCGCCGAAGACGGACGGCTCATTGTGCGCGCGGGGGCCGGTATCGTCGCCGACTCCGATCCGGAATCCGAGCAGATGGAAACCGTCAACAAGGCCCGTGCCATCGAAAGGGCGCTTCAGCTGCTCCAGGTCGACCGAAAGGAGAAGCCATGATCCTCATGATCGACAATTTCGACTCCTTTACCTACAATCTGGTTCAATACCTGTATCAACTCGGAGCCGACGTCCGGGTCGAGAGAAACAATGCCGTCAGCCTCGAGGACATCGAGGCGATCAGCCCGGAAGCTATCGTCATCTCGCCGGGACCCGGCCGCCCCGAGAACGCCGGCATATCGATGGCGGTCATCCGGAGCTTTTCCGGCCGACTGCCGATTCTGGGGGTTTGTTTAGGCCACCAGGCCATCGCATCGACCTTTGGCGCCAGGGTAGTTCATGCGCGCCGTCTGATGCACGGGAAGGTCTCCTCGGTCACCTCGGACGGCAAGTCCGTTTACAAGGGCATCGCCAGTCCGTTCAAGGCGATGCGCTACCATTCGCTGGTCGTGGATCGGGGCAGTCTCCCCGATTGCCTGGAGGTCACCTCGGAATCCGAAGACGGTGAAATCATGGGTATCCGCCACCGCCTGCACCCCACCGAAGGGCTCCAGTTCCACCCCGAATCGATCATGACCGCGGTGGGCAAGCGTCTGCTGCGGAATTTCATCCGACTGGCGAAGCCGGTCGAAACTCTCTCGGAGTGAACATCTGAAAAGGAGAGCCTCATGTTCAAGGAACACTTGAGCCGGATCGTCAAACGTCAGGACCTCGACGAGCATCAGATGTCTAGCGTGATGACCGACATCTTTTCGGGAGATATCACCGATGCCCAGATCGGCGCCTTCATCGCCGCGCTGGCCACCAAGGGAGAAACGTTCGAGGAACTGGTCGGCGCCGCCCGCGCGATGCGGCGCAAGGCCCACCGGATCCAGACCTCGGCCGCCACGGTCGTCGACACCGTCGGAACCGGTGGGGACGGCTCCGGCTCCTTCAACATCTCGACGACCACGGCCTTCGTCGTTGCCGGTTGCGGGGTGACCGTCGCCAAGCACGGCAACCGGTCCGTTTCCAGTCGATGCGGGAGTGCGGATGTGCTGGAAATCCTGGGGCTCCGACTGGATGTGAATCCCGAGGTGGTCGAGGAGGCGGTGGAAACCATCGGGATCGGCTTCCTCTTTGCCCCGATCTACCATGGGGCGATGCGCTTCGCCGCCCGCGCCCGAAAGGAGGTGGGCCTTCGCAGCATATTCAACATGCTGGGCCCGCTCACCAATCCGGCTGGCGCCAACTGCCAGCTCGTCGGCGTCTACGCCCCGGAGTTGACCGAGATGTTCGCGGAAACCCTAAAACGGCTGGGATCCCGGCGGGCCATGGTGGTCCACGGCCACGACGGGCTGGACGAGATATCGGTGTGCGCGCCGACGCGGGTATCCGAACTCGACGACGGCCTGATCCGGACCTACGATATCGACCCGGCGGACTATTTCGGGCGGCTGGCGCCGCCGGGAGCCCTGGAAGGGGGCGATCCCGCGAAGAATGCCGTCATTACCCGGGAAATCCTGGAGGGACGGTCAGGCGACAGGAGAAATGTGGTCCTGATCAACGCCGCGGCCGCGCTGGTGGTTGCCGGAGAGGTCTCGGAAATCGGCGCCGGCATCAAGATGGCGGAGAATGCCATCGACTCGGGTGCGGCAAGGGAGAAACTCGAAAAACTGGTGGCTTTCACACGAAGCGCCGGCGGCGACGACTGAAGGGGGATTCGCCTGTCATGGATATCCTCTCCCGAATCGTGAACACCAAGAAATCGGAGATCGCGGATGCCAGGCGCATCCGGCCGCTGAGAGAACTGCGCGACGCCTGCCTGGAGCTTCCGCCGGCACGGCCGTTCCTGGAGCATCTCGTCCATCCAGGACCTTCGGGCATCAACATCGTAGCGGAGATCAAGCGCAGGTCGCCATCCAAGGGATGGCTGAACGCCGGGATGGATGCAACCCGCCAGGCTGCCGCCTATTCAGACGGCGGCGCGGCGGCGCTATCGGTTCTGACCGACCGAACGTATTTCGCCGGCTCCCAGCGGGACCTCGCGCAGGCCCGTTCGGCTTCACCACTGCCCGTCCTGCGAAAGGACTTCATCATCGACGCCTACCAGGTGTTCGAGTCGAGAGTGATGGGGGCGGACGCCGTCCTGCTCATCTGCCGGATTCTGTCGGCGCTTCAACTCCGGGAGCTGCTGGCATTGAGCGGCGAGTTGGGGATGGATGCACTGGTCGAGGTCCACACCCCGGCCGATGCGGCGGCGGCGACGGCGGCCGGCGCGCGTCTCATCGGCATCAACAACCGCAACCTCGCCTCCTTTGAAACCGACATCCGCACGGCCGCGAACATCTCGGCACGGCTCGCGCCGAACCAGATTCCCGTGGCAGCCAGCGGCATTCGAACACGCGCCGATATCGAATTCAATCTGGCCGGGGGCATCTTCAATTTTCTGATCGGGGAAGCCCTGGTCCGTTCCGAGGACCCGCAGCGGCTTCTGATCGAACTGCAACAGCCGGGGGAAGGTGCCGCATGAAATCCTCCGGCGAGCCGTCCGTGCGCGTTCAAGCCAAGGTCTGCGGACTCACCCGTCCCGATGAGGCGGAGGCGTGCGCCGCGCTGGGCGCCGATGCCATCGGCCTGGTTTTCTATGCGAAGAGCCCGCGAAATGTAACGCTTTCGGAAGCCTGTTCCATCGCAGCGGCCGTTCCTCTGGAAACCCGGCTGGTCGGCGTGTTCGTCAATCCCGAATACGATGATCTCATGCGGAAAGCTCAGCAGTGCGGTCTCTGGGGGGTCCAGCTCCACGGCCAGGAACCGCGGGAACTGGTGTCCAGGATTGCGGTTTCGGGTATTCACGTCATCAAGACGCTGTTTGGAAGGGGTGAGCCGGCGCTGGACGCTGCCTCGAGCTATCAACCGTCGGCCTTCCTGGTCGAATCCGGTGGGGGCCTGCTGCCCGGCGGGAATGCCCTGGCCTGGGACTGGTCCGGAGCCCGAAGGGTCTCCGATCGCTTTCCCACGATCCTTGCCGGCGGACTTTCGGAGAAAAACGTCGCCCTTGCCGCGGCCGGCTCACGGGCCGACGCCGTCGACGTGAGCTCAGGGGTCGAGACCCGGCCGGGCCGAAAGGATCTGCGCAGGGTCGAAGCGTTCTTGAAGGCGGTCCGCCAGATGGCGCCCGGCTACGCGCCTCGGCGGATTTTCTGATCCGAAACGGCCATTGGCGAGCAGCCCGGCCGACGGAATCCACCCATGACACGGGCGACACTCACCGGTTCCAGCCGCCGATCAGGTGGAGGTGGAGATGAAAGATCACCTGCCCGCCGCCTCGCTCAACGTTGAAAAGAAGCTTGTATCCGGACTGGTGCACCTTGACCTCCCGGGCGAGGTCCCGGGCGGCGGCGACCAATTCGCCGATGATTCCCTGATCCGCATCGGTGAGGTCGTTGATGCTGCGAATGTGCTTCCGTGGCACGATGAGCAGATGGACCGGGGCATGCGGGTTGATGTCCTTGAATGCGACGAGCCGGTCGTTTTCGAGTAGAAACTCGGTTGGGATTTCACCGCGGATGATCTTACAGAAGGTACAATCCTTTTCCATACCGAATCAGCCCTTTCTCAACCAGTGGTCAGCGGTTTGCGGCTGCGAATCCGCCCGTCCTCGAAGCACCACCTTCCCCTCAAGGTCGGCCGTCCCAATGAAGCTCTGAGCTGCTTCAGAAATTCCACCCTTGGAATTTCCCGTGCTCCCATCCTTACCAGGTGGGAGGTGGTGACCTGGCAGTCGATCAGATCGAAGCCCATAGCCTCGAAATGCGCAACCGCCACGGCCATCGCAACCTTTGAAGCGTTGCTGACTTTGGCGAACATGGATTCTCCGAAGAAAACGCCGCCCAGGGATACGCCGTAAAGCCCCCCCGCCAGGCGCCCATCCAGCCATGCCTCGACAGAGTGGGCGAATCCGGCGGCATGGAGTCGGCCGTAAGCCTCCACCACCTCCGGAACGATCCACGTTCCCTGGTGGCCGGCCCCCCTGTACCCTGCACAGCCGCGGATTACCGAATCGAAAGCCTCATCGGCGGTGACGACGAAGCGGCATTTGCGCATCAGTCTGTTCAGCGAGCGGGAGAGGTGAAATTCCTCCGGGTACAACACCAGGCGGGGATCCGGGGACCACCATAGGATGGGATCTTCCTCTGAATACCAGGGAAAGATCCCCAGGCTGTAAGCCAGAAGCAGACGCTCCATACTGAGATCGCCTCCCACCGCCAGAAGTCCCTCCTTGATGGCCTTGTGGGGCGGCGGGAACACGAGTTCTTCAGGAAGTCGGTAGACCGGCATAATCGTTGGTCGTCATGTGGCGCTACCCCCGCGAAGAGACCCGGCCGGATCAGACGCAGAACATCCGCCCCTCCGGCAGGTCCCGGACAGGGCCGGGACCCTCGGCGCCCGATGATGTAACGCTCTCAACCCATGTTGAAAACGATCTCGTCGGCCTGAAGATCCACGAAAACCACGCCGCCCTTGAACAGTTTGCCGAACAGGATTTCATCCGACAGCGGGTTCTTGATGCGATTCTGGATCAATCGGCTGAGGGGCCTGGCACCGTACTTGGGATCGTGGCCGTGGCGGGCCAGCCAGTTGCGGGCGGCTTCGGTCAGATTGACGTGGACCCGCTTCCCGGCCAGCTGTTCGTTGAGCTCCGCGATGAACTTGTCCACGACCTTCTCCATGATCGGAATCGTCAGCGAATTGAATTGGATCGTTCCGTCGAGCCGGTTGCGGAATTCGGGGCTGAACAGCCGCTCCAAAGCCTTTTGGCCTTTTTCGACGGTGGCCTGCTGCATGTCGCCGAACCCGATCGACTGGGTGCTCATTTCGCGGGTGCCCACGTTGGAGGTCATGATCAGGATGACATTGCGGAAATCCGCCTTCTTTCCGTTGTTGTCCGTCAGGGTGGCATGATCCATGACCTGAAGGAGGATGTTGAAGATGTCGGGATGGGCCTTCTCTATTTCGTCCAGCAGCAGCACGGAGTGGGGGTGCTTGCGGATGCCGTCGGTCAACAGGCCTCCCTGGTCGAAGCCCACATACCCCGGCGGCGCACCGATCAAACGCGCAACAGCATGCTTTTCCATGTATTCGCTCATGTCGAAGCGAAAGAATTCCACTGCGAGGCTCCTGGCCAGCTGAAGGGCCACCTCGGTCTTTCCTACGCCCGTGGGTCCCGTGAAGAGGAAAGACCCCACCGGTCTGCCCGGCGACCCCAGGCCCGCCCGGGACCTTTTGATGGCGGTCACCAGGGAAGAAATGGCGTCGTCCTGCCCGAACACGACGCCCTTGAGGCGCTCGTCCAGGGTTTCCAGCTTGGCCTTGTCCGAGGTGGAGACGCTCTGGGTCGGTATCTTGGCCATTTTCGCGACGATCTTTTCGATATCCCCGGGATTGATCTTGGTGCGGCGCACGGATCCCGTAAGCCGGACGTGGGCGCCCGCTTCGTCGATCACGTCGATCGCCTTGTCCGGCAGGTAGCGGTCGTTGATATACTTCGCGGAGAGTTCGACCGCTGCCTTCAGAGCGGTATCCGTGTAGGTGATGCCGTGGTGCTCTTCGTAGCGGGAGCGAAGACCCTTCAGGATCTTCACCGTTTCAGGAATGCTGGGCTCCGGGATTTCGATCTTCTCGAACCGCCGCGAAAGGGCGCGGTCCTTCTCGAAGTGATTCTTGTACTCCTCGTAGGTGCTCGAACCGATGCAGCGAAGCTCACCCGACGTCAGAACCGGTTTCAGGATGTTCGACGCATCGAGCGAGCCTCCGCTCGTGGCACCGGCCCCGACAATGGTATGGATCTCGTCGATGAAGAGGACCGCATTGGGCCGCTTCTTGAGCTCGGTGATGACGCCCTTCAGGCGCTTCTCGAAATCCCCCCGGTATTTGGTTCCAGCGAGCATTCCTCCCAGATCCAGGGCATAGATCCGGAGATCCTTGAGCAGCTCCGGGACCGACTGTTCGTGGATCCGCTGCGCCAGACCCTCGGCAATGGCGGTCTTACCCACGCCGGGATCCCCGACGAAGACCGGGTTGTTCTTCCGGCGGCGGCACAGCACCTGGAGCGTCCTCTCCAGCTCGTCTTCCCGCCCGATCAGGGGGTCCAGGCGGCCTTCAGCGGCCTTTTCCACCAGGTCCGTGGTAAACATCTCGAGAGGATCGGCCTGGTCCTGCTTTTCCTTGGTTTCGGTCTTGGCAAACCCGCCGGCCCCCTTCGGGAGCTGGGTTTGGGGGTTGTCGTGGGAGACATACGTGAGTACGTCCAGCCGCGTGATGCCGTGCGAAGTCAGGAAGTACTCGGCGAAGCTGTCCTTTTCAAGGAAGATCGACGCCAGGATATCAGCGACATTGACCTCGGGCTTTTCAGCGGAACGGGCGTGATTGACGGCGCGCTGGATCACCCGCTGGAATCCAAGGGTCTGCTGAAGCACGTAGTCGTGCCCATCCGGAATGCGCTCGACACGTTCATCGAAAAACTTCTCGAGCGCGCCTCTAAGACCTTCCACGCTGCCGCCGCAGCCCTCCAGAATCTCGATACCGGTGCTGTCGAAGAGAATCGCAAACAGGATGTGTTCGGTGCTGACATATTCGTGGCGCCTTTTCTTGGCCTCCTTGACGGCCAGTCCCAATGTAGCGCTCAATTCCTTGCTGATCATGGCCTATTCCCTTTCCATGGTGCACTTGAGCGGAAAGCCTTTATCCCTGGCCAGACGATGGACGGTTTCCACCTTTGTCTCCGCGACCTCGAATGTGTAGACTCCGCAAATGCCCGAACCCTCCCTGTGGACCTTGAGCATGATCCGGGTGGCTTCGTCGTAGGGCTTGTTGAATACCGTCACCAGTACCTCGACAACGAATTCCATCGTCGTGTAGTCGTCGTTCAGAAGGATCACCCGATACATGGACGGCTCCTTCGTCTCGTGCTTCTGCTCCGAGAAGACACTGACGTCTGAGTCCGGGTGATGTTGACCCATTTTGGCTGGCTCCTTCCACGAAATGATGAACCCTGCCGACGGACTGGAGAGTTGAGAGGTCGAACGTGGCGACGCGAAACAATAGTAAGCACTCCGCTCGGGAATTGTAAAGCCTGCCGTAGGGCAAATTGTACCGACCCATTTCACAGGCGGTAAAGGGTGGGAAAGCCTTCGCTGTCGATCCGAATTTCAACGGGATCGCCGGTCTTGAGCCCGAGGCCCCGAATTGAATCGTGAACCGACCGGTCTCCGTTTGCCTCCCAGAAAACCGTCCACAACGGATGGCAAACCGTTGAAATGCCGTAGGCGTTATGCGTGCAGAGATTGAACCGGATCCTGTCCGGGGCGATCAGGGTATCCGCTTCTGCCAGAAAATATTCCAGGGAATACTGGCTGCGCCGAAGGGCGTCCGCCACCGCAACGCGCGCTTCGGGCATTTCGGAGAGGAGGTGGTCCGTGACCTGGAAAAGTTCCGGCAGATGAAATGCCCAGCCGAGAACGGCAAACCGCCGGTGGGTGAGGGCGAATGTCTCCATTTCCTTTTCGTGGCGCTCGATGACGTCCAGCACCTGTCCGGGTCCGTCGGCCTCTCCCCGGCGGGCCGCAGCCAGGTAGTCCTCACAGGCATCGATGACCCGAAGGAAAAGACCTCGGATGTCCATCAGGTAGACCGGCCGCTCCCTGAATCCGCATTCATTCCGGACCCGGTGGACGCCGTCGAGTCGGACGCCCCTGCCCTTCGGATGAAAACGGGATTTCGGTTCAATACCGTCCCCCGTCGAAATCCCCGTGATGTCCCTGGCCTGGACGACGTAGAGGCGCCCCGAATCGGACTGAACGTATTCGATCTCGCAACGGAATCCCAGGTAGTCCTGAACCGTCTGGGATAGTTCGGAAAGCCTTGCATCGTGAGGGGTCGCCGTCAATACCGGATCGCGGAACGCCAGGTTGTCGCTCCGGTTGCAGTATCCGAACTCCCAGTCCCTGTCGATGGTTTTGGCCATGATGCTCCGCCCCTCGATGAACGGCATGACCAGAATCCCCATCTCCTCCGGATCGACGGCAGGGGCGGCGTCGAAAATCTGCTGGCGGAGGATCTGAAGCCGTTTCGAGGTCCGGCAGGACTGGACCATCCTCCGCCATCCCATTTGCACGCCGGTCACGTCCGCCGCGGCTTCCAGGGAATCGAACGTCCCCCCCTTGTAGTGGGCTTCCAGGGGATGCGCGCTTCTCACGATGACCTTGTAGGCGTCCCGCCACCGAACCAGGAAGGCTTCCAGGTCATCGAAGCGCCCCGCCGCGATGTCTTCAGCAGGTAGGTAGATAAAATCCGGAACGTTGAACCCGCCCGCCTTCAAATGCTGAAGAATCGTGACTTTGTCCGGTCGATTGCGCATAAAGGGCTGTGAAGTGTCGAGAAACGGCTACCGGCCGCAGCAGTGCTTGAACTTCTTTCCGCTGCCGCATGGACAGGGGGCGTTTCGACCGACTTTCTTCTCCTTCTTTACCGGTTTCTTTTTGACTCCGGCGTCGCCCCCGGAGAAGACCAGATTCTGCTCCTTCGGCTTGCGGAAATCCTCGAGGCTTTCGGGCTCGGCAATCTGAACGCGGTAAAGCAGGGCCGTGGTTTCCTCGCGGATCCGGTGGATGAGATCCTGGAAGAGCTCGAAGCCCTCCTTTTTGTAAACCAGGAGGGGGTTCTGTTGGGCATAGCCCCGAAGTCCGATGCCTTCCTTGAGGTGGTCCATGCTCAGCAGATGGTCCTTCCAGAGCGTGTCGACCGTCTGGAGCATCACGATCCGCTCGAGAGCCCGCATGTCCCGGCTCCCGATCCGTTCCTCCCGCTCCGCATAGATCTCGAGGGCGGCATCGGTGATATAATCAGCGAGGCTCTCCGGGGTGAGGGCATCCATGGCATCCGCCTCGGGCCGCTTGATCCGGAAGTTGAACTGTTTGAAGACCGCCTCCTGAATGGCCTTGAAATCCCACTCCTCGGGGTGAAGCTTCTCGTCGGCGTGGGTGGACGCAATCCCTTCGGCCAGTTCTCCGATCATGTCCTGAACGGCCTCTTTCAGGTCGCCGCCGAAGAGCGCTTCGCGCCGCTGGCGATAGATGACCTCGCGCTGCTGATTCATGACATCGTCATACTCCAGCAGCTGCTTGCGGATCTCGAAGTTGCGCCCTTCCACCTTGGATTGGGCGTTTTCGATCGCTCGGCTGATGAGCTTGTGCTCGATGGGTTCCCCCTCCTCGAGGCCCAGGCGGCTCATGATGGATCCGATCCGCTCACCGCCGAAGATCCGCAGAAGATCGTCTTCGAGGGAGAGAAAAAAGCGGGATGAGCCGGGGTCGCCCTGACGGCCGGACCGACCGCGAAGCTGATTGTCGATTCGGCGGCTTTCATGCCGCTCGGTGCCGAGGATGTGAAGCCCGCCCAGGCCGGTGACCCCTTCCCCGAGGACGATGTCCGTCCCGCGGCCAGCCATGTTGGTGGAAATGGTGACGGCTCCGCGCTGGCCTGCCTGGGCGATGATTTCCGCCTCCTTCTCGTGGTTCTTGGCGTTGAGGACCGTATGCGGAATCCCCCGCTTCTTCAGCATGTTGCTGAACGACTCGGACACATCGATGGATACCGTTCCCACCAGGACCGGCTGGCCGGCATTGTGTCGCTCCACGATCTCCTCGATGGCGGCGTTGAACTTCTCCCTGCGGGTCTGGTAGATCACGTCCGGATGATCCGTTCGGATCATGGGCTTGTTGGTCGGCATGACGACCACGTCCAGATCGTAGATCTTCTTGAACTCGGCCGCTTCCGTATCCGCCGTGCCGGTCATCCCCGCGAGCTTGTCATACATGCGGAAATAGTTCTGGAAGGTGATGGTGGCCAGGGTCTGGTTTTCATTTTCGATCCGGACGTTCTCCTTCGCTTCCAGTGCCTGGTGAAGCCCCTCGCTGTACCGCCGGCCGGGCATCAACCTTCCGGTGAACTCATCGACGATGATGACTTCGCCGTCCTTGACGATGTAATCCACATCCCTCTTGAACAGATTGTGTGCTTTCAGCGCCTGGTTCACATGGTGAAGCTGGTCGATGTACTTGGGATCATACAGGTTGTCCACGCCCAGAAGTTCCTCGGCGCGGGCAACCCCCTCCTCGGTCATCACGACGGTCCGGGCCTTCTCGTCCACTGTAAAATCCCGTTCCCTGGCCAGCCTGGGAACGATCCGGTTGATCTCGTAGTAGAGTTCGGTCGATTTCTCGGCGGGTCCGGAGATGATCAGGGGGGTTCTCGCCTCGTCGATCAGGATGCTGTCCACCTCGTCGACGATGGCGAAATTCAGGTGCTTCTGGACGATGGAATCCGGGTCGAATTTCATGTTGTCCCGCAGGTAGTCGAACCCGAATTCGTTGTTGGTGCCATAAGTGATGTCCGAACCGTAGGCCGCCTTGCGCTCGGTATCCGTCAATCCGTGAAGAATGCATCCTACGGAAAGCCCCAGGAAGCGATAGATCTCTCCCATCCATTCCGCATCCCGGCGTGCCAGGTAATCGTTGACCGTCACGATATGGACACCTTTGCCGGCAAGCGCATTCAGATAGGCCGGCAAGGTTGCCACAAGGGTCTTGCCCTCGCCGGTTTTCATTTCCGCGATCCTGCCTTCGTGCAGCACCAGCCCGCCGATCAACTGGCAGTCGAAATGCCGCATGCCCAATGTGCGGCGCGAAGCCTCTCGAACCACGGCAAATGCTTCGGGAAGAAGGTCCTCGAGAGTATCACCTTTTTCAACACGCGCTTTGAAGGCATCGGTTTTCCCACGGAGGGCGTCGTCGGAGAGCGATTGGATTTCCGGCTCGAGGAGGTTGATCTGTTCCACAATCGGATCAAGACGCTTCAGTTCTCTCTCGTTTTTGCTGCCGAACACTTTGGTTAGAATCTTTGCGATCATTTAATCTCGGTTTCCCTTTCGAAAGAGCCGCCACAAGGCAAATATAGCTACCATACCACAAATAAACCACTTTTATGAGGGAGCAATTTGGTGCAAAGAATGCCTTTGCATCACCGGACCGGGAGGGCGGTTCCATCGTGAGAGCCTGCGGATGTTGGGAGAAAAGCCCGCCTCCGACACTCCGTGATCGTGGAAGCGGTCGCGATACGCGACGGAAGGGGCGAACGGCCCGAACAGCATCGATCCCCACGGGCCGATGGATATGGCCTCCTGCCGTGTCCGGCACAAACCAGATCCGATAGCCCCGCCTGGATGTGCCGCCGAAACAGATTGCTACCCTGAAAACAGGCGGGATCGACGCGGCCTCACTTCCGACCGATCAATTGAGGATATAATTGGAAGGATTAACCGGTACGCCGTTCAAGCGAATCTCATAATGTACGTGGGGGCCGGTGCTGCGGCCGGTGCTGCCCATTTTTCCAATCACGTCTCCGCGTCTGAGTTTTTCACCGTTTTTGACAAGCGGTTCGGAAAGATGCGCGTAGCGGGTCACCAATCCATGCCCGTGATCCACAACGACCAGATTTCCCAACAGGCCCTTTTTGCCCGCGAATCGAACCACCCCATCGGCCGAGGTGACGATCGGCGTGCCGTCACGATTGGCGATATCCAGCGCCGGGTGAAATTCCTTTCGCCCGGTGAACGGTGACGTACGGTTGCCGAAAGACGAGGAAATCCAGCCCGCGGCCGGTCGGATGGAAGGCGTACTGGCGAGCAGATTCTTCTGATCTTCCAGAGAGTCGAGCAGTGAGTCGAAGCTTTCCGCCTGGAGCGCCGAGGCGACGTCCAGATGTTCGACCTGCCGGTGCATTTCCCGCAGCATCGCGGCCTGGTCTTTTTTCATCTGCGCGGTGGCATCGATGTCATCCAGGGGCGAGCCGCCCACACCGTAAAGGTTGTCGTCGTCCTCCTTTACCTCGAGATTGGCGATGATGCGGATTTTCTTCTCGAAATCGTTCAGCGCCAACAATCGGGCCTTCAGCGTGTTGATTTCATCCGCAAAAGAAGCGATCTGCTTCTGATGGAATTCGATTTCCGCTTCCTTGGCGGCAAGACTGTGCTGGATGGAGGCCTGGCGGTTGAGCGTCCGCTTCAGCGAGAAGTAGTCGCGGGCGAGAAGACCAAAGGCGGTCGCCCCTATCAGGAAAATCATGGCCACGGCCACAAGGGAGAGCTGGCTCGCGCTCAGTTGACGAACCCGGGAGCCTCCGTTGCTCAGGATGATGAAGGTCAGTTTCTTTCGCATGGCTCAAGCAAGGTTTTCAGTGATTGAGTTCAGCTTGGAAATCAGAAGCAGTACCTTGACATCGGGCATGGAAAACCCTTCAACCTGGCTGCCCTCGGTATGGCAGGAGTGCTGCCTTTCCCGACCAGTGGGCCCTACCATAAGCGTCTCTTCATGTCAACAATCCTTGCCCATCAAGGATGAAATCCTCTTCGAAAGGGCGCCGGGACCCCGTCTGCTCTCTGGATAAAGGAAGCAATTCTACCTGTTCGGGCGTCGTCGAGCCGATGTCGCCATGGCATTTCTCATCGGAGGTTCAGACCTGTAACGTGTTGCCGGGACGGTACCGATTGGGCCAATCCAATGGCGTGCCCTGCAGGATATATCGGTTCCTCGTTCGGGATACTTGAGGGATTGTCTTCGCGACCCGGACTTCATGAACGGCCTTAGGAACGCAATGGAGGCGGGACCTCTTCGACTATCGGTGGGGGGAGGGAAGCGATCAACCGTGGGGCGCCGCCCCACGGTTGATCCACAGGTGGTTAGATGCCCAGTTTGAACTTGAGGGATTTCAGGGTGTTTTTCATGAGCATGGTGATCGTCATGGGGCCGACGCCGCCGGGAACCGGTGTTATCGAACCGGCGATCTCCTTGGCTTTGTCGAAATCCACATCTCCCTTGAGAATGGGGATGGGTTTACCGGTCTTTTCGCTGATCTTTTCACCGACACGGTTGACACCGACATCGATGACGCAGGCGCCGGGCTTGATCCACTCGGGCTTGACGAGGCCGGGCACGCCCGCGGCCACGATCAGGATATCGGCCCGCTTGCAATGGAAGGCGAGGTCGCGGGTGCCGGTGTGGACTACCGTGACGGTCGAATTGGCCCCCGGGCCTTTCTGGAGCATCATATTGGCGATCGGCTTGCCGACGATGTTGGAGCGGCCGACCACCACGACCTCGGCCCCCTTGGTTTCCACGCCGGCCCTCACGATCATCTCCTGGATGCCGGCAGGAGTGCAGGGCGGAAACTTGACCTCGGCGCCCCCGATCATGAGGCGGCCGACATTCACCGGGTGAAAGCCGTCCACATCCTTGTCGGGATCGATGGCGTTCAAGACCTTCTTCTCGTCGATGTGCTTGGGCAGCGGGAGCTGGACCAGAATGCCGTGGATCGAATCGTCCTTGTTGTATTTGTCGATCAATGCGAGCAGGTCGGTCTCCGAGATGTCCAGCGGCTGGGTGTCCTGGATCTCGTTGAACCCCAGTCGATGCGCTGTCTTTATTTTCAGAGTGACGTAAGAAATCGATGCCGGATTTTCTCCGACGAGGATGGTAACCAGTCCTGGAACCACGCCGTGTTTGTCCTTGATGTCCCGAACCTCCTGAGCGATCTCCTCAAGAATCTCTTCCCGGATCTCGGTGCCCATGATCAGTTTTGCCGCCATTTCAATCTCCTTTCGCCCAAAATTGGTTGAGGCTGTTCTTCTGAATCCCCGCATCCAACCGTCTCTTAGACGATCAGGCGGCGCAAGTCAACAAACCCTTAAGATTCCTGATGGTTCTCTTCTCCTTGTCTGGACCCGGCCGCCTGAAACGAAACGTCCCCGTCGGCGCATCCGACCCGTCGACGCCGTCCTGCAGGGGCAACGGAAGGATCTGCGCAGCCGGAAGCACTTCTCCTTGGGGTTTTTCTGGTATCCAGCCGAACGAAGGGATCACCCGCTGGCGTACGCTGCTTACAGAGGAAAAGGAATTCCGGAAAGTCCCGCGGCCTCGTCCAGTGCCAGCATGAGGTTCATGTTCTGAACCGCCTGTCCCGAAGCGCCCTTGACCAGGTTGTCGATGGCGGAAACGAGGATCAAGCGATTGGAATCCGCGTCCTGCCGCACGGCGATGTCGCAATAGTTGGTGCCCCTGACGTTTCGGGTCTCCGGAAGCACGGCATCGCGGTGGATTCGAACGAACGGCCGATCCCGATAAGCTTCGGCAAGCGTTTCGAGGACATCCTCCCTTCCCACACCCCGTTGCGGAGCGGCATAGATCGTGGTCAACATGCCCCTGGACATGGGAACGAGATGCGGGACGAAGGTAATGGATACCGGCTGACCCGCCTCCCGGGTCAGGATCTGGTTCATTTCGGGATTGTGACGATGCTCCGCCACCTTGTACGCCTTGAAGGACTCCTGAACCTCGCAGAAAAGCGAACCCAGCGCCGGGCTTCTGCCCGCGCCGCTGACGCCCGATTTGGCATCGGCGATCAGGCTGCGAAGGTCCAGCAATCCTTTCCGGACGATCGGCGCAAGGGGCAACAGGACGCTCGTTGGATAGCAGCCCGGATTGCCGACGAGATCCGCCGTCCGGATCGCATCGGAGTAGATTTCGCTCAGCCCATAGACCGCCCGCTCGAGATAGGAGGGCGACGAGTGCGGTTCATAGGCCGCCGCGTAGTCCTCCGGTTTCGAGAACCGAAAGTCGGCGGAAAGATCGATCACCTTGACGCCCCTGTCCAACAGCTCGGGCGCGATGGTCATGGGAAGCCGATGCGGCAGCGCCAGGAAGGCAAGGTCGCATCGGGATGCCACGGTTATGGGGTCGTAGGCTTCGCATGTCAGCTCGACCACCCCATGGAAGGCCGGATAAATGCGATGAATCCCCTTCCCCGCATGCTGCCGGGATGTCAATACGGAGATCTCCACATGGGGATGCCCTGCCAGAATCCTTATCAATTCGGCCCCGGTGTAACCCGTTGCGCCGATCACCGCGATGCGTTTCATTTACCGCCCCCCGTCGGTCCGTTCCCGATGCGCTCTACGCGGTGCCCGGCAGAAACCGCGGCATGGAACCGACCGCATATGGTTGTTCACGAATGGCAGCTTTCGCCTGCTTTTTCCGTCAATGGTAACACGGCTGCCGGGTCCATCCTGCCGGCCGCCGATCGGAACGATGGTGACATACCAGAGTCGACAACCCTGCGCAAGCAGGGCTGCCGGCGCTATTCGACTTTGCGCCGACGGCCGGTGAGGCAGGTTGAATTTGACAGTCCGGGCGTACTGGGGCATAGCATACGTCAAGAGCTGGGAATCGTCGCATCCGAAACGGTGCAGATCCCGAGGAACCGAATCCGATTCGAGGGAAGCGTGCTGAATGGAATGGCTATCGAATGGCAACGCCCTGAACCCGGAAGAGGGCCGGCTGCTGATCCGTATCGCCAGAAAGGCGATTTCGGAGCGGTTCGCGCAACGGGGCGGATGTGAGGAACTGCCCGAGCCGCTTCCGGAACGCCTGACCACGGCGTGCTGCGGCACTTTTGTCACGCTGAGCCTCGACGACCGGCTGCGGGGGTGTATCGGTACGCTGATCGACACCGAACCTTTGGCGGTCAGCATTCGCAAGAATGCCATCAATGCGGCTTTCGGGGATCCGCGATTTCCACCGCTGACACTGCCCGAGTTCGAACGCATCCGTATCGAGGTCAGCCTTCTCAGCCCGCCTGAGGCGCTGAAGTATTCGGACGCGGACGACCTTCTGGGCCGCCTCTCCCCCGGGGCGCACGGCGTCATCCTTCGGAAGGGCGCAGCCCGCGCCACATTCCTTCCCCAGGTCTGGAAGCAACTCCCGCAACCGGAGGAATTCCTCAGCCACCTCTGCCTGAAAGCCGGCCTTCCGGCAGACACATGGAGGAGAGAGGCGGTGGAAATCGAAACCTACCTTGTTCGATACTTCGAGGAAGCCCCCACGGACCGCGGATGATCCGGAAAGTTCGGCGGCCGGCTTCCGGACTGTCCAGCGGAACGGCGGAAACCTGCGATCCGGTATCCCGGGCCTGCCGCAACCGAAACACCGGGCACGATCATGCCCGGTACGGTCAGCAGCATTCACAACACGGACTGCAGACATCATCCAGGGGCATATCGGAACTGATCTCCAATCCTCCATCAGTCCAGTCGACGCGTATCGGCTGGGCCGATGCGAGGAAATTGTTCTCCACGACGATTCGCATGCCCTCCATTTCGAAGACCTGGTCGTTCTCCCTGACGAAGTCCTCCTTGATCGCCAGGTAAGGTCCCGCGCAATCACTGTCTTCGATGAATATTCTGAGCGGCTGGTTCCGGCGGTTATGCAAACGAGCCGCGATCTCGCCTCTGGCACGTTCGGTGATGTCGATCATTGCTGTCTCCTCCCTTGCTAGAATCCGATCATAGTAACCCGAAATGGGCAGTGCCATCTCCGGGTTTGCGACGCTTCGGGCATCCCGCCGGCCGGATTCGAGCCTCCGGCCCCGGCGCAGGGACCGCCCGGCCAGGGCACGGGAAACGGGTCTGAGCGGCCCACGGCGAAAGTTGATGCGTGCATCGAACCGCAGGGCTGCCGATCCCGCACATATCACGGGTAAAAACGATTCGAAGTCATGTCAAATCGGAAAGCGGATGCTCAATGCTCATGAGATGAGTCGAGAAGCGGGCGACGGTCCGGGAGGAGAGCGTTCCGGTCTGTGGACCGGCGATTGCTGGGCGGGCTTCTACTGACGTTTGCGACGAATGACCTTTCCCCTCGATGCGCTGGCCATCCACTGGCGGTTCAGCTCTTCCTGGAGCATGCGTCGCAGTTCGTCGTCATTTTCCCTTCCGGTGAGCCGATATCCAAGATGTCTCAGTTCGGCCCTCATTTCCTTGGCGGTGAGCATTCCGTCCTTTTCACCGTGTTTCGTGTGGTAGCTTGCCATGATGACTCCTTGTGACCTTGCGGCATTCGAACGATGCAGTTGACGGGCGGCCTCTCCGGCCGAACCCGGGATCGGGTTGGAGGAAGGCAACAACCGAAACCGTCCACCATCACCGTTCCCCGAAATCTAAAATTTTTACTAATATAGATAATTTTGGCCTTCGTCAAGAGAATCCCGACGGCAGTTTACAGGCCGGACCGGTTGCGTTATGCTTTCAACCATTGAAAAAACCGACATATCCAGGGGGGGAAAGCCATGCAGCGGCTCGTTTTGTTGCGCCACGGAGAAAGCACGTGGAACCAGGAAAACCGCTTTACCGGCTGGACAGACGTCGACCTGACCAAAAAAGGTGCGGACGAGGCCCGACAGGCGGCCGATCTCATGATGGAACAAGGCTTCGATTTCGATGTCGCTTTCTGTTCCGTGCTGAAAAGGGCCATCCGGACCCTGTGGATCGCACTCGATCGAATGGACCGCATGTGGGTGCCGATACAGATGTCCTGGAGGCTCAACGAGCGAATGTACGGCGCGTTGCAAGGGCTCAACAAGGCTGAAACCGCCGCCCGGTACGGTGACGAACAGGTTCTGATCTGGCGGCGCAGCTATGACGTCCCCCCCATGCCCCTTGACCGGGACGATCCCCGCTACCCGGGCCTCGACCCGCGGTATGCCGGGTTGGATGAGCGGGAGATTCCGCTCACGGAATGCCTCAAGGACACCATCGATCGCCTGATGCCGTACTGGCACGGCTCGATCGCCCCGGCCGTGCGCGATGGGCGCCGTGTGCTCATCACGGCGCACGGAAACAGTCTGCGGGGTTTGGTGAAGCATCTGGACGGCATCAGCAACGAAGACATTCTTTCGCTGAACATCCCCACCGGAATTCCGCTGGTCTACGAACTCGACGACAGCCTCACGCCGATCCGCCATTACTACCTGGGGGATCCGGCGGCTGTCGAGGCGGCCATGTCCAAGGTGGCCCGGCAGGGGAAAGGGGCTTCAGCTGTTGAATGAGCTCATCGTACAGCTCGATCTGAACCCTGATCAAACGCCTTCCTTCCGCGACCAGGGACAGGAGATGCGGATCCGGCATTGCGTTCTCATAAACCGGAAGCAGCAGGAGGAGATGCGCGGCCTCCCTTCGGGATTGGCGAAGATCCGCCAGGCGCAGTGTAAAGAAATCCTCCCTGGACTTCTCCCTGATGTAGTCCGTAATCGACAAAAGCTTCCACTGGGAAAGAGCCGCCAGATTGGCCTGTTGAAGTAGTCCGGCGGCGGCGTGGATGGGGTAGAGGCTGTCTCCTTCCCGGTAAAGGTAGCCCTGGGAAAGACCGAGGATCTCCGACCGCACGTTCTCCAGGTCGCGGCAGGAAATGTACAGCTTCTCAACGGCCGGTCGCAGCCCGGTGGGATATTCCGGAGAGGCAGCGCAGCTCCAGAGGAAAAAGGATACCATCGACACCGTCAAGAGGGATGCAATGTCAAAGGGAATAAAGCAATTCTGGTGGCGGCTGCTTCGCAATGTTCCGGCGCTTCTCGGCCTGCTCAAGGATCTCGTTTTTGGCGGCTACCGGGGCCTCTCGTGGAAATCCGGGGCCCTCATCCTTTTTCTGCTGGTGTACCTGTTCAATCCGTTCGACTTGGTTTCCGACCTGGTTCTCGGGCCGGGGCAGATCGACGACCTGGTCGTCCTCCTGGGGGGTATGTATCTTCTGGAAGACGAGTTGGACCGCTACCGGAAATGGAAGGATAGCCGGCACGGAGACCATCGGACGAATTGACGTTCGATGCCGTTGCCAGCGCGGTTACAACCCAGCGGCTCGGAACACCTCCCCGACGATGTTCCTGGCCTCCTCCTGAATGGCGGAGAGGTGGTCCGGTCCGACGAAGCTCTCCGTGTAGATCTTGTAAATGGATTCCGTTCCCGAAGGCCGTGCCGCGAACCATCCATTCCGGGTGACCACCTTGAGCCCTCCGATCGGAACGTTGTTTCCCGGCGCACGCGTTATCTTGTCCAGGATCCGGTCTCCCGCCAGCGTTTCGGCGCGTACCTGGTCCGGCGACAGGTCGGCGAGGACCGCCCGTTGGGCCGCATCCGCGGGAGCGTCGATGCGCTCGTACACGGGGCTTCCGAACCGGCCGGCCAAATCGAGATAAATCGCGCCCGGATCGGATCCTGTGACCACCGTCATTTCCGCGGCCAGGAGGTTCAACAGGATCCCGTCCTTGTCCGTTGTCCACACCGATCCGTCTTTTCGGAGAAAGCTCGCCCCCGCGCTCTCCTCTCCACCGAATGCGCAGGTCCCGTCGAGGAGGCCGTTCACAAACCACTTGAAGCCAACCGGCACTTCGTACAGCGGGCGGCCGAGACTTTCGGCGACCCGATCGATCATCGCGCTGCTCACCAGGGTTTTTCCCACTGCGGCGGAAGCCGGCCAGCCCGGCCGATTCTGAAACAGGTACCAGATGGCGGCGCTCAGGTAATGGTTGGGGTTCAACAGCCCGGCATCGGGAGTGACGATCCCGTGGCGGTCGACGTCCGGGTCGTTGCCGAAAGCGATGTCGAAACGGCTCCGCAGGCTCACGAGTCCCGCCATCGCGTAAGGAGAGGAGCAGTCCATCCGGACCTTGCCGTCCCTGTCCAGGGTCATGAAGCCGAAGGTCGGATCCACGTTCGGATTGACGATATCCATCTGCAATCCATAATGGCGCCGCACCGCCTCCCAGATGTCGATGGCCGCCCCGCCCAGCGGATCGACACCGATATGCAGTCCGCTTGCCCGGATCCGTTCCATCTCCAGCGCCGAGGCCAGATCCTCCACGTAAGGCATGACATAATCGTGCCGATGGGTGGTCGGTGCGGATCTGGCCTTTGCGAAAGTCATCCGCTTCACCTCCCGGTTGCCGTTTTCCATCAACCGGTTCGCACGGTCCTGAATCCGGCGAGTGACGGATGTGTCCGCCGGACCACCGCTGGGAGGATTGTACTTGAATCCGCCGTCTTCGGGGGGATTGTGAGACGGCGTGATCACGATGCCGTCGGCCTGAGGCCCATTTCGTCGTCGATTGTGGCGCAGCACCGCATGGGATATCACCGGCGTCGGGGTGGGGCCGTTTCCGGTCTGAATCATCACATCCACGCCGTTCGCGGCCAGCACCTCGATGGCGGTGATAAAGCTCGGGGTGGAAAGGGCGTGCGTGTCCTTGCCAAGGAAAAGCGGGCCGGTGATGCCCTCGCCCGTCCTGTAGTCGCAGACGGCCTGCGCGCAGGCCAGAATATGGTCTTCGTTGAAGCTTCCGGAAAGGGAGGAGCCCCGGTGACCGGAAGTTCCGAAGGCGACCTGCTGACCGGTGTCGGCCGGGTCGGGCCGACGGACATAATAAGCGCTGACCAGTTCGGGAACATCCACTAGAAAGGAACGCGGGACCGGCTTGCCGGCCATCTCGTGAATTGCCATGATCGGAGGACCTCCGTCAGAAAGGATTTGGGGGGGAAGCTGCCTCGAAAGCCGCGCATCGGCGACGCGCGGCGTGGCATCCTTACCGGCCGGGCCCCAGGGTCATCCCCCGTCGGTCTGCGGGAACGCCGCATTGGCGTAGAGATATTCCATTTTCTCCTTGTGCTTCAGCTCCTCGTTGGCGATCCTTAGCAACACCTCGCGAACGGTTTCGCCCGGATCGTAGAGTTCGGCCAGCTGCGAGTAAAACTGATAGGAGCGAAGCTCCCGGTGGGAGGCGATCAGGAAAACGGACTCTCTCTGCATGCCTTCCCCGGGCTCCGGCTCCTCCAGATATTCGGCGATCTTGTAGTAAATCACATCCGTCAGGCGCATGGCCTCGGGTCTCGCCCCTTTTTTCTTGAAACCCACCAGAAAAGCTTTGTGCTTCTTTTCTTCCTCGGCAATCCAGAGAAGAGTTTCCCGGGTGGCGGATTCATCAACCTTTCCCGCCAGATCCGAATAAAAGGCAAACGCCTCTTCCTCCCGGGCGATCGCCACATCGATGTATCCTTCCAGTTTCTCGTCCATGATGACTCCCTGTCGTTTCTGGTGGATGTCCGCCAAGGGGCGGGGATGGTACCGGGCCGCGGATGGCCGCATGGGTTGCCGACTATCGGATACCGACGGCGGCGAAGATGGATTGTTGTTTATGATAAGCGGCAAAGGCCTATTTTTCAACCGGTTTCCATCCCGCACAGGTTCCCGGCGCCTGTCTCATCGATGGACGCGGCCGGCGGCTCGCCCAGCCTGACGGACCTTACCCGTGTCAATCGCCCATGCCGGTGCACGAATAGATTCAATATCCGGCCTGTCGGACCCTCCGTCAGAAAAAACCCCGAGAAACCGCGGCCCAGCCGCTGTTCCCGATTTGCCAGCCTGGCGGTTGTCGATTCGAGGAAGGCCTCCCTGCAAATCCGGAATCCGGGTCGATTCAGGCCAGGCGAAGGATAGAGCCCGAAACGGGATACGAGCCAATCCACCCTTTGCCTCACGTTCTCCGCTCTTCCGAAGTAGCCGATACCGGCCAGGCGCCCGGACGTCCGGACAATTCCGATCCGATTTTTCGATTCTTTGCGCGGCGATGTTTCAGGCATTCATCGCCTCCTCGTTGAAATAGTCCCGGGCCTCCTCGACCGAGTCGAATTCCAGCCATTCCTTCCAGAGCACTCGGCCGGCTCGCTCACGAATCCGCTCCACCGTGGTGCTGCCGTGATACTCCAGAGTTTCCCTGTAGGCGTCCTGATTCATCGTCATCGTCATGGGTGCCTCCTTTGGAAAGACGTTTCTGGGGTCAATTGCCCCGGGCGGCACCCATATTACGACATGCCTGTGACAGATACGGTCACAGCCAAGCCACGATTTCATTTTTTTTTGGATCTTTTCCAAAAGGGTTGGGATCAATGTGCCGAGGAGTCGAGGTTTCGAGTGCAACGGCATCAATACGACAGCGTCATCAGCCGATTGAAACGATATCAAAATCTACCGAGTGCGACGACGAGTGGGAAGGTACGAGTACGCAAAAGCCGGCGATCCTACTCGTACTCAGCCCCCGCAGGGGGCGGTACTCGTTCTCGTAATCCAATAAAGCGTCACCATTCGCCTTTCGCCATTCGCCTCAAGCCTCGAGCCTTTCGCCTTTCGCCTTTCGCCTTTGGCCTTTAGGCTTTAGCCTTTGGCCTTTCTCCTTCCCCATCGATTGATCGATTGACGGAACCTCCCAACTATCCTAACTAACCTGGCTACCTTAACTGGCATAACTCTCTCAACTTTCCTGACCATCCCAACCCCAAGAGGAGATTCCGATGCCCAGAGGAGTCCAGCTCGCCAGGCAGTGGCGGATCATCCAGGTGCTGACCGCAGCGAGGAAAGGAAAATCGGCACGGGAACTTTCCCGGATGCTGGGATGTCACAGCCGAACGGTCTATCGGGATCTGGAAGCGCTTCAGCAGGCGGGTTTTCCGGTGTATACCGACCGTGACGCCGGTCAATCCGTTTGGGCGATTCTGGATGCGGCGCGCGAACCGGTGCCGGCGCCTTTCCGGCTGGCGGAGCTGATGGCGCTGTACTTCAGCCGCGATCTGATCCGACCGCTCAGGGGAACGCCGTTTCACGAGGCACTGGAGAGTCTGTTCGAAAAGATCCGGGCCACGCTCCCCGAGGGCACGGCAGCCTTCATGGACCAAATGGGCGCCAGGATCGGCATCGGCGCGAAGCCCCACAAGGACTACTCGCGGTCCGGCGCAATCCTGGAAACCATCCAGCAGGCCCTTCTCGAGCGACGATGCCTCGACATCACCTATTATTCCATGAGCCGCCACCGGTCCTCCCGGCGCCGCGTCGCGCCCTACCACCTGTGGTTCTACGACGGCACATTCTACCTCATCGGGCATTGCAGCCGGCGCGACGGCATCCGAACCTTTGCCGTGGACCGTATCCGGTCCTGCAAGTCGACAGAGGAGATTTTCGACGAACCCGCGGGGTTCGACCCGACCGTCTACATGGCGTCGAGCTTCGGTGTGTTCCACGGCCCACCGGTTCTCCTGAGGGTGCGCTTTTCACCTGTCGTAGCCGGCTATATTCGGGAGCGGGTGTGGCACGCCACCCAGACCCTCACCCCGGGAGCGGACGGATCGCTGCTGTTCGAGGCCGAGGTGGCCGACAGCGACGAGATCCGCTACTGGATTCGACGGTGGGGAGCGGAAGCGGAGGTTCTCTCACCGGAATCCATCCGGGAGGCGATCCGGACGGATATCGGACGTCTGGCGGAAGTCTACGGGATGGAGGCCGCCCGATCGCCGGCCAGGGTGGCGCAAGTCGCAAAGGCGAAGGATTGACCTCAAGGAAAGGGCAGGCGAGAGGCTTTCCCGGTATCTTTCCTGCGAACTGGAAAGCCGGCCGCTCTAAAGCAAAGGCTTCCGGATTCCAACCAGCGACGCCGTCCGGGAGGGACTTCCTCCGTCGCTTTCCTCTTCGCGTTCGCCGTAGTGAATCACCCGGAGCGGAAGAAAAGCATGGAGCAGCTCGTTGGGTCTGAGGAGGAATTCCCGTCTGAATTTTCCGCCGGCTGAACCTTCCGGGCCTTCCAGAAAGGATTCGAATATCAGGACACCGCCGGGCCGAAGTCCCTCCCTCAAATCCGGAAACATCCTGCGGTCGAGAAACCGGACATTGACGATGAGATCGTAGCTTGCCGGCCGGATCGTGTAGTCGTCGAGATCCGCGCAGATCCGTTGGATCCGTCCCTGCCCGTCTCCCATCATCCGGAGGCCGGTCTCGGAGATGTCCACGGCATCCACCCGAAATCCGCGTTCGGCGAGCCAGAGGGAATGGCGCCCGCTTCCGGCCGCCACGTCCAGGGCTCGATATCCGGTCGCAAGCGCGCTGAAGTCGGCCACCAGACGGGACGGTTCCGTCGGGAAGCCCCCTTCCCTGTATTTTCGATTCCATTTTTGGCGGACGTCGATCATGGCGGAATTCATCCGAACCGGTAGACCTCGCTCAGCAGGCGAAGGGTGGTTCCGTTGACCGGGAGGCGATTGAGTTCGTCGCGCGTCACCCACCGGACGTCCGCGGCATCGTCCCCCCGCCTGGGCCGGCCGTCGACGTAATCGGCTTCCAGGTCCACGATGACATAATGAAAGCGGACACGGCCGTCGTGATCCCGGTGGATGCTGTCGAAAACGTAAATCGCCCGACCGGCGCGGACCCGGATGCCGGTTTCCTCGAACACTTCCCGTTCCGCGGCTTCCTGTAGCGTCTCCCCAAGTTCCACGCGCCCTCCGGGGACAGCCCATTCCGACATCGCCGGAGGGCGGCCTCTCTGGACCAGCAGCACCCGGTCCTCGTGGAAGACGACGGCGCCGATCGCCAGGCGCGGGTTTCGTGGAAAGGCGACGGTTTCAATTTCCATGGAGCGCCTCCGGGAAGCTTTACGCTGAGCGCGCATCGACAATGCGGAAGGTTGGGCTCATGGCGGTTCTGCCGTTCTCATACATGAGGGCGTTTCTTTTGTACACCCGTCCACATGCGCTCCCACCGCATTGACAGCGATCATCAAATACGAAATCCCCGCGGCCAAATCGCTGTTGCCTGTCCCGGGATTGTATGGCAGAAATAATGCCATAGAAAGCCCGCCGTCCGGCAACCATCCTTCCACTCACTCAGAGAGGCAACTCCGATGCTCGATTTTGAATTGACGCCCGAACAGATCGCCTTGCAGCAGCAGGCCCGGGATTTCGCCTTGAAAGAGCTTCTCCCGGTGGCCTGGGAATACGATCAAAAGGATGAAACCCCTTTGCAGGTTCTCGACAAAGCCTACGATGCGGGTCTCATCAACGGCGACATCCCGACGAAGTACGGCGGAAAAGGTCTCAGCCTGCTCGACGGCGTCATCGCCACCGAGGAACTGGCGGCCGTCTGCCCGGGACTGGCGACCAGTATCTTCGACAATTCCCTGGGCATGGAGCCGCTGATTCTCTGCGACAACGAGCCTCTGAAGCAGATTTACCTCCCCAAGATCGCACAGGAACGCAAATACATCGCTTTCGCCACATCGGAGCCCACCATGGGCTCCGATGTCTCCGCAATCAAATGCAAGGCCACCCGTGACGGCGAAGACTATATTCTGAACGGCACCAAATACTGGATCACCAACGGCGGCATTGCCGACTATGTCACGGTGTTCGCGACAGTGGATCCGGCCTCCCTGCACAAGGGAATCTGTGCGTTTCTGGTGGAAAAGGAGTGGGAGGGGGTCAGCGCCGGCCGGCATATCCCCAAGCTCGGCCAGAGGGCCTCCAACACCACCGGTATCCACCTGAAGGATGTCCGCGTCCCCAGGGAGAACGTTCTCGCCCCTCCGGGCGAAGGATTCCCGCTCGCCATGAAAACCTTCGCCAGGACCCGCCCCTCCATCGGAGCCTTCGCGGTCGGCGCCGCCCGATCCGCCATGGAATTCGCGATCGAATATGCCAGGAAACGGCGCGCCTTTGGGATGAAGATCGGCGACTTTCAAGCCATACAGTTCAAGATCGCCCAGATGTTCCAGAAAGTCGAAACCTCGCGGCTGCTGGTGTGGAAAGCGGCATGGGAGGCGGACCAGGGAAAGGATCCGACACTGAGTGCCTCGGTGTCCAAGCTTTATGCCACCGAGGCTGGCTTCGAGGTCGTGGACCAGGCGCTGCAGATCCTTGGGGGATATGGATACACCCGGTTCTTCCCGGTGGAGAAGCTCCTGCGGGACACCCGCCTTTTCCGCGTCTACGAAGGCACCAGCGAAGTCCAGCAGATGATCATCGCCGGCCACGTCATGAACGGCTATGAGCCGGTAATGCCGCCCCTCGAAGACCTTCCCGTTCACAACCGGAGGGATTTTCCGGACATCGACGTCGAGAACCCCGGGACCGACGTGTGGCGGTGCCGGATGTGCGGGTATGTGCATTACGGCGACGATCCTCCCGAGCAGTGTCCCTACTGCTTTTTTCCCGATTCCGCCTTCAAGCGGATCGAACGGTGATTCATCCTTGTCGAGAAATTCACCTGCCGGGCCCGATCTGAAAAACCGGGCCCGGCAGGTGTCCGGCCATACCGCCTCGGCCTGATGCGGCCGAACGGCCGTTTTGACTTTCATCAACCCGTCGTTAAAATCTATCATTCCAGGCTACTTAAGAAATCGAATCCAAAGGCGAACCGGCCGGAAAGGACCCGCCATCTCTGCACCACCTGCTGAAACCATGATCGAAGCCGTCGATATCCAAAAGGCCTTTCGCATCGGGAAGCGTTCGGTTCCCGTCCTGAGAGGGGTTTCCCTTTCGGTGGGAAAGGGTGAATTCATGGTGGTCCGGGGTGAAAGCGGAAGCGGTAAGACCACCCTGCTGAGTGTCCTGTCGGGTCTCGACTATCCGGACTCGGGGGCGGTTCGAATCAATGGCACCGACATCACGCGGCTTCCCGAGGATGCGCTGGCACCGATCCGAAACCGGATCATCGGATTTGTTTTTCAGGCTTTTCACCTGGTTCCATCCCTGACTGCCCTGGAAAATGTCATGTTTCCGGCCGAACTTCGAAACGGCCGGGATGCCGCCCCCGAGGCCGGTCGTCTTCTGGCGGCGGTGGGGATGGCCGGTCGAATGGACAACTTCCCCCATCAGCTTTCCGGCGGCGAGCAACAACGGGTGGCGATCTGCCGGGCATTGGTGAATCGACCGCTGCTGGTTTTTGCCGACGAGCCGACGGGAAACCTGGACTCGAGGAACGGTGCGGCCATCCTCGACCTTCTGACTGAATTTCAGCGGGAACTGGGAACCACCCTGGTCCTGGTGACCCACAATCCCGACATCGCCAAACGGGCGGACCGCGTGGTCGTCATAGAGGACGGCAGGATTCGGGACGATCATGACCGGTAGTCTCCATACCGCCTTTGTCCGGCGCCAGCTGCTGCACCCCAAGAAACAGACGGTTCTCTTCCTGTTGTGCACGGCTCTCGCCGTCGTGTCTCTCGTCGCCCTCGGCGGATTCGATGACAACATCAAGCGCTCCGTGTGGAGAGATGCCAAGGCGCTTCATGGCGGAGACGTATTGATCCGTTCCCGCATGCCGTTTTCTCCCCAATTGGAAGCCGCCGTCACAGCGCTCCAAAAGGATCCGGGCACAGCCGTAGCGAGGATCTGGGAATTCTACAGCATCGCTCGAAATGCCGAAGAGAGCGCCTCGCTGCTGTCGACCGTCAAGGTGGTGGAGCCCGGCTACCCGCTCTACGGCGAGGTCGTGCTGGAGAGTGGCGCCGGGTTTTCCGACCGACTGGCTCCCGGCACCGTCATCGTGGAACGGACGCTACTGGATCGACTGGAGCTGCAACCCGGCTCCCTGCTTCGGGTCGGAGATGCGGCGCTCACCGTTGCGGATGTGGTCGTCCGCGAACCGGATCGGCCGGTCAATATCTTCGCCATGGGTCCGAGAATCTTCGTGTCTTCGGCGGATCTCGATGCGCTCAACCTGGTCGGAAAGGGCAGCCGGATCCGGTACAAGGCCCTTCTTCGGGTCGAAGAGGAAAGGCGGACCCAGCCGCTGGTCCGATCCCTGGAGGAGGTGGCCGTCGAACGGGACGAACGCGTCGAAAGCTACCGGACCGCGGAAAGCCGCCTCCAGCGCTTCCTCGACAATTTTCTGTTCTTCCTCACCATGATCGGCATATTCACCCTTGCGCTCGCCGGGATCGGGATCCAGGTATGCCTGTCCGCGTACTTCCGGGAGCAGGAAACCTCCATTGCCGTGATGAAGGCGCTGGGCGCCACCCAGAGATTCATGCAGCGGCAGTTCCTGGCGGTGGTGGCGGTGCTGGGCCTCGGGGGTTCCCTCATCGGCATCGCAGCGGGGCTCGGGCTCCAGGCACTGCTTCCGTCGATTTTTCAAAGCCTGTTGCCGTCGGATATGAGGTTTGCCGTTTCATGGCAGGCCATTGCCGAAGGTCTCGCCGTCGGGCTTCTGTTGACGGCTCTTTTCACCCTTTTGCCGCTTCAGCGTCTGGCTGCGATCCGGCCGTCGGCCGTCTTTCGAAAGGACCAGCCGCCGCCTGCCGCCACCGTTGCGCATGGAATGACCATGGCCGGCATCGGCATCCTGCTGGCGATTCTGGTGCTCTGGCGCACCCGTGATGTCAGGACAGCCGCCATGATGATCGGCGGTGGCGTGGCGGCCATCGGGATCATTGCCCTGCTGACGACCGGAATTCTGGCAGGGATCCGCAGGGTTTCGATCCGCCATCTTGCCATGCGCCAAGCCTTGCGGGGCCTCTACCGCCCGCGCAACGCCACCCGGGCCGTCGTCGTGACCTTCACGGCCTCCCTGTCGCTCACCGCCGCCATCTATCTGGTGGAAACCAACCTGGACGCGGCATTTGTCCAGTCCTTTCCGCCGGATACACCGAACGTTTTCCTGATCGACATCCAGCCGGATCAGAAAACCCCCGTGAGCCGGATGATCGGGCCGGGGGCTCTGCTGTACCCCAATATCCGGGCCCGTCTCCTGTCCATCAACGGCGTCCCGATCGATCCGAAGCAGGAGCGCGCGCGCAAGAGCGACAATCTGGCCAGGACCTTCAACCTGACCTATCGGGAGTTCCTGCTGGAGGACGAACGCATGAAGGAAGGCGACGGGCTGTTCCGGGAGGAGTGGGGGGAGAAGCAGGTATCCGTTCTCGATACGATCGCCGATATCGGCGGCATCCGGATCGGGGACCGGCTGCGTTTCCGGATCCAGGGCGTACCCTTGGAAGCCGTGGTGTCCAGCATCCGGACCCGAACCCGCGAAGGGTTGAATCCCTATTTCTACTTCGTCTTCCCGGAGAGCACCCTTGCCGGTGCGCCCCAGACTTTTTTTACCGGCGTTCGAAAGGATCCGGACGACATCGCCGGATTTCAAAACAGCGTCGTCAGCGCGTTCCCGAACATCAGCGTGATCGATCTCACGCAAACCCTCGAATCCTATGGCGCCGTCTTGAGGCGTCTCGCCAGGATCATCCGGTTTTTCAGCGGATTCGGGATGGCCGCCGGTGCCCTGTTGATCGTGAGCTCCATTCTGGCCACGCGCAGCGCGCGACTTCGGGAAGCCGTCTATTTCAAGGTCCTCGGGGCAAGGAAGGCGTTTGTGAGCCGCGTCTTTTTTTTCGAACACGCCACCATCGCGCTGATCAGCGCGGTTCAAGCCTTTGTCCTGGCGGAACTCGCTGCCTGGTTTGTGTGCACCCAGCGTTTCGATGTGCCGTACCATCCTCAGCCCGGATTCGGGCTTGCGCTGGCGTTGGCCACGGTCCTTCTGGTGACCGCCGTCGGCATGACCGCCTCGCGGAGCATTCTCAACCGCAAACCGATGAGCGTGCTCAAGACGCAGATGCAGGGGTAACCATATGACCCACACACTGAAAAAATGGAAGCGGGCGGCTGTTCTGCTGCTGACGTCCTGCATGCTGCTGATCTCAGCCTGCGAGGACGCTTCCGTATCGTCGTCGGAAGCGCCGGAGGCTTCCGCTACCGGTTCCGACGGTGTGATCGTGGCAATGGGGGACAGCCTGACCGAAGGACTGGGTCTGGACGAAAACCAAGCCTACCCTGCCCGGCTTGAGGAGCGGTTGGCTGCGGAAGGATACGACTACAGCGTCATCAATGCCGGAATCAGCGGAGAGACCAGCAGCGGGGCTCTTTCCAGGGTGGACTGGGTCCTGACGCTCGAGCCGGATATCGTCATCCTGGAAACCGGCGCGAACGACGGCCTTCGCGGCATCGACCCGTCATTGACGCGAACCAACATCGACACCATCGTCAAACGCCTGGTCGAGGAAGATGTCGTGGTCGTGCTCGCGGGCATGAAGATGTTCCGGAACCTGGGGACGGCCTATGTAAGGGATTTCGAAGCGGTCTACCCATGGGTGGCCGAACGGAACGACGTCATCCTGGTTCCGTTCTTCCTGGAGGGTGTGGCTGCACGCGCTACCCTCAACCAGTCCGATGGAATCCACCCCACGTCGGAAGGCTATGCCAAGGTGGTCGAGGGCATCTGGCCCTATGTTCGCGAGGCCATCCAAACCCACCAGGCGAAGGGCCGCGGATAAGCCGGCGAAGCGGCTCCCGAACCGTAAATGAGGACGAATCCAACCGCTCGGAACAGCCCTCCCCGCCGGCGGGCACCATCAGTTTTTTTGCCAGTACGGATTGACGATATCCTCGAAAATGGTCATCGCCGCTTCGGCGCCCATGCCCGTGGCGGTGACGATCTGCTTGTAGCCGCCTTCCACATCTCCGGCGGAGTAGATTCCGCGGATATTGGTCCGGTGCTTGGAGTCGTGGCGGATGTAGCCATCCTCGTTCATCTCGAGGCCGATCTTCCGGGCCAGGTCCACGGCCGGTTCATAGCCGACGGCGATGAAGACGCCGTTGACCGGCAGGACAGTGGTTTCGCCGGTTTGGTTGTTCTCGATCAGAACGGACTCCACCCGCTTTTCGCCGCGGATCTCCTTCACCTCGCTGTTCCAGAAAACCGGGATCCCCGCCTCCTCGAGGTGTTTGACCAGGTAATCCTGGGCCCTGAGCTTGTCTCTCCGGTGGACCAGGGACACCTCCACACCCATGTGGAAGAGGTGGAGCGCTTCGGTGACGGCGCTGTTGCCACCGCCCACCATAATGACCTTCTTCCCTTTGAAGAGCGGTCCGTCGCAGGTGCTGCAGTAGCTGACCCCACGTCCGGAAAGGCGCTTCTCACCCGGAACGTTCAGCTTTCTGTGCGAGGCCCCGGTGGCCAATAGGATCGTCTTCGCGAAGAATTTACGGCGGCTGGTCAGCACCTCGAATCGATCGTCCTTCTTCTGGATATCGAGGACCCGTTCGCCCTGAAAGATCTGGCAATACTGCAGTGCATGGCTGACCATGATATCGACGAGTGTCTTGCCCCCGACCGACGTGAACCCGGGGTAGTTTTCGACGATCGGAGTGGTGGCCACCTGACCCCCAAGCGCGTCGGCCTCGACCACCGCGGTGTTCAGTCCGGCCCGGTCCGCGTAAATGGCAGCCGTGAGGCCCGCGGGCCCGCCGCCGACGATCAGCAGGTCCGTTTCCACCACTTCCGCATCGCTGTCGGGGATGAAAATCGTCTGAGGTTCGAGCTTTTGCAGGCTGAGACTGAAAACCTCCTCGGACTGGGCACCCTGACCGATCAGAATCTCGTTGGCATAAGCGACCGGGACGCTGAAGGCGGAATACTGCTGCGCAATGTCCGGCCGGGCCTGGATATCGATTATCTCCAGGGAGACCAGATGGGGGAGTTCGACGGCAGCCTTGACGGCGTTGACCGCTTCCTGGGGACAATACGGGCAGGTCGGGCTGACGAACACCTTGACCGTTCTCGGCGTATCGATTTTCCGGATGACCTTCTGTGCCTGATCGCTCAGTCCGCTCTTTCCGGAACCCACAAGGAGCAGTGTTTCCAGAAAAGTGCGGGCCTCCTCTCCCATCGGCGCACCGATCCATCGGATGTTGTATTTTTCCGGTGCGATGAGGAGCGTGGGCGCCTCGAAAACGTTCCATCGGAGCGCCAATTCATGATCCAGGTTGTATTCGCGGAAAATGATCTTGTCGGTGATTTCCCTGAATGCCCGGATTACCTGCCGGTTGGCGTCGACAAAGACGTCGTCCTTTCCCCGCTGCGAAAAAAGATATACCGGTATGGCATCCGGCATCCTGGCAAAAGCGGCCTGAAGCTGCAGCAGAAACGCACGGCTTTGCTCCTCACCCTGGCGGGCGTCCATTTCCAAGTCCACGGTGTTGCTCATTCTCTGGGTCTCCTTTGTTTGTGCCGACAGCGAATTCCCCAGGCGTGTTGGCGATGTTTCGGTGATTGACCGGCCAGGGGGCATCAACCGGATACCGTCCCTCGATCCGTTGCCGCTGCTACGAGCCGGCATTTTTTCATAAGGTTTAAAAATAACAATCGATTGGAGGGATTCAATGGCTGAGGGAACTTTCATCGTCGGCGTAATGGGTGGGGGAACCGCGGACGAAGACGTCCTGGAAAACGCCTACCGGCTGGGGCGTCTGATCGCGGTGAACGGGTGGATACTCTTAAACGGCGGCAGAAATGCGGGAGTCATGGCGGCTTCGGCAAAAGGCGCCTTCGAGGCTGGGGGAATGACGGTCGGCATTCTTCCCGATGCCGATGACAGGCAGGCTTCCGGCTACATCCGCATTCCGGTTCTGACCGGAATGGGAAACGCACGAAATGTCATCAATGTGTTGAGCAGTCATGTGATCGTGGCCTGCCCGGGCGGAGCGGGAACCCTTTCCGAAATCGCCCTGGCCATCAAATGTGCTCGCCCTGTGATTTTCATGGGGTTTCCGGTCCGTCCTCTGTTCGCATCGCGGGCCCCCACCGCCGCGATGCACACCGTCGAGACGCCCGAGGAGGCCGTGGCGGTCATTCGTGACCTGGCCGAAGAGCGCTTCACCTGAGGGTCGTCGCCGGGAACGACAAGGTTCGTCCGGCAGCGGCATCGGGGAAGGATTATCGGGATTCCAGTATGATTTCGGCCAGCACCAGATCCGCAGGTCGCGTGATCTTGATATTGCGGCTGCTGCCCTCCACCACTTTCACCTCTCCGCCGATGCGCTCCACCAGTTGGGAATCGTCCGTGGCCATAAAACCGTCGGCGGCGGCTTTTTCATGCGCTTCGAGGATCAGGGGAAATCGAAAGGCCTGGGGGGTTTGGGCGAGCCGCACGAGCCGCCGATCGAAGGTGGATCGAACCCGTCCGTCAGGGCCGACAACCTTCAACGTATCCACAGCGGGGACTGCCGCGATCGCGCCTCCCCACTGTTCGGCGCCTTCGATGCACGCCTTGAGAATCTTCCGGTTGACAAATGGCCGCACCCCGTCATGAATGGCCGCGATTCGCGTTTGCGGGCAGCAGGCCCGAAGACCTTCGTAGACGGACTGCTGGCGCTCATCGCCTCCAGGCACCAGCTTCACGAGAAACTCCAGCTCCAGCGGTTCGAGAACGGTCTTCCGGCAAAATCGCACATCTTCAGTCGGCACCACCGCGATCACCTCATCCGCGACCCCGCTCTCCACAACGGCCTTGAGGGTCCAGCCCAAAACCGGCTGTCCCTTGATCGCGATGTACTGTTTTCGGACCGGGCCGCCGAGGCGCACACCCTTTCCACCGGCAACGACTACCACACTGATCATTGATACCCAGCCTTCGTGGACGTTCGACAGGTTCCGGAAACCGATTCGACTCCGGTGCAGGCACCAGGGGGGGAGCACGAAGCGCGGGCAGCCTTCCGCCGGCCCTTACGGGGGCCTGGATGCCGCCTGATTTCGCGGAGATAGGCAGCAAGGCTGCAAGAAAAAACCACTTTCATCCGCTACCGGAGGTACTGAAGCTCCTTGGGCAAAGGGATGCCTTTGCCCATGGTGTCTTCTCCGTAATTGACGCCGGCCAGGATCTCGATATCCTTCAGGGCTCTCGTGTCGCCTTCGAAGACCACTTCGGAGATTTTCTCCTTGTTGATCTTTCCACCCGCCCATTGGATGTCGAGCACGCTGCTAGCGTCGAACCGATCCTCGCCGATGCACAATTCCACCTGTCCCCCGTAATACTGGACGATCTTTGCCACCAGCAGGCTGGGGCGACTGTGGAAGCCCAACTTGACGGGGATGCCGACGCGGATTCTCCCGCGTTCGATGTTCTCGTTGAGGATCTCCCTGGCCAGCTCCTTGCCGGTGTTGAGAAAGCGGCAGGCGTTGAATAGGCCGTAGTTGATCGTGTGATTCAGAAGCGTCTCCGGATCGACGAGTCTGGACAGCTGCTCCTGGGCGAGAAGGTAGATATTCTTGAAGCTGGTGCGGTGCAGATGGCGTTCGTAGAAATGGAGGAGCCGCCCCATCATCTGAAGCAAATGGAAAACCACGGAAAAATAGCTTCTCAGCCGTTTCAGCTTTCGGTCCCCGTATCGATAGCCGCCATGAATCACGTAGGAGTCGAAGGCGGACTGAAGATTGTGGACCAGCATTTCGAAGCGTCTCACCTCCACCTCATTGATCAAGTCCGGAACCAGTCTCCGGATCTTGTCGATGTCGTAAGGCTCGAAGAATCCAAGTGCATCGAATTTTCCGGCAATACTCAGGAACTCGCTGGCGATCTTGACGATATGCTTCTTTTGGACATCCTTGTTTTCGTCCTGGATGTCGTAGTCGAGCACTTCGCCGGAGGTGATGCTGGGAAAGAACTCGGGATCGAACCCCTCCTCTGGAAGGGGAATCCCCAACCGCTCGGCTTCCGTCAGAAGGGCGGGGGCGAGCTTCATCAGGCAGCTGTTGAGAAAATCCAGGGCGGCCCCGCCGCCTTCCGCGAAATCCTCCGAATCCGGAAGATCGTAGAATATGAGGCGATTTGCGATATGCTTCTGGGAATAGGCGCCCAGGCTCAGGTGGCGAACGGCTGCCGTCATTTCGCGGTAGTAATACCAGTTGGAGTTGTTTTTGGCGCCGTGAAAATCCAGAAAATCCTCCATCAGCTGTGTGGTGCTGATGAGCTTGGAATAGAGCTTCTTGGTGAAGTTTTGGCGAGGATGCTCGATTCCCTTTATATAGATGCAGCATCTGAGAAGGTCGTGGGAGAAGATGCGCACTTTATGGGCAAACGAGATCGGGCAGGCGCGTTCGTCACATATCATGGATCGGAAGAGCTTCCTTGGATGGTCATTCATGAAGATCCCGGCAGCCTGAACGGCATTGCCGGGAATCGATGTCGGCCGGAACAGGCCGTAAGCCGAATTCTGTTCCCGCGGCAGGTTGCCCTGCGGCAGGCGACGATCATTCATCTTCGGATGCCGGTTGCCCGGCACCTCGTGCGACCTACCCGGGAGCTCGAGCGGGCCACTCTAAGCGCTCCTCTATTTGGTCTTGCACCGGGTGGGGTTTACCTAGCTTCCCCGGTCGCCCGGAGAACTGGTGCGCTCTTACCGCACCGTTTCACCCTTACCCCGCTTCCGTGCACGGAAACGGGGCGGTCTGCTTTCTGTTGCACTTGCCTTCACGTTGCCGTGACTCCACGTTATGGAGCACCCTGCCCTGTGGTGTTCGGACTTTCCTCCGACGCATACACCGCCGGCGATCGTCTGGCCTGTTCCGACCGGCGGATTCAACCGTTGTCCCAGTAGAGAATCCTATTACAGAAGGGGCACAATTTCAAGCTGTCGAAGCGCTGAAGCTCATTGTACATCTGCGGGGGAATGTTCATGTGACACCCGTAACAGACGGCGTTTCGAACCGGGACGACCGCATCGCCCATGGGCGTGTGCACTTTGATCTGCTTGAAGGTCTTGAGAAGCGCGGGCTGCGTGCGGGCAGCCACCTCGTCCCACTTGTGGCTCAGCAGGCGATGTCTTTCCTCGCTCTCCTGAGCCTCCTGGCGGATGGTCTGCTTTTCATCCTCGACGCGTCCCGAGATCTCCCCGTAGTCGGACTCCTTCTGGCCGAGTCCCTTCTCGATGGTTTCGATCTGATCCATGCAGGCGATCATTTCGTCTTCGAGCTGCGACTTGAGGGTCTTCAGCTGATCTTCCTCCTTCATCAGCGACTGATACTCGCGCTCGGTCTGAACCGCGCGTCGCTTGGCTTCGATCTTCTGAATCAGAATGTCGTCGGTTCGGACCTTCTCCTCGAGCTCCTGGTAGCGTTCCCGAATTTCCTTGAGTTTAGCCTGATCAGCGGCCATTTCGTCCGAGATGCTCTTGAGCTCCCGATCGAGTTGCTCGACCTTCTTTTCGACCTGATCGAGAACACTCTGGACGGTCTTTTTTTCTGTTTCGATCTTCTGAAGTTCAACCAGCGTAAAGATCTGTTCCCTATTGATTGCTGTCATGTTGCCTTCCTGTTCACCTCTCCATTGTTCCTGCGTGATTCGTTTTCCGATTCAAATCGACTGAAAGGGGCTGTTTTCCACTGGAGACGCGGAAACGGCCACCCTCATGCCCGCGTTTTCGATCCGCTCCCGCAGCTGACGGCCGAGCACATCGACGATCAGGTGTTCGCTTTCGAAATGGCCGATATCCAGCAGACAGCGGTCATTCTCCTCGACGGTTCTGGCATCGTGGTAGCGGACGTCACCAGTAATCATCACATCGGCACCCGAAGCAAAAAAAACCGGCAGCAGGCTGGCGCCGCTGCCGGTGCAAAGTGCAACTTTCCGGACGGTCCGCTTCGCATCCCCTACCATCCGGACGTTCTGAAGATTCAATCGGGATTTGATCCGCACCGCCAGCTCATCCAATGGCAGCGGTGAATCCAGATCCCCCGTGCGCCCCAAGCCCTGATCGGCCGAAGGATGCGAAACCGGAGTCGAGGCGGCAAAAATCGGCGTTGTCGTGATGCGGTCCCGAAGCTGTTTGAGAATCCCCGGTATCCGCCAGTTGTCCAGAACCGCCTCTACCCGCCGCACCTGCGCGCCGCCCATCCCGGCACACTCTTCCGGGGAGAGAGCCTCCGGCATCGTCGACACGCCGATCAGGCGGTTCTCTTCGGCTCCGGACCGCCGGCTCGAGGCGAACAGGTTCCGAATCGCGTCGATCACCTCGCCTGCCGCGTTCTCTGCCCCGCACTCGCGGAATGTGACTTCGAGCCGGGCTTTACGGGCGCCTTCCGATGGCTGCAGCACCTTCACGTTGCGCAAATCGAGCCGAGCGGCCAAAACGTCGTTGAGCCCTCCGGAGGCGCTGTCGAGGTTGGTGTGGGCCGAAAGGATTGCCATCCTGTTTTCGACGGCGAGTTGAATCACTTTTCCCAGCGGGTTGTCCAGATCGAAACAGCGCACCGGGCTGATCAGCAGCGGGTGGTGGGTCACCAGCGCGTCCGCCCCGTTCCCGCAGGCCTCGGCCACTACCTGAAGGGTCGGGTCCAGCGCAACGGTCAACCGCCGGATCGGCCAATCCCGTGATCCAAGCTGAAGCCCGACATTGTCCCAGGGTTCGGCTAGGGCGGATGGGGCCAGTTCCTCAATGATGTCCAACAGACCGCCGACGGTTAAATCCACTGGAAGCCTCCCTTCAGCCAAAAAAAGCGCGGTCCGTATCGGGACCGCGCTTCTTCGTTTGGTGTAGAGTTTCGCTGGACGGGCATCCGCCCTACGGAAACTCCTTTGGCTTCTCTTGATCCGACACCCATAACGAACGAATTCACTCCTTTGATCTGCTTCCCTTTTCGAATCAGCCCATCCGTATCGACTGCCCGGTGGCTTTCCTTGAGCCGGGGGTTTAAGTGGGCCCACCTGGGATCGAACCAGGGACCGACCGGTTATGAGCCGGTGGCTCTGCCAGCTGAGCTATGGGCCCTCGACCGTGCTCGTAACCCGTGTCTACTAACGGCTGATCGATGATTTGTCAACCCGCAGCCCGTTGCCGTGATGGTGCGGAACGGGCTTCAGAATCAGTTTTCGATAAAATGCTTCAATTTTCGGCTGCGTGTCGGATGCCTGAGCTTCCGCAGCGCCTTGGCCTCGATCTGCCGGATCCGCTCCCGGGTGACAGCGAAATCCTGCCCGACTTCCTCGAGCGTATGATCGGCTTTTTCGCCGATTCCGAACCGCATTCGTAGCACTTTTTCCTCCCTGGGGGTCAAGGTGGCGAGGACCTTCCGCGTTTGCTCGGCCAGATTGAGGTTGACGGCTGCATCCGACGGTAGCATGAATTTCTTGTCCTCGATGAAATCGCCCAGATGGCTGTCCTCTTCCTCCCCGATAGGCGTTTCGAGGGAGATCGGCTCTCGTGCGATCTTAAGCACCTTGCGTACTTTTTCCAGCGGGATTTCCATCTTTTCCGCGATTTCCTCGGGCGTGGGCTCGCGGCCTTGCTCCTGAACCAGGTAGCGGGAAGTGCGGATCAGCTTGTTGATCGTTTCGATCATGTGCACGGGGATGCGAATCGTTCTGGCCTGATCCGCAATGGCCCGGGTAATGGCCTGACGGATCCACCAGGTCGCGTACGTGCTGAATTTATAGCCTCGGCGGTACTCGAACTTGTCCACAGCCTTCATCAGGCCGATGTTGCCTTCCTGAATCAGGTCGAGAAACTGAAGGCCCCGGTTGGTGTATTTTTTGGCGATGCTCACCACCAATCTCAGATTCGCCCTTGTCAACTCGCTTTTCGCGTCCTTGGCCCGCCGCCGGCCCTCATCCACCATGGCCAGGATGCGCTTGAGGTTCCGGTTGTTGGTCTTGAGATTCCGTTCGCGCTCCTCGATGCGGTCCTGGATCCCCCGGAGCTCCTTGTAAACCATCTCGAGCTCCTTCTTGGACAGGTCGCACCGCTCCTTGGCCCATTTCACGAATTGGGCGTCCGAGGTCAGGCTGTTGCGGAGATCGCTCACCGGGGTATCGATGGTGTCCGCATACATGGAAATGGTGTTGTTCATGGAGTCGAACCAGTCGATCTGGTTCCGGATGATCCCCTCGATCTTATCGATGACGCTCGATTCCAGCCGCCACTCCTTGAGCAAATCGAAGATCTTGCTGGTACGGCGGTTGATGGACCGGCGAATTCTGCGCAGTTCATCGGCGGGCTTGCCGTCCACGAAAAGCTGCTCGCGGTAGACGCGGTTTTCCTCGTTGATTTCACGGATGGCGCGAACGGTTTCAAGGAATTTATCCGTCTGGGCCACTTCATCGACATAGGTGTCCCCTTCGTCGATGTCGCGAAGGACATACTTGGGCCGGAGGGATCCGTTCTCGATATGTTCCCCCAGCTCCAGGATACAGTCGACCGCCGTCGTCGCATCCAGCAGAGCCCGAAGGACTTCCTGCTCTCCGTTTTCGATCTTTTTGGCGATCTCGACCTCGCCCTCGCGACTGAGAAGGGTGACGTTGCCCATCTCCCGCAGGTACATCTTGACGGGATCGGTTACGGTGCCGAAATCCGTCTCCACCGCCTCCCCGAGCTGGGGTTTTTTGGGTTTGACCTTCCGTTCCTCCGATTCCTCGATTTCCTCCTTCTTTCCTTCAATGATTTCGATATCGTACTCATCGAACATCATCAGGGTATCGTCCAGTTGATCGGAGGAAAGCATCCCTTCCGGAAGCGCTTCGTGGATTTCGTCGTAGGTCAGGAATCCCTGTTCCTTGCCCTTCGAGACCAACCCCTTGAGTGCGGAGCGAAGTGCCTCCTTGTTGTCTTCCATGCCAGAGGCATCCTCGGCTGCAGCATCTCCCGACGACGGCTTCGGACTCCTCGTTGTCTTCTGGGATTTCTTCGAAGCAGTCTTCTTCACGCTTTTCTGCCCCGCGGTCGGCTTCGAATCACGATCATCGGATTCCGCGGCCTTGGGCTCGACAGCCGTTTTCTTCCCGGCGGCGATCGTCCGGGTGGAAGTCTTTTTCGCCGTCGCACTCTTTCCGGGCACAGCTTTGGACACCTTCGATTTCGGGGTGGCTTTGGTGTTTTCGTCGTTCTGTGCTGCGGTCTTCTTTGCCATAGATGCCTGCCTCCAACATGTCATCGGATGATAGACCAGACCTCCCTTTTCCCGGGCGGAGGCATTTCCCACCGGATCTGTTTGAAATCGACCCGGTTCGAGTCAAGCCGGCGGTTTCGCGTTTCCGCCGGTGCATCTCCGTACCTGTGAGCGGGCCGGACGTTGTCATGCCGCGCCGGCTTCGTCTGACGACCCGATCACCGTTCCTGCAATTCCCGTTTCAGCCGGTCGAGATTCACCGCCAATTGCTGACGTTCGGCGAGCAGCTGCAGCATCCCGCCGTCGTCGCCCGATTCTTCGGCCAGGTGGATGCGTCGGTCCAGATCCTCGAGTTTGCGGCGATGCTGAATGTTTTCGACAAAATGATGAATCAGCTTGAGGCTGCCCTCCCGCGTCCAGGCCTCCTCGGCCATGGCCAGGGTGGTGATCAGGCGCTTCTTTGCCGGATCCGGGCAACTGGACAACATTTCAGAGACCCCGTCGCCCCCCTGCTCCGAGCGGGCCAGGACCTCGACTCCGATTTCCTTCAGTTCCGTCGACGCCAGGCAGTCCACCACCCCTTTTTCGCGGATCGTCTCCAGCATCTCAGGAAACTGAAGCATCATGGCCACCAGCTTGAGCTCGGTACGATCCATCGGGGCCGGGCCGGTGGATCGGACTTCCGCCTTCGGCCTCCTTGTTCCGCCGGGATCCGCCGGCGCCCCATCGATCCGGCAGCGGCCAATCTTTGCGACCACCGCCGATTCATCCACCTGCAGCTGCTCGGCGACGCTCCGGACGATCACCCCGCGGTCGATCGGGTCCTGGACGGCTGCCAACGCCGGGGCCACTTCTGAAAGAACGCGGATTTTTCCCTCGGGGCTCAGACCGTGCCGGCCAATGGCCGTATCCACGAGAAAGGTCGTCATGCCCCTGGCGCCCTCCGCCTTTTCCAGAAAAGCCTTCGGCCCGAAGTCCCGAAGGAACGAATCCGGATCGTGGCCTTCCGGGAGTACCAGAATGCGTGCGTCCACGAACTCCCGGTTGAAGATGTCGATACTGCGCTGAGCGGCCTTGATGCCGGCCGTATCCGAGTCATAAACCAGCACCGCGGTCCCGGATCGGCCGATAAAGCCTTTCACGAGACGCACCTGCTCGGACGTCAGTGCCGTTCCCAGTGTCGCGACGGCATTTTCGATACCGCGGGCATGAAGCGCGATGGCATCGAAATAACCTTCGACAATGTAAACCGACCTCGCTCCCCGGCACGCTTCCCGGGCTTCCCGGATCGCGTACAGGGTCTTGCGCTTGTTGTAGAGAGGGGTTTCGGGTGAGTTGAGGTATTTTGGCATCCCCTCGCCCATCACCCGGCCACCGAAACCGATCACGTTCCCCGTCGGATCCGTTATCGGAAAAACGATGCGATCCCTGAACCGATCGTAGAAACCGGTGCCCTGTTTTCGCCTGACGGAAAGACCCGCGGCCTCGAGTTGATCCGGACCCACGCCCCGGCCGATCAGATGGCGTGTCAACAGGTCCCAGCCGCCGGGTGCATATCCCAACTGGAAACGGTCGATGACCGTCTTGTCCAGGCCCCGGTGTTCCAGATATGCCAATGCCCGGCGCCCGCTTGGGGCATCGAGCAGGTTTCGGCGGAAAAAAGCCAGCGCCGATCGATTGGCCGACAACAGGCGATCCCTCAGGCTCACCTGGCGCCTTTCGGCATCCGTCAACTGAGGACGGGGCAGCTCGATCCCGCAGCGCGCCGCCAGCAGCTTCACCGCGTCAAGGAAGCCGACGCCGTTTTGCTTCATCAGAAAACTGAATACATTGCCACCCTCTCCGCATCCGAAGCAGTGAAAGATCTGTTTGTCGCTGCTGACGGTGAAGGAGGGTGTTTTCTCCGCGTGAAACGGGCATAGACCGACGAAATTCCTGCCGGTTCTTTTCAGTACGACCGACTCTGAAACGATCTCGACAATGTCACAGGCGTTCTTGATTTCCGCGATCTTATCTTCCGGGATTCGATAGGCCAAAGGGTGGACCCTCCATGCTGTGGTGTCGATCAACAAGCAATTGGAAGGTGGTTAATTGGAATGAACGGCATAAGACGGCTGTCTGGGATCTGGGACCGGTTGAAACCGCTCGGCCATTTGCGGTCGTTCAGGCAAATAAATTTGGTACCAATATCGTTCAACTGCTTGATTGTCAAGTTTTTAAAATAACACAAAAAGAAGGCGTGTCAAATCATCCGATTTGCACGCCATACCCCGCTATTGCTTAAGGGAAAGCGGGATGCCCCTTCCCTGTCTACGGGGTGCTCGAAGTGTCGTCGCCCGTCCACCGTCCGACGAGCCGCAGGGCGTCCCCCAGCTCGAGGCTGCCGCTGTAGAGCGCCTTTCCGGTGATGACGCCGGCGAGACCGAAGGCCGTCAACGGAAGGAGCCTGCGGATATCCTCCAGGGTCGAAACCCCGCCCGACGCGTACACCGGGATGGAAACGGATTCCGCGAGTCGCTGCGTTTCGAGAATGTTGGGTCCGGTCTGCATGCCGTCCCTTGAAATATCCGTGAAATTGATGCCCGCCACGCCGCAGCCTTCGAATCGCTTCGCCAGCTCCACGGCGGTGGTTCGGGTGGTTTCGGTCCATCCCTCAACGGCGACATACCCGTCGCGGGCATCGATGCCGACCACGATTTTCCCGGGGAATCGCCGGCAGGCCGTCTCGACCAGTTGCGGGTTGCGCACCGCCTCCGTTCCGATGACCACACGCTCGATCCCGGTTGCCAGATAGCCTTCGATCGTCTCCATGTCCCGGAGACCTCCCCCCAGTTGGATGGGAACCGAAACGGATTTCAGAATCTGCTCTATGGCTTCGAGATTGACCGGCCGCTTCTCGACGGCTCCGTCCAGATCGACGACGTGAATCAGCGCCGCACCCTCGGATTCCCAGCGCCGCGCGACTTCAGAGGGATCGTCGGCATAAACCGTCTCGTCTTCCATGCGCCCCTGAAGCAATCGGACGCAACGGCCGGATTTGATGTCTATCGCCGGAATGACCATCATGGCGACACCAGGGTCGAAATCATGTCATCGATTGCGGGCAGGGCGAGCTGCTCCGCGGTCACCCACTTGGCTCCGCGTCGGATGAAGGTGCCCAGTTCCATCAGATTCTCGCTGAGGGATTTCTGCGTTTCATCGAAGGTGCCAGTCCATAGCACCTGCCCGTCCTCCACCTGGATCAGGTGAAGCTCGAACGCCACCGATGCCGGCGACTCGACGGAGAAATTGCCCCCGATCCTCCTTTTGAACCGGTAGAGATAGCCGGCCATCACCAGATCGGCCCTGGCGGAGCGGCCCGCGGACACGAGCGCCCGGATTTCAGACTGGCCGGATTCCCGCATGTCGCGCAGCGACGCCAGCAAATCTCCTGCCTCCGTCACCGGGACCGGGTTGAAGCCGGTCCTGGACCGGACCTGGCTCAACAGGTGTTCGTTCAGGACGCCGGAAGCGTCCTCCTCGACGGGTCCTGTTTCGAAAACCTTCCCGGTGACCGGGCTTCGCACGACGGCGTTTTCTCCATGAAGCATGGCCATGTCGACAAAAGGCAGCACCAATAGGCGCTCGTCGCCCTTCACCTCGGGACGGGGGGTCACGTCGACATGGCTGACGCAGGCTGCCGCAAGCAGAGCAGCCGCCATGCACACCATGACGCTCAAGGAACGGCTGAACATGAGCCTTCTCCTGGATATAATAAGGATCATTCCGGATCGTATTGAATCATCGATCGCCGGGGATGCCGGATCGAGGGATGGGGTCAGATCCTCCCCTTGGTGGATCGAACGCCTCGCACCCGCTCGTCGATCGCGGTGGCTTCGTCGAGGGCCCTGCCGAGGGATTTGAAGACTGCCTCAAGAACATGGTGCCGATCCCCGCCATAAGCGAGGTTGATGTGAAGATTCATCCCGGCGCGTGTGGCCAATGCCCTGAAGAACTCCCTGGCAAGGGCCGGTGGAAAGTGGGAAGGCTCCCCTTTCGGATCCCCTACATTATAAATCAGGTAAGGCCGCTTGGACAGATCCACCGCCACGGATGCCAGTGAATCGTCCATCGGCGTCACCGCGTAGCCATATCGCCGGATGCCCTTCCGTTCCCCCAACGCCTGATCGACGGCATCCCCCAGCACCAGACCGACATCTTCAACGGTGTGGTGGGCGTCGATGTCCAGATCGCCCTTGGCGCCAAGCTCGAGATCCATGAAACCGTGGTGCGCCATGAGCGTCAGCATGTGGTCGAAAAAGGGAATGCCGGTTTGGATGTCGGTGATGCCGGAACCGTCGACGGTCAGCTTTATGCGTATCTGGGTTTCCGAGGTGATCCGTTCCACCTCTGCCGATCGCTTCAGCGTCATGGGGGTTGCCTGCCTGTTGGGGGTTGTTCGGTCGAGAACGGCCCGCGACGTTCCTGACTGTCGAGGGTCATGAAAACAAGAAAGCGCCCACGCGGCAAACCGCCTGGCGCCCATCTCGGATTCACAATCAGCGCCGTGATTTATTTACGGATAACATTTATGGATACGGTATTCAGAGCGGTAAGTCAAGGTTGGAAGAATCGGATGACTCCAGGCAGGAAAGAGCTTTTTTAAATTCCACCAGGCCAATATACAGTTGAAGTCGGTGTCCATCCACGATTAACCATCTTGCCACGGGCGTGGCCGAATCGGAAACGAGGATTTCGGGTTTCGATCAAGTCCATTCAGGGAAAAAGCAGGGTGAGTTGCAGCCTCACCCTGCTTCCTGTCCTATGTGAATTCGAAACTTCTTATTCAGGCTCGACCATTCCACCACCGTTCTTGACGGGCAGGTCTTTGTAATAAGGAATTCTTCCGATATCCAGTTCGATCACCCGTTCAGGATCTACCGTGTACACGGAGCCGTCCGCGGTGGCTTCCAGGATCGCGGACATTTGCTCGAATGCGTGTTTCGTCAACATGCCCATCGATTTCTGGCCGATCCCACCCTTGAGCTCCACCAGTACGCTGCCGGATCCTTCGAGCCCGTATGCGTTTCTGGCGATTCCAGGCTCGGGGCCGCCCGGGTAGAGGTTGACCGTGGCAAACCCATACTCCGCCATCCGATCCATCATCACCACGCAGAGCTGCCTGGACAAATCCACGACATCGTTGGAGACACCTGGGGCGGTGGGCCACAGCATCGAACTGGTAACGTTCTCCCCTTCGTCCGTCACATAAGTGCCCTGGCCGTGAAAGTCCACCATCCAGATCGGCTGGTACTTCAGATAGGCCTCCATGACCGCCACCGATTCCGGCACGGGGTTTGCCGGGTAGGGGTAAGCAGCCGAATCAAGCAGGTACTGGGCGTACAACGGGCTATTTGTCCAGTCCGAGAAATGGTAGCGGTTGATGTCCCAGCCCACACCCCCACTCGTGTAAATATATTTCGAAGTGTTTCTCGGAGGTGCAGTCGGGTCGTAGTTGTACCGCTGCCACAACTCCGCGCCGTCCGGGTTCACGCGGACAATGATCAGGACATAGAGATGATCGAGGATCTTGTTTGCCTTCGCGCTTCCGGTGGACAGAAACTGAACCATCTGCAGGGCGGCCTCGGTGCCGACCGGCTCGTTGCCGTGCTGTTGGGTCTGCATCATGACGGCCTGGTTCATTGGGTCGCCAATCTTGGCCATCAGGATGTCACGGCCCTGGTTCGTCTGGCCGATCACCTCCAGTTCGACCAGCCCCTTCGAGGATTTCTCGACCTGCTCGAGCTTCTTGACAAGCTCCTCATAGCTTGCCAGGGATGTGTAGTTGACCTTCTGATTGTCCGTCAGCCACGGCCCCCCAGGAATGATATCGGTTTTCGCCACGGCGCCGCCCGCCATCAAACCGACCAGGCAGAACACGCCCAAAACCCAAAACCACTTTACCGCCGACCTTTTCATCTGAGCCTCCTTTGTGTGAAAGTTGTTTCGCCGGGACCTTTTCAGACTTCTCCCCCTATGGTTGAAAGCAAGATAATGGTTCTGGCACCACAAAGATTCGAAAGTGCTCTGCCCGTAGTTAAGGAGGATAGTGGGGCATTCAACAGGTTGTCAAGGAAAATAGCAGGCTCGCGCCATTCGTAGATCAGGATTTTCCCTCGAATCGCCCTGCCGATTGATCTTCTCCGAGTTCTTTGCCATCAGGAGCAACGACATCCGGTGCTACACCGCCCCGATTTCATTTTTCACCTTCACCGGAAACACGACAGGCGACCCTCGCTGGACGCAGACCGGCGCGCCAAATTGACCATCAGTACAGGCTGCAGGACGAGGTTAGTTGCAGACTTTCAACATTTTGGGCGACAAAGCCCAAAAACTCAGGCCGCCCGGTTTCCCGATGCGGCCTAAGTCCTTGATTTTACTTGGTGGAGATGAGGGGGATCGAACCCCTGACCTCAGCGTTGCGAACGCCTCGACGTGACCCTTTAACGCAAATTCTACCCTGTTTAATAAAACCCAAGACGCCTTTAATTTCGCTTGATTTTGCCATATGGACGTGCTATCAAACGCTTAGGTTGATTTAATCGAATTTAACGATTTTTAAGCTATAGGGTAGCAATAGGGTAGCAAGCATCGTCCGAAGCGTTCAGCAAAATCAACGGTTCACAAGATTATGGGGGCGAAAATGGGCAACAAGGCGTCAAAAAAACGAAGGAGAGTCGATAAGATTAAGTGGCCGGGGGTGTACCAATACGAGCAGGATATCAAAGTCAACGGCAAGCCGGAGATCACCTTCTATATCACCTACAAGGACGGATCCCGTAAAATCTGGGAAAAGGTCGGCACCAAGAGCGAGGGCATCACGCCCCAGATTGCAGACGACATCCGCAAGGAACGGACCCTCAAGGCCCGTCATGGCGAGGAAGTGCTGACGGCGAAGCAAATCAAGAAACGGAAGCTCAAGGCCAACATGCCACTGGATGATATCGCGGACGCCTACTTCGAGCAGCGGGGCGGGAGCGCACAGGCCGGGCAATTCGATCGGTATCGGTACGACAAGCATGTGAAGCCCATCATCGGCCAACGGCCGGTCTCCAGCCTCACCGAGCTCGACATGCGACGGATCGAAAAAGCCATGGTGGGCAAGGCCGCGGCGACCATCTGGGGCGCCTTGGAACTCGTAAGGCGCATCGCCAACTACGGCAAACGGGCCAAGCTATGTGGCGGGCTCACCTTCACCATAAAGCTACCCAAGCGCGACAACCAGGTGGTCGAATACCTCAGTCCGGATCAGGCCGGTCGGCTGCTGGCCGTCCTCGATGAATGGAGCCACCAAGACGTTGCCCGAATGCTCAAGACGGCCATGTTCAGCGGAATGCGACGTGGCGAAATATTCAAGCTCCAGGACGGCGATATCGATTTTGCGGCAAGCCTGATCACGCTCCGCAAGCCAAAGGGCGGGCGGACGGTATCGATTCCGCTGAACCCGATCGTTGCGCAAGTGTTCAAGGATCAACTTGCATGGAAGGCTGCCCATAAAAACGAGGCGATCCGATCGAGCCAGTATCTCTTCCCTGGACGGTACGGTGGCAAGCGGGTGGACTCAACGGCCGTCGAACGGATCCACAAGAAAGCCAAGCTACCCAAGGGATTCCGGATCTTCCACGGGCTCCGGCACCATTTCGCCGTCACACTGGCGAACTCCGGAGAATTCGACCTCAACATGATTGGCGAGCTCTTGACGCACAAGTCACCCGAGATGACCCGTCGATATGCTCAGTACCTTCCAGACAGCTTGAAGAAGGCCGGCAACCGGGCGGCCGAGCTGCTGAATGGTCACGCCAGCAACGGGACCGATGACGAGAAGAAAAGCGAGGTGGCGGGATGAAGCGGCGGAAATTCCCATGGACCAGGAAACCGGACAGCGAGGGCGACCTTCTCCGACTGGCAATCCTCAAGGAAAAAGCCTCGTATCGAGAATTCTGGAAACACCACGGCGAGAATGCCAAGGGTGCCTTCGCACGGCTGGATCGTTTTTATGCGGACGGCGGCGATCCGTCGGCGGTCTCCGAAATTTGCTCCGATGACATGGCCACAATCAGACGGTTCGTAAATGGGCTTTTTGACTTCGGCATCACCCTAAATGGCTTTTTCAGCGTGAACAGAGACCTGGATGCGCTGGACCCGTTCAATCCCGAGATGCCCGAGTTGATCACATTTAATTTTGAAAACCGGCCGCCGATAATCCAAGTGCTGGAAATAGACGGCAACGAGATTAAGACACCTCATGAATATTGGTACCAAGAAAGCAGCGCGGTGCCACTGAGACCCTCCGAGCGGCTTTTCAAGGTGGACCTATCACGAAAAAAGGGCGACATCGTGGACGCGTTTAGGCAATTCCTGGGTGCCGTCGATTACTTCCGCGAATCCGACGACGTGCCACCATATTTTAAAGAGAATTATGCGGAGTGGGAGCAGGACAACACCCGGTTCCGTCACGAGGCGTGGCAACAGCTGCGAGTCTGGAAGCTGAGGCGACAACGCAAGACCTATACCGAGATCGTCAAGAAAACAGGGTTGAATCTCCCGGCCGCGAAAAAGGCGTTTACTCGTGCTTATGAGCTGATCGAAGGCCGGCGGTACGATCCCGAGCTGTTCAAGCTGGACTACCGGGAAATCGTGTCCGGCGAACTTGGCCGTACCTGCGAAGCCTGCCCATTGCGTGGTACCTGTACTGAGCTCTGTCCTGACGTGCTGATCTTTGTGGATCAGGATCAAAAACCCCTATCCGAAATGCTGCTGTAACACCCGCCTTAAAAATAAGAGCCCCTCCTTATTTTCCCCTTTCCCAAGGTTAAGAGACCTTAACCGAGAAAGGGGATTTTTTATGTCGATCGAAATCAAAAGAAAAGCGCTGAATACCAAGGAGGCTGCCGAATATCTCGAAGAGCTCGGGACCCCGTTTACCGCCGGCACTCTGGAGGTCTGGCGATCGATGGGGCGAGGACCGCGTTATCGGAAGGTCTGCCACAGAGTCGTCTATCTGCCGACGGACCTCGAGGCGTTCGCTGCGGGCCGAGTGGTGGAAACCATCGACTCCGTGGAGGCCCGGTCATGAGATTGTCCAGGTTTGACCGATGGCGCCTGGGGCGGCTGCTGAGGCGGGCTGAGCGGGCGCTTGACGGGCCGTATGACGCGACCGTGAGCCTGATCATCGACGCGATCCGCTACATCCTCGACGCGACGCGGGGGCGGGCATGACCGGCGGCGGACGGGTGGACATCGACCTTGAGTCGTATTTTCGGATCGGCGTCTCTGACGATTACATCTTGATCCGGGAAGACTTTCCAATTTCTGAGATTCCACCAGGCCAACTCTCCCGCCTGCTGATCGAGATGTTCGACAGAAACGATGAGGTGCGAAATGCAGCGCGATAAGGGCTGGATCAAGCTACATCGGCGCCTGATGGATTCCAAGGAGTGGCTGTCCGAGCCCTTCACCCGCGGCCAGGCTTGGGTTGACCTCCTGCTCTTGGCAAGCCACAAGCCCGGATTCGTCCGACGCCGAGGGATCATGGTTGAAGTGGGGCGTGGCGCCGTGGCGCATTCCGAGGAAGTCCTTGCACGACGCTGGAGGTGGTCAAGAGGGAAGGTCCGGCGATTTTTGGCTGAGCTAATCGAATGTTCGAGAATCGAGCGGAAAATTTCAGGTTGCCCAGAGTCTCCGCAAACCCGCACGGACCGTGACTTTATCGATTTTTCCGAAAAAACGGTACCGAAAACGGTACCGAAGAAAACAAGCGTAAACTGTTTAATTTACATTATAAATTATGACAAGTATCAATCAAACGGTACCGAGAACGGTACTGAAAACGGTACTGAAAACGGTACCCATACAAGAATGATAAAGAATAAGAATAAAACCCCTGCGGAAATTTCTGAAAAAATCCTCCTCCTGAAATCCAGGTACCAAACCCCTGCCCTGATCGATCGTGTGTTCCAGGAACTCGCCCTAACCCGCAAATCAAACCGCATTGCCGACAACATCCTGCTGGCTCAACTCGAAAAATGGGAATCCTATCCCGTTAGCCAGGTGGAGGCCACGATACGGACATACCTCGAAAAAGGCCATGCCCGCGAGGGCAAGCGCGAAAATTATCTGCTGGCGATCATCCGCAACAGTAACTCAAAGCCGCAACCATCAACCGCATATCCGGAGTGGTACTGATGCAATCCTTCATCGACTACGGCATAGAGATCCCCGCCGGCGCGACCGGCGAAGTCCGAACAACATGCCCGGAATGCTCGGGGCAGCGGCGGAAATCAACCGAGCCTTGTCTCGCCGTCAACATCACCGAGGGCGTTTGGCTCTGTCACCACTGCGGATGGTCCGGAGGCGTCAAGTCGGTGGATGAAAAACCACTGAAACGCGAACGCAGGAAGTCTTACAAGCGGCCGACCTACCGGCCGGCAACCAAGCTGCCGGATGAAGTGGTCAAGTATTTCCAGGATCGGAAGATCCCTGAAAGCATTCTGGCGGCAAACAAAGTCGGGTTCGGCCAATCCTGGGAAGACAGCGGCGGAATCCAGTTTCCCTACTTCAAAGACGGCCAGGTGGTGAACGTAAAGCACCGGACCCGGGACAAACGATTCCGCCAGGAGAAGGACGCCGAGAAATGCCTTTACCGATACGACGACATCGTGAAGGCGGCCGGCGATACCCTGATCATAACAGAGGGCGAGATCGACGCCCTGAGCGTCCAGGCGGCCGGCTTCGATGCGGTCACATCCATCCCGGACGGGGCGCCGTCACCCGGATCGAAGAGCTACACGACAAAATTCGACTTCCTCAAAAGCGCCGAGGGCCTTCTGGCGGCCAAAAGACGGATCGTCCTTGCCATGGACAGCGACGACCCCGGAAGAACCGCTGAGGACGAGCTGGTGCGGCGGATAGGGGCGGAAAAGTGCTACCGAGTGACTTACCCGGACGGCTGTAAGGACTCGAACGACGTATTGGTGAAGCACGGCGCCGGCAGTCTGAGGGAGATCATCGAGAGCGCGACTCCCTACCCGGTAAGCGGGTTGTTCCAGGCCGCGGACTTCGCAACGGACGTTCAGCGGCGTTTCGATTCCGGGATCCAGCGCGGCCGGCTGACCGGATATCCCGACCTGAACCGGATCTATACCGTGAAGGACGGTCGGTTGACGGTGGTAACCGGGATCCCCGGTCACGGGAAATCGACCTTCATCGACAACCTTTGCATCCGTCTGGCCGAGCTCCAGGGCTTCAAGACGGCGGTTTTCTCGCCGGAGAACTGGCAGACCGACAATCACCTATCCCACATGCTGCCGAAGGTCGTCGGGAAGCCCTTCCGCCATACGAAGTGGGCAACCCGGATGAGCCAGGCCGAGATGCAAGAGGGCATGGACTTCCTAAACGACCACTTCTTTTTCATCGTCCCGGACGAAGACATCCTGAGTGTTGACGTGATTCTCGAAAAGGCGAGGGTGGCGATCTTCCGGCATGGCGTCAACGGCCTGATCATCGATCCGTGGAACGAGGTGGAACACGTCTACCAGGGGCAAACCGAAGCTCAATACCTCTCCCTGCAACTGACCAAAATCCGCCGATTCGCGCGGCAACACTCCATCCACATCTGGGTTATCGCGCATCCCCGGAACCTCGTGAAAGACAAGGCGACCGGCACCTACCTGGTACCGACCATGTATGAGATCAGCGGCGGGGCTCATTGGCGCAACAAGGCCGACATCGGCTTGTGTGTCCATCGTCCGGACCTCAACAACGACATATCGGAAATCATCGTCCAGAAGATGCGGTTCTCCGAGGAAGGCCGTCTTGGGAAAGCGCAACTGAAATACATCCGCGACACAGAACAATTTGAAGGAGTATGAAAAAATGAACGGGTGTCAAGATAGTTTACACCTACCAGAGCGGCCCTTCCATCTCGAACGGCGCGAAGGGAAACCGCCAATCCTTACGGTCGTCTATCAAGGCCGGCAGTGGGAAGAGGCGATCCGTCAAGCTCTCGATGCCTACAACCTGAAACGCAGCGACGTGTTTGTGGTCGCTGTCCCTGAGGGATGCCGGTTATGAAATGCGACTGCGGTTGTCAAAAAACTCGGGTGGTCGATACCCGAAAATGCGATACGGCCGTGCTCAGAATCCGCCGCTGCTGCAACTGCGGAAAAGTCTTTTGCACTACCGAAACGAAAGATCCCGATTCTTCTAAATAGAAGTATATAGAAAAGATCGGATTGACCAGGAATGCCCTTCCTCGTAGCATTCTTTAATCTTAAAGAAAGGAGGGCGGGAATGCGAAACCGAAATTTTTCAATCAGCGACGACGTTCACCGGCGCCTGAAGATCCGGGCGGCGACGCTGGACATGACCTTCGGGCGGTGCATTGAGCATTTGCTCGACGTTTACGACGCCATGCTCGAAGACATCGAAAGTGAACGGCTCGAAGACGTCAAGGCGGCAAGGCTGGAAGAGGCCCGGCGACAGATGGCGGAACTCAAAGCCCGAATCTAGAAACACTAAATATCTACTGAATAGGAGAAATTCACATGAAAAACCAAGTTATCGAACTTCCCGAAAACCCGCATGGACAGCGGATCTTCAACATGGCGCTGGACCGCCAGACCGTCGTTGATAGGATTGCCGAACTGAACCAGACGACCGAGAAGACCGAAGACGAACGAACCGAACAGGTGGCGCTTGTCCAGGTTCTGGCCGGCATGAACGCTCCCGGCGCCAACCGGATGACCGGACCGAATCCGATCCACAACCAGGCCCGCGGCGTGCTCGACTATGGCGATGGGGCGAGGATCGGCAAAGGTCCCGATGGCGACTATGCAACCCCTGCGGATTTCTACGCCGAAGTCAAGGAAGCCAGTCGACCCGGTGCGGTTCCGACCGGCCGCCTTATCGCCAACCAGCCGTCCACCATCTCGACGGAAGGAACCGGCGCCGATGGCGGTTTCATGGTTCCCGAGGTGCTCGCCCCCCAAATCGAGACCCGAGGCCAGGTTTTCAACAACCTCATGGAACGCTGCCGCATTGAAACAACCCCCGCGAACAACATCACGTTCGTGAAAGACGAGGGGAACCCGTTCGACAACACGACAGGCCCGCGGGTCTACAAGGTGGCCGAGGCAAGCCAGCTCACCCAAAGCAAAATCGCGCTGAAGACGACAACCTTCCGCCTCACAAAGTACACGGTCCTGATGCCGACCACGGAAGAACTTCTGGAGGACGCGCCCGGTCTCGGGATCTACATCAACTCAACGGTTCCGACCAAGATCCGAGCGGCAGTGAACGACGACATTCTGAATGGCTCGGGCGCCGGCGAACCGCTCGGGATCCTGAACGCGGCCGCATTGGTGAGTGTTGCCAAGGAATCAGGCCAAAGCGCCGACTGTGTTCTGTACGAAAACATCGTCAACATGTTCGCCCGTTGCCATGCCAGCAATCTGGCGAACGCCGTCTGGTTGATCAACCAGGACATCCTGCCGCAATTGCTCCAGCTGCGATTCCCGACCCCCGACAACACAGCTCACACCCCGGTATGGATCCCCGCGGGCGTAATCAGCCAGGCGCCTTTCGGCGCGCTGCTCGGGCGGCCGGTCGTGCCGACTGAGGCTTGCCAGACCCTCGGGGATGCGGGCGACATCGTTCTGGCGGACCTTTCGCAGTATATCCTTGTGCAGAAGGCGAGCGGGATCCGCGGCGTTGTCTCGCCCCATGTGTGGTTTGATTGGGATGTTTTGGCCTTCAAATTCACGTATCGAATGATCGGTCAACCGTTGTGGGGATCGAGCGTAACGCCGCTTCACAGCTCGAATGCCCTTTCCTGCTTTGTGGGTTTGGATGAACGGGCCTAATCGGATATGCCCGGGCTCTCCTTCCCGGGCATTGGGGCCGAGCCTTCGCCTGCTGCCGGCTGCTCACCGGTTACAAGGCGCGGCCCTGGGGCGCAAAAGGAGCGGCTTGGTTTCGTGTGGTTTCCAAGCCGCTCCGCCCTATCAGAGGGCGGTGGGGGGGGAGGGTAACTCTCTACCAGTTACGTCGTTAGCTACCATCGCCGCACCTTCGTTTTAGAGAAATTCAATTTTTTCCTTTGAAAAAGTGACCGAAATGGCCGTCAAACGTCCGGGAATAAGCAACCTATCACGCGAGGCCAAGCGCATTTTTAAAGCGATAACCTCCGAGTTTGCCGGCATCGATGATGATCCCGCGGCGGTGCTTATCCTCAAAACCTCATTGGAGGCCTTCGACCGTATGAGACAGGCGCAACAAGCCATTGCCGACCATGGGGTTGTATTCCTCGATCGGTACGGCCAACCTCGCAGCAACCCGGCAGTCGCGGCGGAGCGGGATTCTCGGGCGGCCATGCTGGCAGCCTTGAGACAGTTAAATCTCGATTTGACGGTGATACAGAATCCGGGGCCTGGGCGCCCGCCAGGGAGATAACGAATGGCATTTGTTCGGAAGAGCTGGACGCGGACCGCTGACCTATCGCCATTGACAGATTGGCAAATCAGATACCTGAACCACGACGGGGCGACGGTGGAGATCAAAAGCTTTCATCCGTGGCCGTCATTCTACTGGTTCGACCAACTTTGCGACGGCAGAATCCCGACAGTCCTCGACGAGGCACAACGGCGGGCGCCCTGGGTGTTATGGGGGCAATACGGCTCCGAAGTCCTCGCCGCTTGGGTGAAGGATCGACCCGGAACACGACCATACCCATGGTGGCAATGGGAGGCGCCAGGCGCGGAGGATCCGGCCGACCGTGAGGCCGATTTCGAGCGGTTCGACTCAGCAATGACCGCAGCACGCCGACGGGCTGCATGGCCGGCGAGTCGCCAGCGGGAATTCCTTGGGGAGCATGGCTTACTGACCAAGTCTGAGATGCGCTGAGATCTAAGGGCCCGCCGATGGTCAACCGTGAACGCCAGACGTCGATTTACATCCCCAAGCGCCGGCCGACCTGTCGGCATTACGATTCATGCCTTACCCATGCGGCTGTGGCCGACCTGTACGACATCGGTTGCGGTAACTGCGGTCGATACGAGCCATGCACGAGGTCACACCTCGATGCCATGATCGACGCTTACGGCTGCCGGTCTCTCATCTGGTGGGTTTTCTTCGGCGGGGATGGCGACGTCATGGAGGGGCTGCCGGACCACCTCCGGGACAGGGCCTTCCGGCGATCGGATCGGCTCTTCCTCGATGATCCCGCCTGAACCTACATCGACGCCACCTTACCCCTTCCCAGAAGTCCATGGTGGCGGCCAGGGCACGCGAGATCTACGACAACCAGGCTCGGGAGCGGATGACATCCGGGGTCAATCAATACACCCCTCCGGAAAAATTACCGGAGGCCAACAAGGGCGACGCCCGCGACCAAGCCGGCAAAGCCGTTGGGGTCTCCGGCAGGGTGGTGGCTACCTGCCCGGAACGGGCAAATAACCCCGCCCGACCGAGACCCATTGACCACCACGACGCAATGAGCCAGGTGAAATCAAATAAAAATGAATTATTATTGACTATCGGTAAGGTTTAAAACTAAATTGCCGATACAAAGACTGAGAAAGGGGGGCAGGGAATGCGAAAAACCCTTACTATTGAGATGCAATTGCGCGTACCCATTAAGTTTAAGGTGTATAAGCGCTATGTTGTGGCCTCTTGCCCAGCGTTGGACGTGTGCTCTCAAGGTGATTCTATCGAATCGGCCAAAGGCGCCTTGGGCGAAGCCCTTGCCGCGTTCCTTACGTCATGCCTTGAACGAGGGGTTTTGGGTGACGTGTTGAAGAATTGCGGCTTCAAGGCTGTCCCTAAACCGAAAAAGCACACCGTTAAGCCTCTTGCAACGCGTGAAGATTACCTTAATATCCCACTTCACTTGCTCTCCGAACAGGGCAATGATAACCATTGCCACGCCTAAGCCCTATTCATTGGAAGATTTTAGTCTGCGTATTTGAAAAAGACGGATTTCAGTTTGAACGACAAACAGGCAGCCATCGAACCTATATCAAAAAGGGGGTATTGCGGCCGGTTGTCATTCCCGAATATAGCAGCATCGGCCCGGATATCATCCGTTCGAACATGAGAACTGCGGGCATGTCACGGGATCGGTACTTCGAGTTGTTAGGCGAATGCAAATAAGGCGTTCCAAAGCCCCGCCAACGAAGCCACTTAATCAAAATATCGACTTTAGCCTGTTTGATCAATGGCCAGCCTGAATCCTTGCAGAAAAAACTAGCAGCATTTCCTGTGTCCATTAATTGGACGCAGGGTTTTCATTCGTAGACCAAAAGAGTCTTGGGCACCGGCCGGGCCTTCGGGTCCGGCTTTTTTATTTCCAGGCAGAACCTCCCCTTAGGGTAGCAATAGGGTAGAAAAATTTAAGGGGCTACGGAAGCGAACTCCGTAACCCCTTGTTTTTTTGGTGGAGATGAGGGGGATCGAACCCCTGACCTCAGCGTTGCGAAGGTGGCGGTTTTATTTAACTGTCTGTTTTTTCTTGTGCTTTTTCTTGTGTTTTTTGGTAACACTTTTTTGTGTTATCAGGGCCTCATCGAGGACCTGCGGCAGGTGTTCGATGGCGGTGCGGTGCATGGCGGTGGTGGTGTGCTGGTAGATACGGGTGGTCGTTTCGGTGCGGGAGTGGCCGAGCAGCTCCGATGTCGATTTGAGGTCCGCGCGGCCCTTGAGCAGCTCGCTGGCGAACGCGTGCCGGCAGTCGTACAGCCTGAGCCGCCGTTTTATTCCCGCCGTTTTTTTGGCCGCTTTCCATGCCGTCTTGACGCTCGACACGGGTTTGCCGTGCCAGTGAATGATCGGGGCGCCCTCCTTTTTGCCATCCATCCGGTACCAGGTGTCGAGAGCGTGGTGGAATTCCGGCCGCATCGGCACCAGGCGGGCGCGTGGGCCGCCCTTGGATGCGGACTCGATCAATATGGTGCCAGAATCCCAGTCGACGTGATGCCAACGCCTGGAGAGGAGCTCGACGGCACCCGGGCGCAGGCCGGTGTAATAGGAGAGGCTGATTGCGCGGACCAGGTGGTGCGGGGAGGCCTCCAGGATCCGCCGGATTTCCGCTGGCGTGGGCGGTGGAATGATCGCATCGTCCCGGGCCGGTTTTTTATATCCTGCCACCGGGTTCGCGGCTATGTATCGTCGTTCCGATGAGGCTGCCCAGTTGAGGATGGCCTGGAGGTCGGAGAGCTCGCGGTGGATCGTGGTGCTCTTGATCCCGGAGCCGATGCGGTGGATCACGTATTTGTCCAGGTGGTCCGCCGTGAGCCGGATGGCTTGGACGGCGCCGATCTGGGGGAGGATGACGGCGTTGAGTTTGTAGGCGAGGTTGCTCCGGCTGACGTCGCTCATGCGGCCCTCCTTCGCCGTGAGGTAGGCCTGGGCGAGCTCGCCGAACGTGGGGCTTTGCTGCTCCGGGGTGCGGCGCTCCCAGGGGCGAAGGCCGATCTCCTCGTTTCGCCTCCTGGCCTGGCGCTCCGCCTCGAGGCCGCGGCCGAAATATTCCCGGGTGCGGTCCGGATCGTCCGGGAGGGTGCCCTTGGGATACCGGACGAACCAGCGGCCGTCCTTTAACTGGTGGACGCTCATCAGGCCCGGTCGATGATGTAGCCGCAGTTGCGGCAGCGGAACACTTTTTTCTTCATAATGAGCAGCCATCCGATCAGGCCGCCGACCAGCGAGCCGATGGCGAGCACGATCGATGCCCCGTAGCCGATGGCGCTTCCCACGGCCACTCCGGCACGCTCAGCCTCTGTGCCCGCCTCGGCCATCAGCTCAGCGGAGGTGGTCACAGACGAGGCAAACATGATCACGGCCACGGCGCACAGTATGACGGATGGGGTCACGATCACGTACCCGATGAACCGCACGATGCCTGAGAACCGCGGCACCTTCGCCGCCACCATCGCGCGTTTCATATTGCAGCCTTTGCAGTCCAGGACCGGCAGATTCATTCGAGGCCTCCGGTTATCAGTCATGTGCTCAATTGGCGAAAAACTTCAGCCCGTCGCTCTCGCACGTCAGATGATACATACAGATCACATTTCCCGAGATACATGCCCGACCGGCATTGCAGGCAAGCCCCTGGTTGGCCCGGACCATCCAGCCAGGGGCTAACTCCCCGATGCCTTTCTGCGGTCGCTCCCACTCCGACGGTCACCGGATTGCGGTGGCTTGTCCGGGTCGTGCCCTCGGCGGCGTTCGACCCGGCGCCGAGGGCCGTATTGTTCGACCGACTCTTCGACGAGGAGCAGCATACCCTCCAACAGCGTCCGAATTTTTTCAGCAGCCCGCTCCAGCGCCTCCGGCCTGATGCGCTCTATTTCCAGCAAATCCCTATTGATGCTGCGGGCGAGTTCCTTGTTCTGGAATCGTTTGATGAGGTCAATGTGCTCGAATTCTATGACATCTGAGGTTTTCGGTCGCTCGTTAGAAGCAGGCGCGTCCGGTGACAGAATTCGCGCCTCCGGTGACAGAATTCGATCGATATCGATTGGGATGCCGGATTTTTCGGAAAGCAATTGGAGGACCTCGACGCTGGGCTCCTTCTTTAGCCTGCGAATTTCGCTCAGATGGCCTCCGCCGATCCCGCATTCAGCGGCAAAATTGCCAGCCGCCCGGTGGTATTCCCGATCTATAAATGTGTTCAGTTCAGATATGAATTGTCTGTAATGACGGCAATTTATAATCTTTTTCCGCTTTTTCATGCGCCAATATTAGCCCGTAGCGAACTTAAGGTAAATTGTTTTTATTTCACATTGTGCGAAATTTCGCTTGACAGTTTATATTTTGGCGAATATAAGGCGAAATTATGAAACCGATACGCACACAAAACGAGCTGGCCAGGGAGGTGGGGATCAGCCCAGCGCATCTCTCAGAGATCATTTCAAGGAAAAAGCGCGGATCCTGGGATGTGGCAAAAAGGCTGTCCTCCGTTATCGGCAACGATCCAGCCATCTGGATGGACGGATCGGCTGACGAATTGCGCTGTGTTGTGAGGAAGTTCCTGGGGAAGCGCATTAACGGCGACTGTGCTCGCGCGGCCTGACCAAGCGGTATCACCGGCTCCAAGTTCTCACACGACCGGATCACGGCTCCAGCGGAGGCTCAAAATGAAATGGCTCCAGTATCTGAGGACGGTAACCGGCGCGAACGCGCAATCCATCGACCTGATCCAGGAGTTTTTGGGCTACTGCTCCTGGCCGGACAACCGGTACGGCAAATTCATGGCCGTGTCCGGCGGGTTCGGGGAGAGTTTTTTTCTGCTGCGTGCCGCACGGATGGTGGTCGAGCGGAACGTGGCGATCTCCGGGGCCTGTCTGGATGACCCGGTGTGCCGGGCCGCCCTGGACCACGCGCGGTTCGCCTATTCGACCGATTTCGGGGAAATTGCCGCGAGTCGCTATTTCCTTCCATTTATAGATGGGGACTATCTGCCCGGGGAGGCCTCCGACGGCCTGCCGATCATGGTGGACCATCACTGCAAGCTCATCCTTTTTTCTCCCAGGCCATCTGATTTCGATGCGCTGCCATCGCACGCGAGAGACCGCATGCTGCACGTCCAGATGCACCGTCCGGTGGTGCCGTTCGACTTCGGGCTGCTGGGCGATCTGCGAAACGAAGTGGCCGATATCCGCCGATGGGCGTCGGAGGGCCTGGACAGGCTCACGGCCGCCGGGCGGTTCGGGTGCGCGTTCTGCGCCGCCGCTTAAAACATATTTTTTTTGTCCAGGGCAAATCCATAAGAATTTCGGGAGACACCTCTAAATGAACATGCAAGTGCGCGACGAAATCAGGGCCGCATCTGAAAAGGCAAAGAGCCTGCTGAAACTCACTGTCGATTCCTACCCACGGAAAGCTGTGGTGTCTGACCTCTCCTCCTACGAATTGGAGGACAAAGCGTACTCCACCCTCAGCAACGAGCTGATCGGGGCGGACGTGGGCGCGAACGGACCGGCCAAAATGGGGCTGGCAACTGCGATTCACATCATCGGCCTGTGCGGCCTGAATGGCTCATCGCCCGAGGCCCGGCAATGGGCCTGCGCAATGGTGGATGTGATGGATCGCCTCCTGGGGCGGGTGGCGATCGAGATCCCCACGGTACAGGCGCCCCAGTTCGCGACGCTGATGGACAAGTTCGGGCGCCTGAGCATGGAGGTGGGCGAGGCGCTGCGGGCGTTCGGGGAGAGCATCCAGGACGGGCGGATCAGCCGCTGCGAGGCGGATGTGTTGTTGAAGGAGCTCGAAGACGTCCACCGCGTGACGGCATCCCTCGAGGACCTGATCCGCAGGGAAATGGTGCAGAAGTGAAGAATTTCCGGAAGAAAACGGCGGACGCTGTGGCGGCGGTGATCTGCGCGGGGATCTGCGCAGCGCTGCTGCTGCTGGCCGCGGCCGAGTATTTGAGCCGCTACATCCCGAGGAGCCACTGATGGCGGCGCCGGCGAAGAAACGCGAGCAGCTACGTGGCGGCACCACGCTGGACGTGTTGGCCTACCAGCTCCAGCAGGTCACGAAGCAAATCGAGGCGATCCGGCAGGGGCTCGACGCCTACCGGATCCAGGAGCAGGGCCCGAAGCGGCCTCCGGTGACCAAAGTGGTGCTGATGAAAAACGGTAAGAAAATCCGGTGACCGATTGCCCGGCCGCCAGGCCGTGAACCCCTACCTGTGGGAGGTGGTGCCCATGAACCGCGCGGGAAGACATCTTGACAAAATTCGCAAGGGCGGCCGGGCAATCTTCAACCCAGTGCTGGCGGAGTCGTATTTCTGGCTCGGAGTGATTCTGGCGATTGTCTACATCTGCGGGAGGTGATCGTGGCGAGCTGCAAGCACTGCATTTTGATCCAACCGACGGCCGCGGCGGCCTCGAAGCGCGAGTTTGCATGGCCGGATGACTGGGAGTGCATGATTGGCGGAGGGGCATTCCCGGATCGGGCCGAGGAGTGCGTGGAGTTCACAGGATACGATTTCAGGGTGCTCAATGGCTGCCAAACTGTCCCTGATTGTCAATAACGACCGGCAGGAGGCCCCGGAGAGCCAGATCGATCGGTTCCGGCGGCACCTGGTGGTCTACCACGGCCTGGCGGACAGCTCGGTCGACAACTGCGTGCGGGTGATCCGCATGGTGCTGTCGGCCATCGGCACGGATCGGCCGTCCGTAGGGCAGATCGAGCGCTACGTGGAGCAGCTCCGGACATCCAAATATAGCTGGAGCCATGTCTGCAACGTCTCCCTGGCCATCGAGCGGTACATGGGATTTCTGGAGCGTCCGATCAAGCTGGGGCGGCCCAGGAAACCCAAGCGGATGATCCACGAGACGCTCACGGAGGCCGAGGTCGCCATCATTATCAACGCGGCCCAGGACATCCGCGAGCAGGCCATCCTGGCCGTGCTGGCCTACGGGGCGCTGCGCAACCAGGAGCTCTGCGATCTGCGGGTGCGCGACATCGATCTGGCGGCCCATGAGATTTTCGTTGCGGGCGGCAAGGGAGCGAAGGACCGCGTGGTTTACGTGCCGGGGGAGTGCTCCCGAATCCTCGCCGCATACATCCACGAGCACGGGCTCGGGCCGGTCGACCACCTGTTTATCACGCTCCGTGGGGGCCGGCCTCTGCGGCCGCATGTGGTGCGGCGCCTGCTGGTCCGGATCGGCAACCGTATCAAGATCAAAAAACACCTGCACCCACACTTGTTTCGCCATTCCTGGGCCACAAATGTCATCGGCCGGGGCGCTAACGTGCGCACCATCCAGATGCAACTCGGCCATTCCCATATCGAAACCACGATGATCTACGCGGAGAGCCGCCCGAAGCTGGTCAAGGCGGAGTGCGAGCTCTTCGCACCGGCATACACGTAACGGACCGCGAGAAAGGAGCGCCGGCATGAAAAAAACAACTTCGCAGATCCCTGAGCTGGAAGTGCTCAACAAAAGCCGGGATGGGGGATTGGGAACCGGCTTCGCCGAAAGCCGGGTGCGGCTGTGCTCCTTTCTGGCGGCCCGTTTCGTGGGCGTAACGATCACCGCGCTGGGGCTGCTAATCGCAGGCGGCGAGTCGGAGATCTGGCCCTGGAGTGTTCTGATAGGGATCCTGCTGTTCGTTTTTGGCCTGCTGCTGTTGCGGGGGATAGAAGAGGCCCGCATCAGGAGCACCGCCCGAGCACCGTGGCGGATCAGTAACGGGCGGGGCGCCCGGCACCGAGGCGCCCGGCTGCGGCCTGAGTATCGGGCGTGGTAGCCTCCTGTCACCGTGCGGCCGGCCCTGTTGGGGGCGGTATTGGGGCTGGCCGTACTGGTGGGGAGATTCGAAAGGACGGTTTATGACATACAAGCCTTGTCAATTCGACCGACAATACTACCTGGACAACGCTACGGCGTTCGAGACCGGGAGTATTGACGATGCAGAGGCGGAACTCTGTGAGTTCAGCGAAGACGCCGAAGACATCGCGTTTGAGTTGGCCTATACCCGCTACGTGCTGGCCAAAACCGAGAAGGCGTTGATCGAGGCCATAGAAGCCATAACGTCCGCAGAGGAGAAATAGCATGGCTGAACGAACGGTCGAGATCGGCGTCGAGATCCTCTGGGAGACAGATCCGAAGACGACCGGCAAGTGCAAGGCTTACAAGGTCACCGACGGCGTTTGCGACCCGGTGTGGATCACCATGTACCAGATCAGGAGAATGCGGAAGGTCTCCGGCGGGCACATCATCGAGATCCCGGAGCGGCTGGCCCGGCAGAAGGGGTTCGTCGCATGAATGGGATGTTCGATGGGCTCCAGCCGAGGGGCGTTACCGCTGAGTCGGAGCGTGAGCCCAGGTGGCAGCCCATCCGAAAATGCCCGCACTGCCATTGCAGCATCAAATACAATTCCGTCCGGTGCAAGCACTGCGGCGGGATGCTGCCTCGGAGTAATTTTCCAGCACACGGCACGATGGTCATTAAGAAGAAATCAGGACAGGAGGTCACAATGGCGCCAAAAAGCGAAGAGACCCAAATCTGCACGGATCCGGCGTGCAGCCACAACGGCGATCCGCAGCCGATCGATGCCTTCAGGGTCATGGGCAGGCAACGGCAGAGAATATCCGTTTGCAAGGAGTGCCTGATCCGAAGGCAGCGCGAGGGGAAAAAAAACAAGCCCAAAGAAAAGCCCCAGAAGAAAACAAAAGCACCGGCCGCGAAAGTGCAGATGGAGCCCGCGGCACCAGTTCCCGTCGAAGATGTCCACGTCATCGAGCTCGACATGAGCGAAAATCCAAAAACCTACCAACGCATCGCCGAGATCGCGGCGGTCGAATTCCGCACGGCCGAGGCCCAGATCCGCAAGTGGATATCAGATGGCATCCAGAGCCACGAGCTGGTCAACAAGGGCCGGGAATTCTGGGCTTAATGGCGACGCTACGCGAGAAAACGAGGACCCGCAAAGGCTCTGACCCCCAAAAATCGCCAGACGACGCGCTGGTGAGTGTGCCGGTCGACGACTGCTGCCGCATCTCTGACAGTAAAATGCGGTTTGTCCCCTCATCTACCGGCAAGCCAGTGATTATCCGATCGGGACAGGCCATCGTGCTGCCCGGGAGAGTGATGATCAGGCGATGGCTGCACAAACGTATTTTCGGAGGCTCACATGCTCAAGACGACCGATAAGCGCGGCCTGGCTGGCGGCAGGGTGATCCATGCTGCTCAGGGCGGCGGAGAGGCGCTGCACGGTATATACTTCAAAAAACTGACATGGTGCAGCGTTGAGCGCAGGCGTCCGGCGATGACGCTGGTAGAGACCGACGAGGAACCCAATTGCAAAAGCTGCGCCCGCGCCCTGGCGGCATGGGAGAAGAGGCGCGAGGCGATGCGGCTCGCACGGCTGGCTCAACTCCAGGATCCGCAACTAACGCCGGAAGAGATTTGACGATGCGCCCGGCAAATCCCTCCTGGACAGTTCAATCGACAGAATTCCTTTTTCAGGGCGGAGCCCTGTCCGACGCCGCGGCCCCCTCCTCTTTCCTAAATTTTCAAGCCAAAGGTCCATTTCGGGGCGGGCCGCCTCATATATTGGCGGGTCCTTCCTGGGGGCTGTTTCTATACGGGTCGACAAGGCGCGATGAACGAGGCCGGTCTATATTTGATTTTGAAATGAAAAATGAAACGATTTCCGTTATTTCCGCATCCACCGTCGAGGACCTGGGGGATGCGTGAGACCGTGCAATGACTGACCAGCCCACCACACCGAAGGGAGGCGACGTGCAGCCCAAGGTCGTCGACATGAACAGCTTGCGAGCGATGCGAGAGCGCGTTGCGGAGCGGCGGGCTGAGGAGGAGGATAAGTTCGGATCAGGCGGCGGCGGATCTTGCGGCATCGACAGCCGGTTCATCCATGACTGTCTGAGGGCCGAGGAGATGGGCGACGGCCTCCTCTACTGCGAGGCCCTGCGCGGCAAGTTCGTTTTCGACAAATCCTCGGCCAGGTGGCTCGAATGGACAGGCCACCACTGGCAACTCGACAAGCTCGACCGCGCCCTGGCGTCGGTGGAGGTAGTGGTCGACCACTACCTGGAAGAGGCGAATCGCCTGTCCTCTCAAGCCAGCGAGGCCTCGAAGGAGGGAAAGCAGGACCAGGTGGACCGCTGCGAGAAGCTCAGGAAGTGGATTTTCAAGCGGGTCGCGAGCCTCCGGACATCCGGCAGGCGGAAGGCCTGCGCGGAGTGGGCTCACACGAACAACTACCAGCCGCTGGCCATCAAGGGCGACGAGCTCGATCAGGATCCCTGGCTCCTCGGGTGCGCGAACGGTGTGATAGATCTTCGCACCGGAGAGCTGCGCGACGGCCGACCGGATGACTGGATCCTGAAAGCATCGCCAGTCGAGTGGCAGGGCATCGACGCGCCGTGCCCGAAGTGGAAGGCAGCGCTGCTCGAGATCTTCGACGGCGACGTGGAGATGGTGGCCTTCATCCAGCGGCTGCTTGGGTATTCGATCACGGGACTTCACCTGGAGCACATATTCCCGGTCTGGTACGGGGAACGAGGCCGTAACGGCAAGGGCGTCATCGTCAACATCCTGAAATCGACCCTGGGGCCGATGGCGGCGCCGATCAAGCCTGAAATGCTTCTCACCATCGGCAGGCCTCAGTCATCGGCGGGCCCAAACCCGGAGATCCTGAAGCTCCGCGGCCTGCGGATCGCGTTCGCCAGCGAGGTCGACCAGAACCAGACGTTCTCAACGGCCACGATCAAGCGGCTCACCGGCGGCGAGTGGCTGACGGCCAGAGGGATCCAGGCCAAGGACGAGATCGATTTCAAGCAGACGCACACCCTGATCATGCTAACCAACTACCAGCCTCACGCGCCGTCCGACGACGCCGCGTTCTGGCAGCGAACCATCCTCGTTCCGTTCAATATCTCCTTCGTCGACCTCGATCCCAAAAACCCGAACCCGCCGGCGCACCATCGGCAGCGCAACAAGCATCTGGAGACCGAACTCCTGGAGGAGCTCCCGGGCGTCCTGGCGTGGCTCGTGAGCGGCTGCCTCCTCTGGCAGAAGCACGGGCTCAAGCCTCCGGCCGCGGTGCTCAAGGCCACCGAGGAATACAACCGGGAGGAGGACTGGCTGGAGGACTTCATCGACGAGTGCTGCGATCGCGGCGAGGGCCTTGAGGAGGGCGCGGCCAAGCTGCACCAGGCGCTCAAGGACTGGTGGGAGGAGGTGGTCGGCAAGCGCCGGCAGCCCCCAAGCAAGAAGAAGCTCGGGCAGGCCCTGCGGAAAAAGGGCTTCGAGAAGGAAAAGCGCGGCACTTACGTCTACTTCGGGATCCGGCTGAAGGACTCGGACGCGCTTTTTTCCTGACCGCAGGATTGGACGTTTGGACCTTTGGACCGTGTTTTCAAGTTAGGTCGGGGGAGAGAAATACTCTTAGAATGGATCTTATAACTATGGTCCTATCGTCCAAAAAGTCCAAATAATAAAAAAATATAATAATTATAAAGAGATAGGTTTTTTAATGAGCGAAACCACCGTTATCGACCTGGTTCAGCAGTTCGGCACAGCGCCACGGCGGGTCGGGCACCAGGCCGCGAAGGGCACCGAGTACGCCGGGCCGTGTCCTGCCTGCGGCGGGACCGACCGGTTCCGGATCTGGGATGACGGTGCGGGCGGCAACTACTGGTGCCGCGATACCGGAAACGGGTGCGGGAAGGCAGGCGACAACATCCAGTTCTGCATCGATTTCCTCGGGATGGATTTCAAAACGGCGGCGGCCCACGTCGGCCGCGATCTCCCGGAGGGGCAGTCCCCGGCGCCGACGATGCGGCCGAAGCCGCAGCGCCGAGAGCGGCCGGAGTTCCAGCCTCGCCGGTACGGGCACCCGGATGAAATCGACGTGAAACGCTGGCGGGAAAAGGCGGGCGTGCTGGTGGAGCGGGCGCACCAGGTGCTGCTCGATACGCCTGACGTGCTCTCCTATCTCGCGGACCGAGGCGTCGGGATCGAGGCAGTGAAGCGGTTCCATCTGGGGTTCGTTCCTGAGCGTCTGTTCCGGCCCCGGGAATCCTGGGGGCTTCCGGTCATCAAAAAAACCAACGGCAAACCGAAGATGCTTTTGATCCCTCGCGGGATCCTGATCCCCTATTTCATCGGGGAGGACCTGGTGCGCGTCCGGATCCGGGTACCTGCCGAGGACCGGTCCGATCGGTTCAATGTCCCCTACTATATCCTGCCGGGGTCGGATCCTGCGCCGATGCTGATCGGGGATGCGATGGGTGCGTATGTCGTGGTCGAGGCCGAGCTCGACGGCATTGCCGTTGCCATGGCTGGCGGCGGGATCTGCGGGGCCTGCGCGATGGGCAACTCCACCGTGCACCCGGACGCCGCGATGCACCAGGCGCTCTCCTCGGCCTCCTGCGTGCTCAACGCGATGGACATGGACACGGCAGGCGCCAAGACGCGCGAGTTCTGGGCGGCGGCCTACGCCGCCAAGCGCTGGCCCGCTCCGGTCGGGAAGGACCCGGGCGACGCCGCCGCGGCCGGCGCCGACCTGCGGACCTGGGTGCTCGCGGGGCTTCCTCCGGCGATGACGATGGACCTTGTACCCTTGGACGGTTCGATCAGTCAAAAGGAGGGGGCGGATGGAGATAAACTGGCAGGATTACGGGCTCGACCGGGCGCCGATGACGCACATCAGGGTGATGGTGCGGCGGCTGTTCGGCCCGCCGATGCCGGGCGGCCCGAGGCGGCGGAGCCTCCTCAGAAAGCGGCCGGAAAAGCGTTACCGGAAACGATGGAGGGGGATCCAGGCGGGCAAGCTGCTATGGAGCGGCTGGCAGCCCTTCTCAAGAAATACCCGGTCCGGATCAACAAGGGCAACAACGGCATGCGGCTCGAGGCCCGGCAGTGGATGTGGGACCGGAAGGGCGATGTGATGACGGAAATATCGACGCTCGTTTTCTTTGGTCTCTTTTGCGAGATCGACGATCACCCGGCCGAGATCGTGGACGGACGGAACCTTATGGAGGCGATATGACAGAACTGGACTACGGGTTTTTGGATCCAAACGAGGCGACGATGGCCGATTTGATCGCGGACGAATGCGACGCGCTCAAGGCCATGCTGCTGGGCAAAAACAAGTCCTATGGCAACAGCGCTGCGGAGCCGCTCCGGGTGTTCTCGCGGGTGGACCCGGTGGAGCAGATCAACGTCCGGATCGACGACAAGCTCTCCAGGATTGCGAAGGGCTGCGAGTTCGAGGGCGAGGATACGGAGTGGGACCTGATCGGCTATCTGCTGCTCAAGCGCTGCGTGCAGCGGCACCGGAAGCTCAACGGCCAGGCGGCGTCGTTAAAAACATCGGAATCAAAATAGGCGTCGGATGACACGATCTGAGATCGAAAAAATACTGGAGCACGGCAGCGAGGATGAGCGGGTCCGGATCACGACGCTGTACAATGCGTCGATCACCACGCTCAAAACCTATCAGGACGATAATTCCAGGGCCAACCTGCAGAACTGGCAGGCGGCAGAAGACGCGCTCACCAAGGCTGTCGACGTCGTGAGAGACAGGATCTGGCCCACCGAGCCCGTGCTCAAGGACAGGAAGGCGGCCCTGGGGTGGCTGAAGGAGCAGGGCTACAAGATTTCTGTCGGTAAGTTCTACCAGGACTGCGGCAAGGGGCTGTGCGTCGTGGGGCAGGACGGGACGATCCGGGAGTCCGCGCTGATCGCCTACTCATCGCAGTACCTCAAGCGCATCGAGACCGAGGGCGGCGACAGCGATCCGCTCCAGAAGCAGAAGCTCGAGGTCGAGATCCGGCGCCAGTTGATCAAGGAGCAGGAGGACCAGCTCCGGCTGGAGAAGGAGCAGGGCAAGTGGCTGCTGAGGTCGGACTTCTCCCGCGAGCTCGCGGCCCGGGCCGGGGTGCTGGAGCAGGGGCTGAAAAACTTCCTCCGGACCCGGATGACGGACGTGGTGGGGATGTGCGGCGGGGATCAGGCCAAATTGCAGACGGCGATCGATTTCTGTCTGGCCGAGCTCGACGTGATGCTCACCGAGTACGCCACGATGGACCGGTTTCATGTGATTTTCGAGGAGCAGAGTTGATGCCGGTCGACTGGAGCAACTACCCGGCGGACTGGCCCGAGATCGCGCTCGGGGTGAAGAATGCGGCCGGATGGGTGTGCGCGTTCTGCTGGAAGCAGTGTCGCCGGCCGGGAGAAAAATTCGACACGCACCGGAACACGCTCACGGTGGCGCACCTCAACCACCAGCCGATGGATGTCCGGTGGTGGAACCTGTGGCCGCTTTGCGCACCGTGCCACTGCCGGTACGACGCCACGGAAAAAGCCAGGAAACGTAGGGAGAAAAACTGATGGGCAGAGTTATCCACGCGGCAGATCTCTTCTGCGGAGCCGGCGGAACTTCGACCGGGCTCAAGCTGGCGGCGGACGCCATGGGGCTCGATCTCAGGCTCACGGCAGTGAACCACTGGGAACGCGCCATCGAGACGCACGCGGCGAACCATCCGTGGGCGGAGCATCTCTGCACGAGCCTCGACGGTCTAAAGCCATCGGCGGCCGTTCCGGGCGGCAAGCTGGACCTCCTGGTGGCCAGCCCCGAATGCACGCACCACAGCGTGGCAAGGGGAGGCAGGCCCAGGTGCGACCAGAGCCGGGCAAGCGCGTGGCATGTGCTCCACTGGTGCCAGGAGCTCTATGTTCGAAACCTCCTGATAGAGAACGTGCCGGAGTTCTCCTCCTGGGGCCCGCTGGACGAAAACGGGAAGCCGCTGCCGTCGATGCGCGGGAAAACCTTCCAGGCGTTCGTGAACGCGCTCAGGTCGCTCTCCTACTCGGTCGACTGGCGGGTGCTCAACTGCGCCGACTACGGCGACGCAACGACCCGGCAGCGGTTTTTCCTGCTCGCCAGACGCGGCCGGCAGCGGGTCCGGTGGCCCGATCAGAGCCACGGCCAGGCGACGTCGCAGGACATCTTCGGTCAGACGCTCATGCCATGGCGGCCTGCGCGTGAGATCATCGACTGGAGTATTCCGGGGCACTCGATATTTTTGTCACATGAGGACGTGAAAGCGGCAGGACTTTCGATCAAGCGGCCGCTGGCATCGAACACGCTGAAACGGATCGCCGCCGGCGTCGAGCGGTACTGGGGCGCATGGGCCGAGCCGTTTCTGGTGATGCTCTACGGCACGAACGACATCCGGCCGGTCGACCGCCCCCTTGCCACGGTGACGGCCACCGGGAACCACATCGGGGTCTGCCGCCCGTTCATGGTCCGATACAACGACTGCGGCCGGGTGCAGCCGATCGATGCACCCGTAACGACATTAGACTGCTCGAACCGGATTGGGCTGATCCAGCCGCTGATCCTTCCGCAGGACCAGCGCGGCATCATGCGCACGGCGGCAGACGGGCTTCCGACGATCACGGCCACGGGATCCCACGCACTGATCCAGCCTTTCGTGGTGAAATATTACCGCACCGGCAGGTTCACCGAGATCGACCAGCCCATCGATACGGTGACGACCGACGACCGGTTCGGCCTGGTGCGCCCTGTGCTGATGGACGTGGGCGGCGAGCGTTACCTGCTGGACATCCTGTTCCGGATGCTGACGCCCGCCGAGCTCGCGGCGGCCCACTCGTTCCCTGACGGGTACCGGTTCGCCGGGACGAAAAGCGACGTGGTGAAGCAGATCGGAAACAGCGTCCCGGTACGCACGGCTCAAAACCTTGGACTGTCGCTGATGGCGGCATAGGGCGGCGAAATGAAAAATGCTGATGCAGTGTGTTTGGCCAACAGAATGCTGGCCAATCGCAACAGGATCAAACGCGCGTTCGGTGAGCAGTGGTGGGAGGATCAGTCCAAAATATGGCAAAAGCGTATCCGTGAGAGAATGGCTATGAATAGATGTTCGGAGACGGAAGCCACACTTTCTATCTGCAGGGACCTGCACGAAAAAGGATTCGGCGAGGCGATCATGATGGCAACGGCTGCGCTGTGCGACATGCTTGGTGTCGAGGTGGATAAGTGCCCATGACCCCCACCATATCCCCTGCCCCGTCCGGCCCGATCCGGATCGATCCGCGCTGGCTCGCGCCCGAGGACCGCGGCGCTCTCAGGGCCTGGGAGTTCTCCTGGACCCGGGGGGAGAAAAAGCGGCTGCGGAAGCGGGCGCAGATCCCGGTCTCGGAGTGGTGCGAGCGCCACCGAGTGGTGGTGAAATCGTCGGTCCCCGGGCTGTGGCGGAACCGCACAACGCCGTATCTCGCCGGCATCATGGACGCCTCATATTTCCGCACCGTGGAGGGGATCGTGGTGTGCGCCGCGCCCCAGGTCGGCAAATCAGAACTCGTGAACAACTGCATCGGCTATGCGATCGACCGCGACCCGGCGGACGTGCTCTATGTCTATCCGGACGAGCTCACCTCGCGGGAGAAATCGGTGGACGGCATCCGGCCCATGATCCAGACGAGCCGGAGGCTTTCCTCCTACACCACCGGTTACCAGGACGATCTCGGCATATTCCGGATGAACCTCCAGCACATGACAATCTATCTCGCATGGGCTGGCAGTCCATCGCGGCTGGCGAGCAAACCGATCGGGAAGATCGTGTTCGACGAGACCGACAAGTACCCGGTGACCAGCGGGAAGCGCGAGGCCGGCCCTATCGATCTCGGCAAGAAGCGTCTCAGGACCTACAAGGGCCGCTCGAAATGGTGGATGACGAGCTCGCCCTCCACCGAGGACGGGCCGATCTGGCAGGCGCTCGAAACCGAGTGCGACTGCGTGTTCGACTACTGGGCCAGATGCCCGGAGTGCGGCGGCTACCAGCGGATGCTGTTCTCGGAGAAAGACAGCTCCGGCGGCACGGTCTACTGGATCCGGGTGCCGGATGGCGAGCGCGACGGCCGGAAAATAGAGGCGCAGCAATTGGCCTGGTACCAGTGCCGACACTGCGCGGCCAGGTGGAACGACGCCATGCGGGACCAGGCGGTGCGTGGCGGACAGTGGCGGGACCGGGATCTCGGCCGCGAGCTCTTCGCCGTGCTCGAGGCCAGGAAGCCCAGGACGATCGGTTTCCACTTGCCCGCGTGGGTGAGCCCGTTCGTGTCGTTTTCGACCGTGATGCGGGCGTGGTTCGATGCCCAGGGAAATTTCGATAAACTGAAGGACTTCATGAACGGCTACGCCGCCGAGCCCTGGCGGCACTACCAGAAGGAGCGGGAGGAGAGCCGGATCCTCATGCTGCGCGACGACCGGCCCAGGGGGCGGGTGCCGGGCGGGGGGCGCGTCGCGTGCCTCATGGCCGGAGTGGACACCCAGGACGTGGGGTGCTGGTACCGGATCCGGGCGTTCGGCTGGGGCGGTAAGGAGCTATCCCGGGAATCCTGGGGCGTGCGCTGCGGGTTCGTGGAGACCGAGGCCGATCTCGAGCGCGTGCTCTTCGAGGACAAGTATTTCGACGCGGAGGGCAACGAATACGTCGTCGCGATGGCGATCCGCGACGCCCTGGGACATCGGACGTCCGACGTCTACGATTTCTGCGTGAAACACCGGGGCCGCGTCTTCCCGTCGTTCGGCCGCGACACGATGCCGCAGCCCTTCTCCTGGGGGAACCTGGAATACTATCCCGGAACGAAAAAGCCGATCCCGGGCGGGCTCAAGAGCATCACGGTCAACACCAAGTTTTTCAAGGACCGTCTCGCACGGTTTCTCGAAATCCACCCGGGCGATCCGTCGGCCTTCCACCTGGAGGCCGACTTCACCGAGGCGGAGGCGGCGCACTATACCGCCGAGTACGTGAACGAGAAAGGGCTCTGGGCGTGCCCTGCCCACAAGCCAAACCACCTGTGGGACTGCGAGGTCCTGGCCATGGTGGCGCACGAGGTGATGGGGGTGGTGCACTGGACGCCGCAGGGGAAAAAACCACAACGGGATCCGTCACCAGAGCCTGCCAGCAGCGGCGGGTGGATCAATGGCGGAGGAGGTGGATCATGGCTAAATCGGAGATGAAGTGGATCAGGATCGAAAAACGAGATCCCGAAGTGGGGCGGATCGTTAGAATCGAGACGACGGATGGCGACCGGGTGGCCGCCAGGCTCACCGCATTCGGCCAGTGGGTGGTGATTAATTTCGACAGTTACGCGCCGCGGTCCAAGGTGGTGGCGTGGCAGCCCATGGTCGAAGAGTAGGAGGAGGGGTGGCGGACAACCGGGTGCTGACCAGCAAACAGGATGTGATGGGCTACATCGGGACAACGCGGGAATATGTCGTTGACATGCTGGTGCAGCTTGGGCTGCCAGTCGTTTTCATCAACGGACGGTGGTGGAGCTCTCCTGACGCTATTACCGTGTGGCTGCGGGAGTTTTTTCTCCAGAACAGGGGGCAGAGAATCGATGCGAAACCGGGGCAGCCGATGTCGCCTGAAATTGCTATTTTGCTCCAGGAGTCTGTAGACGGTCCATAAGAAACAGGGAAAGAATTCTTAATGCCTGTCAAGCACTATTTCACCCCTGTTTCACCCTGAAACGACCTCTAAAAGACCCCTAATTCACCCAGAATCCAAAAAACCAAAAAACCCATGATACTGTGGCAGTGTCAAAAAACCGCCACAACATCATGGGTTTTTCATTATGGCATTCACGTCAACGGACCTGTCCAACGTAGAGAGCGCGATTGTATCCCTGTCCACCGGCACCCAGGCAGTTCGGGTCACTGTGAACGGAAAATCCGTCGAGTACCAGCAGTCGAGCCTGGAAAGCCTCCTGCGATTGCGGAACGTCATCCAGGCCGATGTGCATGCGTCGGCCTCCGGCGGCCCGTTCAACAAGGTTAGGTTCGGCAACCCGACATGACCAATTTCTTCGATCGCATCGTCGGCTATTTCGACCCGGTTCGTGCCCTGAAGCGCCAAGGGGCCAGGGCCATCATGGCCTCCGGCTTCAAGGCCGCGGATGTCAGCAGGCTGCGCGGTGACTGGATGCTGCCCGGGCAGGGCTCGGATGCAGATCCGTCCGGATGGGATCTTTCCGTCATCCGTGAGCGGTCCAGGGACTCCAACCGGAACGACCCGGTGGCCGCCGGCGCCACGGACACCATGAAGGTGAACGTGGTCGGCCGCGGGCTCCAGCCGCAGAGCCAGATCCGGGCGGACGTGATCGGGATCTCTGAGGACAGGGCCGCGGCGCTCCGGCGCCAGGCCGAGTCCGCATTCCGGAAGTGGGCGCCCCATGCCGATGCGGCGAACCGCCTCCACTGGGATGACATCCAGTTTCTCGCGTTCGCAAAGGTGGTCGAGGATGGAGAGGCGATCTGCGTGCCGTCTTGGGCCAATGAAAAATGGCGGCCATACGGCCGGTGCCTCGAGCTCATCGAAAGCGAGCGGCTTTCGTCTCCCGCGGGAGAAAGGAAACGCGCCAAGAACGGCATCCAGTTCGGATCCCGTGGCGAGCCGGTGAAGTATTGGATCCGCAGGCCCGGAGCGACCGGCCTCATAGCCTCTGACAGCCACGTCCCCATTGCCGCCAGAGACAGCAAGGGGCGGCCCAAAATCCTCCACGTCTACCCGCAGAAGCGCCCGGGCCAGAGCCGAGGGATCCCATTTTTTGCACCGGTGCTCACCTATTTCAAGGATCTCGCAAGTTACCTCGAGGCCACCGTGGTCACGGCCAGAGTCGCGGCATGCCTTGCCGTGTTCGTGACCAAAGAAAATCCGCTTCAGACCGCGCTTAACCTGGGGGGCACCGCAGAAGCCGGCACCTCTGCCCGCGTTCAGGGGATCGAGCCCGGGATGGTGGCCTACCTCAACCAGGGCGAGAAAATCAACGTGGTCGACCCGAAGCAGCCCGGGGATGTGTTTCCGTCATTCGTCGAGGCGCTGCTGCGGATCATCGGCATGGGCATCGGGATGCCCTACGAGCTGATCGCGAAGGATTTCTCGAAAACCAATTACTCCAGCGCCAGAGCCTCGCTCCTCGAGGGGCGCAGGATGTTCGACTTCTGGCGGTACTGGTGGGCTCGGCAGTTTTGCCAGCCGGTGTGGGACCTGGTGCTCGAGGAAGCGTTTTTGCGCGGAGAGTTCGACGCCCCGGACTTCTACCGATGGCGCCACGAATACACTCGCGCCAAATGGCTGGGCGGCGGCTGGGGCTGGGTGGACCCGGTGAAGGAGGTCCAGGCGTCCAGGCTCCGCGTCGACTACGGGTTTTCCACGCTCGCGGACGAGGTGTCCAGCATGAACGGGCAGGACTGGGAGGAAGTGGCGGACCAGCGGGCGCGGGAGATCCCGATCGAGATCAAAAACGGAGTGCTGCCAGCGGCGAAGGCGGCACAGCCACGAGATACGGAGGCGTCTGATGGATCGAATTGATTTCAGCCCGGGCCGCTGCTGGGGCATGGTGCCCGAAAAGTTCGAGCGGATGCTGCGGGAGTTCCGGTCGTTCCAGCAGGATCCGGAGCTCCAGAAGCAGGCGCTGGCATTCAAGCCCGAAGGTATCGACGGGCCGTCCTACGAAGTGGTCGACGGCGTTGCGGTGATCGGGCTTGCCGGGCCGGTGACAAACCGGATGACGCTGTTCGCTTGGCTCTACGGCGCCGCGAGCCTGCCGCGGTTCGTTTACGATCTGAAGGCTGCGGCAGACGACCCAAAGGTGCGGGGCATCCTGCTCGACATCGATTCCCCTGGAGGCACGGTCGGCGGTGTCGACGACGCGGCGCAGGCAGTGCTCTCCGCACGGGAGAAAAAGCCGGTGGTGGCCTACACGGGCGGCATGATGACGTCCGCCGCCTACTGGATCGGATCCGCCGCCGGAAAGGTGGTGGCTTCGAGGACGGCGGATCTGGGCTCCATCGGCGTGTTCATGGTCCACGAGGACTGGAGCAAGTTCGACGAGCGGGTCGGCATCACCACGACCGTCATCAAGGCCGGGAAATACAAGGCGATCCACCTGGAGCCATTGACGTCCGAGTCCAGGGCCGAATGGCAGCGTGAGGTGGACGTCATCTACAATCTGTTCATCGGTTCGGTCGCGGGGGCTCGCGGCGTCACGGCGGAATACGTCCGGGAGTACATGGCCGAAGGCCGTGTGTTCATCGGGCAGGACGCGGTTGACGCTGGCCTCGCAGACCGGATCGGCACCATAGAGGAAGCCATCGAGCTCGCGCTGCCGTCCGGCGGCGCGGGCGCTTTCCCATTCAACGCAGCGGCTCCGACCGCTGAAACCAAGGAGACAGTTATGGAAATCAAAGACGTGAAGCAGTTGGAAGCGGCGTTTCCGGAGCTGGTGTCCCAGGTCCGAGAGGCCGCGATCGCTTCGGTCGATGTCTCCGCCGCCCGCGAGGAAGGTCGAGCCGAGGGCGTACAGGCGGAGCGCGACCGCGTGGTGGAGATTCTCGGTGCGGACGGCGACATGGCGGCCACAGTCCAGGCGATCAAGGACGGCACCAGCTCGGCCCAGGCCTACAAAGCCTTCTACGAGGCGGAGAAGTCGAAGCGGGCCCAGGGCCTGACCGATATGGCCGCAGAGGCGACCAGCCCCGTCGGAAGCGACACCGACACCCAGGACACCGAAGGGTCCAGGTCGGTCGACCAGAAGCTCGTCGACCGTGTGAACGAGATCCGGGCGAACAACCCGACGCTCTCCACCGAAAAGGCTTTCGACATGGCCAGGTCCCAGATGGCCAAGGATTGGAAACCGGCATTGCCCGGCGAGTGACCGGGCAGGCTTTCGCCAGCGAAAAACCCAACCAACCCATTATTTGGAGGGCATGACCCATGGCACGACACAACCCTGTATTGACCCTCTCATTCGAGGCCGGCGAGGACCTGTCCAGCTACCAGTTCCACGCTGTGGTCCTCGACGACAACGACACGGTGGTCCTGATGGATGCCGCGGACGAGGTGCCGATCGGCGTGCTTCAGAACGCGCCGGAGTCCGGTGAGACCGCAGAGGTGGCGGTGCTCGGAGTGGCCAAGACGAAGGCCAACGGAGCGCTCACCGTCGGATCTCCGGTCAAGGCTGAGTTCGTCAGCGTTACCGACTGTGGAAAGGCGGACGCGGCCGACACCGACGGCGACATCTGCATCGGGCACGTCGTGTTCGCCGCCGGAGCGGAAGACGACATCGCGTCGGTCCTTCTGACCGGGCCGCACTATATGAGCGTCCCGGCGTCCGGATGATGACCACGACGGACCACCGCCACCAACTATAGCAGTTCACCCGGAAAAGGAGATTGAACGATGGATCCGACTCCCAAGAGCGCACACAACGATGCGACGCTGTCGGCGATCAGCGTGGGATACAAAAACCCGATGTTCGTTGCCGACAGCATCTTCCCGATCGTCCGCGTCGGGAAGCAGTCCGACTATTACTACCAATTCCTGAAGGGCGCGTTCCACCGGAACGAGGCGGGCCGCAGGGCCCCGGGCGCCCAGGCCCATCGCGGTGACTACAAGGTTACGCCTTCTCTCTACAAATGCGAAGAGTACGCATTCGGCCACGTCGTGCCGATCGAGCTCATCAACAACGCGGACGTTCCGCTGCGGCCGTTCGAGAGCGGCGCCAGGTTCGCTACCCAGAAGGTGATGCTGGCAAAGGAGAAGCTGGCAAGCGACCTGTGCACGACAGCGGCCAACTGGACAAGCTCGAACGACGCTGAGGGCGGCTGGGCCGCGGCGGCGACGACCAACACGTTCATCGTGGACGTGGAGACCTACAAGGAGACCATCCGGAAGCTGATCGGGGTCTACCCGAACAAGATGGTCATTTCCGCCAACACGATGAAGGAGCTCAAGCAGTGCGGTGACGTGCTCGACAGGATCAAGTACACCGGCACCCAGGGCCGGCCTGCCGCCGTCACGGCGCAGGCGCTCGCGGCGCTGTTCGAGTTGGATGAGGTCCTGATCGCCGGCGCGATTTACTCCGATGCCGAAGAGGTCGCGGCCGGGACGGACTTCAATGCCGTCAACATGTGGGAAGTGAACGCCAACAAGGGTGCGGCCCTGCTGTACTACCAGGAGCCCAATCCGGCGATCGAGGTCCCGAGCGCAGGCTACTGCTTCAACTGGCCTGGCGACGAGGGCATTCCTGATCTTATGGCCCAGGTGGCGGATAACAACAACCCGTATCGAACGGTCCGCTACTACTGGGAAAAGTCGATCAAATCCTACGTGGTGGAGGCCTCCGAGTATCTCGATCTCGAGATCGTCTGCAAGGATGCTGGCTGCCTGTTCTACGATACCATCGCCGACTGACCCTGAGTTTCACTGACCCCGGGCCACGGGCAGCGGCCCGGGGATGTTCTGACTCCAGGGGGAACCAGAATGTCTTTCGACGACGACGTGAGCCGGATGCTGGATAAGATCTATGACGCCGATCGCGGCATGGCGAAGGCCGCCACGTTCACGCCGCAGGCCGGGGATCCGGTGGCCTGCCTCGTGCTGCTCGAAGAAGAAGCGAGCGTCGTTTCCGCAGAGGCCTTTTCCGCCTGGCAGCAGATGACGACGATCGAGGCCAGGCTCTCGGAGATCGGCGCGGAGCCCTCCGCTGGCGATGTCTTCACGGTCGGATCTGTGGATTACGCGGTCCGGCAGGTGCTCGAAAACGACGGGTACACCGTAAAGGTGCAGGTCTGATGGCGATCGAGGTCAAAATCAGCGGGCTGCGCGAGATCGACCTGATGCTCTCCGGCGTCCGGGACGGATCGCACACCGTGCTGCGGCGGGCGATCAACAAAACGCTCACCGGCGTCCGGACCGACATGACCGATGCGGCGGCGGAGGAGCTGAACCTCACCAAGACCGTGATCAGAAAAGAGATCAAGATGCGCAAGGCGAGTTTCACCAGCCTCGCCGCATCCACCTGGCGGGCGGGACGGCCGGTGCCGCTGGCCAAATTCCGGCAGACCCGGGCCGTGAAGGCCGGCGTGTCCGTCAAGGTGAAGAAGACATCCCGGCGCGTGATCGTCCGTCACGCCTTCATGGCCACGATGAAAAGCGGTCACGTGGGCGTCTTCTGGCGGAAAAGCGATCGCGTCGGCACCGGCAACACCAACGTGGCCACGCCCGCATTCGCCGGGCTGCCGGAGCGGTACCGGCTGCCGATCCGTGAGCTCACCGGCCCCAGGGTGGAGGACATCCTGGCCAGGCCCGAGGTGATATCGGACCTCGAAAAAAAGGCCGCGGCGCGGGCGCTTAAAAACGTGGACCACGAACTGAAATTTATGCTGAGCCAGCTATGACCGACAGCATCCGGCTATCGATATCAGATGCGTTCCGCGCCCGGGCGTCGCAGATCCGGCAGGCGAACGGGTTCGCAACCGAAATCGGCGCCCACGCCTACCTGGGGCGGGTATTCGCGGACCCCAAGACCGAGATACCTGGCGTGTCCGTATTCCCGCAGGAGGACGCCGTGGAGGCCGACTACGGCTCTGACGATCTCCTGATGCTGGTCAGGGTCGAGGCGCTCTCCGAGTTCGCCTGGCCGGATCACGTGGCCGTGAGCGAGGCGATGCTGGCGGACATGATCGAGGCGTTTCTCGCCACCGAATGGACGCTTCCGTTTTCGGCGGGCGATGCGGAGCCCGCCGTGGGCGATACGATCGCAGGCGCAACATCCGAGGCCACGGGCCGCGTGGCCATCGTCCAGGTGGAGTCAGGCTCATGGGATGAGGGCGACGCCGCCGGGACGATCACGGTGCGCGGCGTCACCGGGCGGTACCAGAATGGCGAGGCCATCACCGGCATCGCCACGATCAGCGGGCCGCCGGCCGGAGCCGACCCGAAACGCGGCTATCTCTCGGGTGTCTCAGCCGTCAAATCCGTCTCCTACGCGGGCGGATCGCCGGGCGAGGCCCCGGATCCAGGCTACACCAAGTGCTCGGCGGTCGCCGAGTTTGCCGTCAAGTACACCATGCAGCGGGGCAACCCGTATCTGTAAACGAAAGGAGTTTTCGACATGTCAGATCCCATTCTGGAATACGAGGCCGGCCAGACCCAGGTTGCCGCCACCGCGCTGGCCGAACAAAGCGACCACAAGACATTCAAGAGCTCGGCCCAGCTCTGGAGCCAGCGCTCCGGGTTTGCGGCCGCCGTCATGCCGAACGGCGTCAAGAGCGGCTTGGTCGTGGGTGTCGCCGCCTCCGGCTCGAACGATGTCGTCGATATCTCCGCCGGCAAATGCTACCTCGCAGGCGCTGAGGTGGAGGTGGACGCCGCAGTGGACCAGGCGATTGCCAGGCCCACCGTCTCCAACTACCAGATCTACTCCATCACCGTGAACGCGGCCGGCGCGATCGCGGTGGTCGAGGGGGCGGAAGGGACCTCTTTTGCAGCCGGCCGCGGCGAGGACGGCGGGCCGCCGTGGATTCCCACGACCTCGATTGAAATCGCCCAGGTGAAACTCTCCAGCCAGGATGCCGCAGCGATCGCCGCCAGCGAGATCGTGCAGGTGGATGGGGACTCCCGCGAGCGCTACAACTACCCGGTGTGGGACGTCTACCCCTATGTAGTCGAAGACGGCGCGATCGACTACGCGAAGGTCGTGTTTGCCTCCGCGCTGCCGCAGATCCACAGCGACGATGCGGGGTCGAGCTCAGCGGCGAAGAAGATCTATGCGTCCTACTCCACGCCGGCCTTCTCCCAGGTGCAGATCTCAAAGGATTTCGTGCCGCCGGAGGAGGGTGTCAGCATCAGTTCCGAGGAGTACTACGGGAAGAGCGTCGGCAAGGTGACCCGAACACTCAACCAGGGCTCGTTCACGGCCAAGCTCTCCGGGCTCACCGACCCGCTGTACGCGCTGAAGGGTGAATCGCTCTTCTTCCGGTTCTACCCGGACCGGCTGGAAGATGAGTACATTCTCTGCCAGGGGTACCTGGGCGTGCCGCCCACGTTCGAAACCGACGGGGGCATGCTCGCAAACTGCGTGATCGCGGCCGAGCTCGCGGCGGAAAGGGTGGTCGCGTAATGGCATTCGACCTCTCGCGGTTCCGGGAGACGAAGTACCAGCCCAGGACCGGGACGGTGAAAGTGCCGGCCCTGGGCGGCCTATTCTCCGAGGGCTCCGAGCCAGTGTTCACGGTGCGCGGGGTCACCGGGCAGGAGCTGGGGTTGATCAAGGAGGCCGAGGGCAAGCGCCGGGACGCGCTCCAGATCGCTGGCCGGCTCATGTCGGCCGGCGGCGGCGAGCAGAAAGCCGAGGCCGTGCTCGAGGCGCTGGGCTTCAACGACAAGCTCGCGCCCGATACGGCGACCCGGCTCGAGCTCCTGATGGTGGCGGCCGTGGACCCCAAGCTCGAGCGCAAGGACGCGATCAAGCTTTGCCGCACGTTTCCGATCGAATTCTACTCGGTCACCACCAAGATCCTGGAGCTCACCGGGCAGGGCCAAGACCCGGGGGAATCGAGCGGCTCTGGCGAGACCCCGCCGTCAGAGCCGCGCTGAACCTCTGCCTGGACAAGCGCTGCTTTCTCTACCAGGCGTTTCCGAACCTGTTTCCGTATGACTACTGCTCCGACACCGAGCTCGCGCTGTGGGCCAAGCACTATGAAAAGACGATCAAACCGAAGCGGACCGGCTGATGGCTGACCTCGAAAAAACCGTAGCGATCATCTTCAACGGGGATGACCGGGTAAGTAGTACGATTACAAATATTTCCGGCCGTATGG
>JBMNCP010000049.1:0-3340 GCA_049366795.1 Desulfobacterales bacterium
GCAACAAGTGCAACGGGCGTTTGTTTGGTTGAATATTTTTTCGATAAAATTTTAAATCAAGGAGAGATGATTTTGCGGAATCGACACGTGATCGAAGCCGATGTGCTGGTGATCGGCGGGGGGAGCGCCGGAGCCATGGCGGCGATTAGAGCGGCCGAAGCTGACCCGGGGCAGAAGGTGGTGGTGTTCGAGAAAGGGGACATCCACTATTCCGGGTGCATCGCCCGCGGGATGGACGCGCTCAACATCGTGGCCGTTCCCGGCCACGAAAGCCCGGAACTCTACGTGGAGTCCAACGGAATCGCCTGCGAGGGGATCATGGACGAACCCCCCAACTACGTCATGGCCGAACGGAGCTGGGAGATGATGCAGAAGCTCATCGATCTGGGCGTTTATTTTCCCCGGGACGAAAACGGGGAGTATGAACGCCTCCAGGTCCACCCCAAGGGCCGCTTCTGCGTGACGATGAAGGAGCCTGAGCTCAAAAGGATTCTTGCGGACAGGGCCATGGAACTGGGGGCCAGGCCGGTGAACCGTGTCATGGCGGTGCGGCTCCTGAAGGACGGTGAGCGGGTGGCCGGGGCGATAGGACTCAATGTGAGAACCGGGGAACTGGTGCTCTGCAGGGCGAAGTCTGTGATACTTTCCGCCGGAGGCACGGCACGCTTCGGACTTCCGGAAAACGGGTACCTTTACGGGGGCTACGACTTTCCCGGAAACACGGGCGACGGGTACATTCTGGCCTACCGGGCGGGCGCGGCCCTGAGCGGCTTCGAATACACCCTGGTCTACTACATCATCAAGGACATCAATGCGCCTCTCCTCTATATAACCCTCACGCGCGGGGCGCACCTGCTTAACGCCTTCGGGGAGGCGTTCCACCAGTCCCACCCTGGGATTCCGCTGATGCACGCCGAGCACCAGGCCGAGAGGGGGCCCATGCGCATAATAATGAGCCACCTTCCGGAGGAAAAGATCCGGGAAGTGGAGGAGATCCTTTTCACGACCGAGCGGCCGGTGCAGGAGCGTTTTTTCAAGGGCCGGGGGGTGGATTTCCGGACCGGTGAAATAGAGCTCTGGCCGACGGACTGCTACCTGTGCGGGGGCCACGGCCTCACGGGGGTGGTCGTGAACGAGAAGGCCGAAACCACGGTGCCCGGGCTCTACGCGGCCGGTGACACCTCCCTGGTGGCCAGGGGACACCTGAGCGGCGCGCTGGTTTTCGGAATGATCGGCGCCGAGGAGGCGACCCGCTACGCGGCCGGGATTCCGATGCCCGGGCTGGACGAGTCCCAGGTGGAGGAATTCGAAAGGGACATGGCCGAGAAGATGTCGCGGTCGGGGAACCCCGTGCCGGTGGAGGAATTCGAATTCAAGGTCCGCCGCATCATCAACGATTATATCAAGCCGCCGAAAAACGCCTACAAGCTCGACAGGGCCCTGTGGTGGATGGACCGCTTCGCCGAAGAAGCGGGAACGATGGCCAGGGTCGCCGACATTCACGACCTGTTCAAGCTCTACGAGGTGGAGAACATAATACAGTGCGCCCGCATGAGCGCTCTGGCCTCCAGGGAGCGCACCGAGAGCAGGTGGGGGCTGTGGCACACGCGTTCGGATTATCCGGAGCGGGACGACGAAAACTGGCTCAAGCACATTGTCCTGACCATAGGGGACAGTCTCGAGGATGTGCGTGTTTCCCACAAAGATATCATAAAGATGAAAGGCTAGGTTGCCATGGATCGCCTGAATCTTCTAGAAGCACTATCGGACAATATTACGATCGACCACGACAAGTGCATTTATTGCGGAATTTGCGTGGATCGATGCATTCTGGACAACCTGAGGATGAAGCTGGCTCCGTGCAGGCAGGCCTGCCCGCTGGGGGTCAACGCCCAGGGGTACGTGAGGCTGATCGCCAGGGGCGAGGACGAAAAGGCGAGGGAACAGGTGCTGAAGGACCTTCCCTTTCCCGAGCTTCTGGGAAGGATATGCGACCACCCCTGCGAGAGCAACTGTCACAGGAAGACGGTCACAGGCGAGCCGGTGGCGATCCGGGCGCTCAAGCGCTACCTGTTTCCGGGGTCTGACAGCGTTCCGGCGCCTGAAAAGTCCGCACCCACGGGGCGGAGGGTCGCAGTCGTGGGCTCCGGGCCCGCGGGCCTGACGGCCGCCTTCGACCTGGCCGTCAAGGGCCACGATGTTGTTGTGCTGGAAGCGGCGGAGAAGCCAGGGGGGCTTCTTGACCGGGTGATTCCGGCATTCCGGCTGCCGGAGGAGACTGTTTTCAGGGAAATCGGTCTGTTGGAATCCCTCGGCGTGGAATTCCGCTGCGGGGTCAGGGTCGGGGAAAAGCCCTCCCTTGAAGATCTGGAGGAGGAGTTCGACGCAGTGATCGTGGCTGCCGGACTGGGCGGCTCCAAGGCCGCCGGGGTTGAGGGAGAGGAGCTTTCCGGGGTGTACACGGCTCTTTCCCTTCTCGAGTCCGCGAGGAAAGGGAAGGGCCCGGAATTGAAGGGCCGGGTTGTGGTCATAGGGGGCGGCAACGCGGCCGTGGACTCGGCCCAGACGGCCCTCAGGCTGGGGGCTGCGTCCGTCACGGTGGTGAGCCTGGAGTCCCGCGGGGAGCTTCCGGCCTTCGAGCACGAGGTCCTTCAGGCGGTTTCGGAGGGGGTGAGCCTCGATTGCGCGTGGGGGCCGGTCAGGATAACCGGCGAGGGCGGCAGGGCCGCCGGAGTGGAACTCAGGCGCTGCACGGCGGTGTTCGATGAGCAGGGCTGCTTCAATCCCTGCTTCGATGACGGCGACAGGCGGGAAATTGCCTGCGATTACGTCGTCATGGCGATAGGTCAGGCGGGGGACGCCCTGGAGAAATTTCCGGCTGATTTAGGCTCGGCCGATCCGCTGACTCTTCAGACCGCCAGGGAGAGGGTGTTCCTGGCCGGGGACTGTTTCTCGGGGCCGTCCTCGGTGGTGAGGGCGATGGCCTCCGGCAGGAGGGCGGCGGAATCGGTCGACCGTCTGCTGGCGGGCCAGTCCCTGACCTACAACCGCGACTACGCAGGCCCGGTGGTTACCGACTTTGAAATAGATACTTCCCGGGGGGCGGATCGGCCGCGGGTGAACCCGCCGGCCCACCGGTTCCAGGGCGGCGGTGATTTCCAGGAACTGGAAAGAACCCTGACGCCCGAAGAGGCCAGGGCCGAAGCCGGAAGGTGCTATTCCTGCGGGACGCCTTTCGGCATGTACCGCAACTGCTGGTTCTGCCTCCCGTGTGAGGTGTCCTGCCCGGAGGACGCCCTTTGGGTGGAGATTCCATATCTGCTCCGCTGAGAATTTCCGG
>JBMNCP010000050.1:0-8742 GCA_049366795.1 Desulfobacterales bacterium
TGGTTATTGGTGATTGGTTATTCGTTGCTTTTGCTTTTTCCTCGCGCCTCGAGCCTCGCACCTCGTGCCTTTTGCCCTTCTACTCGCGACTTTCTGCTCGTTGCTCGTTACTTTCTGCTCGCCTCTGCTTTTCCTCGCGCCTTTAGCCTTTAGCCTTTAGCCTTTGGCCTTTCTATGGCCTTCCTCCTCGAGCCTCGAGCCTCGGGCCTGTTTTCAGCTCGCCACTTCGGTTTTTTTCTTTGATCTTTGATCGTTGATCTTTGATCTCGATTTTTTTTCGATCTCCCGGATCCTCTCAAGCACCGGTGGGTGGGAATAGTTCAGGGCGACGTAGAAGGGATGGGGGTGAAGGTTGGAGAGGTTGCTGACGGACAGCTTTTTCAGCGCGTTGGCCATGGCTTCGGGGTTTGCCGTGGTTTCCGCCGCGAAGCGGTCTGCCTGGTATTCGTTTTTCCGTGACCAGGCCATGACGGCCAGACCCGTGAAAAAGTCGATGGGCGAGTAGAGCATCCCGAAAAAAACGAAGCCGGCGTATACCGACACCTGGTCCATGTAAAAGGCTTCGAACAGGGCCGGATGGGAGATGAAAATGGACAGCAGGTAGAACATCACCCCCATCTGCGCGATGCCCATCAGCAGGCCCTGAAGGATGTGGCGCTTCTTGTAGTGGCCCATCTCGTGGGCCAGCACCGCCACCAGCTCGTCGACGGTGTGGTCCCTGACGAGGGTGTCGAACAGGACGATGCGTTTTCGGCGGCCGAATCCGGTAAAGAAGGCGTTGGCCTTGCCCGACCTTTTGGAGCCGTCCATGACCATGACATTTTCCAGCGGAAAACCAATCCTCCGGGCATAGGCCATGATGGCGTTCTTGAGCTCGCCCTCCTCCAGGGGCTCGAATCGGTTGAAAAGCGGCATGATCCAGGTGGGTGCCACGTACTGCATGACCAGCATGAACCCGACCACCCCCAGCCAGGACAGCCACCATGCATTGGAACCCGCGGTTTCGAAGAAGGCCAGGACAGCGGCGGCCAGCGGCGCCCCCAGAACGATTCCCAGAACGAGGCCCTTGATCCGGTCCGCCAGAAAGGTCTTCCATGTGGTCCGGTTGAACCCGAAGCGCTCCTCGATTACGAAGGTGGCATAAGCGCTGAACGGCACGGAGACGACCGCCTTCAGGCCGCCAAGGACCCCAAAAAACAGAAGCCCGGTGACCACCGGCCCGAAACCCCACGATCTCACCCACCGGTCCAGGTACGGGAAGCCGCCGCCAAACCAGAAAGCGAGCACCAGGGCGAGGGAGACGCTCGAAGCCGCCCACCCGAACCGGGTGTGCACCCGCAGGTATTCCCGGGCCTGCCGATAGCGCTCAGGGGTAAACAGCTCCCGAAAACGTTCGGGTATCCCGGATGCCGAGGCACGGATATTCAGGAAATCGGCAGCCAGGTGCAGCAGAAAATCGGCCAAGAGTGCGGTCAGGATGATAATGGCAATAGCGTTCATAAGCCCCATAAAGAAAGGGCGGCCCGGAGAAGGCCGCCCCCTGAGACGAGGAGATTAAAGGAGGTTTTGCAACCACCTGGAAGCACGATAGCGCAGGTTTTTGGTCTGTCAAGGGGGTCGCCTTGCGGCGAGATCAAAGATCAAAGTAGAAAGGCGAAAGGCTAAGGGCTAAAGGCGAAAGGCGAAAGGCGAAAGGCTCGAGGCTCGAGGCTCGAGGCGCGAGGGAAACGGCGAAAGCAACGAGACGCGGCACCTAATAACCAATAACCAATAACCAATAACGAGTAGCGAGCAGCGAGATCAAAGCAGCGAATAGAAAGTAGGCGCGAGGGAAACGGCGAAAGCAACGAGTAGAAAGCAGCGAGACGCGAGCAACTGACAAAGGCTAAAGGCTCGAGGCGCGAGGGAAACGGCGAAAGCAACGAGACGCGGCACCTAATAACCAATAACCAATAACCAATAACCAATAACGAGTAGCGAGGAGCGAGATCAAAGCAGCGAATAGAAAGTAGGCTCGAGGCCCGAGCCTCACGCCTTTAGCCTTTGGCCTTTCTTTCATACTTTGATCTCGTTACGCTTTTCTCGAGCCTCGCGCCTCGCGCCTCGAGCCTCGGGCCTTTGTCCTTTCGCCTTTAGCCTTTCTTTGATTCCGCCTCTCGCTGCTCGCTGCTTTCCCCGGGAGCTTCCAGCTTTCTCGAGTCCTTGGATTTCCGGTCGGGCTTTATTTTCTCTATCGTTTCCAGGTGTTTCAGAAAATCAGCGACGGCGCGGTAGACCCGGTCGGCGCCCTGGCCTAAAAGGATGCCGTGGCGGTCGAAATTGAAGGTGATATAGGTCTTGTCCCGGGTTCCGAGCTGTCGGAAGACCTTGCGGGTCCCCTCCGGGAGAACGACCGGGTCGGCCTCGGATTGAATGACCAGGGCGGGAATGTCCACGAAGCGGAGCCTGTCCTCGACGCGCTCCATCAGTCGGTCGAGTTCCCGCACGCCGGAAATAGGATTTCGTAGATAGTTGATGTGGGGGTGCTCCGGGCGGTTCTCGACGAACTCCATTTTGGCATTGTCCCGGTGGACCCGGTCCATCACCCGGTTCCAGAAATGCAGCGCGGGAGCGAAGCGGGCCGAAAAATCCTGCAGGCGAAACGGCGGGCTGACCGCGAAGACACCCGCAGCCTCCGGAATCCGGGAAGCCAGCTCCAGCGCGAGCCCGGCGCCGTTGGAAAATCCCCCGATCACTACCCGTCGGCACAGGCAGCTCATGAGTGCATATCCTTCCTCCACGGATCGGATCCACTCCTCGTGGCCGCGCCGGGCCAGGTCTTCCGGCGAGGTTCCGTGTCCCTTGACCCTCGGCGCGTAAACCCAGAAACCCTGCTGGTGAAGATAATCCGCAAGCCCCCGGACCTCCATCGGAGCGGCCATGTACCCGTGTACGAGCACGACGCCGAGCCGGCGGCGGCGTCCCTTCAGAAGAAAGGGCATCCCGACGGAACGGTCCTTGGATTCGCCCTCCTTGAAATAGGCCTTGAAGTCCGCTTCATAATCTTCCACGGCCTTCTTCATCAGGAAGCGGGCGATTCTGCGCCGCACAAAAGAGCTCGGGGTCCATGACAGCCTTCTGAGGCATCGAAGCGTGGCGGTCAGCGGTTCGACTTCATTGGCAATCACGCCGATCGGATTGTCGAGCCGTACCCGGTGAAACTCGAACGGAGCCTTCATGAGGGGTTTGTTCTTGACCAGGACATCCCCGTCCCTGGCCAGCACCCCTTTCTGCACGGCCAGGTCGACAAAGTCCCGGAATTTGCCGTACCGGTCATCGGTGAGCAGGTGGAGCTGGTCCTCCTCGAGGCTTCGGTGCAGGCAGCAGCCCCGATCCCGGGCGCAAAGCCCAACGGCCAGGTAGACCCTCCGGCGCAAATCCATTTCCGGGATCCGGCCGTAGGGCATCATTCTCAATATGGACGCAAAAAGGTGGTCGTGGTTGACGGTGGTCAGCCGGTAGATCGCGTCCATGTACCGCTTCATGATCCTGAGCGCCTCTCTTCGCATCCGGATGCGGGATGCGATGACGTCGTCGAAGCCGAAACGGTCCGGCGTCTCGATATCGCGGCTGATGCGGTGGCATTTGAGGCAATGCTTGATTTCGATGGGTTTTCCGAAGCGAAGGTCGATGTCCACGCCGGACAGCAGCATGGTCCCTTCGGTCATGAGCTCCTCGATGAGCCGATCCGGGATATCCTCACGTATCCGTTGAGCAAGCTGGGTCAGGATGTTTTCCCGGGCGCGGATCGGATAGTAGGTCAGGTTGACGGGCACGATGAAGGTGCGGCCGTTGAAAACCGGCTCCAGGTCGTCGATCTTGAACACCGCCTTCAACCGCTCCGCCTCCTGCGGGTTCGTCGACTGGAGTGCCCTCAGCCGCTGCCGATAAAACTCCGTCCGCAGCGCCAGAGTGGCCGCGCCGGTATGCGGCGCCCGCTTCCCGCCGGCATAGGAGATGACATACCGGCCTTTTTCCACGATTTTCTTGCTCTTCACCATCCGGCCTTCCGGGTAAATCACCCAGGCGGCCTCTCCCGTCAGCAGGGTTTTGACAATGAGCTCATCCCGCTTGGGGTTGCGCGTGGAGATCGCACCCACCCGATCCAGGAAGTTTTTGAGCGAACCGTTGAAAAGCCGCTCGGACGCCAGCGACCAGATCGGAACCCCGGTCAGGCGATGGAGCAGATAAGGCATCAGCAGGGTTTCGATCCGGGTGAAGTGGTTGACGACGAATATGAGGGAGCCGCGGGGAATGTTCTCCTGGCTATGCAGATGGGTCCGGGCCCTGGAAAGGCCGGCAAGCGCTTTGATGGCGAGCCCGGTGGTTCGGTAGGCGAAACGGTTCATTAGGTCCTAAAACGCGACACGCGCGAACTGCGAGATCGAAGATCAAAGATCAAAGATCAAAGAAAAGTGCCTTTTGAATTGGGTTATATCAATAAGTTAATTCGGTATTCTCTGCTCAAGGGAATTCGAAGCAGGCGTATATGATTTTGCCTTTCCTCGAGCTTTTGGCCTCAAGCCTCCGGCCTGCTTTTTCTCGCGACTCGTTACTCGCTGCTCGATCCCATGTCCCCTCGAGCCTTTCACCTCCAGCCTTTACCCTTTAGCCTTTAGCCTTTAGCCTCGAGCCTTTCGCCTTTAGCCTTTCGCCTTTAGCCTTTCGCCTTTCGCCTTTCGCCTTTCGCCTTATCCCCACCTTTCTATAGAAGATTCGACCCTTTGAATCAACTGCATGAGCTCCCATTCCTGACGGTTTCCCGGATCCCGACCCGTATTGACAGGCGGCTGGAGACCCATTAAGAGGACAAGGTCAAGAAGAAAGGCTAAAGGTCCAAGGCGAAAGGTCCAAGGCGAAAGGCCAAAGGCTCAAGGCGAAAGGCCAAAGGCCTCCCTCTCCCTCGATGGGAGAGGGTCGGGGTGAGGGTGAAGCCTACCGTCTGTCCGATCACCCTCCCCATGGTCCCCTCCCACACGGGCGGTGGAAAATCAGTTTTGAGACTTAACCATTCACGAATGTCGATGAAATGTTCCCGACCGGAGGCATAGAGTGTATTCCAAAATCCTGGTGCTGCGTTTTCCGAAAACCGAAGTTCAGAAACCCATCGTCTGCGATCTTGCCCGTAAATTCGAGCTGACGTTCAACATTCTCTGGGCGACCATTCTGCCCCGAAAGGAAGGGGTGATGGTCCTCGAGCTTTCCGGGGAACGAAAGCATTTCAGGGATGGAGTCAACTACCTGAAGGATCAGGGCGTCGATGTCCAGAAAGCGGGGCGCGAGATCAAGCGCAACAACAAGTTGTGCACCCATTGCGGCGCCTGCACCGCGGTCTGCCCGACGGGCGCCCTTTGCGTGGACCGCACCGACATGTCGGTGAGCTTCGACCAGTCCAAGTGCAGTCTGTGTGAACTCTGCATCACTGCCTGCCCCACCCGCGCTATGTCGGTACGCCCGATCGACAAAGTCTTCTTCGAGTGATGTCCACCATTGCCGTTGCCGTCTCCGGTGGAGTGGACTCCATGGTGGCGGCCTTCCTGCTCAAGCGGACCGGCCGCCGGATCATCGCCCTGCATTTCCGTACCGGATTCGAATCCGCCTCCTCCGCTGACGCGGACTCAAAAGCCGTGCCCGATGCGATCCAGGCCTTGGGCGACCGGCTGGAGATCCCCTTGTCCGTCATCGACCTTTCCGGTGAATTCCGGGAGACGGTGGTCGACTATTTCGCCGGGTCCTACCTGGCAGGTCTGACCCCCAACCCTTGCCTGGTCTGCAACCCCGGGATCAAGTTCGGCGCCCTCCTCCGCCACGCCCGGCTTCTCGGCGCCGACAGCCTGGCTACCGGCCACTATGCCCGCCTGACGCCGGATGCCGGCGGAGTTCGACTCTTTCGCGGCGTTGACCCGGCAAAGGACCAGTCCTATTTTCTGTCGCGGTTGACCCCCGATCAGCTGGCCCACGCCCGGTTTCCGCTCGGCTCCATGCGGAAAACCGAGGTGCGGAGAATAGCCGCCCGTGAGGCGCTCGTCCCCACAGTGACTTCCGAAAGCCAGGACATCTGCTTCATCCGCAACCAGACCTACTCCGATTTCATCGCCCGGCAGGGCATCGCCCTTCCCGGTCCGGGCCCGATCGTCGACACCGAGGGCCGTGAAATCGGCCGGCACAAGGGACTGCATCTCTACACCGTCGGACAGCGCCGGGGAATCGACTGCCCGGCGCAGGCGCCGTACTACGTGGTCGGCATCGACAGGGAAAACAACCGGCTCGTCGTGGGGTTCAGGGAAAGCCTCGGGCAGGAGGCGTTCGAGGTGGGAGACGTCAACTGGATCCGGAAGCCGACGGACTTTCCGGCTGCGGTGTCCGTCCAGGTCCGCTACCGCCACCGCGGCGCCGAAGCCTCGATCGAACCGGCAGGCACCAACCGGGTCCGGGTCCGCTTCCGGTCCCCGCAAAAGGCCGTGGCGCCCGGACAGGGGGCCGTTTTCTACATCGGTGACGAAGTGATCGGCGGGGGGTGGATTTTATCGGGGAAAGGCAAAGAAACGAGATCAAAGAAACGAGATCAAAGATCAAAGATCAAAGATCAAAGAGAGGCTAAAGGCTAAAGGTGAAAGGCTAAAGGCTAAAGGCGCGAGGCTCGAGGCTCGAGGGAAAGCAGCGAGCAGCGAGTAGAAAGTAGAAAGAAAGGCCAAAAATTTGGGGGCGTAAGGGTTAGTGAGTCGATGAAGTGTCGATGACAACGATGTCTCCACCACGGCTCACGATTCACCAATAACGAATCACCATTCACGATTCACGGTTCACGGCTCACGAATCACGGTTCATGGAAAATGAAATTCACGATCACCACCCTCGGATGCAAGGTCAACACCGCTGAATCGGAAGCGCTGGTCCGGGAGCTCCAGGCGGCAGGATGGTCTCAGGTCGTCGATGGCGAAGCCGCCGATCTGTGTGTTGTCAACACGTGCACCGTCACCGGCAGGGCGTCGATGCAGTCCCGCCAGGTCATCCGGCAGCTTCAGCGGCTTCACCCCAAGGCAAAGGTCATCGTCACGGGCTGTTATGCCCAGACCGAGCCTGAAGCGATTCGGGAAATCGGGGGTGTCGCCGCTGTCGTGGGCGCGGCTGACAAGGGCAGACTTTCATCGATCATTCCCGGGATCATCGACCGGGACCCGTCTGAATCCGCATCGATCTCCAAGCGGGAAACCGATCACGGTCCGCTGGCGCCGCCCGCGGTCGTTTCATCCGGCACCCGCACGAGACCCTTTCTCAAGGTGCAGGACGGATGCGATCAGTTCTGCACCTACTGCATCGTCCCCCATGCACGCGGGCGGAGCCGAAGCCTTCCGACGGACGCCGCCCTCGAAGCCCTTGCCGCCTTCGGGGCCGCGGGCTTCCAGGAAGTGGTTCTCACCGGGATCCACCTGGGGGCCTATGGCGGCGACCTCCACCCCGCGACCCATCTTCTCGATCTGGTGGAACGCATCGAGAAGCTCCGGCCTGTCAGCCGGGTGCGGCTGAGCTCCGTGGAGCCCAACGAGCTTTCGGACGACCTCATCCGGTGCGTGGCGCACTCCGGCGTCATCTGCCCCCATTTCCACTTGCCGCTACAAAGCGGGGACGACGACATCCTGAAGCGAATGAAAAGACCCTATGACCGGGCGCTATTCCGTGACAGGGTTCAGCGAGCGCGCGAAGCCATGCCCCACGCCGCGATCGGAGCGGACGTGCTGGCCGGATTCCCCGGGGAGACCGAAGCGGCTTTCCGGAACACGCTCGACCTGATCGAAGGGCTTCCTCTCACCTATCTCCATGTTTTCCCGTTTTCCCCCAGGAAGGGAACCCCCGCGTTCCACTTCCCCGACCAGGTGTCTCCCGATGTGGCCAAGGCGCGATGCAGCGAAATCCGCCGACTGGGCGATTTAAAACGAAGCGAATTCATGGAAGCACAGGTCGGCAGGACACTGGACGTTCTCACCGAACAACGCCGGGACCACCGGACCGGCATGCTCAAAGGCGTCTCCGGCAACTATCAGAACGTGGTCCTCGAAGGCGGAGATCACCTGACGAACCGTATCGTCAGCACGAAGATCACCGGGGTGGCGGGTTCGAGGATTTTGGAAGGCGCGAGGCTCGAGGCTCGAGGCGAAAGGCGAAAGGCGAAAGCAGCGAGTAGAAAGCAACGAGCAGCGAGATCAAAGCAGCGAGTAGAAAGGCAAAGACTAAAGGCCCGAGGCGCGAGGCTCGAGAAAAAAGCGAAAGCAGCGAGTAGAAAAAGCAACGGCTAAAGGCAAAAGGCTAAAGGCTAAAGGCACAAGGCTAAAGGCGGAAGGCGCGAGGCTCGAGGAGACACAGGATCGAGCAGCGAGTAGAAAGCAACGAGACGTGAGTACCTAATAACCAATAACCAATAACCAATAACGAGTAGCGAGTAGCGAGATCAAAGCAACGAGTAGAAAGGCAAAGACTAAAGGCCCGAGGCTCGAGGCTCGAGGCTCGAGAAAAAAGCGAAAGCAGCGAGTAGAAAAAGCAACGGCTAAAGGCACAAGGCTAAAGGCGGAAGGCGCGAGGCTCGAGACGAAAGCAACGAGACGCGAGTACCTAATAACCAATAACCAGTAACCAATAACCAATAACCAATAACCAATAACTCAACTTTCGGGAATAAATTCGGGGGGCAAAAAAAGTAGGCTATCC
>JBMNCP010000051.1:0-15822 GCA_049366795.1 Desulfobacterales bacterium
GGCGCCACCGGTCCATCTCGCTCCAGTCCAGCCGCTCCACCTGTACCAGATACCCCTGCACGACGTTGCCGGGGCAGTTTTCGGAGGTAACCGGCTCGGGGCTGATGGTGTTGATCGCGCCGCCGCGCTCGATTTCTCCGACCTTGATGGGATCATGGCGCGCGCCATGGTCGATGTAGGCGACGCCGGGACGGAGCCGTTCGGTGACGTAGGCGCCGGCCAGGACGATGCCCCGCTCGTTGAAGATCTTCACGATGTCGCCGTGCTTGATGCCTCTTTTCTCGGCCTCGGACGTGTGGAGCCACAACGGCTCGTATTTGTATCCATCCGGGCCGAGTATCTTGCACGTGGGTGCTTCCCGGGTCCAGGTGATGTCGTCGCACTGGGCATGAACGCGCCAGCGGCCGTGGTTGGACATCAGCAGCAGCGGAAACATTTTCGACCGATGGCTGGACATCCGTTCGTCGTGGTTGTGGCTTTTTTCGACCCACTTGGGAAACGGCGGCCTTTCCTTGTCGTCCGGAAAGTGCTTGGCCAGGCGCTCCGAGTAGAACTCCAGCTTGCCCGACGGCGTGGCCAACGGAAATTTTTCAGGGTCATTGTAAAAGTTGCGAAATCCGGGGGTGTCGACTTCCCAGTCCTCGGCCGTATTGTAGCACCAGTATTTTTTCTCCGTCAGCTGCTCCCAGGTGACCAGATTGTCGCCGCCCATGTATTCCCAGATCTTCTTCTGCATGTCGGCTATGGTCATCCCTTCCGTGAGGGTCTGTTCCATGCCGAGCTTTTTTCCCACCTCGAGCACGACCTCGAAGTCGCTTTTCGACTCGCCGATGGGCTCGATGGCTTTCTCCGCAATCATGATATTAGGCTGCTGGGTTCCCTGGCGGATGTTGGTGATGATGTCGTCGACTTCCATGTAGGTGTTCACCGGCAGGATGATGTCCGCGTAGAGACAGTCGTTCTCCAGCCATGGATGCTGGGCGACGATGGTCTCGATCTTCGGGTTGCGCATGGCCAGTTCGGTGGTATTCCCGTGGTTCCAGCAGGTGATGCGGCACGGCGTGTCGGTCCAGATCATATGGATCTCGCTGCCGCCCTTGTCCTTGGGAATGGGATAGGTGTATTCGTTGAACTGGTCCTGCACCAGGGCGTTCTGGGCGCCGGTCGCATGCCACCGGATCGGCTCATCCGACTCGATGGCCATCTGGATGAGCGTTTTGGGCAGGATCTGCTCCTGCCAGGCGGTGACGGAAGACATGACCGGCAAGGAGAGCCGCTCCTCGATCTCGGGGTTCCAGAAAAAGGTGCCCCCCAGCTTCTCGGCTCGCGGCATGCCGAAGTAAGTCAGCTGATGCTGATGAACGCCGGGGCCTCCCAATCCCTGCATGCCCAGGAGGATACACTCCAGGCGCGCCGCTTCATGGGCGAACGGCCCCCGGATGAATCCGCCCCCGAAGTAGTGGGCGATGGAGGTGGTTTTGGCCGCGAACTCGCGCGCCAGCGCCTTGATGGTCCACTCGGGAATTCCGCACTTCTTCGATGCCCACGCCGGCGTCTTGGGAGTGTCGTCTTCCTTCCCAAGCACGTATTCGGCGAACTTGTCGAAGCCGACGACGTGAGTGTCGACGTAGTCCTTCTTGTAAAGCTTTTCGGTAATCCACACATGGCAGATGGCCAGTTGGAGGGCGGCATCGGTGTTGGGAAGCACCGGAATCCACTTGTCCGCGTGCACCGCCGCGCCGTAGTTGAGGTCCGGGCAGATGTACACCTGCTTGATGCCGACTTCCTTCCAGAAGTAGCACAGCCGGCTGGCGAACTGGCCGGTGAAGCCCCATGGCGTGGTCTCCGGGTCGCACCCCCAGAAGAGCACCATGTCGGCGTGCTCGGTGGTGTCCTTCACGATGTTGGCCGCCGGGTACATGATCCCCTGGGCACCCTGGCCCCAAACGTGCTTGGCGCCCCAGTACCAGCCTTCCCAGCTGTCGGGGTTGCGGACCTGAAGCGTGAACCCTCCCAGGTGGTCCAAAAGAACGCCCGGGTGGCCGTGGGGAGTGTTGATGGTCTTGCATTCGCCGTGACCGTCGCCTTGGAGCAAAACGGCGTAAGGGCCGTAGGCGTCGTGGATCCGTTTGATTTCACTGGCAATAATGCTGGCAGCCTCGTCCCATGAGATTCTCACGAACTTGCTTTTTCCGCGGTTCTGGGGGTTGCGTTCCCCGTTGGGGTCCCAGTCCACCCGCTTGATGGGATATTTGATCCGGTTGGGCGAATACACCCGCTTCTTGTAGGCCAGCGAAAACGGACCCGGCAGCGACTTCCAGGCCGGTGCGATGGATTTGCCGTCTCGCTCCATCTTCCACTGCCGGACCTCCTCCTTCTTGTACTTCCACCCGTACTGCATCGGGCGGACGCGGACGATTTTGCCGTCTTTGACATCGACCATCCCTTCGGCGCCGCCGCCAAAATACCCGCCGAGGCCGAGACTCCTCAAAACCGTCTTGTCCTTGATTTTGAACTTTGTTTCCTTTTTGGCCATGCTAAGTTTTCCTCCTTCACGAGATGTGATCGTTATGAACGAGTATTTCTGGAATGGAAGCCGATCCCTTTATTTACATGCAATTTTTCATCTTGGTACGAAGGTCTCAAATTCACAGCCTGAACGAGCAAATAGGTTTAAACGTTCCGAAATATCTTATAAAACAAATGTTGGAAACTGTGAGGAAGCGTTGTCTTTGCGGGTTAACAGCGCGAACTATAAAGAACTTCTCGACTTTTTGTCAACCTTTTTGCATGCAATCCAGCACTTTTTTACCGGCGGGTGAGCCGGTTTCCAATCATGAAGGGAGAAAGGGGCTCAGGCGAGGTCCGATTCGATTCTTCGGGTGCGGAACAGCGGTACTAGGCGGTCGCGCAGGGGGAATGGCCCACCCGATCAGCAGCTGGTGATCTGGGCATAGGCGGAATGGTTATGGATGGATTCGAAATTCTCGGCTCCCACGGAAAACCACGTGATGTTCTCATCCTGTTTCAAGGCGGCAGCGACATCCCTGACGATATCCTCCACGAACTTGGGATTCCGGTACGCTGCTTCGGTAACCGATTTTTCATCCACTCGTTTGAGGACCGAGAACACCTCGCAGGACGCCGCGCCCTCAACCAGTTCGATCATGTCCTCGATCCAGATGAAGCGTTTGAATCGAACCTGGAGCGTGACTTCCCCCCGCTGGTTGTGGGCTCCGCACTCGCTGATTTCCTTGGAACAGGGGCACACCGAGGAGATGGGCACGACGACTTTCGATATCAGGTCCACCTTGCCGTCGGGACCGCTGTTGCCGCGAATACTGCAAGTGTAATCCATGAGCCCCTTGGCTCTGCTGACGGGGGCTTTTTTTTCGATGAAGTAGGGAAAGCTGATTTCAATGTGAGCGGAGGCGGCGTTGAGATGGGTTTTCATCTCCGCCAGGATATCGGAAATCTTCTTGAGGGAAAGTTCTAGTCGGTACGCATTCAGAATCTCGACGAATCGGCTCATGTGGGTGCCCTTGGTCCGGTGGGGCAGATCCACGTACATGTTGATGCTGGCCACGGTGTGTTGGTATCCATTGCGCCGGTCGAGGACGGTGATGGGGTATCGCAGGTTCTTGATGCCCACCTTGTCGATGGGAAGGTTGCGATAGTCGGGCAGGCTTTGAATATCTTTCATTTCAAGCTCGTGGGATTCCATGCCTCGGCGGCCGGCCTCCGTTTTTGGACTATGCCAAAGTCACCCGGCTGAGCGCTCTGAAAATGTTGCCCCTGACCTTTCGATTACCTCGATAGAGATGATTCAGCATGTCCTTCACCTCCCTCCGCTTGCTGTGGGTGGCACTCGGGCAGGGGTTGAGGGCCTCAGGGAAGTCCATAACGCCGCTGAACCGGCGGATCAAGTCCTCTTCCGCAAACGCCAATGGGCGGATGATCCTGAAACGGTCATCGAAGAACGATTGGCACGGCGCCATCGTACTGACTTCTCCAGCATAGCAGATATTCATCAGGAATGTCTCTATGATGTCGTCCTTGTGGTGCCCGAGGGCGATTTTCCGGCAGCCGAGCGATTCGGCCACCTCAAAGAGACGCTTTCTGCGGAGGCGGGAGCATAGGAAGCATGGGTTTTCCCGGTTTTCCGGGCTGTGCGCCCGGACACCGTAGTCCGTATACTCGACCTGGAGGGGAAACCCCAACGCATCGCAGAATTTCCTGATCCGGGGGATGAAATCCGCCCCGAAACCCGGGTCGATGTAAACCGGAAAAAGGGCATAACCCGCAGGCGATCGGGGAAGCTTGTCCGCCAGGCTCCACAGCAGCGAAAGACTGTCCTTGCCCCCTGAGATACCGACCAGGATCCGGTCTCCATCCTCGATCATCCGATAGGAGCGCAAGGCACGGGTTACCGCCCGGTTGATGGCCTTGTATGCGCCGTTGACAGGTTTCATTCGCCAGCCGGTGCGCCGGTTACTTCTCGCCGGACGGCTCCGGGGGCACCGCAACGATCTTTCCGGCGGCCACTTCGCGAAGTGAAATTACGATGTCCTCATTTTTCGGAGAGCTCACCAGGTACTCCGAACCCTCCCGAATCTGCCTTACGCGCTTGGCCACCATGTTGACCAGCAGGAAACGGTTGGAGACTCTTCTCAAACAATCTTCGACGGTGATTCTGGCCACGCCTCAATCTCCTGTGGGATGGGATCACACGGGCACCGGCGGCGCCCGCAGATCAAGTCATCGAATATACACGATTTCGTAAACCCGCTTTCCTCCCGGGGCCTGAATCGTGACTTCATCGTCAGGCTTTTTGCCCAGGATGGCCCTGCCAAGGGGGGAGGACACCGAGATCCTGCCTTTCTTGATGTCGGACTCTTCGGGTCCGACGAGCTGGTACTCGGCACCCTCGCCGGTATCCACATTTTCCAGGACGACAGTCGAGCCGAACACGGCCCGGTCTTTGGGAAGATTGCGGGGATCGATGACGTCCGCGCTGTTGAGCTTGAACTCCAGTTCGCCGATGCGGCCCTCGATGAAGCCCTGGCGGTCTTTCGCAGCCGCATATTCGGCATTTTCAGAAAGGTCCCCGTGCGCTCTCGCCTCTTCGATGGCCCTGATATTGCGCGGTCGCTCGATACGCTTGAGGCGCTCGAGTTCTTCCTTGAGCGTTCTGTAACCATCGGGTGTAAACGGAATACGATTCAAGCGGGCTCCTCCACTCACCCCGGGGCCGGTTAACAGCCTGTGGATAAAAGGCGCCTCAGGCCGAAATACGGCGTTGCAGCCCTCGCGAAAATGCTCACAACCCCTGTGGTTGCTGCGCTTTTCGCTCCGAGCCGCGCCTTCCGGCTTCGCCAGCAGGCTTCGCCGAGACAGGTGCCTTTCGCCCCGATGCTTGTTTATCCACGGGCTGTTAAGCCCCGTGATCTCAATCAAAACAAAAAACAAAGGTTCGGGGTCAGGCCCTGCCCGGGACAGCCCTAAACCTCAGAGATTTCCAACTGACAACCGACTCTCGACTTCAGATGTACTTGCCGGCCAGCACCTCCGCTACCTGAACAGCGTTGGTTGCAGCGCCTTTCCGGATGTTGTCGGCGACAATCCACAGGTTGATCCCATTGGAAATAGACTCATCCTGGCGGATACGCCCAACGAATGTCTGGTCTTTTCCTGCCGCGTCGATTGCCAGAGGATATACATTTTCAGCCGGATTGTCCATTACCTTCAGACCGGGCGCCTCTTCGAGGATCCTTCTGACGTCATCGGCGGAGATGAATTCCCGTGTCTCGACGTTGACCGACTCCGAATGCCCGAAAAAAACCGGAACCCGCACGGTGGTTGCCGTCACCCCGATCCCGTCGTCTTCGAGGATTTTTCGGGTTTCGTAGACCATCTTCATTTCTTCCTTGGTATAACCGTTGTCCATGAATCGGTCGATGTGCGGGAGACAGTTGAACGCGATCCGATGGGGATATACCGAATTGCGGACTTCCAGGAAATTGATCATGGAGCGGGTCTGATCGAAGAGTTCGTCGATCGCCTTTTTGCCCGTCCCGGAAACGGCCTGGTAGGTGGAAACCACGATCCGCCGGATGCCGGCCTTGCGATAGATGGGATTCAGGGCCACCACCATCTGGATGGTGGAGCAGTTGGGGTTGGCGATGATCCCCTTTTTGGTGTAACCCGCCACGGCATGCGGGTTCACTTCCGGAACCACCAGGGGCACGTCCGGATCCATTCGCCAGGCGCTCGAATTGTCGATCACCACGCATCCGGAGCGGGCGGCGGATGGGGCAAAACGCTCGCTCGTACCGCCTCCGGCCGAAAAAAGGGCGATGTCCACGCCCTCGAAGGAGGTATCTGTCAATTCCTCCACCGCGATCAGATCGCCCCTGAAGCGGAGGGTTCGCCCCACCGACCGTTTCGACGCCAGAAGCTTCAAGGATTTAACCGGGAAATCGCGCTCCTCGAGACAGGCAATCATCTGATTTCCAACCGCGCCGGTCGCGCCGGCGACCGCCACATTGAATCGCTTATCTGTCATGGCTCGACTCCTGTCGTGACTCATAAGGTTCCAACCGAAGGGGGAAAACGTCCGCTTTCGGTGTTTCAGGCATTTCGGATGAAATCCGCCACCAGGCTTCCGACCTCGGAGGTCGTGAATCCCATTTGGCCGGCGGCGATTCCTTTCAGGTCCTCCCGCAGGACTTTCTCCACGGCTTTCTCCACGGCGGACGCCGCGGCGTCTTCGCCCAGGGTTTCCAGCAACAGCTGCCCGGCCATGATGGCCGCCACCGGATTGATGACGCCCTGTCCCGTGTACTTCGGAGCCGACCCTCCAATGGGCTCGAACATGGAAACGCCCTCGGGATTGATGTTGCCGCCCGCGGCGATCCCCATGCCGCCCTGAACCATGGCGGCCAGGTCGGTGATGATGTCTCCGAACATGTTGTCGGTGACAATGACGTCGAACCACTCCGGGTTCTTGACCATCCACATGCAGATGGCGTCGACGTGGGCATAGTCGGTCTCGACATCGGGATACTCCGAGGCCACTTCCCTGAAGGTGCGCTCCCAGAGATCGAAGGCGAAAGTGAGCACATTGGTCTTGCCGCAAAGGGTGAGCTTCTTTCTTCCGTTTCGCTTGCGGCAGTATTCGAAGGCAAACCGGACGCACCGTTCCACGCCTTTGCGGGTGTTGATGGATTCCTGGATGGCCACCTCGTCCGGAGTTCCCTTTTTCAGGCAGCCCCCGGCGCCGGCGTAGAGGCCTTCGGTGTTTTCCCGGACGACGACGAAATCGATATCCGAGGGTCCCTTGCCCCGGATGGGAGTTTCCACGCCCTCATAGAGTTTGACGGGGCGCAGGTTGATGTACTGGTCGAGCTTGAACCGAAGATCGAGAAGGATCCCCTTTTCGAGAATGCCGGGTTTGACGTCGGGATGACCGATCGCCCCCAGGTAGATGGCATCCGCGCGGCGAAGGGCTTCGATGACGCTGTCCGGAAGCAGCTCGCCGGTCGACTTATAATGTTCTCCCCCGATCGGGAAAATGCTGAAATTGATATTGAAGCCGTATTTCTCCGCGGCTGCCTGCAGAACCTTGACGCCTTCGGAAACGACCTCCGGTCCGGTGCCGTCCCCCGGGACGACTGCGATCTCATATGCTTCGGTCATATCGTGCCATATCCTTCTATAGGTCATGCCCGCGCCGGCACAAGGCCAGGCAGGCCTGCTCATCCGCTCCGGGCGACGAGTTTCAGGCGGCTCCTCCGCCCAGCGTGGCCAGGATACTGGTCCCGGCACGGACTCGGTCGCCCCTGGCCACCAGGGCATCGGCTTCGGGGGGCAGATAGACATCCAGCCGGGAACCGAAGCAAATCATTCCAAATCTTTGCCCGCGCGCCACCTCGTCGCCGGGTTGAACGCTGCAGACGATCCTCCGGGCAATCAACCCGGCCACCTGAACCACTACCAGCCTGCGGCCGTCCGGGGTTTCGACGGTGACCGCGTTCTGCTCGTTCGAGATGGACGCCGCCTCCTTGTCAGCCGACAGAAACCGGCCCGGCCTGTACTGGAGATCGACGATCCTCCCCTCGTGGCTGATGCGATTCACGTGGACATTGAAAATCGTCATGAAAATGCTGATTTGAAGACAGTCTCCCCCGTAGGCATCGGCGTCGGCAACCCTTTCGACCTTGATGATCTTTCCATCCGCCGGTGAAACGACCGCCCCCGGTGTCGTCGGGATCACCCGGTCCGGGTCCCTGAAGAAGGCGCAGATGCAGAAAGCGGCAACAAGTCCGATGAGGCTGAGCGACTTGAGCCCGAGCAGCGCAAAGACCGCGGTCGCGAATGCAGCCGCGCCGATGAATGGATAACCGGGACGCGCAATCGGAAATGCCGTCTGGCTGGGGGCGTCGGCCCAAGAAAATCGGCTCATCCGCAGAGTTCCTTCTCTTTACGGGAGGGGGATGTCCTATCGACATGAAATCAGTGAAACGTTAAACCGGGTTGACTAATGGAATCGGGCTGCAATGTCAATCGATTCCGGATCTCATCCCGTCCACCGGCGCTTGTCGGCATAGGATTCCCGCAAATAAACCGGAACCAGCGCCGCCGGGTCGACCTGAGCCCCGTTCCGGAATCCGTCGAGAGCCAGGAATGCAACCGTCGAGGCGCGAATCGCGTGGCAGGAAGGGGGGGCAAATACCGCCTTGGCCCCGAGGATCTGTTCCAGGCGTTCACGATACACCCTTGCCCCGTCTCCCACCAGAAGGCAGGAGTCGGAAATGCCGTCAACCGCCGCCTCCGGGGAGAGCGCGGCTTCCGGCCGGATCGAAACGACGCGGCCGTTCCGATAGCGGAACCCGGCAGCATAGACCTCCCCCCTCCGGGCATCCAGAAGGGTGCAGATGACATGAGGCGTATCGGGTATCTGCTCGGCCAGGGTTCTCAGGCTGGAGACGCCGACCACGGGCTTTCCCGTGGCAGCCGCAAGCCCCTTTATTGCGCTGATGCCGATTCGCAGACCGGTGAAACTGCCGGGACCGCAGGTTACGGCAAAGCCATCGAAACCGGACACCTTCCCGAGCGTCATTTCGACCACCCGGTCGACCATCGACATGAGATGCCGGGAGTGCGTCTCTCCGCTCACATCGACGATCTCAGCCGCCAGTCGGCCCTCGACCAGTGCGGCTGCGCTGCAGCTCATCGTCGCCGTGTCCAGGGCGAGGATGTTCATGTCCGCGCAGCCCGCGCCCGATCGACCTTTTTTCTCGTCCGGGCGGCCCCGGACTTTTTAGGCCGGGGACTCGTATCCGGCTCGAGGGAGATGTTCAGAACCTCCTCCATATGCCGGACCGGTACGAACTTGAGGCGTCTCCTCACGGAGGCGGGAATGTCCTCCAGGTCCTTGCGGTTCTTTTCCGGAATGATAACGGTTCGAATCCCGCCCCGTATGGCACCCAGGGCCTTTTCCCTGAGGCCGCCGATCGGCAGCACCCGTCCCCTGAGGGTAATCTCGCCTGTCATGGCGACATCGGGGTTGATTTTTCTTCCGGAGAGCGCGGAAATCAATGCGGTGGCAATGGCGGTGCCCGCGGAGGGCCCATCCTTGGGAATGGCGCCGGCCGGCACGTGGATGTGAATGTCGTTGTTGTCGAGAACCGAGGGATCGACGGAATAGGTCGTCAGGTTGGATCTGGCGAAACTGACCGCCGCGCGGGCCGATTCCTGCATGACCTCGCCCAGCTGCCCGGTCAGGATGAGGTCTCCCTTTCCGGAGATCAGGGAAGCCTCGACGTACAATACCTCGCCGCCAGTCTGTGTCCACGCCAGACCCGTGGCCAGTCCCACCTGACTCTCCTCCTTGTCCATTTCCGGATAGAATTTGGGAGGGCCCAGGAAGGAGGAAACGTTTCGACGGGTCAGCCTCACCGTTTTCTTTCGTCCTTCGGCTACCCGTCGCGCCACCTTTCGGCAGATCGATCCGATTTCCCGCTCGAGCCCCCTGAGACCGGCCTCCAGCGTGTATTCCGATATGATCTCCAGCAGCCCTCCGTCGCTGAAGGAGAGTTTGCCGATCGTCAGGCCGTTTTCCTTCAACTGCCGGGGGATGAGGTATTGATGGGCAATGGCGAGCTTTTCCTCCTCGGTGTACCCGCTCAGTTGAATCACTTCCATGCGGTCAAGGAGCGGGGAAGGGATCGTGTCGGTCAGATTGGCCGTCAGAATGAACATCACTTTCGACAGATCGAAGGGCAGGTTGAGGAAATGGTCGCTGAACGAGGAGTTCTGCTCCGGGTCCAGGGCTTCCAGCAGGGCCGATGACGGGTCTCCCCTGAAATCCATGCCCAACTTGTCGATTTCATCCATCATGAAGACCGGATTCCGGGTCCCGCATTGTTTGAGGCTTTGAATGATGCGGCCCGGCATGGCCCCTACGTAGGTTCGCCTGTGTCCCCGGATTTCCGCCTCGTCGTGGATCCCGCCAAGGGAGATCCGGACGAATTTTCGCTTCATCGCCTTGGCGATGGCTTGTCCGAGGGAGGTCTTTCCGACGCCCGGAGGACCCACGAAGCACAAAATGGGCCCCTTGGTGTTGGGGTTGAGCTTGCGAACGCTCAGAAATTCCAGAATGCGGTCCTTGATCTTCTCGAGGCCGTAGTGCTCCCGATCGAGAATCTGCTGGGCCCTGCGGATATCCAGGTCGTCCTTGGTGATCTTGCTCCACGGCATCTCCACCAGCCAGTCCAGGTAATTCCGGACAATGGTGGCCTCGGCGGAATCCGAGTGCATCTGCTCCAGACGCCTGAGCTGACGGTCGGCCTCCTCCACGGCGTCCTTGGGCATGCGCGCCTTTTTGATGCGCTTGCGGTAGTCCTCGATTTCCTGGATTCGGTCGTCTCCTTCTCCAAGCTCGCGATGGATCGCTCGAACCTGCTCACGAAGGAAGTAGTCGCGCTGATTCTTGGAAATTTCGTCCTTGACGTCCGATTGGATCTTGGCCTGGATGGCGGAAAGGTTCACCTCGCGGGACAGGAGTTCGTTGACCACCTTGAGGCGCTCCAGGGGGTCGACGGTTTCGAGAATGCGCTGGGATTCCTCGATTTTCAGCCGCAGATTGGAGGCCACGAGATCCGCCAGTTTTCCCGGATTCTCGATGCCCTCCAGGATGGAACTGACATCGTTCGTCAGCTCCCCTCGGAGCGCCAGGATCTTTTCACAGTATTCGCGGACATTCCGCATCAGGGCTTCGGTTTCCAGGTCGAGTTCGACATCCTCGGGTTCGGGAATCCGTTCGATCGTCACCCTGTAAAGGCTGCGTTTGGCACGATACCGACGGATCCTGGCGCGTTCGACTCCCTGAACGAGGGTCTTGACCCTTCCGTCCGGCAGCTTGAGCATCCTCAGAACCCGGCCGACCGTGCCGACCTCGTAGATGTCGTTGGTCCCCGGATTTTCGATGTTCGGATCCTTCTGCGTGGCCAGAAACAAAAAACCATCCTTGGCCACCGCCTCCTCCACCGCCCGGACGGATTTGTCCCGGCCGACGAACAAGGGCAGAAGCATATCGGTAAAAATGACCACGTCACGAACCGGCATCATGGGCATGGTGGTCGGAATATCCGGTGATTTTTCATCCTCGTCGATGATGCTGATCAGATCGTCCTTGTCGGTTTCCGCCATTCCGTATCCTCATGTAGTGCATTAATAGGGTTCGAGCCCAAGGCGAAACGGTTATAATAAGGCATTTTGGTGATTTTACAATCTCAATTCTTGATTTTTCCGGGGTTCACGCCTACATAGGGGGGCGTTCGGAGATGTTGCCGATCGGCGCGCTTCGATGTTCTTGCACGTTTACCCGCAGCCACACTCCATCATCAGGAGGCTCGACTGAAATTGCTGCCAGGCGTTGTCGACGAAATTTTCGCGTTTTTGTTCGGTGCCTGTATCGGAAGCTTTCTCAACGTCTGCATCTATCGGATACCGGAATCCAGGTCAATCGTCACCCCCCCTTCTTCGTGCCCCCGATGCGGCACCGAAATCAAACCCTATGACAACATTCCAATGTTAAGCTGGCTCCTGCTGAGAGGAAAATGCCGGCACTGCAAGACGTCCATCTCGGCCCGATATCCGGCCGTCGAGCTCATCACGGGGGTCGCGGCGCTCAGCCTGTACCTCAAGTTCGGTCTTACGCCGGCCTTTCCGGTATTCTTTCTCTTTGTCGCCATGCTGATCGTCATTACTTTTATCGACGTCGATCACCAGATCATCCCGAACCGTCTTTCCCTGCCGGGAATTCCGTTGTTCTTCCTCCTCTCCCTGGCGATCCCCCAGATCAGCTGGACCGGTTCGCTGATCGGGATCCTTGCGGGCGGAGGAAGCCTCTACCTGGTCGCCTGGGTCTATCATCTCTTCACCGGCAAGGAGGGAATGGGCATGGGCGATGTCAAGCTGCTGGCCATGATCGGCGCCCTGATCGGATGGAAAGGCGTTCTTTTCACCATCTTCATTTCCTCCGCGGCAGGCACCCTAGCAGGTCTCGCCGTGATGATCGCCAGCCGCCGCTCCTTGAAAACCGCCCTGCCCTTCGGGCCCTTTCTGGCCATCGGTGCCATCACATACGTCTTCTTCGGGCCCCAGATCATCACCGGCTATCTTCGGCTCGTGGTCGGTTGATGCCATTCCTCCGCCGGGCCGATGGAAGGGGGACTCGGCAATGAAGATCGCTTTGCTGTCCGATATCCACGGCAACCATGATGCTCTGGAAGCTGTTTTGGAGGACATCGCCCAAGCGGGCGCCGGGGAGATTTTCAGCCTGGGAGACAACATCGGCTATGGCGGCGAGCCGGTTCGTGTCATGGAAACTCTTTTGGCACGGGGCATTTCGTCGGTGCTCGGCAACCATGAGCTGGCGATACGCCAGCCGGAGCATCTGGGATGGTTCAATCCGCAGGCCCGCCGATCGCTCGAGCGAACGCGAGAGTTGCTCACCGCCGAGGCCCTGCACGTCATCACCGCTCTCCCGGAGTGGCGGACCGTCCGCGGCATGCGGCTCGTGCACGGCTTTCCGCCGGACTCGGCCCTGATTTACCAGTTTCAGGTCACCGAATCTGAACGCGACCGCATCATGGACAGCATGGACGAGGCGATCTGTTTCATCGGCCACACCCACTTTCCGGATCTCCTGACCTGGGATGGGCACCACTCCCGGCGGATCGACTTTCAAAAGGGCGTCGTGGAACTCAAACCCGGTGACCGTTACATCGTCAATGTCGGCAGCGTCGGCCAACCCAGGGACGGCAGCAACAACGCGAAGTACGTCGTCTACGACCCGGACGCGGCCACGGTTGAGCTCCGTCATGTTCCCTATGACGTCGAATCCGCCGTCGAGAAGATCCTGGAAGCCGGGTTTCCGGCCCAGAACGCCTGGCGGCTTCGGTAATGGCAAGTATCGGTAAATACGTCGTCCGGGGGTTGCTCGGCAGGGGCGGCATGGGCAAGGTGCTGAAGGTGGAGGTTCCGGTGATCGGCCGGATGGCCGCGCTGAAACTTCTGGAACCTCATCCCAGCCTCGTCGCCCTGATCGGCAAAGACGCCATCCGGGAACGGTTTACGGCCGAGGCCGTAACGATGGCCGGCATCCGTCATCCGAACATCTGCGCGGTGCATGACTTCGGGGAGGACGAAGGGCGGCTGTTTTTCCTGATGGATTACTTCTGCAACAATGTCGGCCTGATGATCGGCGAAACCCATGATCCGGACGCGCCCTCACGGCCGTTGACCGTCGAAAAGGCGGTGCGGTATGCAAGCCAGGTCCTGAAGGGGCTCGACCGGCTGCACTTTGCGGGCATCGTGCACCGTGACATCAAGCCTTTCAATCTCCTGCTCACCGAAGAGGGCCAAGTCAAGATCTGCGACTTCGGGCTATCCCGCGTTCGTGGAGAACGTTGGGACACGCCCGGAACCCTCAAGGTCGGGAGCCCCGGTTATGCGGCACCGGAGCAGGCGGAGGATCCCAACCGCGCCGAGGCACCCGCAGACCTCTATGCCGCAGGGGTCGTCCTCTACAGGCTGCTCACCGGGCGGCTGCCCGCAGGCGACCCTGCACCGATCAGCGTCCTTCACCCGGACCTCGGCCCCGGCTGGGACGGCTTCATGGATCGGATGCTCGCCCGGGAGCCGTCACAACGGTTCCGAAGTGCCGGTGAGGCGCTGTCCGAGCTCGACGCACTGGTCGTCGAATGGCGAAGCGAAATGGGAGACGTTTGCCGGCTGTTCGAAGAAAAGCCCCCCTTGCGTGCCCCCGGAGATGGGTCTTTCCGGCGGAGGACGCCAGTCAAGACCGGCTACAGAAACAACCGCGAACGCCTCGGTCTGGATGCGCTGTGGCGCCCGCGCGCCTACACGGAGAACCGATTCACCGGTGATTCCGGAGACACCCTGACCGATCGAGCCACGGGCCTGGTCTGGCAGAGGTCCGGAAGTCCCTATCCCGTGGACTGGGAAGAGGCCATGGCCTATGTGGCAGGCTTGAACGCCCGCGACTTCGCGGGGCGAAGCGACTGGCGGCTCCCGACCGTGGACGAACTGCTGACGCTGCTCACGCCGGAACCCCATGGTACCGACTATTGCCTCGAACCCGTGTTTCCCGCCTTTCAGCGAAGCCTTTGGAGCAGCGACCGCCGCGCCTGGACCACGGCCTGGTATGTGAGTCTTGAAGTGGGCTTTGCGGCCTGGCAGGACATGACTTGCTACCACCACGTCAAGGCGGTGCGAAGCCTCTGAGAAATACGGGGCGCGGACCGGGATCGACGTCCTCATGGACCACGGAAAACGCCCAACCGCTTCCCGCGGAGCATCTTCGCGAAAGAGCTGGTCCTCGCCCACCCGAAGGAGAAGGTTTGGAGCGATTCGAGCAGGAATCCGATACCGTCACGGATCGCACAACCGGGCTGATGTGGACCCGGAACGCCGCCGTGTTCGATCTTCCGATGACCTGGACGGAGACCCTGGAAGCGATACGGGGGGCGAACGCGGGCGGCTGGGGCGGTTTCCAGGATTGGCGCCTGCCCAACCGCCGGGAACTCTTCAGTCTGGTCAGCCACAGGTCGATCAACCCCTGCCTGCCGCCGCACCATCCATTCGATTCGGTCTTCCCGGGATACTACTGGACGTCGACGACCTGCAGCCGGCTGCCGGACGAGGCCTGGACCCTCCATATGGGCGGGGCGAGAATCCACCGGGGAATGAAATACGCCTCCTACCTGGCATGGCCGGTGCGATCGGCCGGCATTGGAGCCGGTGTATGGCAAACCGGTCAGTTGGCCTGCTACGATGACTGCGGCGGCGAAATCCCATGTATGGGCACGGGTCAGGATGGGGACACAAAGGGCGGCCGTGCCTGGGACGAATCCCGTTTTTCAGTGCGCGCGGACACGGTTCTCGATCGTCTGACCCGTCTGGAATGGATTCGGCACGCGGACGCCGCCGGGGGACCCGTGGACTGGGAAACGGCTTTCCGGGTTGTGGATACGCTGAACCGGGATCGGATTTCGGGCAAGGGTGACTGGCGTCTTCCAAGCGTCCGGGAGTTGGAGAGCCTGACCGACATGTCCGCCCACAGCCCCGCGCTTCCGCCTTTCCACCCGTTCCTGGATGTGCGGCCCCATTACTGGTCGTCCACCACCAGCCGCTACGAGACTCGATACAGCTGGGCGCTTTACCTGGAGGACGGAGGGGTAGGTGTCGGGTTCAAACCGCTTGCCGACTTTTTCGTCTGGGCGGTACGGGGGA
>JBMNCP010000052.1:0-17791 GCA_049366795.1 Desulfobacterales bacterium
GAGTGAATTTCCTTTTTTCATCATGACCAAAATACCTCCAGCCAGGTTCTTCCATCACCGGTTGAAAAACATTGTGCAGGGTACCCGGAGGGGAAAAGGATAAAATGCTTCTGCCTGCCACGAAAATTCACGACAAGTTCTCTAATGCCCTCTTTGCCTGGCTGGCCAGATAGACCGCTCGACGCAGCCGGTTGATTCCCCCCATCGGTCGATGTTCAGCCAGGGCATTCCACGGTGAGAAGGCCATCGTCTCGCATTCCTCGGCTAATGCACGTCCTTCAGCCGAATCGAGGTCCTGCACACCGATCGTGAGTGTAGCGACAGGGATTGGCTTCGAGAGCTCTTCATCCCACTCGACCGACACGTCCTCGACAGGCATCGCCACTGGATCGGTCTGGAGCTGAACACGGAATTCGAAAACCGCTTCCCGTGTTCTCAAGTACTGTTTCAGGACCTGACTCAGGTAGTCGTCGGACTTGGACTTTAAATCGTCAGGTGGCGGCGTTCCTTTGAAACGGGGCACAAGCGAGTATTTCACGGCGCGGCCGCCGGTTGTTCCCGGAGGGCCGAGCCAGTAGGGCGAACCGCTCCAATAATTTACCAGTGGGCTGGCGACGGTTAAGCTTGTAATTTTCCTGGTGCTCATCAGGTGCCGGGGGTGGAAAAGCGCAAACCAGCCCCCGGCGAGCAGATCACCCGCCAGCGGCGTCGCGCGGATTTCGAAAAACTTTACGTATTCAGCCGGCGTCGCGAACGGAAAGACAGGCAGGTTGACGGTCAGGAAATCCTGGCAGCGGTTGTCGATGCCGGGAATGGCCGGAGTACCATCCACATCCAAGAGCTTGATGGCCATCCCACGCGCGGCGACCTTGCCATCGGGGGCGATTTTCTCCGAGGAGTTGGAAAAGCGGACGATTGCCTCGAACGACCGACCTGGCCGCTGAAAGACGCCGTGACGCAAGTCCAGCTGCACATCGTCACGTATTCTGAACACCCCCCGCACACAACCGGTCGCCTTGGCATGCTGGCCTCGGCGGATGCGCCCCTGCCGGGGCTTCATCCGCTCAACGGTCAACTCAACCATCTCCTCGATCAACCTGGCTTCGTCCGGATCGGGATACTCGCGGTTCAATTCAGGGCCCATCAAGTCATCCTTTTGGCCTTTCAAACCCAACGGAGCCGGGGGCCGTGCCCATGTTCGAACGGACTTTTCCCGGCCCATGGCGGATCTTTGCCGCGGCAATAAAAGGGTCTTTGTCGTTGGCATCACATTAAGAATGATTTGCAGATTTAGGATGGGGTTCGCAGTGTATTAGAGGATGAAATCCGGATTATCCGGCCATATACAAAGAATTCGGCGGCAAGAGCCCTTCCACCCGCCAAACTGGAAGCGGGTTGCCCAAGGCATCGGGAGACATAGGAGTGAAACAACTCCGGGAGGGACAATCCATGGGGGCCTCTCTTTGAAATCAGAGGCTGGATAAGGAATGCTGGAGGCCGCCGCACGGCAGGATCGCGGATAAGGGTAACGCTGAGGGTCACGGGTTCGCCGATGAAAAGAGAAACTCGCCGAAGAAGAAGTTCTTTCCTACTGCAGGGCAGGTGCGCCTTGATGCGCTCATTCGGGTAGGAATCCAACACGGCCAAGAACCTGGCTGCGACTCTTTAGTCCCAGTGAAACCCGGAAGTAATATCAAGTGTTCCGAAATCACTTTCCGGACAGGGTGTACCGGGAACATTTTAGATGGAGCAGCCGACTTCAAAGCCGTTTGCCAAACTGTCGCATTGGGTCAAAACTTTCCACAGCCGTGAGACGAATCCGTCCTGGGGTCAAAATTTACCGGAGTCCTTTTTGTGGTTGGCCTCGCGTTTGATCTCTTTCTGCTGGTCCTGTTCCCCCTCCAGCACACTTTTCCAGAAAGCATTTTCGTAGACCAGCTCAGTCCAATTGGATAGGCTGGTCAGCTCTATTGTGTTCGCACCCGACAATCGCCACTGGCAGGCATTTTTCTGAAGAATATTCTTGGAAAGCTTTCGGGGCTGGCCGTATTTTTCCGTCATCACGTCCATGACCGTGTCGTTGGGGGAAATGCCCGGCGTGGTCAAATTGGGCGCCAAATGCACCTTGATAAAGGACAGCCGGCGGCTTTGGGGGGTGAAAACGAGGGTCACCTTTGCGGGGTAGCCCAGTAGTTGCTGGCGGTAGTCGAACCGAGTATGCGTGTCCAAGTAGGGGATGCACATCTGGGCGTTATATGTTTTGTTTATGGAGATGAGCCCTTCGCGGTGCAGCGGCACCCCGTTGCGCTCGGCCACCGCCATCACTACGCTGATCGGCATGCCCATTTTCCAATGATCGAACCCGAAATCGACCACGTTGTCGGGCAGAAGGGGGTTGTCTTCGATCACCTGCGTCACCTGGCCCTCGGACAGTCCGATCACGGTCCCGAATTTCCGGTACCGGATCATCTCGCCGTCGATCCAGACCTGATCGGCCTCGATACGACGTCCGTCTTTGAGAACGATGGTGTCGGCTAAGGCAGGTGCGGAAATGAACAGAAGATTCAAGAATAGAAACAAATAGAAGATTTTCGATATGGGTTTCAATATCAGCTTCACCTCCAAGGGGCCGATCGAAATCATCGTCACCCCGGCGAAGGCCGGGGTCTCTTACATCACCGTGACGTTATCGCGCACAGAGCCCCTGGCAAACGCTCAATTCAATGTGCTCGCGCTCTGCGCAGGCTTGAACGATCGGGATGAAGCTCCCCAGGGTTGGATTCCCTTTGGGGCCCAGCATGCGGACAATAGCCGGTTTCTGCTTTTTGAGCTTCGCGGCTATTTCGTCCATCGATCCGGTAGCATTGATATAATCGCGGATCATCAAACGACCGGCCGTGATCTCCCCATGCAGAATCATGTTAAGCGCTTCCGTTATAAGGGCCCGTCGGAACGCGGAATCCTTTTGCGCCCGGGCAACGACCAGTTCTTTGAACTCTCTTGAAAGTGGCATTATGACGCCCCTTTTCCTTTGCGGCGCTTGTAGTCAACCCAAAAATTCTGGGCACTTGAAATGTCGGCAGACTGTTGTTTCTTTGCCTTTTTTGCACTGCCGGTTAACAAGATGACAAGCTTCAAGCCGTCCCAACCGTAGTACAATCGGTAACCGGGCCCCCAGTTGATTCTGAGTTCGGAAACCCCTTTGCCGACCGATTTGGAATCGGCCGTGTTTCCGGCTCTTAGCCGAGATAGGGCGGCTGTAACCTTCACGGCCGCCATTACGCTCAGACGATTGAAAAAGCGCTCGAAAGGGCACTTGCCGTTTTCGTCCTCGTAATACCTGACCTCAATTTCATCTGGGATTTTCTGATTCATTTTATTAACATATATGTTATCATGTCAAGCTCAAAATCTGATACACAGCGGCTTTGCGTGAGATATATGCGCTCTTTGCGTGAACCGTTCAGTAAACGCACAGAATCCACCCTTCCAGCCTGGCGATCTCACGTTCTTTATCGGTCAGCGGTGGATTGAAATAAGTGCTCAAGTGTCCTCGGGTGCCCATGTCTTTGAGCCATTGGGCCATGCACATGACGTCGTGCACGGCGGGGTGTTGTAGCGCCGTGGATAGCGCCTGCGGAAAATGGAGGGGAAGATCTCGACGATGATGGATTTATGAGGTGGAATCTCGAAGCCGTCGAAGGGCCGGAAATGGGGCCGGTTGCCGGGCTGGGCGGAGTCAGTAGAGCATAATAACATGGGCGTCCGGCCTACCGCCCCAGGCACTGGGTGCCGGTTTCGGTTATGAAATTCTCAAGCCGGTCGACAAATCCCCTACGATCCTCCTCGGCGCGGAAAATCCGGCGCGTTCGATCCCTCGGACGATGATGTGATGCACCGCCCCGGGGGCGTCGATGCGGGCGCTACGCGGCATGGTATAATGGCAGCTGATCAGGTGGGTATAATGCGCCCGCCACTTTCAATCCTCCAAAGCGTCAAGTTGCGGCCCGAGAATTTTGGCGACGAAGCGGGCGCCCGACACGTCGCTTTTCACGAGGGCGCGAATGCGCGCGAGGGTTTCGTTCCGACAGCCGGCGTTGATCGCCGCCTCCATTGTGAAGCCATAGGCATCACGGACATCGCCGACAGTGATGTCGTAGCCGTAGCCCGCAATCAGCCAGCGCAGGGCAGCGATCCCGGCTTCGAGGGCAAAGCGCGGTTCCTCGTGCCGCATGTCGCGTGCCGAGCGGGTGAGCGTCTTGGGATCGCAGGGTGTTAGGTTGGCAAGGTCGATGGCCTCCCGAAACAGCCCGGCCGATGTGGCGGCCGCAAACCACTTGCCCTCGTATCCCGGGGTGCTCGCCACGAGGTCCGCCGGGATGGCATGGGCCGCCTTGCGGGGATACTTCCTGGCAATGGCGCGGAAGGTCGCGAGGTAGGTCGTCTTCTGGTTGGCCGCAATGGCGTATCGCTGGTAGGCTTCGTCCATCATGCCGCTTGACAACAGAATCTCCTCGCAGGCGGCAGCGATGGCGGTCGGACTCTCGTTCAGGCTTCCCGAGTCTTCGGCATAACGAAGGGCCTCGGCCTTCCGCCCCATGGCCACCAGGGCTTTAACGCCCCACTTGCGCTCGTGCCAGAACCGGTGAGGCGCAAGATCGAGCAGTTCGAGGAGTTCCTCGTGGCGCCCGGCCGAAAACAGGGCACTCAGGCAGGCCGGTGTGCCCTTGTAATAGCTCCCGATTATGTGACGATCCTCGGTCCAGGTGACGTACACCGGCGTCTTGAGTTCGTCAGCCCACCGCGAGGCCAACTCAGGGGTGTGGCACAGATCGCCCCAGTGTTCCGGAAGCAATTCGATGTAGGGGATACCGTCTTCCTCGATGGCTTTCCACAGGCGATCGAGCCACTTGCGGCGGATTTTCTCCTCGACCGGCGATAGGGCGATGATGGGGACCAGGACCTCGATGGCGTTGTTGACGGCCGTACCGATGGCGCCGGAGGAGCTGTCCACATGCTCCAGGGCCGGCGACACTTTTTCCAGGAACAACACCGCGCCTTCAGCATCGGAGACAGGATCCTTCCGGGCCACGGACTTGATTTCCTTCACCGCCTCCTTCACCCGCTGAACGGCAACAGTGGAGCGCCATCCGAAGGCGTGGCGTCGGAAACGGTTTGTAAAAACCCACTTGTGTTTTCCTGCGTGCGGCATCGTCACCAGCTCACCATGGGGGTTTCCGGATCGAAAAGCGGACCTTGAACCTATCAGGAAATGATGGAAATTGGCAGCCTAAGGAACATGATGCATCATTAGCACACAAGAGAAGGCAGTAAAGCATAATAACGACGTCCCAGGGTCTCTTGTCGTGATGGAGTTTGGCGAGGGCGGTTTTGGCTGTTTTAATGTCGTCGGGCATGTTTTCTATCCTTGTGCCGCAACAGATTTAACAGCGCCGACCAGCGAGCCCAGCTTCTGTTTGAGGAATGTCGCACGCGCCTCCACAAACAGCTCGAAGGCTACAAACGAGAGATCCGTCCCCGCCGGTATCAGAAGGTCCTCGGCTTTCGTTCCGTTCTGCCTGGCAAGCCATTGTTCGAGCGGCTCGTCCTGCTTGGATTTGTTCTTGGATGAATTCAGCAAATGAAGATTGGCGATGCCGTTCCAGTTCTCTGGATTTTCATAGAAAGAGCGCCCTCCCGGATTATTGAAACCGACATGCGCATCCAATCTCTTCTTTCTGAAAGACGCAGCGGGATGTAGGTGATCGATATCGAGAGACTGGGTGAAATCCAGGTCCGGGAACAAGAGCGCCAGAATGGAAAAGCAGGAAGAATCGTCTTTTTGAGTTTTCAGCAATCGATCGATGAAGTCGTCGTCAAAAGTGAGGTCTTTTGCCGTGCCTCGATAATCGGTCACAATTTCATCCAGAGGGAACCCGGCAGAACTCGAAACACCCGGGCGAATGATCTTCCGCAGGTTGGTCAGCAGAGCGTCCCCTTGGCCGCCGAATACTCCCTTGAGCAAAGACATGTGTAGCCACTGACGGATTCGCTTCCGTTCTTCCTCGTGACGGGCTCTGTTGTTGATGTCCGCATACAGCCCCTGCTTGCCGTTGGTCTTGTCCCAACCTTTGTGGAATAGATAATAGGCAATCGGAATGGCCGCGTTCTTGGCTCTCAGGGCGGCATCGTTGAGGCCGAATGACCGGATGAGGCGAAACACCTCCAAGATACAAGTTTTGATGTCGTCCCATTCTTGCTCGATTTTGGCGACCTGGTCTCCGGTGAAATTCTTGACCTTGAATCGCACATCCGCGTCGGAAAGCATCAAAGCTGTTTTCAAAATGAAATCACGATTGATAGAAAACTCCATATCTGATCCGAAACGGACCTGGTCCACGAGATCGTCAATTTGTTGCCTCGCATCCTTCTTCCAGTTGGCTATGGCGATAGACATCAGCAAATCCGAGAACGCGAGGGGTGTTCCACCGTGGTTGGTGCGGATGAAAATGTCGAGGACGTGATCGATGGATTGATTGGTTTCGTTGTAGAAGTGGATGGTGCTGTCCCGGCGAATGGCGAAATACAGTCGAGTGAGCGCCTTACGAGCATACTTGTTGGATTCCTGCCCCATCCCCTGGAGAAAATCCATGACGATATCGAGAACGTCATCGTCGGTTTCGGTGGCATCGAAATCAAGGACTTCACCGACCTGAAACCAAATTTTGTCTGCCTTGTCCGTGTCCTCATTGAACTGCGCGTCCGTCAGGAACTTGAATTCGTGGCTCATCATCTCCTCATTCGATTCTTCATCGAGAGGAGCCGAGAGGTTGAGGTAGAGCTTGCGCGGCGGAAGGATGCTATCGTCCTTGGTTCGAGGCCACCATTTCCTGGGCAGTTTGTATGCGTAGGTGCCCTTGAGGCCAATGTAAAGTGAAGTCAGTCGCTGCTGGCCGTCGATGACGGCGAAGAAGTCACCATGCCCTTTGGTGTCGAAGTCCGGATTGTTTTCTTCGAAACGCTCGCAATACCTTTCCAGGAATTGGTAGAAGCGAAAACTCTTCTTGACCTCCGGCTCCCGAACTTCCCAGAACATGAATGTATTGATCGGATAGCCTCGCATGATCGAGTCGAACAGGACGCATATCTGAGAGCTGCTCCATGTGAATTTTCGTTGAATGGCAGGCAGCAAGTAGCGCCGGTTGACGATTTGATGAATCGCCTTCTCGATTGTTATCGCCTTCTCGTACTCACCTGCCATCTATTCCTCACTCCTTTTCGAATTGGGCCTTCCAACTGCTCATCTGAGGGGATAACTGTGTGCTTCTCGCTCGACACCAACCATTCGCGCACAAGTCTGGCAACCTCATCGAGGTCGGCCCTTTTGCCTTTTAGCGAACACTCCCAGACCACCGCCACCCTCCAGCCCGCATTCTGAAGGGCTTCGATGTGCCGTAGGTCTCTGGCGATGTTTTCGTCGAACTTCTTGCGCCAGAAATCCACGTTGGTTCCGGGCGTCGTGGTCGCCTTGCAACCGTGGCGGTGCCAGAAACAGCCATGGACGAACAAAGCCGCCTTGAACCTGGGGAAGACGATATCCGGAGATCCCGGCAACCTGTTGTCGTGAAGCCGATATCGCAACCCGATTTTGTGCAGCGACCGTCGAAGCTTCATCTCCGGACCGGTGTCCCTTTGACCGACCCTGGACATGATTCTCGAACGTGTCGTTTTGTCCACGGTATCCACTGCCGCTCATCCTCGGTGACCGCCGCTCATATCCTGTCAACGATTCCTTCCAACTTGTCGAGCTGCTTGCTCTTTTTCAGAAACTCGGAATAAGCTTCCTGGGCTCCTCTGATGAGGGAGTCGTAGTGAACGATTCGGCTTCCAGGAGAAATTGCCGCCATTGACGACTTCAAACGCTCAGGGTTGCTTCCCTCCTCATCAATGGGCTCACCGAGAACAAAAACCACTTCGATGTTCGGAGTCGCGTCGCCTTGGGCGAGCAGGATTTTCTTGAGCTTGTCCACGTAGGTCTGCCCTTGCTCCTGCAGTTCGAGGAGCTTCATTTTCCGTTTGACCCGCTTCAGCTCGACGATGATGTGCTTTCCGGCCATCGTCCGATAGGCGATGTCGACACGCCCGAGTTTTTCCTTTTCGGTCATGTCCTGCGTGAGCACGCCGTCGGTGGTGAGTCTCGTCTCCATCACCTCGCTGGCGGTCGCTCTTTCCCATGCCGGGTCAAGCAGCCACAGATGATCGAATAGATACATTTGCAGGACACTCTCCTTGGCGTTGTCGTCCGCGATCCCCTGAAAATCCTTGATGGCATCGAGGCGGGATTTCACGATATCCCGGTAAAGGGAAGCCTCGAGAGAGTCCCTGTCGGCGAGAATGGCCAGGAGCTTGTCGATGTCATGGACATGCGCAGCCAACTCTTCGGCCGATCCGCGAAGTTTCATACGTTCGAAAGCCAGGATGCCGTGTCGATACATCAGCTTCCGGTCTTCCTCCTGGTCCACTGGCAATGCACTGAGTTTGGCTATTAGCGTTTCCGCGCTCTTCCGGAACCCTTCCGGCAGGGAGTCCAGCCATTCAGCCAGGGCAGGAGATGTTTCCTTGGCTTTCTCCACTTCGTGGAGCCGTCGCCATTCCGTCCAGCGCTTCTCGACCTGGGTGAGTTGTTTTTTAAGGAAAACGATCAACTGAACATATCTCGGATCGTCTTCCTGAACGCGTTGCCTGTCACTTGTTGCGATATCGGGTGCGTCATCCGCATCGAGGAAGTCTGCTTCGATTTGCCCTGTGAGATATTTCGTGTAGAGGCGACCGTCGTTCAGCTTGTCGAGAATATTCTCGTGAAAGAGTCGTCCTCTCGCGAATACCACTATGCTGTTCAGGTTCCCGGCATCGTCGCTGTCGAGCTGTTTCGGCAAACGAGCGGTACCAATCCATCCCGTAACCGACCAGTCCCCATCCCAGGCATCGAGCCGATCCGAGAGGGCCTCTCGCTCCAACAACTGTCCGGCAGACGAGAGATCGGGTTCCTCGTCCCCGAAACTCCACAGGAACTGAACCATGGGCAAGTCCCCCCGGTCTGCGGTGCTGAGCGGATGTCCGTCGATCAAAATCTTGAATCCGTGCGCTTCTCCTATGACAGAAAAACGGCGAGCGAGTCGTTTTCTCAAGGCTGTGGCCCCGCGCCCGAGACGCTGGCGCTTGATATCCTTCAACAGAATCACCGTCCCGTTGGTAACTTGGATTTCCTCCCGAGGTAGCGGTTCCGGGCTGTAAAATGGCTCTTTGTCCTGAACCGACTTGTGAATCCCGTCAATCGTCATTCTCAGTCCATGGGATTCACCATTCTTTGCCGAGTGAACTTCGATGGTGTTGGCTATGGAGAACAGAGACAGCTTGCCAAGGCCCTTTCTGCCCATAACGGGGCGTCCCTTGGCGGTCGTGCGGCCGGTCTCCTGATCCTCGTCCCGGCGACGATAGCCGACCCGGAGGTACTTGGTGTTCATGTCCTCGATGGACATTCCGATACCGTCGTCCTCGATCTCGATGAACTTACCGTCCGGATCTATACCGATCTCGACGTTCTCCGCATCGGCATCCCACGCGTTCGCCACCGCTTCGGTCAACACTGCGGCGATGTTGCTGTAGAGATTGATCCCGAGATGATCGAGGACATTCAGATCCACCGTCATCTTGTAATGATCGTTGTCCGCCATGCCGGTCTCGCCGATTTCCGTATTCATTTTTCGTTGCCCTCACATACCCTTTCGATGACCTTCGTCGAGATCAATGCTTCCAAATGACGGTGAAGCTCGAAGGGCAGCTCTCCGCCCTTGACCAGGACACCGAGTTCCATGTTGCGCTCCATCGCGGCGGAGGTGAGATTCGCACTTGTGATAAAGGCCAGTTCACCATCCGCCACGGCGCATTTGGCGTGAACGGCTCCCGAAAATTGTCCCGATTTCGACTTCGTTTCCGAGGACCAGACGTAAACGTCGATCGAGGGGAGAATGTTTTTCATGGCCTTGACGGAGTCGTATGTCACCCGCCCGCCATGCTTGTCGGACGACTCCAGCAGCACGTCGATCTGAACCTGGCGACCAATGGCACCACGGAGCGCCCGGATGATCGAATCGACCTCGTAGGCGACGAAGCTGACGAGAAACAACCGTCTCTTCGCGGCTTCGATGACTTCACAGAGCACCTGCTCGGTGTGCCTGACCGGAACCTGACCCGTCGAGGGGCCTGTCCACACCAATTCCACGGCCCCACGGTTCTCTCTCAGGACCGCCGCCGCGGACGCTCCCCGGAGAGCGGATGCCACGTCACTTGGAGAGGTGTCCTTGCTGTTACGCCACGCCCGATCCAGACGTCCCACCAATTCCTTGTCCGCGTTGGGGCCGAAACTCGAACGAGTCAAAGCGAACTGCTCGACGGAGCCAAGCGTCTCTATCTTGGACGCGATGGTGGAGATACGATCCGGATGCAACTCCAAGCCGAGTTCGGCAATTACGCTGAGCAGATCGTTCACCGAGAATTCCTCTTGTCATTATAGGGGGGGATATCCTCTCGAACAGAAAAACCTCGAGTTTCAATGACGCCGAAAAAGGCGAAGAGCGAGTTTTCGAAAGTATTTACCAATAGTGCGCGATCCAAGTATCTGTTACCCCTTTCACATGATGTTTCCGCAACGAACGAGCAAGCATGACACGATGCACAATGCAACGATCTATCGGCGCTCGGGTCATGGGAAGCACAGAGGGGATCGGAAGAGCATATAGTTGCCCTGGATAGAGCCTGTTCGATCAACCTGCCCAGATTCTCCGGTTTTCCGAGCTCCACTAGTCCACCCAGGGTCCCGTCGGAATCGGCTGCCGCCGTGTAGAGCAACACTCCGGCCATTGACGATGTATCATCACTTTTAGCGTAAATACGTTCTCGGATACTGGCGGCGTTGTATCCACATTCGAGAGCCAGCTCTCGAATGAGAAGATGGGCGAATGTGTGTAGCATCACATATCTGATACCTGGATATCCTTCGTCAGGATCGAGTCCTCTCGCGTTGCGCCATCCCCGGTGTCCTGCTTCGAGTTTGTGACTTCTGGCCTGGACCTCATACTTGCTTTCCCATTCGGCCACGGCTTTCTCGTCGAACCTGATGAATATCCCTTCGCCATGGACCTCGCTGGCGGGCACCCAATCGGGCTTGCTCCGACTGAGATCGGCCATTGGCGGTCTTTCGTCAGGATCGGTCGATTCTTCGGGAGCCTCTACCCGGGTGTAGCCGATCAGGGCGTTCACTTCACGGAGCCGTTCCAGGAGCAACACGCTGGCCAGACGGTCTCGATAGCCCTCCGGTGTTTCGGTCTTGCTGCTCAGGAAATGTGGCCAGTCCGTCGGAGGATCGTCCGAGGTCAGGACGTCCCACTCGGGGTCCTTGATGTCGCCCTCGGAAATGACCGTTGTGCTCGCTCGGCCTTCCTTTCGGTCTTCGACGGTCTTCCAAATGTCCCTATGATCCCATTTGTCGATTCCCGGGAGGCTACCGCTCTTGACCAGGGTCTTCACTATCACCTTGATCTCGTCGGCCGACTCCGCATCCGAGAAATACTCCCATCCATCCAGGACCAATTGCCCGAGCTGGTCTCGTTCGAGAGGAATCGCGAGAACGGACAGCGTGATCGGGAACCATCCGTTGGTCGCCCCCAGAAGGATGGTCCTGGGGTCCTCGGTACATTCCTCGTACTTGTTGAGGTGGGGATGCCGTCCTCGACAGGCGGGGAGATTCTCCTGCGCCTCCCTCCCAAAGGCATGAACCAGCGAACGTGCCGCGTCGCAGGTATCACATTTCACCCAGAGGTTTTCAGTCTGCAGGGATGCGCCTCGCTCGAAGAAACGTAGCGTCCCTTTGCACTCGGAGGGGCCGCCATGCACGAACCAATGCCACGGAAAATCGTCGAGGTGACCGTTCCTGCACGCGAGCAGAAAACGGGCGGGAACCGCATCCGCATTCTTGCCCTTCTCGCAGTTCGAATGAACGAAGTGGGTCTGTTCAGGCCGGTACGGGTTGGCCTTGATGTCGAACAGGCCCGAATCGTATTCGGCCAGCAAGCCGCATTTGACGCATCTCAACCAACGTGGAAAGGGGCGGACCGGCACACCGATCTTGCCTTCGGCGGACATGGGGTCGACGCCGTCCTCCCTAAGAAAGGGGGGCATCCGCAACCGTTCCACTTGAGGGCCGAGCACCCGGCGAACGGCGGCGAGAAGGCGTGCCTCCTCGATCGGGGGGCATCGGTCCGGATTCCAGCGATCCAAGCCCATGGTCAAGACCGAAAGATTCGGCAGGTCGATCAGGGCTCCGGGACCGTAGGTCCAGAGCAATTGACTGGGACGAACTTGCCCGACGAGATAGGAACTCATGCGTCACCTCCGTTCGCTTTCTTGATCTTCGGTTTCCAGGACGGAGGGTCGGTAGAGTGCTTCGAGGCATCCATGATCAGTTGAACTCCGGGTTCCACTTCGCGCATCGACATGGGTACCGTGAATTCGTCCCACGCCAACGCTCCGGGCTTTTTCAGGAGGGCGGCGAGGTCTCCTTGGCCACGCTCCGTTTCGTACCCAAGTCTGCGCCCGGCCTTGACCGCTTCCTTCACCCACCGGTCGATCCGATCGGCGGTCATGGTATCGGCGATGGTTCTCGCCGCCTTGTCCTTCACCTTCCAGGCACGCTCGGACAGCACCTTCCGTGCTCTCAGCGCTTCCGCCTTGCCGGAACTGTCGAGGGATTGCGCCCCGGGATTCGGGTTCATGGAATCGTTTTCGAGCCGGAGGAGACTCACCATCGCGCCGGTCAGGCCACGATCCAGCGCTCTCGCCGCGAACGGCGTCACGGACTGGGCCTCGACATGCTTGTAGAACGTGGCGTGGTAATGCTCGAAAGTTTCGTAATGGGACAGATCACGAGGCCGCGACCAGGTGAGCACGGTGCAGACGAGCCCCGGGAACGAACGGCCGACGCGGCTCGTGGCTTGAATGTATTCCGCCGTGTTCTTCGGTTGGCCGTTGACGACCATCAATCCGATGCGGTTGACGTCGACGCCCACCGACAGCATGTTGGTGGCCAGCACGATGTCGATGGCCCGCGTCTCACCTTTTTCCCAAGTGGGCTTGAATTTGACCTCCAGTTGATCGAGTTTTTTTGGTATCTCCTTGTTGGAGACCCGCGACGTCAGTTCGTCCACGATGCGTACCGAACGCTGACTCAGCCCTGGCCGCTTCACGTCACTCATCTGGACGCGATAGGCACGGGTCTGCACGTCGTCCTCTGCCAGACGCCGCATACCACCCAGCTCGCGCAGAGAATTGAAATATCCGACCACGGTCATGTACGGGTCGGCCGCCGCGCCGAAACGCTGGAACAGCGACTGGGCGGCGGTCAGAAGGGCGACGTAGACACGGATCAGAACGGCGGGACGGGAACTGCCCGGCGAGCAGATCCCCATGTAGAGACGGCCAGGCTTGTCTTCCACAGAGCGCTGAACCGAGAAAAAGTTGTCCTCGACATCGAGACCATGGGGCGGAAACACCGAAACCTTCCTGAGAAAGACGTTGTTAACCTGTTCCTCGGCCTTACGAACGGTGGCGGTCGATGCGATGACCTTGGGGCGGATCGTCTTTCCGTCGATCGACCAGGTCGACAGCTCGTCCACGGCGGTTTCGTACAGGCCAACCATGGTTCCCAACGGTCCGCTGATGAGATGGAATTCGTCCTGAATGATGAGGTCAGGCGGGCGGATCGGCGTAATCTCCTTGACGCTCACACGTGGAAGATTGCCATTGGCGTTGTGGTTGCCATTGCAATCGGCCTCGGGCCAGAGCAGTCCATGGCGTGGGCATTCCCTGGTCGCCTTGCCGAAGAGTGTGCGCACCTGACCACGCCAAGCCATCATGGCGAATTTGTCCACGGTGGCAATCAACATCGAGGGCGGATGGCGATAGATTTCGTTGTCCACCAGCAGCACAGGAAGTCCCAGATTCTTCGATTTGGCCTGACTGAATTCGCAGCGGCCGTACTTGTCGCCACAATAGAGGAAGGTTCGACCGAGATCCCTGTCGACTCTGATTTCACGGCCAGGGGCGATCTCGGAGCCGCACCACGGACAACTGGTCAACTGGGCCGGTGTTGAGCCCGTGCCATACTTGCCGTCCCGTTCCTTTTCGATCGCGGCATGGCTCTCTTCGGTGGTGTTCGGAGTGACCCGCTGGCCGACCCAGAGTCCGATGGTGAAAGGTGTCTCGCCCCAGACCGCCGGTTCACCTCGACGGAGCACCTCCATGGCGCAGATCAGGGCGGTAGCCCGTTGAAACTGCTGCAGGGTCAACAGGCGCAAGGTATAACGCATGATGACGGCGAGACCACGTCCGCCATCGAGACCGCCCATATCTCCCTGCAATCGCCGAATACCCATGGTGAAAGCCGCCACTCCGAGATAGGCCTCGGTCTTGCCGCCACCGGTGGGGAACCAGAGTAGGTCGGCGAAGGCCTCCAAAGGCTGGGTACGGTCCCGATGAGTCGGATCGGCGAGCGCCGGAATGGAAAGCAGCATGAACGCCAACTGGAAAGGTCGCCAGGAGCGGTTCTTGCGAACGTTCAATGCCTCGACGGTGACTTCGTCGCCACGACGTTTGGCGAGCGAGTAAAGACTGTGTACGCGTTGCGCGGCCATGGCCCGATTGGCGAAACGGAACGCGGCCAAAGCCCGGTCGTCGGTAGATAGAACCTCGACGCCTTCCTTCAGCCGTTCCAGTACCAGGGCGCACCGTTCCATGGTTTCGGTGGCAGTCGCGTCATACCCGAACGAACCGCTTCCGACGAGGCTTCTACCCTCGGAAATCCAGTCGGCATAGTCATCGGTGAGCACCTTCAGACCGGCGATCAGTTCGTCCCGTTCGAGATCGGCGAGACGTTCCATATCGAGCAGGCCATCCGCGATCATGCGGCGCATGGCCGGACGGTCTTCCGGGTCGAGGCCTGGGGTTTCGGTCACCTGAATCTCGTACTCCGGCAGGATGGTAGTCCCGACTTCCGTGGCCCGTTCGCTGTCCTCTTTCGAGACGGTCGCGTGAACCGAGACGCCATGTCCGACGGCAAACTCGACCCGATCCCGGTAGATCATCTCCAGGGCTTCGCGTTCCTCGTCGAATTCGTCGGCCCGAAGGATCGGGCGACGCCGGAATATGGCCTGTCCCTCCTTATCTCGCACCATCAGTTCGGGCTGGAAGATCCAGGCTTGATCTTGATTCTGTTCGGGCATGGTCTGGGTATTGACCAGAAAGAGCGTCACCAGTCGGTCGCCGTTCTCCAGTGGTGCGCTGACCGAGCCTTGCACGACTACGGAAGGACAATCGGCATCGACTCTGATTGGATCGATTGTTCGTTTATTCAGGGAGACCACGGCGGAGCCGCCTGACGGGATGCGCTTCCAGCAACGTCTCGACTTGCCTGTTTCTTCGTCTTCCCGTTCGCTCTGGGTCCTTTCGTAGCGGCCCCAGTTGGCGAACAGTTGAACGCTTTCGAGCTTTCCGTCGACGCAGAAGGTGAATCCCATGGACGAGGAGACGAGAGAATGGCTTGAAGAAGTCTCGATCTCCTCCCCCTGATCATCCGGATCGACCTTTCCGGATGTTCCAAAATTGTCCGTTTCTGCGGCATCCGGTTCAGTATCCATTGGAGCCAGCTTGCCGACCAGGTAGCGATCGCGGACGCTCATGCCCACGATCTCCTCGACCGGGCCGTCCGCCGGACCGAGAAGGTCGTCGATGACGGCCAATTGAAGCAACTCCCGCACGTAGGCCTGCTCCTCGGCGGAGCCGCCTTCCAGCACGGGCAAGGCACCGAAGGCGATACCACAGGCCACTTTCAGCGCCGCCTCGAAAATTGGCCATTCCAGTCTCGACATGGCCGCCTTGGATTCGGGCGCAGTCACCCCGAGGTCGGTTAGCGCCTTTCCGCCATTCACGGGAAGGACGCCATCGAAGAAGAATGTCGTTTCGTCGAGCTTGGCGCGAATGCGGTAGATGCGGGCGAACGAGACCGCAGCCAACGGATCGCCGCCGGCGATCAGCACGCCATCGCCTTCCTCGACCCCCCGGAAGAGCGAAGAGCCGTGATCGACGGTCACCGAAAAGCGCCGGTTGTGTGCTTCGTCACCGAGACGGATGAGCCAGGCGGCGTTAGTTTTCTGGGGCTTGTCCATTTTCCGTTTCCTCTGTCGTTTCTTGTTCTTCTCGGCGTGCCGCGTTCCAGAACGTGTTGAAAACCAGTTTCAAGGCAAGCCACCAGGCATAGATCGCGTAAATGGAGTGACAGTCTTCTTCCGTGATCAGTCCATGCGCCAATTCGTTGCGGAGATTTGGGCCGAAAGCGTCACAGAACAACATCTTGATCTCGAAAGACAAATCCTCGCCGAAGACCTGAGCGGCTTCATGAAGGTCCATCAAGGAGCTCAAGCCGTTTTCGTTTTCGATGCCGTTGATATCCAGATTGGTAGTCTTTGCACCGGCCGCTTTAAGATGGGACCTCACCATGTGCTCTATTTGAGGCACCAACAAATGGAGAGCTGTCACAAAGTCGCGATCGTATCCCGCAAACAGCCCCTTGCCGAAGAGCCTTTCTCGGCCTCTCGGAACGATGGGTGATTGCATGGCAAGACCAACGAAATCGGACTCCCGCAAGCGGTGTTCCATGTGCATAACTTCGAGTGCGGGCCAGATATCGCCTTGAACGACGATACTGATCAGTATTCCGTAGTCACGAATCATTTCCGAACGGATGACAGATTCATCATCCGAGGAATCTCCCCCCAGGCTCATTCCCGGACGCTTTGCTATGACGCGGCCGTCACGACTCATGACGGTTGCAGGAAACAGCGCTTGCAGTGGGTGACTTCGCAAACGTTCGATCGCGTCGTCGCGAATTTGTTTGGCTCGGGCACCCTGGTGCAGGTTTGCAAACGCCTTGAGTGCGTCCTGCGGCGTCTTACCTTTCACCGCATTTCTGGCGTTTTCCACTATCTGGTTGATGTCGACACCAGGCGTGCTGATCAGTCTCATCTCCTCCAACGATTTTTCACCGGATTCATTGAGATGTGCTCGTAGCTCCGCTATACGCTCGTCCACTCGGTAAACGGCTCTCTCGGAGCGAGGGATAGTCCGGTAGACTTGAATGGCATTTTCGTAAAAACTCGCTGCGACCATGTGGCTCGGTTGCTCCGTCGATACTCTGGCGATGGCCTCTTTGACCCAACCTTCGGCGACACGCATGGTCATCTCGGCCGATTTCGCAGCATCACTGGATATCCCGAACCAGTTGAGCGAGGCATCGTAATATTCTCGGGCTCGATGCAAGTCCCCAAGGGTATCGAACTCTCCCGCCAAGGATTCGAGTTTCTGAGCTATGTGATTTGACTTGCCACGTCCGAGCCCATATTCCTTGAGCAAATCCGAAAGCCACAAGGAAAGGAATCCTTCTTCTGTATTTGCGGCATCGAAACTGGCGACGATGGTAGATTCCATTTCTTTGAGTCGATCACCAGCACCTCCCTTAAGCATGCGAGCCAAACTTACAGCCCGCTCCCAGCATTCGCGTCCACCTCTGATCCAGTTCTCGGAATCGAGATTTATCGAGCGATATGCATCTATCGCGATCAAGGCGAACCTGTAAGCGTTCACAGGGTAGTTTTTGATTGAGCTGAAGGCAACTTCGTTTCAG
>JBMNCP010000053.1:0-114501 GCA_049366795.1 Desulfobacterales bacterium
CCCCGGCCGATGCTCAACGCAAGTCGATCCGATGGGCCACATCCAGCACCGGTTCCTACGGCTACAAAGTCGCGGCCCAGATGGGCAAAGTCCTGGAAGATGCCCTCGGCGGCGAATACGTCGTCACCGTCAATCCGTATCCGTCGACCACAGGGGCCATGAAGGCCCTCATGGACGGCGAAGCCGAGATCGCTTACACCGCCGATGTCGGCATGACACCGCTTTATGCCGCTGAAGGCGCCTTCAAGGACTACAAGCCCAAGAAATCATTGATGGTCCATACCTGGTACGCCTATCCGATGGAGTCCTTCATGGCCGTGCATGCCTCCAAAGCCGACGAATACAAAAGTTGGGGAGACTTCAGCGGCAAACCGGTGTTCTTCACCCCCGCGGGCTTCATGAACTGGCTGAATTTCATGCGGGTCTTCAAGGCGCTCGGCTATGAGTTCAACCATGTCCAGATCGGCGAGGCCGCCCAGGCCGACTCGCTACAAAGCGGCACCATCGTCGGCGCCGTCGCCTATACGACGGCCGGCCGCTCACTGTCCTCCTATTGGCGCGAGACCGAGCTGCGCACGGACGTCAAGGTGATCAATCCGAGCGAGGAGGAGATCAAGAAACTGACCGAAGCCAACCTGGAGCCCGTGGAGATCAACCCCTCCGACGCCTTCAGCAAGGACGTGGGAGTCGAGAAGATATTGGGCGTTCCGCTCCTCTTCGGCTACAATGTGCTCGCCGACATGGATGAAGAGATCGTCTACAAGATGCTGACCGCATTCTATAACGATCGCGAAAAAATGGCGGCCACCGAACCGGGCTTCCGCCCCCTTGCCCGGGATTTTATCGGAATGCAGGTCAGGGGAATCAAGGCCAACCCGGATGTCCCGGTGCACTCGGGGATGGCCAAGTTCCTGAAAGAACACAACGCCTGGAGCGACGATTGGACGATCGCCGGTAAATAGAGAATGCAAACGAGACGCACCGGGGTGGGGATCCGGCGCCGGGAAGGCGCCTTCGATCCTCCTCCCGGTGTGATGCATCTCCAGTCCTCATACTGATGCTGACCAGAATTCCGGACTTCAAGATCAATTCGGCTTGTCCTGATAAAGTGTAACAGCGATTCTAAAGCCAACTTGTAGAGACTCGACTCCCTGCACTATCAGGATCCTGCGCAGAACACGACCCACCTTGGACCCAGAGGGAGGACAGACATGTCGAGCGGCCGGCTCAAGCGTCTTATCAACCTCAGAAACCTGACCTTTGTTTTTTCACTCATCATGTTCGTCTGGCTGATCTGGTATTTTTACACCAGCTACGGAGGGCCGGTCGAACTGGCGAGCTACCTGGTCCCGATCGCACTGATAACGCAGATGCTTTTCATGTACCAGGACGGTTACCTCTACAAGCGCCTGCCGCCGATAGCGAACCACATCATCCTGACCATTTATATCGCCATTTGCCTGCTGACCTTTTATCATTTCGTTACCCAGTATGAAGAGATTGCCATTTGGCGCCAGGGCTCCTACACGAGGATGGATTTCATCGTCGGTCTCCTCATCTTTCTCGTCGTCATGGAGCTTTCACGCCTCGCCCACCCGATCCTGTTCTGGATCAACGCGAGCCTGGTGGTCTACACGCTTTGGGGCTACCTGAGCCCGATCGACTTCTTCTGGCATCCTGGAACGTCATTTTACCGTGTAATCACGTCCAGCACGGTCGAACTGTCGACGGGGGTCTTCGGGCTTTACTCCCAGATGGCGCTGACCCTGGTGGCGGCGTTTCTCGTCCTGGCGGCCGTCGCCCGAGGGTTCGAAGCCCAGAGCGCCATGATCGCGGTCATGCGGCGGCTGGCCGGACGGTCGCGGCACACCATCCCCCAGACGGCGGTCCTGGCCTCGGTGTCGGTGGGCATGGTGAGCGGCAGTGGTTCGGCCAATGCCGCCGTCACCGGCAGCTTCACGATCCCCCTGATGAAGAAATTCGGCGTTCCGCCGGCCTTTGCCGCGGCAGTGGAGGTCGGAGCGTCCATGGGCGGGCTGATCATGCCGCCCCTGATGGCGGTCGCGGGCTTCCTGATGTCGGAGTTTCTCGGCGTGCCCTACTGGGAGGTGATGACACGCGGGTTTGCCCTTGCCTTCGTCTATTTCGCTACTCTCTCGCTTTCCATCTACCTGATCTCCGTGCGCGTGCTGTCCTCCAGGCCGATTTCCGTTCCGCCCATCGCACTTTACGACAAGGTCAAGACCTCCATCTTCTTTCTGGCCATCGCCTATCTGGCCGCCCTGATGGGCTGGCTGAACTACGGCGCGTTGCTGGCGGCGCTCTACACGAACATTCTGATGTTCATCCTGCTGCTAGCGGCTTTCCTGTATTTCAAATACGTCCGCAAGGACCCGGCTGTCGAAAAGGAAAACCTTTTTGCGAACATCCGGCTGACCATCGAGACCCATGCCAGCATGACCTCCTACCTGACGCTGTTGCTGGCGACGCTCGGCATCATGATCGGGCTGTTCACCGTGACCGGTTTCATCAACCGCATGGGCGCAATCCTTCTGGATCTCGGCGCCTGGAGCATCATCGCCACCATCCTGATGGCCTGGGCTTTCGGCTGGCTGGCCGGTGCAGGCCTTCCGCCCACCGCCACCTACATCATCATGGCGATCATCGTCGTGGAACCGATACGGATATTGGGCGTCGATCCATGGGTTGCGCACTTCTTCGCGTTCCTGATCGCCATCTGGGGCGAACTGTCGCCCCCCACCTCGCTCACCGCGGCGGTCACCGCCCAGATCGCCGGTGCCTCCTTCATGCGCACGATGTGGGAATCCGTGAAGATATGCCTTCCCATCACCATGATGTCCTTTGCCATCTTCACCCGGCCCGGCATGGTGATGGAACCCGGCTGGAACCAGGTGATCGACACCCTTCTGGTAACGATCGCCACCTGCGGCCTCTCGACAGCGATGTTCGGCATCTTTTCCATGAACATGGGCATCAACATCCTGCTGCGTTTGGTGCTTGGTGTGGTTTCGCTCATCGTCATGTTCCACCTGGATCAGAGGGTCGCCATGATGGTAGGCGTGATCGCTTTCGCTGCAACCGTGTTCGCCGTTCTTCGTCACCGCAAGGTCGCCCCGCCGGCCGAAGAGATGGAGTTTCAGACCGCCGTATAGACCGGAAGATGAAGGCATGACATCCTGTCCGCCCCGGGCCTGCCCCCGTGCCCGGGGCTTCCTATTTCCAAGGCGGAACCAGGCCGGCTCTCCGACGGAATGCCATCGAATTCGCTTAGAGACCCGGGATCACTTCTCCTCCGCTTCAACTTCCCTGAACACCTCCCGGGCAAGGCGAAAGCTGTCGACCGCGGCGGGAACGCCGCAATAAATGGCGGTCTGGAGCAGCACTTCCATAATTTCTTCCTTGGAGCATCCGTTGTTCAGGGCGCCCTTCAGGTGGATCTTCACCTCGTGGGGCCGGTTCAAGGCGGTGAGCATGGCCAGGTTGATCATGCTCCGGGTCTTGCGGTCGAGCCCCGGCCGCGTCCACACGGCTCCCCAGCAGTATTCGGTGACCAGCTCCTGCAGCGGACGACTGAAATCATCGGCCTGGGAGATGGCGGCATCCACGTATTCGGTCCCTAAAACCTCGCGGCGGACTTCGAGCCCCTTCTGAAAAAGTTCACTCGGCATCTTCTCACCCTTTTCGTTTCGGGTTCGTCAAACCTCAAAGCCCATGTTCCCCATCGATCAGCATCACCATAATTCTTTTCTTGGGATAGGATTTTTCGGTGATGCCCCAGGTGTTGCAAATCCGCTTCGGGCTTCGGCAGTCCATGCATCGCCCGGTACTTTCGCAAGGGAGTTTGAACCCTTCGTGTCGAATGGCGTTGAGAGGCGCGGCATGGCCCTTGATGCGACGCATGGCCTCCTCGACGGTGCCGACGATTTTGTTCCGGCCGACGAAAACGATGACATGTTTCGGACCGAACGTGAGGGCGCCGGTGCGGTTGCCGATCATGTCCAGGTTGACCAGTTGACCGCGTTCGGTCAGCGCGTTGGACCCGGTCATGAAAAGATCGACCAGCAACGCCTGCCGCCGCCGTTCAATGAGCGTTTCGCGGGGAACGCCCGGATCGAATGTTTCCAGCAGTTCGATGCCGGCATTCCGGCGAACCTCATCGAGGACGCCGGTGGCGTGCAGTGTCAGGGAATCCCCCCAGGATGCGGTGCGGACATCGAGCGACGGCAGGATTTCTTCCAGGAAAATGCGCCTCGCATCATCAGGCGTTTCGGCCACAAACACTCCGAAATTGTTTTTTTCCAGCGCGTTGCGGCAATCGTCCAGCCGCAGTCGCCAGAATTTCTCGCTGTAGTTTTCCATTTGAATTCCGTCTCCAGCGGACAGGGCGGCCGTCTGCCTGCCTTCACTGCTCCGGTTCGGCGGCCAGGGAGTCCATGAAACGTGCGATATTCGATTCCTCCTCGATCGCTCGAACGCGACCGATGATCAGGCTTCGCTGCTCCGCGCCGAAAACGGCGGAGGCAAGGTCGTTGAATTTTTCGATGATTTCCTCCCAGGAAAGAGGGTTCTCGGGGTCTCCCTTCGGATATTCAAGCCTCATGCGATAGCTGGCGCCGTCGCGGGTCACGATTTCGACCTCCGCGGGCCACTTCCTCGGGAATTCCTTTTCCAACTCGGCGTTGTCCACGCAATAAACCCGGCGCATCATGTCACACACTCTTTGGGAGTCGATATTCTCCTGGCAATACTGGTCCAGAAACGCCCGGCCGAAAATGATGGCCATCGCGGCGCCGAAGGGCATACTGAACTGGGCGTCGACGATGCTTTTGGGGTGGATCTTGCTGTCTCTCGGTTCCGCCACCAGGGCTTTACCGGCCTTGAGAACGCTCACCACGACCTTCTCGATATCCTCTTCCGCCAGCCCATGTTCCCGGATGATCCCCAGTATGCAATCGATCGGCCCCTGTTTGTAGCGGCAACAGGCATGAGGCTTGATGCTGGTTTTCATGATTTCATAGGGGTCGCCCCACCCCTCCAGCACTTTTTCAGGCTTGGATGCGGGCGAGTAAGCATGCAGAAAACCCAAACGTCCCTCGATGATGCTGGTCGGGCCCGTAAATCCCTCCCGCGCCATGAGTGCGGCCGTCAGGCCGGCGTGAGCCGCCCAGCCGGCGTGCAGTCTCTTGGTGAAGGACCCATCGGCCAGAAATTCCAGGGAACCCGCGGCCTGGCTTCCGGCGATTCCCAATGCCCTGGCGGTTTGGTCTTCGTCCAGCTTCAGGATCTTCGCCGCCGCGAGGGCGGCCCCGAAGCACCCGCATGTCCCGGTCGGATGAAATCCCTGGGCATAGTGCGCCGCGGGATCCAGGGCAATGCCGAGCTTGACGGTGAGCTCGTATCCGGCCACGATGCCTTCCACCAGTTCACGGCCCGAACATCCGGACAGGTACCCCGCGGACAGCGCCGCCGGCATGACGGTCACAGCGGGGTGCAGGGAAGCGGCATTGACCACGTCGTCCAGTTCGATGGAGTGGGAGGCGGCGCCGTTGGCGAGCGCCGCGAACGAAGCCTCCGCGCGCATCCGCGTTCCGATGACCGGAACGCCGCCGGGAGGCGGCGTATGGTTGACGGAGAGAAAACGCTGCATCACCTGTGAGGACTCGGTCCGCGACCCCCGGATCGCGACTCCGATAAAGTCGAGCAGCAGATACCTGACCCGCTCCGACACCGATTCCTCCAGGTTTTCATAGCTCAATTCTTGGGTGAGCCGGGCGACCCTTTTCGCGATTTCCATCTTTTTCCCCCTGGTTGACAAGATGAGGTGGAGTGGATGACCACTCGAAACCTTCGGCTATGAAGCGAACGGGCGTCTGTAGGCCATCACGCCTTCCACATACAGATCGCCGCCGTGTATGTCGTTGACGACGATCAGAGGCATCTCGCTGACCACCAGCCGCCGGATCGCCTCGGTGCCAAGCTCGGCATAGGCCACCACCTCGGCCGATCTCACCGATTTGGCCATGAGCGCGCCCGCGCCCCCGATGGCAGCCAGGTAAACGGCCTTGAAGCGTATCATGGCCTCCCTGACCTCCGGCCCGCGCGCCCCTTTTCCAATCATGCCTTTCAGGCCGCGCTCGATGAGGGCGGGGGCGTAAGGGTCCATCCGGTAGCTGGTGGTCGGCCCGGCAGCCCCGATCGGCATTCCCGGCCTGGCGGGAGTCGGCCCGACGTAATAGATGACCTGCCCCTCCGGATCGAACGGCAGCTCGCCCCCCTTTTGGACGATCTCGACCAGACGTTTGTGGGCGGCGTCGCGGGCTGTGTAGATCGTACCGCTCAGCAGGACCCGGTCGCCGGTCTTCAGGCTCTCAATCTGCTGGATTTCCAACGGCGTCCGCAAATGAACGGGCAAGTTCATCTTCCAACCTTTCTGAGTTTTTTTCTCATTCGGCGAGGCCGGAGGTTTTAGATCAACATTCGGCCGATTTGTGGCGGGAGGCGTGGCACTGAATATTGACCGCCACCGGAATGCTGCCGATATGGGTCGGCATGGTCCGGATGTGGACGGCCAGCGCAGTCACACGCCCGCCCAATCCCTGCGGCCCGATGCCGAGGCAGTTGATGCGTTCCAGCCACTCGCGTTCCAGGCGGCCGGTTCCGGGATCGGGATGGGGGCTGCCGACGGGTCGAACCAACGCTTTCTTGGCCATGAGGGCGGCCATTTCCATCGTCCCCCCGAGACCTACGCCGACGATGATCGGCGGGCAGGGATTGGGCCCTGCCTCGGCCACCCGCTGGACGACGAAATCCCTGGCCCCTTCGATGCCGGCCGAGGGCGGCAGCATCGTCACCCGGCTCATGTTCTCGGATCCGAAGCCCTTCAGCGCCAGGGTGATCTTGAAGCGGTCCCCCTCGACGAGTTCGAGATGAATGACCGCCGGCGTGTTGTCCCCCGTGTTCTGCCGGGTGATGGGGTCGCAGACGCTCATCCGCAGGTACCCGTCCGCGTAGCCTTGCCGGACGCCTTCATTGACGGCCGCTGTCAGCGAGCCGCCTTCGATGTGTGCGTCCTGCCCCATCTCGATGAACACCACCGCCATGCCGGTGTCCTGGCACATGGGGGTCTTTTCGCGCCGGGCAATGTCCGCATTTTCGATCAACCGGCCGATGATGTCGACGCCGCTCCCGGAAACCTCCTCGGCCTGCGCCCGGCGAAGGGCATCGAGCACATCGCTCCCGAGGTCCGTCGCGGCGCGCATGACCAGATCCCGGACAATTTCTATGATCTTATTCGAATGAATATAGCGCATCTTATTGCCCTTCAAACTCTATACTATCATGTGTATTTTCTCATACTGATTTAACCTTGACAAGTGTTTCTTCATCTTTATTCCTAATTAGCAAGGGTTAGTCTGTGATGGATTGCTGAGGTGGAACAAAAATAACGGGGATTTTCGATTGTCTCATTACGCCCTTAACAATTAAACCGAGAGAATTGTTTTTTAAGAACCCTTTTCGAGCGCCCAAAACAATAATGTCACATTTTTGCTTAACAGATGTCTCAAGAATAGAATCAATAATATTACCTTTAACTACTATTGTCTCATACGAAGGGATTCTGCATTCTATCCTATTTATACCAGCGTCATGGCAATATTCACGCAATGCTGTATGAATCAAACTCTCAGAGGATATTTTCCCTACAAGCTTTTGCTGAATATATTGTTTTTCTTTTTCCTGCAAATTTATCCACTTTTGCTCGCCAACAGCTGATTCTATTAGATCTTCAATATCTTTCCGAAGTTTTTTTTCAATTACGTGCAATAAAATCAGTTTTGCTTTATAGTTTTCGGCCAATGAAAATGCCATTTCAAATGCTGTTTGACAGTTTTCAGTAAGATCACTTGCAAACAAGATAGAATGTATAGTTTTTGACATATGCCTATTACCCCTATTTTATTCGAAAAGCTATTAAAAGCTGAAGAGTAAAACACTATATCTTATATTTCGAATATTAATCCATAAAAATTAGGATCCCACAAAGATATGAAAATTTAGAACAAAAAATTACAAAGACATTTATTGCATAACCAAGTCACTAAGCCAAGTTGTTAAACTGGGAAACATGATACATAAAACTAAACAAAGAAATTGCAAACCCATGAAAGGTACCGCAGAACGAAAGATATCTCCTGTAGAAACATCAGGAGGTGTAACACCTTTTAAATAAAACAAACTATATCCAAAAGGCGGGGAAATATAGGCCATTTGAAGATTTAGGTTGAAAATAATCCCAAACCAAATTGGGTCAAATTTCATAGCGCTTATGATAGGTACAAATATGGGAGCACAAAGTAAAACTATGGCAATGGAATCCATAAAGCAACCTAGAAGAAACAAAATAGCCATTGTTATGGCAAGCACACCCCATGGATTTCCTACTTTAACTACTAGCAAATTTTCTACTAGTTCGGCACCGCCTGCACCTGCAAAAACGGCAACGAAAAATGATGATCCAAATATTATCCACATCACCATGCAGGTAATTTTAATTGTATCAAAAAATATATTTTTCAAAGTGCCCCATGTGAATTGCTGTCGCGAAGATGCACATAACACAGCTCCTACCGCTCCTATACACGCAGCTTCAGTCGGTGTGGCAAACCCTCCAAATATTGCACCTAAAACCAACAAAACTAAAATCACCGGAAATATAACATTCTTTAACAAATTAATTCTTTGATCTAAGGGGAGCCTTTCCTCTACGCTTAATGCTGGTGCGAAATCTGGCTGTAAATAACTGCGGACGACAACGTAAATCATAAAAATAACCGATAGCAGCCCTCCCGCTGCAAAACCACCCATAAACAACTTTCCGACAGAAGTATTAGTACATGAACCATAGATGATGAGAATAACACTAGGCGGTATCAGAACACCCAAAGATCCGCCGGCACAACAAGAACCAAGTGCCAAATGTTTATTATAACCCCGTTTAAGCATAGCGGGAAGTCCAATCATACCAACAGTCGTCACTGCAGCACCGACTATTCCCGTCATAGCAGCTAAAACAGTGCAGACAAAAATCGAGGTGACAGCCAAGGCGCCTTTAAATTTACCAGCCCATTGATAAACAACCTCAAACAAGTCACGGCCAATTCCAGAACGCTCTATAACAAGCCCCATGAAAACAAATGGAGCAACAGCGACAAGGGTATAACTATTCATATTTTGAAATGCACGACTTGCAACTAAAAACATAGATTCAGGACCCCAGGATAGAAGAAGACCTATTAGTCCCGCGCTACCTGTCGCAAAGGCTATTGGCATCCCTATAACAAGAAAAAGTACTAGAGAGCCAAATAATATGAGGCAAAATATTTCAATCGGCATGGCTAAATTTCCTTTCCAAAAGCAACTCTTATATCTCTAACAAACTTTGCAAAACCTTGCAGTAAAATAAGACAAGCTCCTAACGGTAGTGTCAATTTAAAAAGCCAAACCGGTCCACCCCAAGGTGTTACTGTTTTCTCGAAGACTTGAAAAGAGTCCCAAAATAATTTCGACCCCTCCCATGCAAGGACTCCACAAAAAGCGCAAAATAAAGGATAAGCAATCAGGTTTAAAAGTGCCTGAGTACGAGGTCGAAATCGTGAATATATAATATCAACATTTACATGGCCATTTTTTTGTAAGGTATATGCACCTCCCAATAGGTACATGGCCCCACACAACCAAATCGCAATGTCGTGCACAAATAAAAATGAATGATTAAATATATATCTTGATATAACTTCAGGAATTAACATTATTATTGCGGCAGCGATAAAAAATGCGCCGATTGTTGCTGCAAATAGGCTGATACGGTCAATTATTTCAAGTAAAGGATTTTGCATAAACCTTCTCCTTTATAACTGGAAATACCATCACCCGAACTACAAAAATATTTTAAATGATATATTATTTTAAAAAAATGGTGCGAAACATAAAAAAATTACATCTTTTAAAGAGATTTTGCACTGCATTATTAAAACGCTGCAGCCCTTCTCAAAATCCCACATGTTAAGAAATGTGTATCTACTTTGATCAGGGCTGCAGTGCTAAACGTTTAAATAATTGACGAGTTATTAGGATGTAACTTAGTCCAGGCTCCAGTCCTCCGGGAGCCGTCCGTCTTTCTTTAGAAAATCAGTCTGAGATTTAATCACTTTATAGGCGAATTCACTTTTCTTCGCATGTTCTCTCCATAACGTCTCAGCAATTACGCGCATTTTTTCTTGTTCTTCCTCTGGCAGCCATATAAATTTCATACCTTTTGCTTTTAACTCTTCCTTAGCTGTGAATTCCATTTTTCGGGATTCATTCAGCAAACGTTCGCAAATTACTCGTGTAGCGCTGTGGAGAATTGCTTTAAGATTATCTGGAAGCTTTTCCCAAGCGGACTTGTTGACATAATAGGCCATGTTCGTATATGGTTGATGGGCTATAGGTTCTACTGCGTACTCTGTCACTTCTTGCACTCCCATATCCATCATCATGGAGGCTGGTGTGTGCTCAGCCGCATCAATAACTCCTCTTTGCAATGCCTCATAAGTTTGGTCGCCCCCCAAAGCTACCACTGAAGCACCAAGATTCTGAAAAAATGAAAGGGCTACGCCTGAGGATCTCATTTTAAGACCCTTAAAATCTTCTACCGTACGTATGGGCTTTTTTGAAAAAATAGGTTCCAGGTCTGAATATCCACCGTTGCCCAAGTAATAAATATTAACACTATCGTAATATTCTCTTGCCAATTCTACGCCGCCTTCTTCCCAAAACCAGTAATTGAAGTCGGTATAGTTCCATGGGCCAAAAGGAAGATATCCTAAATAGCCAACTCCCATATCCCGACCTGCCCAGTATCCATCATGCCACACCATCATCTCGAAAGTTCCCCTTGATAAAGCGTCGGCTTGATCGAGCGCATTTACTATCTCGCCAGGTCCAAAAACAGAAATAAGCATTTGGCCATTACTCATTTCTTTTACTAAATCAGCAAATTCAGGGCCATTGATTCTGTAATAATAACTTCCTTTATCCCAAAAGCATGGCATCTTCCATCTGACTACCTCGGATTGGGCGAAAACAAAGGAAAAATTCACAAACACTAAAACGAATAGAATACCTACTCCAATTAAATTATTTCGGCTTTTCACGGTAAACTCCTTTCTGTCAATGTCGTTTAAAGATTTTTAATCTTCCATTTAACACCATGACCTTGCCAAAAATGTTTTCCGGTAGCGACGAGCCGAAGTGTTTTCAGCGCTGTTGCTAAAAAGCATCGCCTAATCTTGTTGATCGTAATCAAATACGGATTCAATATCTTGATCTGTCACATCAAACACAGAGCAGATTCCTGGCATTTCTCTCTCTGTAAAGGCTTCCGACAACCGATGATGCGCCGCCGTTATTCCTGCGAGTTCATTGAACCGTATTTCATCATTCAGCATCTGGATACACATTCCATCCAGCCACTCCATGTTATGGTCCCATCCATAAAGTGCGTTCAGCGCATCAAGTACCATTCGTTTGTTAGCGGCAACCCCTCCAATTGTAAAAAGACATAATCCTGTGGCATCAAATACCCCCAGCAGCTTTTGCAATTTTCTTGATAATTGAGCTTTGCCTTCCGCTTTGGAATGGTCAACCGGTGCGCGCGCCGCTGGCCCGGCAGTGTGGTCGGCCCCCATTGCGGAAGTCGCATAAGTCACACCCATTCCCTTTATTGCTCTGGGATCATAGGCTGCCATGGCTTGTCCTTTAACGACAGGGATATTTTTCACTCCCAGTACCTTGCCTGTAATCATAGCACCACTGCCGAGAAGACGCCCCACGATTGTACCGCGACGCACCTCATCTAAAACCTTCATGACCCCTTCAAAATCACCAAAACGCATCAGATTGGCTTCCATCATCACTCCGATGGCCGCGCCTATCTCTATTGTATCGACGCCTATATTGTTACAGTGATAATTCAGTTTTGCTATATCATCTAACTTCCATATATCGAGGTTACAACCAAGAAGCCCAATAGTTTCATATTCAAGGGGTGAAACTAAAGTGTATCCATTTTTGTCGACGAATACATTGGAGCAACGAACTAAACAGCCCGGCATGCATGCATGATCGGTACGCCCCTCTCCCCCTCTTTCGACAATCATTTCGCGCATTGCATCGCCGCCAATATTTTTTGCTTTGTCATCCTTGCCGCGGCTGAAGTTGCAGATCGGTAATCCATTTAACTCATTTATATACTCCACCATAGCCGCTGTACCGTAATCTCTATAAGCAGCTGTTAGAGGAGCACTTATAATAGCGTTATTGAGTTCTCTACTTATTTTTATAAATTCATCCTTCCGGGCAGGAATGATTTTGCCTCTCCCTTTTACCACAACGGCTTTCAGCCCTTTGCAACCCATCACTGCTCCCAATCCGCCTCGCCCACTAAATCGACTGGGAACACCATCGCTATCAATGGTGGCTATACCGGCCGAAGCCAGCTGAAGTTCACCAGCCGGGCCAATGCAGGTCACCGCTGATTGAGAATAGTTTTCAAGCAAATTCTTAGCTGTCTCATAAACACCCAAACCGGCGTGCTCATCGGCGGGAAGTAACGATGCCTTTTCAGGCTCAACAAGAAGTATTTTCGCGCTGTCATCCTTTGGTAGCCCCTCCACGATAATTGCGCGAATCCCGATCCTTGCCATCCTCATAGCCGTTATACCGCCGGCATTGGACTCTTTGATTCCACCCGTTAAAGGGCTCTTAGCGCCGATTGACAACCGTCCACAACTCGACACCGAAGTGCCGGATAGCAGCCCACAGGCAAAAATCAATTTATTATGGGGACCTAGCGGCTCGCACGTTGGTTTTACTTCATCCAAGAGGATGCGCGCTGTCAATGCCCGCCCTCCAAGTGTACCATAATCTTTTGGAACGGGTTCTTTTCGAATAGAACCATCCGAAACATTCACTCGGAGAATACTGTTCATGACAATCCCTTTTATTAACTATCGTTATTCGCGTTTGTATTATGGAATAATGACCCCTCTGATGACAGTTCTTGCTTCTGCCTTTTTAAGAGCATCGTCTACTTCTTCGAGTCGAAATTCTGTGGCTGACATTTTGGCATAGTCAATTTTTTTATGGGTTCGCTCAAGAAAGGCAAGAGCTTTTTTGAGATACCAAGGTTGATAACGAACAACGCCAATAACTTGGATACATTTTCGCGTAATCAATCCTGGGGCAATGGTAATCTCATATTTCTCTCCGAGGCTGACATTTCCTATTGAGATAACCCTTCCAGCCCCCCTCACCATTGCAAGGGCCTCTGAGAATGCCCGGGGTACCCCCGCCACCTCAAGAACCACATCGGCACCTGCATCTCGAGTAAGATTATTTACTTCTAAAACTATTTCTTCTGAAGAGCGTCCAGAAACATCGACCAAGTGGTCTGCACCAAAATCACCCGCCATTTTCAATCTCTCTGCGATAGCATCAACAACGATTACAGTCGCTCCTTTTTCTTTAGCTACCGCCGTTGCATAAAGTCCGAGGCCTCCAGCGCCCTGGACCACTATCGTTTCACCACTGATAAGTCCTGCTTTTTCAATTCCGTAAATAACCTGCGATAACGCACAATTGGCACCTGCAACGATTTCACTTGGCAGAAAATCAGGAACTTTGTAAAAATACTGATCAGGTTGTATATAATAGTGAGTAGCAAAGGTGCCGGTAAAATGAGGAAATTTATCAGGAGGCTGCGACCATGCGCGGTAGGCATTTTGGCAGAGATTAAAATCTCCGCGCGCACAAGCGGCACACTTCCGGCATGTGACATAGTACGGGGCTACAATTCGGTCACCGGTACGAACCTGCTGTCCGTCGTAATCGGACTCTACTCCTTCCCCCAGTTCATAAACTTCACCGACCATCTCATGACCCAGAACCGCATTTTTTATGATCGGATGTGCCCAGTTCCAGATGTGAAGTTCAGAGCCGCATAAGTTTGATCGCAATATTTTGGTGAGGACTGCACCCTTTTCCGGTTTTGGAAGTTCAAATTCCTGAATTTCGACTTCTCGTGGACCAATTAGCGCCGCTACCTTTCCCTTCATAACAAACCTCCTTTGAGTTTTAGTTATTGCTAATATTTCAGAACCATTTTTATGATAGCCGATCCGCTTATTTGCTGTTATTCGTTGAACTTTAAAAATAACGTTCTGCTGAATCTGTAAGCAAATCCTTCGTACTTGACCTTATCCAGCCTAAATTTGACCTGCTTTAGCCAAGGCAATAAAATGCGCTACATCTATTTCTTTGGGACAAACGAACGAGCAGGCCTGGGAGGAATGACAGCGGTAAACGCCTTCCTCGCTGTACAGGCACCGAAATCGCTCTTCCTTTTCCTGCTCCCTCGGGTCCATCACCCGTACGATCGCAGCCAGCATGGCGTTGGGGCCCAGAAAGTTCTCGTGGCCGGAAATACAGGCCGAGGTGCAGCAGAAGCAATTGATGCACCGTGTCGCCGTTACGTAGCGTTCCAACGCTTTGGGATCGATCAGGTGTTCCTCGCCGCCGGCCGGCGGCGGCATCGGGCTGATGATATAGGGCTTGATTTTGTCGAGCCGCCGGTAGGCCTTTTCCGTGTCGATCACCAGGTCCCGGACGACGGGCGCCACGTCGAGGGGCTCGACGTTGAAAACGGTCGTGCCGAATCGGGCCACGGCGTTTTCCACGAGGAGCTCGCACGCCAGCAGCGGCTTGCCGTTGATCTTCATGGAACAGGTGCCGCACTGCCCATGTTCGCAGGAGGACCCCCAGGCCAGGGTCGGGTCCTGCTCGTCGTTGATTTTCCGCAGCACATCGACAAACCGCATGATGCGCCCGGCTTTCACCTGATAGGTCTGCACCCAGGATTTTTTCTGATCCGGATCGTGGCGATGAATCTTCAGCGTGAGGTCATATGTCGTCATCGTTTTACCTGCCGTTTTTCCTGTCATGGAGGAGCACGCTCGAAGCGCAACCTGTTTCAATATTTTCGTTCGATGATGCCGAACTTCTCGTGGTTCTCCCCCCGGGCGTGGAAGATGCTCATGTCCACCTCCCGTCGGCCGAGTTCCACTTTTCCGAATTCCGGCATGGTGACCAGGGTGTGATGGTTGAACGCATCGCTGCGCTCCGGGAAGTCATCCCGGAAATGGGCACCCCGCGATTCCTTTCGATGCAGGGCGGCCTCGCAGATCGCCATGGATACGGCCAGCAGGTTGTCGAGTTCCCAACGCTGAACGAGCTCCTGATTCATGACCAGGGTCTTCCCGCCGAGTCTGGTTTTTTCGGCCCGCTCCTTGAGCTCCCGCAGGGTTTCGATAGCTTCGGCCATTCCCGACTCGGTGCGAAACACGCTGACCTTGTCGGTCATGACCGTCCGAAGGGCTTCCCGTATCCGCCCGATGTTGTCCTGCCCTTCGGCGGCGAAATAGCCCGCGAATTTCTCCCTGAAGCGATCGGCCGATACAGTGGGCCTCGCGGAGGACTCCCGGTCAAGCCGTTCCAGCACCCGATCCCCGATGTGCCTTCCCATGGTGATGAGCTCCAGAATCGAATTGGTGCCCAGGCGGTTGAAACCGTGAAAGCTGGCCGCGGCGCACTCGCCCACCGCATAGAGCCCTTGGATCACTTCCTGGGCGGCGTCCTGGACTTCGCCGTACACGTTGGTCGGGATGCCGCCCATGTGGTAGTGGTTGCTCGGCCGGACCGGGCAGAGCTGGGTGCGCGGATCCAGGTTGACGTAGTGTTTGAAGAAACTCACCACTTCCGGGATCTGCCGCTCGTGCACCTCGGCCGGCAGGTGCCTGAGATCGATCCAGACATGCTGGATGTTGTGATCCGGGTTCAGAATGCCCCTGCCCTCGCGGATTTCGGTCTCGATGGCGCGTGCGACCATGTCCCTCGGCGCGAGTTCCTTCATCTTGGGGGCGTACCTGGCCATGAACGGTTCCTCGTCCTTGTTCCGAAGAATGCCGCCGACCGATCGCAGGGTCTCGCTGGCCAGGATGCCGGGGCCGACGATGCCGGTCGGATGGAACTGAACCGCCTCCGGGTCCATGACCGGAAGGCCGGCTTCCATCACGAGGGCCAGGCCGTCGCCGGTGTTCTGCCGGCAGTTGGTCGTGACCTTGAAAACCTGTCCGCTGCCGCCCGAGGCGAATACGGTCGCTTTGGCCAGGATCCGCACGAAGGAGCCGTTTTTCTGCTGAAACACGATGCAGCCCGAACACTGCCGGTCCTCGATGAGCAGTTCGACGGCCATGCACTGATGGATAAAGTGGATGCCGCGTTTCAGGCACTCTCCCCAGCCGGTGTCCATGATGCCCTTTCCGGTCCGGTCGGCCTCGAACACCGCGCGGAAGGCCGAAGCCTCGCCGAAGTTGCGCGTGTGGCCACCGAATGTCCGCTTGCTCAGGCGCCCCTGCGGGTCCCGCGAAAAATGCATGCCGCGGTTTTCCAGCCAGAGAATCTGTTCCCAGGCCGACTCGCATATTTTCCTGACCACGTTCTGATCGGCCGTGCAGTCGGATCCCTTCCACGTGTCGAACATGTGAAAGACGGTGGCGTCATTGGGATCCCTGGGGTCGACGGCCGCAAGCCCCCCCTGGGCGGTGGAGGTATGGGATTTCTGCGGGTGGGACACCTTGGTCAGGGCAATGATTTTCGTTTCGGGTCTGCGCTCCAGGATTTCCGCGGCGCAGCGCAGCCCCGCGCCGCCGGCGCCGATGATCAGCACATCGCAGTTGATGGTGGCGCGTATCTTGATATCGGAATTCATGAGGGCTCCTTTTATATCCGCACGATCAGCGTCAGGCCCGTCCAGGCGAATGCCAGCGCGAGGATGACCAGAACGGCCAGCATGACGGCCCTGAGCCTCGGGGACGCGATGTAATCCTGCCCGATCGCGTAGAGACCGTAGCTTCCGTGGTAGATCACGCCGGCCACGAGGGCCAGGTCGACCAGCTTGATGAAGAGATTTCCCATGCGCGCGATGATGACCTGTGAATCGTGCCCCACCGCCGGGTTGAGGTGCATGAAGAGCATGTGGGCGGGCACCATCAGGAAAAGAAACGCACCGCTGATGCGTTGAAGCTTCCAGAATGCCGAGGCGCCGGACACGCGGAGCTTCCGGACTGTAATGAAGACCAGGCAGGCGGAAGCGGCCGCCGTGTAAACCCAGAAAAAGGGGGCTGAAACGCTCTGGTTTCCCGCCATCATGAAAACCGCGAGCAGGAAGGTGTAAAACGCGCCCAAGGCGATCACCCACTTGAGCACCAACGCGTCCCGGCGGGTTTCGAACACCTCGTAGAGAATCAATCTCCCCCCGTTCAAGGCATGGTAGATGACGGGAACGACGAGGAGGAATTCGAGGAGCACGAAGAGCGCAAACCCGAATAACCTCATTTTGGCGTCGAACCGGACGGGCTCGAGCAGGGAGGACAGCGTCACGATGTGAAAGCCGATGTACAGGACCAGCAGCACACCCGTGATCCGGTGCGCCCAGGAGGCCAGGTAGGGCCATCCGCGAATTTTCGCCAGGTTTTCAAAAAAGCCGACCAGCGGCTGAACCTTTTGGCTCACTCTTTTGACCGCGGAAACCGTACTTGCCATCTGCTTCCTCCTGAACCAAGGGATATGGGACGATCGGAGGCTTCGCGCCTCAGGAGTTCTTTCGTTCGAATTCGTCCAGGTAAGAGAGGAACCGGTCCAGGGCAACGTTGATATGCCAGGCCACCTTTCGTCCGACGGCCTCGGGGTCCGGAGGCGACGCCCTGAACAGATCCAGGATCTCCTGGTGAACCCTGTAGGATTTTTCCAGATCCTCCTGGTAGTACTGGTAGGAAAATCGATGCCACAGGGCCTGCATCCTGAGATTTTTCAAAAGCCCGTAGAGCAATTCGTTTTCGGCGAGGTCGATGAAGGTCTCGTGAAACCGCAGGTGGTTCGCATAGTAGCCCTTGGTGTCGCCTCTCTTGACGGCATCCCTCATTTTCTCGAGAGACCCGGCCATGTCGTCCAGCGCTGCCGCGTTCATGTTGGCGGCCGCCAGCCGCGCCGCCAGGCCCTCCAACTCCGCCCGAACCGGAAAGTGCTCCTCGATGTCCTTGCGGGTGATCCGTTTGACATAGGTGCCCTTGCGCGGAACGATGACGACCAGCCCCTGTTTTTCGAGTTCCCGGAATGCCTCCCGCAGCGGCGATCGGCTGACACCGAAATGGGACTGGAGCTCCAGTTCGACCAGCTGGTCGCCGCCCTTGAACTCGCCTTCGAGAATCGCCTCGGCCAGGACCCGGGCCACCTGATCGCCCAGACCCGAGGGTTTGATTTCACTGATATTTCTTCGAGCCAACATGAACACCCTTCCCTGAATGAAACACGAGGTCCGACCGGAAAGTCTTCAGTCACTCATAGAGCTTTTCGATCGTGATGGCACCGCTCCGGCAAGCTTGAAGGCAAAGCCCGCAAAAGGTGCATTCGTCCTCGTTTTCTTCGACGACGCAGGGTTTGCCGTCCTTCATTTTGAAGATGCCCACCGGGCAGACGCCCACCCAGGCTTCCACCTCGTCCGGATTCGTGCATTTTTGCTGGTCTATCAGAACCCTTACAAATTCACCCATCTCTGCCTCGCTATTGCTGATCGGTTGTCGCCTTGCGGGCGATTTTTTCCGCAAGCGCCAGTACGCTCCTGGACCGCGCGACCACAGGGTAGTCGACGAATTTCCCTTCCACCTGTATGGCCGCATGCCCCTTGGCCTCGGCGGCTTCGAAGGCTTCCACCACTTTGGCGGCAAATGCGATTTCCTTCTCCGACGGTGCAAACGTCCGGTTGCAGAAGTCGACCTGATCGGGATGGATGCACAGCTTCCCGCCGAAACCGAGACGCTTGCCTCGAAGCACATCGGCTTCGAATGCTTCCCGGTCCTTCAGATCGATCATGTAGGGGGTGTCCAGCGGCGGTGAGATGCCCGCCGCACGGCAGGCAATCGCGATCCTGGCCCGCGGGAAAGCCAACTCCTCGCCCGATTTCGTCATTGCGATCCCCAGGTCCAGGCTGAAATCCGCCGCTCCGAAAGCGATCGTGTGGAGGCGTCGCGGCCGAATTTTCGCGGCAGCAATTGCAAAGGCGTTCTCGATTCCCAGCGCCGTTTCGACCAGCGCCACCAGACCCAAGGCCCCCTGCTCGATACCCGATGCATCCTCGGCCGCCGAAAGGAGTCCGGCCACGCGGACGATGTCCTCGGCCGTCTGCACCTTGGGCAGCATGACCGCGTGCAGCCCCGGCCCGGCGATTCCGGCGAGATCGCCCTCGGTCAGGCCTGTTTCCAGGGCATTGACACGCACCATCATTCGGCGGTTCCCGTGCTGCACCAGCTTTTCGCGAACGACCGGAAGCACCGTCCTCTTTTCGGCGATCGGCACGGCGTCCTCGAGATCGATAATCACGATGTCGGCCGGCGTGGCCGCGGCCTTGTCGATCCGATCAGGCCGGTTGCCCGGTACGAAAAGGGCGGATCTCAACAAGTCGATGGTTTCCATTCAAACCTCGCCGTCGAGTTCGGATTCGATGCGCTCGAGAAAGCGGTGCATGTACTCGATCCGCTGCGTCCCGATCTTCCGGGCCGCGTCCGTGTGGAAGGTCCCTTCCACCTTCTTGAGCAGGTTTCTGAGGTAGTCCGGAAAATCGCTGATCCGCCCGTTGAAGGATCCGTCGGTCATTCCGCGGATCACGGCCCTCAAAATGCCGATGGCGCCGATGTATTCCAGCGCGTCGGCGTCCTGACCCACCCGCGCCTCGACCGTCTCGGGGTCCGGTCCGCCGTAGCGGCTGTGGGTTTCGAGCACGTGCAGCGCGGCTTCGATCTCTTCCTCCGGCAATCCCGCTTCCCTAAGGATTTCCTCGGCAAACGGCCTGCCTGCCGTGAAGTGCAACTTCCGGTCATGAAGCACGCCGATGTCGTGAACCAGGGCGCCCGCCACGAGGCTTTGCATGTCCGCCCCCTCGGCGGGACCCAGCTTCTGGCACCAGGTGGTCATGCGCTCCACGTGGTCCGGACTTGCGACCACCTCGTCCTTCAGCTCGGAGGAAACGCGCTGCCAAATTTTCCGTTCGAGATCGTTCAGCTTCATTGGGTATCCTTCCTGAATACGGGCCTGGCCTGAATGCAGGCCTGGCCTCGATGCAAGCCCTGCTCTAAATGCACGCCCTGGCCATCCGAACGATGTCCGAAAAGGCATCCGCCACATGAATGCCGGCATCCCGGAGCCTGGCAATTTTGCCGCGGGCGCTGCCCCGGTTCCCTTCGACGATGGTAGCGGCATGCCCGAACCGGACCCCCGGCATTTCATCCACGAAGCGGCCCGCGATGAAGGCGATAATGGGCATTTGGACCTTGTTCTCCTTCACGTAGTCCGCCAGCCGCTCCTCGATCACCCCGCCCGGCTCGCTGAACAGCACGACCGCCTTCGTGCCGGGATCCTTCTCGAACAGGGGAACCAGATCCAGAAAGTTGGACCCGACCACCGGATCGCCGCCGATGCCGATGCAGGTGCTTTGCCCGATGCCGTTGGTGGTCAGCAGATTGGCCACTTCGGTGGTCATCCCGCCGCTTCGCGAGGCGATCCCGATCGGCCCCGGCGTGTAGGCCTTGCGGACATCGTCGACCGGCCCCCCGGCCATTCCCAGCTTGATGATGCCGGGGGAAATCAGGCCGAGCGTGTTGGGCCCGATGACCCGCGCGCCCCGCTCCTTGGCGATTTCCAGGATCTCGATGGTGTCCTTGCGCGGCACCCGTTCGGAGACGATCACCAGCAGCCCGAGCCCGTTCTCGAGCGCCTCCAGAGCCGCCCCCTTGACCAGCGCCGGGGGAACCGAAATGACGGAAGCGTCCGCTGGATGGGCTCTCAGCGACTGCCTCACCGTGTCGAACACCGGCACCCCGTGGACCGACTGGCCCTTTTTGCCCGGCGTCACGCCGGCAACGATGCTGGTGCCGTAATCGATCATGTCCTTGGTGAATGCGGAGGCTTCCCTCCCGGTGATCCCCTGAACGATGACCCTCGTGTTCTCATTGGCCAATATCGCCATTGCTCATCCCCTTCCGGCGGGTTACCGCGCCGCGTTCGCCACGGCCATCCCGGCCGCCTCGTCGATGGAAACCTTCCGGTCGCAGTAGGGAACGCCATACTTTTTCAGAATCTTGAAACCCTCCTCCTCCCAGGCGCCGGGTATTCGGAACACGGCAACCGTCTTCGAAGGCTCTTTTCCGGCTTCGAGAATCCCCTTCACGATACCGCGTGCCACGAGGTCCACCCGGGTGTTGCTGACCACGTTCATGATGACGGCCACCCGCTCCACCCCGGGTTTGGACAGGATGTGCCGCGTCAGTTCCTTGACCTTTTTCACCGATGGGTTGCCCCCGATTTCGCAGTAGTTGGCCGGTTTTCCGCCGTGGGCGCGAACCGCGTCGAAAGCGGTCAGGGAAGCGCCGCCGCCGCCGATGATAAGACCCAGATTGCCGTCGAACTCGATGACGCGGCCGGCCACGCCCCTGTGATCGAGGCCGTCGATCTCGGCCGCCTTGCGCTCGAAATCGGACTGCGACTGAGCGGACTCGATCCTGGACTCGTCCTTTTCGATACGGGAGAATTCCGGGTGCCGGAACAGGGCATCGTCGTCGATGTCGAGGTGGCAGTCGAGCGCGATCAGCCGGCCCGCGCCGGTCAGCGCCAGCGGGTTGATTTCGGCGATCGTGGCATCGGTCTCGATGAAGACCTTCGCGAGCCTGGCGAGCACGGTTCCCAGCCCCAGCAGCAATTTGCCGGAGATGCCCGTTTCAGCCACGATCTCCCGTGCCTTGTGTTCGGGCAGTCCGTCCCGGAAGGTAAAGTGCTCCTGGCAGATCTTCTCCGGTTCGCGCTGGGCCAATTCTTCGATGTCGACTCCGCCCTCACTGGAAAAGATGGCCACCGGCGCCTTGGCGACCGTGTCATAGGTGATCGCCATGAAAAATTCGCGTCCGATCTCCGACTTTTCTTCGATCAGAAGCTTCCTCGGGCGATATCCCCGGATCCGGGTCGCGAACATCTGTTCGACCTGTCGGACCAACCCGGAGCCCTCCTCGGCCGTGACCACCCCGCCCGCCTTTCCCCGTCCTCCGATCGGAATCTGGGCCTTGAGCACGGCAGGTCCGTTAAATGCCGGCGATTCCCCTTCGCCGAAGGCGACGCCCGCGGGTATGGCGATGCCGTACCGCTCCAAAACCGACTTGGCTTCAAACTCGAGTAAGCGCACTGTGGCCTCCTTCATTGTCGATTGTCGACAATTACAATTGCCATCTCCCGATGTCAAGCGGAAAACGGATCGATCCGATAACAAACAAAAATGCGTGTAAAGCCGCCAAGACTTAACTCTTTTAAACCAATCGATTTTATTGTATGGGGTAATCCGTGAAGCGTCCGTGAGCTCAATTGTGACCGGATTCGCCACACACCGCTTTACGATGGCCTCCCAGACCATTAAAATGGAGGCCGCCACTGAACGCTGAGACCTCGAAAAGCGAATGAGTCGCACTCGTTTGCGTGTCGCCTTGGACTGTTCCGGGTATTCCGTGGGAACCTTCATTCCCGACAAGGCTTACACAACTTGTCCGGAACGGCTTTTCTTCATTTGAGTCCGACATTGGCCGCGGCCTCCGGCATCACAACTTGATGACACGATCATCCCACCAGAAAACCACGCCAAATACCCGCCACCAATCCATCGTACTCGGTGTTTCGAATATGATCGTCTCGCTGGTCATGTTCCTGTCCCCGGTAATATTGACCCGGGTGCTGGGAAAGTCGGACTTTGCCGATTTCAGGTTGCTGTGGCTTCTCGCGAACACCGCGCAACTTTTAGCGCCGCTGGGCCTGCCGAACAGCCTCATGTATTTCCTGCCAAGAGTCGACGCCGAGGAACGCGCCCACTTTGTCACGCAGACAGTTCTTGTCTTGATAATTACTGGGTCCGTGGCGGCATACCTGGCAAGTCCGTATAATCCGTTTCTGCCTGAAAAGTTTCACTTCGAGGGCCTGATTGTCCCGGTTTTCATTGTGGTCTGGGTCGTTTCGAAGATGCTTGAATTGCTCCCTACGGCAGATTTGCGCGTGGACTATCAGGCCTTCTCGCTGATCAGTACGTCTGCATTCCGCCTGATCGTCATTGTTGGGGTAGCCTTTCTGACCAACGATATCCACGCAGTGTTTAAGGCGGTGCTGGCACTCGGATTATTTAAGTTGATTCTGCTTATCTTTTACATTTTCAAATGGCACGGAATCCGGGTGACCGGTCTAAAGCTGAAAAGAGTGACGGAACAGCTTGGCTACGCTTTGCCTTTCGGGTTGACAGCCATTGTTAATAATTTGCGCCGCCAACTCGAGCAGTGGATCGTAGCATTTATGTTCGTTCCCGAGGCTTTCGCCGTTTTCTCCATCGGTGCGATGGAACTCCCGATTCTTGCACTTGTCCGGCAGACTTTAGGCCATGTCATCTTTCCCAGAATGAGCAAAGCCCACGCGAAAGGCGATTACGGTCGCATCCTTTACCTCAACCAAAGCGCAAATCTCGCTACCGCATTCTTGGTGTTTCCTATCTCTGCCTTCATTCTCATCTTTGCAGAACCTTTGGTGACACTACTCTTTTCGGAAGAATACGCCGGAACGGCAATTATATTTCAGGTCTACCTCGGAGTCACGATATTCCGAGTAATCGATGTAGCCAATATTATGATGATTTTCTCGCAGAAGCTCTTTGTTGCGAAGGTCAGCCTGTCACTGCTTTTTTTGTCCGTATTGTTGAGCTACTTCGGCGCCAAAACATTTGGAATGGCTGGGGCAGCCCTCGGCAGTCTAAGCGCCCAGGCAATTTACACGGTTGCCACCTACATTCGGGCTTGTAAACTTCTAAACGTCGGATTTGGGGCATTACAGGAATGGAAGGGATTTGCACACGCGGCCTCGGGTTCCCTCTGCGCAGTGGGTGCAGCGTGGTTGGCGACCCAAATCGTTGACGCCGAGTCCTGGCTATTGGCGCGCTTGGTCGTCGCAGGGCTTTTCACATTTTCCATCTATCTGGTGTATTTGAAAATATTTGGATACGATTGGGTGATAGCGGCTTTTCTTAACCGCGAGAAATGGGGCGACAAGTTTAAAAGGGAAGAAATAAGCGAGTAGCAAATGATAGAGAGAGACTTGGCAGTTCTGCTGTATGACTCCCGATCAGGATCTACATATTTTTCCCGCATATTAGATGAACAGGAAGGTATTTCTGTATCTGTAGAAAGCACATTTTTCGTCCATCTGATGGAAATGGAGTGTTTGGACTGCGCAGATAAAATAATAAACCATCTGATCAAAAAAGACTTTCGATTCAAAAATATTTTTTCTAGACCCAAGCAGTTTTATAAATGTTTCGACTCGCTGAATCACCCTACGCCTTATGATGTAGCAAGGTGCATTATGTCTGCCCATTTTCCAGAGACCGACCGATCTTCGATATGGATCATCAAATGCGGGATGTTTTTGCATCATCTCATCGGTGTTGCAGAGTATTATCCTCGTATGAGGTTTTTACATATTTTACGAGACGGCAGGGCAGTTCTCAATTCGAAAATGCATGCAAATAGAGTCTATCGAAAAGGTAAAATGGCAGAAGATGTGTTCACGCCTGCTCGAGTGTGGCGAGGATATGTCACCGTTGCGAACCGTACGAAGGCAGCATGCCCGGATCGGCTTCTGGAAGTTCGCTATGAAAGTCTTCTGACTTCTCAGGAGAATGAAATTCGGAGAGTTCGGCGATTTTTAAATTTGTCCGAAGAACCAAGAAGCAAGCCATCGGATAGAAGCAGCGGATATTTCAATCGTATCCCTGACGCAGAAAAGAGCCTGCATCATAATGTCGAAAAAGAAGGCATAATAGCCAATGTGGACAAGTGGAAAATTCAGCTCAGCAAGCCCGATGTGATGCTCTATGAATATCTCAACGGCGACCAACTGAGATCAAAGCAATATGAGCTGATATACAGTCCTGAGGATAAACGGCACTCGGCACTATTCTGGTTTAATCTGGTTTTAAACCTGGCGAAACACATCAGCCTTCGAGCAAGACGCAAATGGACACAATTGAGGCGCAAAGCTGGACCTGATCCCGGAAAAGAGGTACAAGTATGAACCGCAGCAAATCACCTTCCGCATCCTCAGGTCTATCGCCGGTATTCATTGCCTCCAGCGGTAGGGGCGGTTCGACGTGGGTTCTGGATATGCTTGCGGATGCAAACAACATGCGTACGGTATTCGAACCTCTTGAACCTGAAAAGGTAAAGGGTGCTGCACCGTATTCTTTTGCCTACGTGCGTGAATGCGAAAACCGCGTTGATTTGAAAAGATTTCTGCAAGACACAATTTACGGCAATCATGGGCGGCTTTGGACTCGGTACCGCATCGATCGCAGAAACCTCTGGCTTGGGAAATCAAACTTCAATTCGGCAAAACATTTGAAATTCCAATTTGCCAAACACATCCAGATTGGTAGAAGGCTGGTGAGATACCGACATCAGAATCCAGATGCGAAACCTATGGTCAAATTTATCCGGGCGAATCTGATGATAGGCTGGTTGCATAAAACATTTAATGCACCCGTTCTTCTTCTGCTTCGCCACCCTGGGGCCGTTGTTGAGTCCAAGCTTCGTTTATGGGAGGGGGGGTGGCGGTTTGAGACCACTTTGAAAAATTTTTTTTCCAATCGTGCTTTGCGTGAAGATTACCTTAACGATTTAGACATCCCTCACCTTTCTACGATGAGCCGCGCGGAAGGCTTCGCCACCATGTGGTGCATCGAAAATATGGTTGCCCTTGACCATGCCAACAGACACGGTTTGTGCGTCACTTTTTATGAGAAACTTCTTGACGATGCAAGGGAATGGGATCGGGTGACATCTGAACTCGGACTCCAGCACTCGCCTGTAGACGCTTGCTTAAAGAAGCCTTCCCAACAAGCTTCCGTCGAAAAAGGTCAAACCGAGTATTACACCGGACTTAAAAATAAATGGATGAGTAGGCTCAACAAAAAAGAGATTAGAGAAATCGATCGGCTTCTGCACCGATTCGGAGTCGGTTTCTATTCAATGAATGATCCCGAACCCAAAGCAGTTCAATTCTTACATCCAACTACTTTTCGGCTGCCTCACCGGCCGTACTTCCACAAACAGCCATGTTAGACCTAAGCACTCTCCAATACGTCCAAATTACAGCCGCACTCCTTGCAGCACAGTTGGTATTCATTCTTGGTTATATTTATCCAAGATTAATGGTTGGATTTCTTATCGTTACCCTTCCTTTTCAAGTTGTAGACAGTCAGTATGGTTCGATCAATGTCGCGCTTATTTATATGACGACTCTTAGTGCGTTTGTCAGTCGGAAGATCAGCATCAGACAAGCTCCTTTGATGTTTCCCGTCATTCTGGCGCTATGGTTGGTGACGTTGGTCTATATTGTGGCTCTATTTAACAATCCGACGCCAATGCTCGTTCACAAGGTTACCTATTTAATCGGGTTTTTTTCCAATGTAGCGCTTCTATTCCTCATTTATGCCACTATCAACACGGAATCCGATATCCATCACTTCCTAAAGCTCCTTCTGATCGTCAACATTCTCATTTTAGGGTACTGTACAATTCAGTTTTTTGCAGGATTCAAAGGTGTGGTTCCTTTCGGTATAAAGGAATTCGCCTTTATTGAGAACAGGCTGCATGAAGGCATTGACGAGCGCCGGTTGATGGGTCCATTTCTTGGCGCAGGCCTCCTCGCCGAATATTTCGCCTTGATGCAATTCATCCATGGCTACACACTTTTCACCACTGGACGCAGGAAGATTGTCACAATACTTGTGATGTTCGGAAATTTTTGCGCCATGGTCGGCACCGGCAATCGTGGAGCGCCGATCGCCCTGACCATCGGTTGCCTCATCTGCTTGTATGTATTTCGGAAAACTCTTAGTTTTAATAAAGTATTTAAAATATCGAGCTTTGGAATCGGTTTGCTGTTGGTAGCCAGTTTCCTGATGATCAATTTCACACAGTTTAACGTATTGTATAGGCGGTTTGTGAATACTGAAATTCACGGAATCACTCCGGACACTAGAGGAGGTTGGCCCGAATATATAAAAAAAGGAATGGAGGCCCCCTTACTCGGGCGCGGGGGTGTGCGGATGGTACTTCCATCGGACCTCTATTCCTCCAGCGGTCAGAGACGACCCGGAATCCCATTGAATGAGGCGATGGCCTACCCACACAGCCTTTACATTTACGTTTTTTATACCTTGGGAATATTCGGCCTTGCCGTCTATTCTCTGCTGGTCATAACCCTTTATTACTTTTTTTTCCAGGTAGGAAAATGGCAAGCCAATAATCGTTTTCTTCATGGACTTCCAAAACTTGCCACTGTGTTGCTTACCGTCTTTTTAATAGACCAATTCAAACTCGAATTCCTGAGACACAACTACGTGGATTATCAGAACATCATTTTTTCTATTTTTGGAATGTTTTTGGCCTATCCCAAAGTGATAAACAACGGCGCATACACACACGACAAAAATGGTAGCTAAATAGATAGTGTTACATCATTCTGTCAACTCGAGTTCGATGCGATGAGAAAACACCTTGAAACCGGATTCCGGCTCTTGAATTTGCGCCTGCTGCTGTCGGCGGCTGTCATATCATTCGCCGCTCCAAGCGCAGACAGCGCGCAATTTTTCCCGAATGGTGACTTTGAAATCGGAAATGTCCACCTGGAGATAGCGCGCACCCCTCGCTACGGAGGCCCGGAAATTATTTCTTCCGCCATCGACTCCGAAGGAAGAATTGACGGACGCAATTCCCTCCATCTGCCTGCAGGTGCCGGATCGGCCTACAGGCTGATAACCTATGGCGTCATGCTGAAGGGAAACGGGGAATATACAGCTTCCTTCAAGCTGCTGACGCCTGACATGTGCAACGCGCGCGTGGAAGTGTTCACTCAGAGAAAAATTGTTACACGGATTGCAGAAAGAACCTGGCGATATGCAAAAGGTCAGCACAAGATTTCATTCCGGTTCGCCTCCGGTTCAACTGGCGGCCTGCACTGGCTTCGTATCATTCTGGAACCTCGAAATGGGGCATGGATCGATTCATTGAGCCTCGAGGGGCCGCCAGGATCTGGCGGTACGCCGCCTCCCCTGGGTATTTCGATAGAATCCGAAAGCCCAACAGGGATATACCGGGTGGGGGAACCGGGCCGCATGACAGCCCGCGTCCTGAGCGACACGGAATTTCCGGTGACGTACCAGATCGAGGCCCTACCCTCTGGAGAAGTTCTGTCGAACAGGGAGACGACTGTCGACAAGAACGGCATCGCCAAACTGCAGCTCGATACCCATCGACCGGGATATTTTAGACTCGAAGCGAGGCATGGCTCCGAAATGACAACCAGAGCCTATGCGGTACTCGCTCCCTTGCCGAAAGGGCAGGCCTCCGACCCTCGCTTCGGTGTGTGCATGGAAGAACACCCTGGAAAGACCTACATTCACGACGCCATGCGGCCAAAGGATCTGTATGCCATGGCACGCGACATTGGCGCCGGCAGTGTGAGGTTTTTCTCCCTTGCTTCTCCGGAGAAACTCTCCAAGGATGGAAAGCAATTTGACTTCAGTGAACTCGACGCCGCGTTGGCCATGGCGGAAGCCTACGGCCTCGAAGCCATGCTCCCGCTCGGCTCCAACTTCCCGATAGAGGCTCCCGGGTGGCTCCGAACCACAAAGGCCAGTGGCAACGTGGACCTGATCGGAGGCGGTCGCACTCAGCAACTCAAGCTGCTTGCCGAACGGCATGGGGGTAAAAGATATCTCGACGTGGCTGCTTACGGCACGTATCTGGAAAAACTGATGAACCACACCCGAGGTAAAGTCGACCATTTCGAAATTTGGAACGAGCCGGGTCACAAATTCAGCATCGAGGACAGCTTGAAAATTGCCCGGGCCGCGAATATCGCCCGCGACAAAGCCCACCCCGGTGCAAGGATTTTAGGTTATTCGAGCACCAAAGGCAGAGGCAGCGGTCAGGGGATGGACCCCAAAAAGGATCCCGCCTTTCTGCAAGCGATTGCCGAAAGAGGTGGGCTCGAGTACGTGGATATCCTCTCATATCATAGCGGACATGCATTCCAATTCATGGGCAGCGGCTTCGACACGCGAAACCAGCAGACGGGCTATGTGGCGAGACTCAAAAGGATAACCCAACGCCAGGGAAAGACGGAAATGCCAATCTGGGACACGGAGCGGGGGATCCCATGGAAGAGCGGAATGCCGATCTCTTCCGATTCCGTAGCGTCCGAAGATAATGATGTCGACATAGCAAGAACACTGCCCATGCTCGACGCCGCCAGACAGTTGCCCATGGTTTATGCTTCGGGGTTCGCAGATGGCGTCGAACGGATCTACTGGTTTCTTCTCGACACATCCGTTGGCCAAATTTACAAGCCGCAAATGCGCTGGGTCATGCACGACGTGAATGGCGAACCCGCGGCCATGATCCCGGTCTACAGCGCCATGACGAAGATGCTGCACGGCGCTATGTTCCATGAAGCATTGGAGAGACGCGACGGGACCAGAGCGTATATTTTCGCCCGCGGAGAAGACACGGTCATTCTCGCTTACAACTGGATTGAAAAAAAGGCGAATCTGATTGTTCAAACCGGAGCGGTTGAAGGTACCATACACGACATTTATGGCAACAGGGTCTCATCATACGCCTCCGGAACCGATCTCATGCTCGATGGATGGCCCGTATATGTCGTTTTTAAGGGAAATCCCCCCGAGATGTTGACAGTGAAATGAGATTTCACGGCCGCATCATCGACTTCAATCAGCTGAACAATTGTGAAACCTGTCATGGCTTCACAAGGGAAGCGACCCCACCATTCGAATGAGAAAACGTATTTGCTTTATCGGGATGGACAACTACCCGATCATGAACCCCGACTACAAAACCATGTACATCGGGGGTGAATCGGTTCAGCAGTCGCTCATCGCCAGGGCTTTTGCGGCGCGCGGTTGGGAAGTGACCATGATCGTCAAGGACCACGGGCAGCCTGACGGCGAGGTCATCGACGGGGTCAGAATCCTCAAAGCCTATCGGCCAGACGCCGGAATGCCGGTGTTGCGCTTCATCCACCCCAAAGTCACATCGATCAACCGTTGCCTGGTCCGGGCGAACGCCGACATCTATTACCACTCCTGTGCAGGGTTCATCACCGGCCTGGCAACGAATCACTGCCGTCGGCACGGCAAACGATTGGTTTTCCGCATCGCTCACGACAGCGACTGCATCCCGGGCAAGCAAATCATTCCCACCTTCCGGGATCGAAAGATTTTTGAATACGGGCTGAGACGTGCCGATATGATCTACGCTCAGAGCAGTACCCAGATGAAACTGCTCCGCGAAAATTACCGGCTCCGTTCGGTATTCATGCCAATGGCTGTTGAATTACCGGAAACGGCTGAATCGGACACAAAAGATATCGACGTCCTGTGGGTGAACAACATTCGCCGATTCAAGCGCCCAGAACTGTTTATAGAACTGTCAAAGCAGCTTCCGAGCCATAGGTTCGTCATGATCGGAGGGCCAATTTGGGGAATGGAAACATACTACGCGAAGATCGAGAACGAGGCTAATCGAATCGACAACCTCGAATTCAAGGGTTTCGTTCCGTATGCTTCGGTAAACAGGTATTTCGCCAGAAGCAAAATATTTGTCAATACTTCCGATAGCGAAGGGTTCCCCAATTCATATCTGCAAGCCTGGATACGAGGTGTGCCTGTCATTTCGTTTTTCGACCCTGACAGGCTGATCACAACCCAAGGATTGGGAGCCGCTACACGTGATCTGCATGAGATGCGCGTGATGGTGGAACATTTGCTGAATTCGGTAGAGGCGCGATCGAAATTGTCCGAACGCGTTCGAAAATACGCTCTAACGAATCACATCCCGGGCTCTGTTGCAAAAAAGTACGAAGAATCTTTTTTCGCCATGAATCAGTGAAATTGGATGGATCATTGAAAGCACTTTTCGTGGTACCGTCTCTAAAACGCGCTGGAGCGGAGAGCCAAGTCGTATCATTGGTGAATGCTTTGGACGCCGAGAACTTCGACCCGCACGTCTTCATTTTTGACAGGCAATTGGATCTCAAGCAGAGCTTGGACCATTCCAAGGTCCGGCTGCACCAGGCACGCAAGAAATCAAAGATTGATCTCACCCTAGTCCGAACCCTTGCCGACCTGATCGAGAGGGAGAAGATCGACGTCGTGTACGCGGTCATGCAATACTCCTATCTCTATGCATGGCTCGCTGTTCACCGAGTGCGAAGGAAACCCGGCCTGGTGGCGGCTCTGCATACCACGCTCAATCTCGGACGAAAGGAAGAACTGCAGGACAGACTGCTTTACCGCTTCGTCCTGCAAGGAGCCGACAAGCTGATCTTTGTCTGCAATTCTCAAAAAAATCATTGGCTCCGTCGTTATCCTAAATTGGAGCCACTTGCGGTCACGGTATATAACGGGATCGATTCGACTTATTTCGATCCTGATTTGTATTCCAATCCGTCCGGAATTCGACATGAATACGGACTGGCCGATGACGATTTCATCTTCTGTTGCATTGCCGGATTTAGACCGGAGAAAGGGCATAAAATCCTCCTTCACGCCTTCTCCATCCTGGGTGGTCGCACAAAATTGATACTTGTCGGTGACGGAGCGCTAAGGACGGAAATTGCAGATGAAATTGAAAGACTCGGCCTGTCTCGCCGGATTCGATGCACTGGAGTCCTGCAGGACGTGCGACCGATTCTCGCCATATCTCATGCATCGGTTTTGGCCTCAACGGCGGTTGAAACATTTTCCATGGCCATGCTTGAGTCCATGTCCATGGGCGTTCCGGTCATCGCAACCAACATCGGGGGATTGAAGGAAGCAATCATTCCAGGAGAAAACGGGATGCTTGTTCCACCAGGCGATCCAGTGGCGCTTTGCCGGGCGATGCAAGAAGCGGCGGAAAACCGAGAACGTTTTGCCGCCTATGGCATCAGGGCGCGGCAATTGGTCATTGCGAATTTTTCTGTGAATGCGATGGCAAGAGCAACCGAAACCATTCTCCATGAGGTGGCGTCCAGCAGATGAAAACCCGGAGTAATTTTCCAATTTTTTTTATTGGTATGCCACGCAGCGGCACGACAATCGTTTTCGAGGCTTTCGCTCGACATCCGGACTTGGGTTGGCTAACGAACTATTCAGATGCTCATCCTAATTTGGCCGCTCTGAATGCCATACGCTGGTTACAGGAAAATCGTCTCCTAAAAATCGAAGGAAAAAAAACGCCTCGAATTCATAAAATTGGAAACCGATTTTTAATCAGACCCGACGAAGCCTATGGTTTTTGGGAGACACACGTTGGCAGAGATTTTTCCTTCGACTTCATGGCCGGACACCAGGCTGACCAGGAAACAGCCGCGCGCGTACGCACGGCAATTTTGGACATTGTCCGATATCAGGGTCGAAGTAGATTTTCGACCAAACTGACCGGGCCGCCCCGAATTTCATTTTTGACGAGCATTTTTCCGGATGCCCGATTCGTCCACGTGGTTCGAGATGGAAGAGCGGTGACGCACTCCCTGCTGAAGGTTCCTTTCTGGAAGCAAAAGGGAGGTTTCGATGGGCCTTTCTGGAAAGGCCTTCCTCATGAATATGAACAGATCTGGGAAAAGGACAGGGATCCCGGCATCATTACAGCTCTGCAATGGCGTTATGTGCTTGAACTCACGGACAAGGAGCGCAAGGGCATCTGCAGCAGCCAGTACATGGAGGTCAAATACGAAGATTTTGTTGAGAAACCGCACGATAGTCTGAACAGGCTGTTCAGATTCTGCGTACTGAAAAATTCAGCCAATCCTCATCATTACATCGACAGTACAAGAAAACTCGAGAACATGAACTACAAGTATCGCACTGATTGGAGCGTCGAGTACATCAGGAAACTCACCGATTGTATGGAACCGATCCTGTCCACGCGCGGCTATTCGTGAACGCTACGAAGCAAGAGAACACCAGTGGTACCGAATTATATTGTTCTCACACTTCAATAGTTATGCAAAGTGTGCAGTTTCATCCATATCTTGTAAACCAAATGGATAAAATCATACCTCAACCGGATGTTCCCGATTAGACACCGGCTTATCCGCGATGCCCTCCCTTTAAAAAATATTTTCCGTAGTTTTTCATCTATCTCTCGATACTGAACCCATTACAGATCCGACATCATCTTGAATCAAGGCAACGAAGTTTTTGCAACAATGCGCAATACTTCCTTTCATGGATCCAAACATGCCTCTGGAACGAGGATGGCACCAGGTTTGCTTCAAACCGTCGTCCAACGGAAACAACGACCGTTTTCATGAAACACAGAGTGAACGGAGAAGGGATGAAATCGATGATGCAAATCAATCGGCGAAAATTCTTGAAGTACTGTATCGGCTCGGCCGCATCGCTGGGGCTTCCCCTGTCGGTGGTCGGCAAACTTGAAAGTGCCCTGGCCGCCGACGGCGCAGGATTGCCGACGGTGGTGTGGCTGGCGGCCTCCAACTGCACGGGATGCACCGTCTCCCTGGCCAACCGCTTCGACGGCGAAGGGCCCAGGGATATCGCCGATCTTCTGACCGGCACCATCAACCTGGCCTACCATCCGAATCTCATGGGGGCGGCGGGCGACCTGGCGGTGCAACAGCTTCGGGACGTCACCGCCGGCGCCTTCATCCTGGTGGTCGAAGGAGGAATCCCCACGGCATTCGACGGCTATGCCTGCATGCTGTGGACGGCAAACGGGCATGACGTGACGGCGAAGGCCGCGGTGCAGGAACTTTCCCGGAAGGCTGCCGGGGTCCTGTGCGTCGGCACCTGCTCCAGCTACGGAGGAATGCCGTCCGCCAGTCCGAACCCTACGGGAATCGTCAGCGTGTCGGAGCTGACCGGGCTTCGTACCGTGAACATTCCGGGATGCCCGACCCATCCGGACTGGATCGTCTGGACGGTTGCGAGCCTCCTGGCCGGCGAAATGCCCGACCTCGACGAAGCATCGCGTCCCCGGGCGCTGTTCGACCGGAAGATCCACGATGTCTGTTTCCGCAAAGGCCGGGGAGAGGCCAAGCAGTTCGGAGACCCGGTCAGATGTCTGAAGGAACTCGGCTGCAAGGGGCCGAAGACCAAGGCCGACTGTCCCGCCCGGAAGTGGAACAGCGGCAGCAACTGGTGCCTGGGCGCCGGCTCTATCTGTATCGGGTGCACCGAATCGAATTTTCCGGACGAATTCTCGCCGTTTTACAAAGTCGAATATCCCTACCATGTCTATGAGAAGCAGAGCGAGCCGCCCGGAGGGGATCCCCCGGATGAGGAGCCGCCCGTGCAGGACCCTGTTTCCCGGCTTTCGATTCGAAGCGCCGAGTGGCGGCGGAAGAACGATGAGCTCCGGGTGGAAGGCGACAGCGACGCCGGCGCGCTGGTCACCGTCAGCAACGCGGAGACCGGAATCGTCCACGGGGTCGTTTCGGCTGAGAACGACGGGCGGTGGCGTGTGCGGGTCAGGAACGTCAAACCGGCCCCGTCCAGGATCCGGGCCACCTCGGGAAAGCTCAGCCGGGAGAGCGATGTCACACGCAGGTAGGATGACATGATCGATTAGCGTGATTCTCCGGTTTGAACCCGGGATCCGAAAAACATCCGGGGCCGCTGCCGAACCCTGCCTAAACGTCGTTCCACCGCGGTTTCCCGTCGAGAGCATCTTGAAAGGAATTGAGCATGAAAACCGTTAAGATCATGGATCCGGTAACCCGAATCGAGGGGCACCTGAAGGTTGAAGTCACCATCGATTCGATCAACGGCGTCCAACAGGTGGTGGATGCCCATTGCACCGGCACCCTGTTCAGAGGCTTCGAAACCCTCTTGAAGGGCCGCAAGCCGATCGATGCCACCGTCATCACCCAGCGGATTTGCGGCGTCTGCCCGATATCCCACGGACAGACCTCGGTGCTGGCCCTGGAAAGCGTGTCGGAGTGGAAAGCTCCCGCCGGCGCCCGACTGCTTCGCAACCTGACCCTGGGCGCGAATTTTCTCCAGTCCCACATTCTGCACTTCTATCTGCTGGCAGCCCTCGATTATGCCGAAGGTCCCGCGGCCTCGCCATGGGCTCCGGCATGGAACGTGGACATGAGACCGGGCGCCGGGTCCGCGATGGAGCACCTGGCGAACGCCATCGAGGCGCGCCGGCGTGCCCACGATCTCGGTGCCGCGTTGGGGGGGCGCATGCCGACCTCCCACGCATTCGTGCCGGGCGGATTCAGCCAGATGCCGTCCGACGATCAGATCCGGACGGCAAAAGCGCATCTGGAATGGCTCCTGGGATTTATCCGCAACACCTACATCCCGGATGTGGAGACGGTTGCCCACATTTATACAGACTATGGAAGCGTCGGCCGGGGATGCGGCAACCTGTTCGCCTTCGGCGTATTCGAAATGGACGATGATTACGCCACCAGGCTTTTCGAGCCCGGCTACGTCCAGAATGGCGGCAGCGTGGTCCGCTCCTCCATTCAGACCCGGTCGATTACGGAGGCCGTCAAGCACTCCTGGTACCAGGACGAAACCGGCGGCCTCACACCGGATTGGGGCGAAACCCGGCCCCTGTACCCCAAACCCGGCGCCTATTCCTGGCTCAAGGCGCCCCGCCTCTTCGACCAGCCTTTCGAGGCCGGCCCTCTCGCACGCATGCGGGTCAACGGCGACTACACCGGCGGCATTTCCGTCATGGACCGCCACCTTGCAAGGGCGTACGAGACCCTGAAAATCGCCGAGGCCATGTCCGCCTGGTTCTTCGAACTGGGCGGAAGTGCCTACGACACCGCCTATGAACAGTATGCGGGGGTCGGGGTGGGCCTCTCGGAGGCGCCGCGCGGCGCCCTCGGCCACTGGGTCGAAATCCGCGAAAAGGAGATCGCCAACTACCAGATCATCACGCCTACCTGCTGGAACGCCTCTCCGCGGGACGACAAGGATGTTCCCGGCCCCATGGAACAGGCGCTGATCGGGACTCCGATCGAAGACCGGGACCAGCCGCTCGAAGTCCTCAGGGTGATCCACTCCTTCGACCCGTGCCTGTCGTGCGCCGTGCACATGATTCGCCCGGATCGGAAGCCCGTGGTGGTCCACGGCGGAGCCGGCCGATGCACACCCTGATCATCGGGCTGGGCAACGAACTCCTGGGAGACGAGGGCGTGGGCGTCCACGCGGTCCGCGCCCTCGAACCCGGCTCGCTTCCGGCCGGGACCGCGGTTCTCGAGGTGGGAACGGCCATCCTCGACGCCGTGGACGCCCTGACCGCACCGGAACGCATCATCGTCATCGATGCCATGAAAGCCGGAGGGCGGTCCGGGACCGTCTATCGGATACCGCTTTCCGACTGCGGCGGGCAACCCTGCATCGCGTCCATGCACGGGTTCGACATCTTCCGGGTCCTGGCCCTTGCCGGAAGAACCGACATTCCGGAGATCATCGTCTTCGGCGTGGAACCGCATTCCATCGCTTGGTCGATGGCCCTTTCCCATCAGGTTCAGGAAGCCATTCCGCAGCTGCTGGAGGCCGTCCGGTCGGAAACCGTGGAGTCGATCCAAATGTCTATGACGTAGGGAGTGGGTGAAACTCGGATGAGCTGTCGGGTGTGAGCTTTCCGGTCAATGGCTGTGGCGGCAGGCCGGCGAATCCATGCTGAAAAGCACCGCCAGATTCATGAGTTCGGACCTGGATTCGGTGTCATTCTGGAAATGATGCAGAATTTCCCTCTTCAGCGCGTCGTTGGCCTGGATCGAGTAGCGGTTCTTCTCCAGGTCGAGCAGAACCGCTTCATCGGCCCCGGAAAGCTTGTCGCGTAGGATTCGCCATGCTTTCTCCCCCATCTTCGAGGACCGGCTTGATTCGGCGTCCGGAGCAACATCCTTCCTTCCGAACAAATACTGCTTCGCCAGATAGACGATGATGTCGGCCGCTGGATCGAGGATCATGTGAGCCTTCCCATCTCAAAAGGTTGATGATGGATACCCCTGCTTCTGCCGAGGAGGCATTGTGTGGGCGACCGCCTTGTCCGCGTCCGATGCGTGCGGAAAGCACGGATCGAGTCCGCCGAGCTTGCCGGGAGGAGGTCCAAGGACGGGCAGCCCCTGCCGTCATTCAGTGATAGTGTCTTGATATCAACTCAGGTGGGAATCGCAACCTGGAAAGAATAGGGCTTGATTGGGGTAGATTTTACCATATTATGGGTTTGCTGTCGCAAAGGCTAACCCTGACGTCCATAATAGCCATAATAGCGGTCCGTAGAGGTCGAATACTTTCGGCCGTTGATGACAAAGCCCAGGAATTTGTTCCTGGGGATGAGCTCGATGGAGCGTTCGACCTCGGCGATGGTGGTTATTCCCTCCCGCACCACCATGACGATACCGTCCACATTGGGAGCGAAGGCCATGGCATCCGTGGCTTCGAGCAGGGGCGGAAGATCGAAGATAATGAAACGCTCCTCGTAGCGGCTTTTCATATCGCGAACCAGGTCGGCCATGCGCCTGGACTCCAGCAATTCCGTGCTGTCCTGGATGGTTCGTCCCCCGGATATGATGGTGAGCTTCTCGATGCCGGGCCACACGATAAGTTCGTTCATGGGCTTGTCGAACAGAAGAAATTCGACAAGCCCCGCCTCGCTCTCATAACCCAGGATTTTGTGGATGGACTGCTTTTTCAGGTCGCAATCCACGAGAATGGCGGTGTGATTGTATTCCCGGGCAAAGGTCAGGGCCAGGTTGACGGCCGTCGTTGTCTTCCCCTCTCCGGAGCGTGGACTGGTGACCATGAGCGTGCTCCAGCCCCGGTCCCGCATGGCGTGAAGGATCTGGGTGCGCAGCATCCGGAAATGCTCCGCTTCCTGCCGCTCTGAAAACATGCAGATACAGCGATTGTTCTCGAGAATGGACGGGTCGAGCACTACCTTCCGGGATGTGCCGTAATCGGGCGAGAACCAGCCGGCATTTTTCCCGGCCGGCATGTTCCCGGACCCTTGAACGCCTTTCGAAGGAACGCCCTCATCCGGTCTTTTCCTCAGCGGGGCTGCCGGGGTTCGATCCGGCCTGGAACCCGCAGGAGGCGACGACGATGCGCCGGTTTCACGACGGCCGGGCGCATGTGCTGAAGCCGCGAATGCATTCCCTTCCCCGCCTTGTTTTTTCATATCCCCTGTCATCCTCGAAATTTTGTCCGGTGTCTTGTTCAACGTATCATCCTCTGGTGGGTCCTGTGGGGTTGCTTCGGGGTATCGTAACGTTTTCGTCAAATTTCAGAGGGCTGCCCGAAGCCCGCTGCCGCCGAGTATCCCGGCCCCGCCTCGGGTTCGGCGCGGTCTTCGTTCAAGTCTCTCGGCTGCTGCGGCGAATGCATCTGCCGGTGTTCGGGCGGCAAACCCTTCATAACCCCAATTTCCGTGTCAGCCCGATCCATGCCAGATCGAGATCCATGACGAAGTAGTGGATTAGCACCGGCACCGCCACGATCACAAGGAGCAGCACGGCGATTCTGAAGTACGTCTTCCGAATGCGGCGCTTCGACTCGTTGGCGGTCATGATGACGGGTATGCCCGCGAGAACCGGAAATCCAGTGATCCGCGTCAGATGATCGGGCTTACGGACCGTGTGGTCCGCGTACTCCCTCAGGGCCGCAAAACCGACGCCGGCTCCGATTCCCAAAACGAGCCCCAGAAGTACGATGGCGAGGCGGTTCGGTTTGGAAGGTTTTTCCGGCAACCGAGCCGGATCGATCAGGGTGAACCGCTCACCCTTCTGCTCCTTCTCGAGACCTTGCGCCACCCGGGCTTCCATCGCCTTCTGGAGCAATTCGTTGTATTTCGCCTGGGTATTGGCGCGATCCGAAACCAGCAGGTTGAATTCTTCTTCGACCCGAGGGGTCTGGTTGATTCGCCTGCGGTATTCCTCCACTTTTTTCTCCAGATTGGCGATCTGCCGTTCGATGGCGTTGATCTCGGCTCGGGTGCCGGACAGTTGGGACGCCAGGGTGACATAGGCCGGATTCTCGGGAACCCGCTTGTCTTCGCTCGATTTGAACGGCGTCGGATAGGCGGGAAGGTCCAGCTTCGTGCGCAGCCGATCGATCTCCTTCCGGGTCTTGTAGACGTCCGGATAGGCCTCCGAGTACCGGGTGAGCAGGGAACCCAGTTCTATCTCGAGTGCTTCGAGCCGCTTCAGGTCTTCATCCTTCTGTTCGATCCAATTCTGGTCCCATTCCCTCGGTGTGATGGCGAGCTGGCTGGCCAGGTAGCCTTCACGCTCCTTGAGGCTCTGAAGCTGCTCGTTGTAGAGGTCGATGCTTCTCTCGATCCGGTCCAGGGTCTGGACATTGGCGTCCAGGAGCTCCGGCAGCTCGTTCATGTGCAGGCTCTTGAAATCGGCGATTCCAGCTTCGAGACCGTCCAGCCGCACCCGCAGACGGGAGGCCTCATCTTCCAGGAACTGATAGGTTTCAGCGGTCTGGCGCTCCCGCACTCTGAGATTCTCCTCCAGCAGCAGACTCGTCAGCTGGTTGACGACGTTCTGGACGGTTGCCGGCGCCTCCCTTGCCTCGAAGGACAGGGTGAAGGCGATCGTGGCCTCCTGGGTTTTGCCGGTGCGCCGGTCCATGACGTCGGCGCTGATCGGTTCGAGACTCACCTCGTCCCGCATCCGCTCGATGATCTCCTCGGTGGTGGCCTTGTCTCTCAGGTGCTGGTAGAGACCGAACCGGTTGATGACCTCCAGCAGGCGCGTCGAACTCATGATCCGTTGATTGATGACCTGGATGCGCTGTTCGGCGTAGCTGGTGATGGTGGCCGTGACGAATTCCGGCGGGATCTCCTGTTCCTCGATGAGAATCGTGGCGGTGGATTTGTAGACCGGGGGCAGAAGCAGCGCCACCAGAGTGCACAGGAGGAAAATCAGGGAGGCGGTCAGGATCAGGCTCCACTTCCTTCGACGCAAGATGTCCAGGAAATCGGAAGCCGACAGGACTGGCGCCTCCGAGTCACGGGTTTCCCCCGTGTATCGGCCGGCAACAGCGTCTCCGCGTTCTGCAATCGGATGGTGCATTTTGGCAATTCTCCCTCTCGTGGATCATTCCCAGAGAACCGGGACATAGCGGAACTCCAGAAAAACCTGGCTTCGTTCCCTGGTGACATCCTGTTCCCTGTCATCCTGGTGGGTGTAGCTGTAGGCCGCCTCGAGGAAGAAATCCTCGGTGAAAAAAAACCGCAGCATGGGCCGCACCAGGAAGGTGCGTTCATCGATTTCAGTGAGCTCGGGGTGATCGGTGGAGGAACGATTGAGGAAATACCGGACGTTCAGTCCCGTCATGAAAGCCCAGTGCCATCTTCGCCGAATATCGAACTCGGCCTGGGTGCGGTCCACGGTCTGCCCCTGGCCGGCGCCGGCGGCGAGGTCATGGGAAACCGCCAGCTCCCACCGGAAAACGTCCCGCTCGTCCACCAGGCTGAGCCTGCCGCTGCCGCCCCAGCTGCTGTCGGTTTCGGTTTCGATCGCCGTCAGAATGTTGGGCGGCGGGCCGGGATCTAGCACCGGCCTGCGGATCTCGAACTCGGAATCCGAGAAACTGGGACCGGCGTCCAGGGAGAGTACGAGCGTTTCCGTCAGATTACGGGTCACTCCCAGGTTGAGAAAATAGTAATCCGTGCGGGAGGTTTCATATTCGAAGCGGGCATATCCACCCGTTATCCGCCCGATGGTGGGCTTGGCGAATGCACTGAACTGATGGGCAATGCCCCCCGATCCGCCCCAGATATCGTAGTCCTCGTCCTCCAGTCCCTGCCGGTAATCGGTCGACTCATGGCTTCCTGAAGCGAATATCTGGGTCTTCTCGGAGAGCTGATGCAGGAAGCCGCCCCGGTAGCGTTGACGGTCCCTCCGCTCGGTGGCCTGGGAGAGGCCCGTCTCGTCCACGTCACGGTCCGGCCGGTTGTCGATGTCATAGCTTCCTTCCGCGTCGACGGTAAACCTGGGCGTGAGCCGGTACTTCACACCCGCATCGGCCTTGAAATTGACGTCGTTCAGATCCTCATTGTCGAAATACCAGAACGGCCTGAACTCGGCTCCCAACTCGGTGGTGAGCCGCTCGGTTTCGCGCTTGAAATCACCGCCAATAATGCCAGTGGTGATGACGTCGTTTTCTTTGTCCCGCGAGGTGAAGAAGATGTTGTCGTTGTACTCCTCGCGAACCCCCGCTTTCATTCGAAGCGTGGTGCCTGCCGCGGATGACGGCGAGGGCGGCAGCATCCAGATCACCGATAGAACCACCGCAGCCTGGATCAGGAGCGATTTGACGCCACTGAACCTGGACGCGGAAGATTCCAGCCGAAACGCCCCCCGGCCGCACTGGACAACCCGTCCGAATCCATTGCACTTCGAGGGGAAAAGGGCTTCGGTGTTTTCATGCCTCGGCCGCGACGGCGACCGCCGATGCAAGTCCCGATGAATCCCGTCCATCTCTTCTGCCTCCGGCCTCCAACGGCGCACATTGCCCCGCTTGGCATTCAGGTTCCGATTGGCCCAGGCACTGCTTCCTGCCTCGGACTTTCAGTAGCGATCCGCTTTTCGATGGATACGTTCAATTTCGGCCGATCAAACCGGTGGGCTTCATCGCCCAAGGGCTGCGCTAACGCCCCTCAGGGTATCACGATCACATCCCCCCGATTGAGGCGGATGTTTTTTTCCAATGCCTCCCCTTTCACGATGTCGGAGTATGGAAACTCAAAGATCTCGGTCTTTCCGTCGGTCTCCCTGATGATCTTGATATCGTCCCTCTTGGCGAATGCATTAGGCCCCCCGGCCATGGCCAGCGCCTGAAGCGCGGTGATATTGCTGTTCAATACCAACCGCCCCGGCTGATTGGCCCGGCCCACCACATACACCAGCATGCTGTTGACCTGCTGCACGGAAACCGTCAATACGGGATCCGGCACGAACGGCTTGATCCGCTCGGCGACCTCGTCCCTCAATTCGGACACGGTGCGGCCGGCGGCCCTGAGTTCCCCGATCAGCGGATAGGAAAGCGTGCCGTCGGGCAGCACCGGCAAGGTGCGGGTGAGTTCCTCGTCCTTCCAGATGGAGATGCTGAGCACGTCTCCTGGACCGATACGATAAGTATCGGCTGATGATGCATCCCCCGCCGTGGTCGCCGCGGCAGCGGCGAGGACCATCGCCGTCGCGATCAACGAGATCGAGAAAATAAAAGCGAAGTGGCGCATTCTTGGCTCCTGGTCTTAAGCAATGTGAAATACGATCTTCCGGCGATCGGGCTTTTCCTCCGGCTTGCGGTTCTTAGCATGTGCACTGGCGGCGTTCAACTTCGCATCGGGCTCAAGACCGCACACGGAAGTCAGCGGCAGGCAGCGAATCCCAATGCTTGGCTTGTGCGTTACGCGCCTCCACTTACGGCTTCGATTTCCTTGAAAAGCGCTTCCGCGGCCTCTCTTCCGAAGAAGACATCATCCTTTTCCAAAGCTTTTTCCAAGGCGATCCTCGCCTCCCGGACGCGACCGGAATCACGAAGGACCCTGGCCAGGTGGTAATTGAGAATCGGCGAATCCGGGGCCTTGGCCGCCGCCTTTTCGATAAAGCCCAAGGCCTGGGCGGCATCGCCCCTGCGATGATGGATCCAACCGATCGTGTCGAGGACCATCGGATTCTCGGGCTGGCTGTGAACGGCTTTCCGCGCGAGTCGAAGAGCTTCTTCCAGGTCGGCACCATCGGCTTCGCTCATGAGAAACGCCAGGTTGTTCAACGCCGGCCAGAAATCTGGGCGGGCTTCGAGGGCGGCCTGATAGGTGGCCATCGCGGACTCGAGGTTTCCTTCGAGCTCGTGGAGATGACCGAGGGTAAGGAAAGCCGCGGCATTTTTTGGATCGGCTGCGACGGCTTTTTCCAGCCCGTCGACCGCCTTGCCGGTGCGGCCCTGGGCGATGTAGAGACGTGCCAGGGCATTGTGGGGCTGCTGCCACAAGGGTTCGATCGCGATCGCTTTTTGAAATGCCGACTCGGCCCGGTCGTATTCCTTTCGGAACTCATGAACGGTTCCCAGAAGATAAAAGGCGCCGGAAACATCCGCATTTCTTCCGGCAAAAGCCTCGGCGGCCTCCAGGGCCCGATCGTCGCGGCCACGGTCCATTTCGAAGCGCACCAGGCCTGCTGTCATGGCAACGGAGTCGGGATTGCGGCGGATGCCCTCCTCCAGAATCGAAAGGGCAGCCGAGGAGTCGTCCCGTTGCCGGTGGACGCGGCTCAATCCAAGATAGCCGGCCGGTCGTTGCGGGTGGGCTTTCACGATGGCGCGATAGGCCGCTTCAGCGTCGTCCCAGCGTTCCAGACCTACGTAAAGCTCGCCGAGATCGGCTTGGGCAGCCGGGTCGCCGGGATGGTGGAGCAGCAGTTCCTTGAGGGTGGACTCCACTTTCGAGTGGTCCTTCCGTTGAGCATAAAGGCGCGCGAGGGCGATCAGGATCTCCTTTGAACGGGGCAGCGAGGTCTTGGCACCGACCAAGGTGTCGAGGGCCAGGCTGGGCTCCCGGTTGACCATGTGCGCCCGGCTGAGCTCCAGGTACCCTTCGGGCAATTCGGGTTTTTCAGCCACAACGGTGCGGAATGCCGCGATGGCGTCGACCGGCTTGCCGCGTGCGAGCAGGAGACGCCCACGCATCAGCAGGGCATCGACATTGTTGGGGGATGCTTCCGTCACCTCGGCGATCAGCCGCTCGGATTCGTCGATGTCGAACCGGGTGAGATGGATTCCGGCCAGGACCGTCTTGGCCTTGATCAGCCGGGGGTCCTCCGGTTTCAGATCCATGGCCATGCAGGCTTCGATCGTCTCGACCGCCTCGTCGATGCGTCCCTCGGACACGTAAAATTGGGCGAGGTCGAGGCGCTTTTCCACGGATTCGGGGTCGGCTGCCACCGCCCGGGAGATCACCGCCTCGGCCTCCTCCGGGCGGCCAATGGTTCGGTAGAGCTTGACCGCAGCCTGCATCACCATGGGATCATCCGGAAGGCTCGAAAGCGCCTCGCGCATCGTCTCCTCGGCGCCCGCCGCATCTGCCGCCCTGAACTGAAGATCGGCGAGAGCCAGCCGATAGGAGGGGTTGTCGGGTGCGGCCGCCACCAGCCGCTCCATCACCGCCATGGCGTCCGGCAGCCGCCCGGCCGAAAGGTACGAGCGGGACAGGGCGATCCCGAGGGCGCCGCTGTCCGGATGGGTGGAGATGCCGGCCTCCAGCGTCCTTTCCGCCGCATCGGGCTGCCGAAGCTCCTGGTAGGCGTTCGCCAGCAGGTAGTAGACATCCGGGGGCGGACTACCATCCTCGATCATGATCGCCAACTTTCGCGCCGCGGTCTCGTAGTCCCCCTCTGCCGAAAGGATCGCAGCCTCGAGAAGCTTTACGGAGATGTTCTCCGCATTCGTCTGCACGAGCGCTGCATGCTGCTCGCGGGCCTTGTCGAATCTGCGGCCGCCCAAATAGAGCTTTCCCAGTTCCAGGCGCGCCTCGACATGGCCCGGATCGAACTCCACCGCCTTGGAATAGAACCCGAATGCATCCTGATACTGCTTCTCCCTCATCTCGATCTGACCCAGCCTGTAATAGGCTTCGGCAAACTGCGGATCGATCTGGATGGCGTTCTTGAGTTCCAGTTTCGCCCTCACGAGATCGCCGGCATCCATCAGGGCCATGCCTTTCTCGAAGAATTTCTTTTTCTTTTCCTGGGGTCCGTCGCATGCAGGAAACCAGCAGCACAACACCAGGATCATGACCATCGAAGCGGCTCTATTGGATATCAGCACGAAAACTCCTTTGCGGTTCGGTGGACGGGATACCTGCGAAATCACAACACCGGAAAGCGCTGCGCCACCGTTGCTCTGAACCAGCGCCGGCCGGATTCCCATGAACGTGTTCGCCTCGGTTTCTGCCGGCAGGTCAGGCCGCGCCCTTCCTTGCCAACACCACCCAGACCGTTTTGAGCAAAATCTTGATATCGTCGGAAAACCGCCAACTGTCGAGATACCGGCAATCCAGCGCCACGACCTCCTCGAAACGCTTGATTCGGCTCCTCCCCGATACCTGCCAGAGCCCGGTGATTCCAGGCTTTGCCGATATTCTTTTGAGATGGCGCGGATCGTATTGCCGCACCTCGTCCAAGGTGGGCGGCCGCGTGCCGACCAGGCTCATCTCCCCTTTGAGCACATTCAAGAACTGGGGGAACTCATCCAGGGACGTGCTCCGCAAAAAACGGCCGACCCGGGTGATCCGGGGATCGTTGTCCATTTTGAACATCGCCCCCTCGACCTCGTTGGCCGCGACGAGGTCCGCCTTGCGCGCCTCGGCATCCTGGTACATGGACCTGAACTTGTACAATTCGAAGACCCGGCCGTGGCGGCCCATGCGCTTCTGCCTGAAAATCACGGGGCCCGGGGAATCCAGTTTGATGGCCAGGGCGAGGGCCGGATACAACAACCCGACGATCAGACTGCCGACCGCCCCGCCGATGATATCCAGGGTGCGCTTGTAAAGCAGTCCCGTCGCGTTGAAATTGTCCACCTGGAGGGTCAGAAACGGGACCTTCTGGCAGCTTTCGACCGACAGCGAGGGATCTCCGGGCTCCCACATGGCCGGAAGGATTCGCACGGGAATTCCCATTTTTCGGCTGAAATCCAGATATGGCTTCAAGGAGATGCCATGGTTGCCGCTGGAGATGGCGAACACCACCTCGTCAATCGGCCGGCTTCGCAGGATGCCGGCAAAATCCTCGATTTTCCCCAGCACGTCCCCGGTACCTGTCTTTTCACCGGTGACGGTCAGGCGTCCGATGATCTTGTGGCCCATGCTGAGCTGCCGGTCGAGGAGCTCCGCCACCATCCTGCCTCGACCGCCATCGCCGACCACCAGTATGTTCCGCAGGTTGAATGCCCTTTTTCCGGCATGGTTGAGATACAGTTGGAAACCCGCCCGGAACAGAAACAGGCTGACAAAGCTCAGCGCCATGAACGCCAGCAGAAAGAAACGGGAGAAATTCTCGAATCCGAGGATGAAAACGCCGGCGGCCAGCAGCGCGAAGTCCACCACCACGGTCTTGAGGACCCGCCAGGCAAGCTCGGGGTAGGATCCGGGCCGGCGCTCGCCGTACAGACCCATCTTCCCCATGACATAATTGTTGAAAACCATAACCGTCAGGACGGAGAGGTTGAAGGCGGTGGGGTTCAGATGCCACATGCCGTCGTAATAGGTATACTTGAGGTAGAACGCACCGTAGCCCGCACCGATCAGGCACAAGGCATCGAGGATCATCAGAACGGTGTTGAGAATGTAAACCTGTTGTTGCAGCATGCTCCTACCCGACCCTTCGAAAGGAAGACACGAATTCAGCCGGCATATTGTAGCGTATATTGACCCGCTTTGGGAATTCCTTTACGCAGGTACATATTCAGGCAGCAGCACCCACAGCCTTTGGAGAAATCCGGAAAGCACCTGGAACGCCTCTTCTTCATCCTGCCCCGGAGCCATCACCAGCTCCGCCCTTACCAGAGCGCCGTCCGTCCGGCCGCGCTGAACGGCATCCACCATGAGGTAATACTTGTTCAGCCATGGACTCACGATGACCCTTCCCCTCATGAAGAAGAAATAGGAAGCGAGAATCCTCGTGTTCCCCTGTCTCATGAGGAGCGTGCGGACCGTCAGTTCTCCGTCGCCATCGAGCGGTACGATCCGGTCCTGTGTTCTGATGAGGTCGAACCCCCCGCCCAGCAGACATGACTGGGGCGCGTGCGCCGTATTCCGAGTGCCCTGAAAGCTGTAGTAGGGGATCAGCAGATTGATGGTGTTGGCCGTTTCCGGGGATCGATAGACGGCACTGACATAGTCGTCGGACCAGAGCTCCCCCAGGACGTCTTGGGACAGATAGAGCTGCTGCCCTCGCCACCTGCCGATCTCCATGGGGAAGGCTTCAAATGACGATCGGTCCGGGATTCCGGCGGCCGATGGGCGGCTCTGAACAGCCCAGCCGCCGACAACGAAGATCACGGTAGCCATAAAGGTCAGTACGACCGCTCGGTGAAGGCCCATCGAGGCATCGGAGGCTGCGTCGGCCGGCAATTCCGGGTGAGATGCTCTGCCGACCTTGTTCAGCAAGGAGGCGATTGCGAAAAGCGTGGCCCCCGCGATCATGAAAATGAACCAGCCGGCAAGATCGTGAAAGAAGTTCTGGGCGAGTTCCTGATAGCCGTGAACGGTCAGCCATCCGCTGACGAAGATTCTCAAGCCATTGATGAGGACGGTCAGGGGAGCGACGACGATCAGAAGCGCCAGACGTCTCCAAAGCCCCCTGCCGTGGAAATAGCCGATCAAAAGGGCCAGGGGGATCATGGGTACGAAATAGCGCAATCCGCTGCATGCATCCACCACCTGCAGCTTGTCGATTCCCAGGTCGATGATGTTGCCGCTCTGAAGGACACTGATATCGAACAGCCGCATGATTTTCACGGCCAGGGTGGTGGCGGCCATTTTCAGTCTGAAGGTGAGCATGCGGTTGATAAACGCCGGAAGCGGCACCATGAACACGAGAACCAGGAGGGGGAATGCCAGGTGCCGTGAGCGCCGCCCATAGAGCAGCACCGTCAGTCCGACGATGGCAAGCCACAACCCTCCGTAGACGATGGTCTCGACGGCACCCAGCTCACCCAGTACCATCAGCCCCACAGCTGCCGTCAGGACGAGAAGTCCCCATGCGCTCCAGGTGAACTCTCCGAAGCGAAACCCCTTTTGGCCGTCGAACCTCCGATCCCAGCACAGGTAGGCGACCAGCGGGGGGATCAGAAAGCAATAGTTGTTGTCTCCGGTGTTCCACTGCTGAACCAGTTTTTGTATCGGCGGGAGAAAAGAGGCGGCCAAGACTGCGATCAACAGCATCGGGAACGCAACGGCAGTGCTGGAGCGGTATTCTTTTTTCATTGGCGGCGAATAATCCAGTTTCAGGTGATCGAGTCGACGTAAATCGGCGGACCGGAGCCGGCAGGTGCAACGTATCACCGGGCATTGCACCCCGTGTCAACGTGCCCCGCAAGGCGTGAAGCATAAAAATGGTGTTCGTAACCAGGTAGCGGCGCAAAAGCCGCCCGGGTTCCATCATCAGCCGGTGGAGCCACTCCAGCCCCAGCCGCTGCATCGTTCGCGGCGCGCGGCGGGTAGTCCCCGCCCAGAAGTCGAAAGCGGCGCCGACGCCGAGCATCACGGCATTGACGCGGCCCCGGTGGGCCGCCATCCACAACTCCTGCTTGGGACAGCCCAGGCCGACGAAGACGATGCCGGCGCCCGAAGCGTTCAGCATGTCAGTTACACCGGCATCCTCCTCCTCTGTCAAGGGACGGAAGGGCGGCGACCACGCGCCCGCGATTCGAAGATGCGGGAATCTGCCTCGAAGGCGCGCCACCAGGCGGTCGAGCGTATGCCGGGTGCTGCCGTAGAAGAAGACCGAAGGCCCATCGGCATCCAGCTTGGACAGCAGACCGTCCATGAGATCCGGCCCGCCGACCCTCCTGGCGTCGGAAAGTCCTTTTCGGCGCAACGTCCAGGCCAATGGCATGCCGTCCGGAAGAGACATGTCACCGCCGTTTACCGCGGATCGAAGCGCGGGATCCTGGTTCGCGGTGACGACGACGTGAACGTTGCAGAACGATACGTACCGGGATTTCCGGCTGGTGGCCCAGGCCAGTATCCGATCGATGCACTCCTCAGGACCGATGGTATCGATGAAGGACCCGAGAATCCGAAGCCCGCTTCTAATCAGTCTCATGTTGACCTCTCTTCCCGGCTGTCGGTCGAACATCCGGCGTAAAGACCGCTGATGTGGTCAACCATGGCGGTGTAATGATGATTTTCGGAGACATGGCTTCTCGCCGCCTCGCCCATCCGGATCCGCAGCAGCGCATTTTCGGTCAAGGTTTTGATCGCCCGGCCGAGCTCTTTCCTGTCGCCCGGCTCCGTCAACAGACCGGATACGCCGTGATGGACGAGTTCCGGGATGCCCCCGACGCGTGTCGCGATGACCGGCAGGCCGTAGGCCATGGCCTCGAGTATCGACATGGGCATTCCTTCTCCATAGGACGGCAATACCAAGGCATCCACGCGTCTGAACAGAAGGTCCTTCTGCTCGCTTCCGATCCAGCCCAGGTACCTGACCTGTTCCTCGAGCCCCAATGCGGCGACCGCTTCTAAAAAAGCTTCGACGTCGCCGTTCCCTCCGACTTCGAGCTCGATCTCAAGTCCCTGGGACTTGAGCTCCGCCAGGGTTTCCAGAAGATCGAACAGCCCTTTTCGCCTGCCGATCCGCCCGAGGAAAGCCAGTCGAAGGCGCCCGGGGGATAACTTGCGATTGTCCATCCGTTCGGGGATCGCGATCGCATTGGGAATGACGATGGTGTTGGCCTGGGAGGCGATGGACCGGATCCGGGTCTCCCAGCTTTTGGACAGGCAGACCAGGCGGTCCACTCCTGTGAAGAAGCTCACCAGTCGACTCTTCCACCGGGGGGCAAGCCCCGCGAACTGGTCCATGAACTCGGCGCCGTGGAAGTGCAGAATCACTTTCGGGCGGAAAAGCCTGACCAGCCGGTAATAGATATACTTGCGTTGCGGACTCGGCACATCTCCGCAGTGGAGATGAACGATGTCAAACCGGCCCAGACAGAGTTTCACCGCGGTATGGATCAGGCCCGCCGCGGCGACCAGCAGCTTGTAGCCCTTGGGGCCGTCGCGATGGGAGGCAATGAATTCGAGGTCGTATCGCTTCGCCATATCGCTTTGCGAATAGCCTTTCAGCACGGCGGAAATGCCGCCCATGACGTCCATGCTCGGTGCGATATGGAGGATCTTCATGTTCTTCACCAACAGTCGTAGGAACCCAGGGCCGGAAGGCCGTTCAAGCGGCGGAGCACTCCGCTGGCCGGTTCGTAGAAAGCCTTTCGGAGAACATAATCGGCGTAGTTTTTGATATCCGTCCGGGCGGACAGGTTTTCCTGCTGAAAGCGTCCGAGGTCGGATGCCAGCGAAGGTCCGTATTCGGCGTTGAGATCCGGAATCAATTCGCTTTCGACCTTTCCGTAGAGCCACGAATCCTTTCGGTTGCGTTCGACAATCCGGTCTTCATACCGATCCAGCAGCCGATCGGCGGATTCGCGGCTCCTGGCCGCATTTCTGACCTGGTAATGGGGGTCGAACCGGTCCGCTCCCAGCTTTCGCGTCAACCGCAACAGGAAGGTGTCGAATTCTTCGACCAATCCCACCTCGAGCATTCGGTTTTTCAAGGTCTGAAAGGCGCCAACCGGGTCGCCCGACGGATCGAGCTTATTCGTCTGAAAGTCTTCATAATGCGGATTGGCGAGGAATGCCTCGAAATCATCCGGTATGCGTTGAATTCTGACCAGATATCTGAACTGTGAAACGTAACGATCAACAGGATTCCGCAGAAGCGTAATGAAGCGGAGGTTCGGAAAGACCGTTTCAAGATCTCCGTACGGCGTGACCGAATGGCCGCCGAAACCTGTTAGCAAAGGGTTGATGCACAGATGGGCCGCGAGGTCCTTCGGACCGAAGGAATGGTTCCGGCGGCGGTTGACGGGCCGAACATCCATGTAGCCCGGGAAGAGATTTTTCCGAAGCAGATGAATCAACGTCGTTCCGGCGGCTTTTTCAATGTGAACAAAGGCCAGGTAGTGCCGTTGGCTGAAACGTCGTTTATAGTCTCCGAACATTTTCACTCCTGCTCCGTGCAATTCTTGAGAATTATGATGGCCGTGCATCCGGCATGCGCCGTGGCATAACAGGGTGACAACGACCTGGAAATCCGTCAGCAGGCTGATGCCCCTTCCGATGGCCTTTCGTCCAGCGGAAGGGGCGGTCGACTTGCCGGGGAGCCACCCGCACCGACCAGGTGGTCGCGCCGATTGCTAAGGCCCCGTCGATCCGGAGATCTCAAGCGGGCCGCCGGCGGCTCAGCACGATGCCGAGAAGCCCGGATCCCAGCAACACGACCGAGCCGGGAATGGGAACGGCGGTCGTCTGCGCCGTCAGCGAAACCTTATCGAGAATAAAATCATTGTCGACGCTTCCGTAAGGCGGCGCCAGGGCGAACGCGACCAGCGTGCCGTCGCTCAGTTCATCCAGCCATCCGCCGGCCGCCAGGTCGATGTTGGAGACAAAAAGGTTGTTGGCATCATTGACCTGGAAGATGTCGCTCAGGATCGTTTGCCTTGTGCCGTTGCCGAACAGAAAATCGATCCGAAGGCGCTCCAGGTTCTGGTTTCCCCCATCCGTATCGGACACGTAGACGCTCAACACGGCCGAGCTGAACGGCCGATAAAGGGACGGATCATACCCGACCGCATCGACCGAGGGGACATTCCGCGTTTCGACGATGCGATCCATGCCGGTCGAATCGGTATTGATGAGCCTGGCCTCTCCCCCGATCCCTGTCAGGTCGAATGAAAACCGGGCGCTGTTCCCAGTTCCGAATTCCAATAGAGAGGTTTCAGCCATTGAAAAATAGTCGGCGTCGCCGACCGATCCCAGAAAGCTTTCCTCGAATACCGTCGATGCGACCGTTGCGCTCCGGCCTTCCGGGGAAAATCCCAGGACTGCCGCTGTAACGACAACGATCAGTGTGAGGATTCTACTTTTCATTTGATCTTCCTCCTTTGGGTTGCGTTGAACATTGATGAAATGTCGCCACTCAATGATCCATCTGATACCCGGCCAGGATTTGAGACAGCTTCGCCCGTTCAGCTTCAGAGGGATGGCTGAACGCCAGGCCGCACCGTCTCAATTCCACCCCGTGCTTGAAGGATCTGTTTTCCGACAGAACCTGCGCGTCATAGACGGTTCTGCAGGACACCTCATGAAGGATCGGTTCGCCGTGCTCGGCTTCCGAGATGTCGATGGACAGGAACGACGGCAGATACAGACTCTCCGTCGGATAATAGTCGAACGCGAGTCCCGACATGCTCATGTCGATGATCCATCCTGAAATCGCGGATCCGACGTCGCGGATGAAAAGCCCCGATTGCGGCGGTTTGAATCTCTGATGGCTCCTCCGATCGCTTTTCACGCCGCCCCTCCTGGTTTTCAGTTTTTCTGGAGAAAAGCGCCTCAGCAGCATGGTCAAACCTCCCGGGGGCGTTCACTGGCCGAGCACATCGATGCTCACGGTGGCATCGTTGGAGAGGCCGTAGGTTGCACCCGTGGTCAGGTTTTCGATCCTGACATTGTAAGTGAAGCCGTCCGATCCGACGAAACCGGGATTGGGGGTGTAAATGAACGACCCGTCGGCGTTCAGAACCAGTTCGCCGTGGGAAGGCGTCGTTGACAGACCCGCCCGCAGGATTTCACTGCCCCAGATGAAGCCGCCCTTGAGGTCGTTGCCCAGGATTCCTTCGGCCGCCACCGCCAGTTCGGAATCCCGAGTCGCTTCGAAACTGTCACCGATCGCCTGCGGTTGGACGACGAACCGCGGCGTGCGGGAGTCGCTGCCGCCTGCGCTGCTGGTGACCGTCACCTCCCCCGGGTGCTCGGCGACGCCGTCCAGGTAAAGCCGGTAATAGCCGCCGTTGAGGATGTGGGGGTCCGTGACGAAGTCCGCAAAGGAAATGCCGCCGTAGGAAAGCACCGCCGCAGGATCGTCGGTGGTCGCCCACAGCCTAAGTTGCTGGGCATCGGCCAGATAGTCCGTCCGAAGCAGGGTGACGGTGTCGGACGGCTCGCCGCCAGGGCTGCCGACCGCGATGCTCACGGCGGCTTCGTTGGACATCCCGTAGATCGCCCCTGTGTTCAGGTTCTCGATCCGTGCATGGTAGGTGAAGCCGTCCGATCCCGCGAAGCCGGGATCGGGGGTGTAGCTGAACGACCCGTCGGGGTTCAGTACCAGATCGCCGTGGGAGGGCGCCGTTGCCAGGACCGCCCGCAGGACTTCGCTGCCCCAGATGAAACCTCCCTTGAGGTCGTTGCCCAGGATTCCTTCGGCCGCCACCGCCAGTGCGGTGTTCTCCGCCGCCTCGAAAGCGTCTCCGATCGCCATCGGCTCGGAGATGTGCCTCGGTGTTCGGGTGTCGCTTCCGCCGCCGCTGCTGGTGACCGTCACCGCCCCCGGGTGCTCGGCGACACCGTCCAGGTAAAGCCGGTAATAGCCGCCGTTGAGGATGTGGGGCTCGGTAACGAAGTCCGCAAAGGAAACGCCGCCGTAGGAAAGCACCGCCGTGGGATCGTCGGTGGTCGCCCACAGCCGAAGCTGCTGGGCATCGGCCAGATAGTCCGCCCGAAGCAGCGAGACAGTGTCGGACGGTCCACCGCCCGCGGCGCTGACGGTAATGCTCACGGTGGCTTCGTTGGACATTCCGTAGATCGCGCCGGTGTTCAGATTCTCGATCCGCGCATAGTAGGTGAAGCTGTCCAACCCCACGAAACCGGGATTGGGTGTGTAAGTGAACGACCCCTCGCCGTTCAGAACCAAGCTGCCGTTGGACGGCGCCGTGGCCTCGAACGAGCGGAGTGCCTCGCTGCTCCAGATGTAGCCGCCCTTGAGGTCGTTTCCCAGGACCCCGTCTCCCGGAATCACCAGCTCGACGTCCTGTACCGCCTCGAAATTGTCCGAAACGGCCTCGGGCTCGGCAATGTAGCGGGGCACCCGGGTATCCGCGCCGCCAAGTTCGCTGGTGACGGTGACCACATCCGGTTTGACGGCTACACCGTCCAGATAGAGCCGGCGATACCCGCCGTTCAGAATGTGAGGGTCGGACACATACTCCGAAAGTACGGATCCGTTGTACGCAAGGACGGCCTCCGGCGCGTCCGTCGTGGCCCAAAGACGCAGCTGATGGGAATCCGGCAAATAATCCGCGCGAATCAGAGTGACGGTGTCGGGCAGGTTGACGTTGTCGCAGTTCTGGTCGACGCCGTCGTCCGGGATTTCCAATGCACCGGGGTGGACCGCCGGATCCGAATCATTGCAATCGACGGGTGTTCCGCACCCATCGGGAGTGAAGTAGCCGTCCCTGTCGTCGTCCGAGCAGGCGAGGGCTTCACCGAGCGACAGATATGCGGAGGACACGTCCAGCAGGCCGTGACCATATGCATTGTCGGGACCGGGGGCGCCGAGATCCAGCGTGGACTGGCGCAGGATCGCTTCGAGCTGCTCAGGTGAAAGACCGGGAACGGCGCTCAACAGGAGCGCCATCGCGCCGGTTGCGTGGGGTGCCGCGAAGGAGGTTCCCGTGACGTAGGCATAGGAGTCCGGAATGAGCCCTCCGAAGGTGAGGTCCGTCGTCTTGACCCATTCACCGGGAGCCGTGATGTCCGGGTAGGCGGCGCCGCTACACGCATTGGGACCGCTGCTGCTGTCATAGGAGACGAGGTAGTCGCTGCGGAGGGACCCCACGGGAAAGGCTCCGGGGTTGTTGGCGGGACTGATGCTGGTGTTTTCCGAGGGGCCCGTGTTGCCGGCGGCGAAGACGACGGCGATGCCGGCGACCTTCAGCAGGTCGATGTCCGTGGCGAATTCCTGGTAGCAGCTGCCGGCGGTATCGACGAATCCCCAGGAGTTGTTGACGATATTCGGCGAATCGTCGGTGCCCGGATTGCCGTCCGGGTCGAGCAGCCATTGAAACCCCAGGTGGATACTGCTCAGAGGCGCCACATCGCTGTCGTTGAAAATCTTAACGGCGATCCATTGGACGGAGGGGGCCATGCCGATCACCGATCCATCGGTGTCTCCCCCGGCGATCAGTCCCATGGTCTGGGTGCCGTGGCCGTTCGCATCGTAGGGCTCCGAATGCTGCCCGTTCGGGTCGTACCAGCTGTTGACGCCGCCGCGCCACCGGCCCGCAAGGTCCGGATGGTCAGGATCGACCCCGGTGTCCATGCTGGCCACCACCACGCCGTCTCCGGAATAACCATTCGCCCAGAGGATGTCGGCATTCGTCATCATCAGATTCCACTCGGGGGGGGCGGATGACTCAACGGTCGATGCCCCCAGGGGGATGGCGATATCGAGCCGGATGGACTCGACGGCGGCCAGTTTGGACAGCTTGCGGATCGTGGCCTTGTCGGTGGAAACGGCGATCCCGTTCGTCAGCCAGAGCTGCCTGAACTTGTGGGATTTGCCCTGCCCCAGCATTTGAACGATCGGATTCTGGGTGGCATCCGCTTTCTGACGCAGGGCACGAATCAGCTGCCCTCGTCGGACCGTGCGCTTCAAATGCCTGAAGTCATCGGGCCGAACCTTGTCGCGAAGGGAAATAATAACGGGAATCGTCTCCTGCTGTTTCGTGCCCTGCATGGCTCCGAGCAGGTCGGGGGTGACCATGGCTGCCCAAAGCAGATTATGACTAAACAGCACCAGTAGGACGGCTATCACCGGGAAAAACGAATACTTGACTGGATTGGATGGATTTACGGGTTTCATTGTCGCTCCGCTGGATATCGATTCGCTTCGATCGTCTCGGGATCAATCCAAACCATTCGCCGCGTTAGAAGGAATGCCGTTTCCACTGCGGGCAAGCTTGAGGTCGCTTCAGGAAACAATGAGCCCCCTCGCCTCGAAATCCCCGATCACGACGGAGACCTTGCTTCCCGCATGGAGGATTCGTTCGACATTCTGGAATAGGATGACGTAGGTCCGGTCCTTTTTCGGCATCATGTCCGAGCCCCGCAACGGGCCGAGCTTCGTCATGGGAACCGGCAGTACTTTTCCACTGAGATCGTCCACGAGATAGGCTTTGTGATTGCGATTCAAAACTTCCTTGGCCTTTTCGGGGTCGGTCACCCGGATTCGGAAATCGATGAAGTGGCCGGCCCCGGTCAGCCGGACCGCCACGGGCCTGACCCCCCACTCTTCCTCGACCTGCTGCAGCATTTCAGCCTGAAGCGCTTCGCCTCGGGTGCCAAGAGCGGTGCATCCGACCGTCGCAACGATCAGGCCGAGCAGCAGAACGCCCAAAATGGGAGCAATTCGATTTTTCTTCACAAGGTCGCGCATGATCGCCTCCTGTATTTCCGTCTGGCGCGTTATCCCGATGGTGTGGGGGCAAGGAAGAATCCGAATGTCTTCTCCCTTGCCCGCTATCCGGTTAAGGTACGTTGACGTTGAGGGTCACGGAAACGTCGTTGGACAGGCCGTAGATCGCGTTGGTATTCAGGTTCTCGATCCTGGCGTTGTAGGTGAAGCTGTCCGTTCCCGTGAATCCCGCGTTGGGCGTGTAGGTGAACGATCCGTCGTTGTTCAGCGTCAGGTTCCCGTTGGCCGGAGCCGACACCAGGAACGATCTCAGCGCCTCGACGCCGAAGACGTAGCCGCCCTTGAGGTCGTTGGTGAGCACCCCCTCGGCGGGCACGTTCAACGCCGTGTCCTGAACCGCATCGTAGCTGTCCGCAACCGCCACGGGCGCGGCGATGTACAACGGCGTTTCGGTGTCGCTGCCGCCGGCGCTGCTGGTCACGGTCACCGCACCGGGATTGGACGCCACGCCATTCACATCGAGCTGATAGAAGCCCCCGTTGAGAATGTGCGTGTCTGCGGTAAAATTCACGAAGTCCGTCCCGTTATAGGAAAGCACCGCCGCGGGATCGTCGGTGGTCGCCCACAACCGGAGCAGCTGGGACCCCGCCTGATACACCGCCCGCAGAATCGTCACCGTGTCCGTCGTTCCGCCGCCGCCCGTGCCGACGTTGAGGGTCACGGAAACGTCGTTGGACAGGCCGTAGATCGCGTTGGTATTCAGGTTCTCGATCCTGGCGTTGTAGGTGAAGCTGTCCGTTCCCGTGAATCCCGCGTTGGGCGTGTAGGTGAACGATCCGTCGTTGTTCAGCGTCAGGTTCCCGTTGGCCGGAGCCGACACCAGGAACGATCTCAGCGCCTCGACGCCGAAGACGTAGCCGCCCTTGAGGTCGTTGGTGAGCACCCCCTCGGCGGGCACGTTCAACGCCGTGTCCTGAACCGCATCGTAGCTGTCCGCAACCGCCACGGGCGCGGCGATGTACAACGGCGTTTCGGTGTCGCTGCCGCCGGCGCTGCTGGTCACGGTCACCGCACCGGGATTGGACGCCACGCCATTCACATCGAGCTGATAGAAGCCCCCGTTGAGAATGTGCGTGTCTGCGGTAAAATTCACGAAGTCCGTCCCGTTATAGGAAAGCACCGCCGCGGGATCGTCGGTGGTCGCCCACAACCGGAGCAGCTGGGACCCCGCCTGATACACCGCCCGCAGAATCGTCACCGTGTCCGTCGTTCCGCCGCCGCCCGTGCCGACCGGCAGGAGAGCCAGCATGCCGCCCGGGGTGTCGGCGCCCGCGTTGGTGAGCCTGAGACGACCGTCGTACACTGCCAGGTCGCCTTCCGACGCGGGTTCCAGAATCACATCCATCGTCTTGGCCGGAGCCAGCTCGAATCCGTAGCGCTCCTGGGGGTAGAGGTAGGGGTTGCCGTCCTCTGCAACGAGGGTCATGTAGTGGCTCGGAACCTGGGGTACATGCGTGATCAGCCCCGCGTTGACGAACCGCAGCAGCACCCGCTGCCCCGCACCGACCGCCTCCAACGCGGTGTCCGGATAAGCCGCCCCGTTGATCAGGAAATACTGGGGCTCCCGATGAACGCTGCTGGGGATGTAAGGCCCGCTGGGGCTGGTGGGATTGGCGCCGTACCGCCCGTCGACGATGGCGTCATGGAGTTCGACGTCCATGTCGTGGAACACGATGGTTCTTTCAATATCGTATGCCTGGCCGGCATATGCCTCCCCGGACGCCGCGTCCTTCTTGACCACGGCGTAAAGCCCCATCTGGACCTGTCTGGCCGGGTTGGTGCCGCTCTGGTACAGATAGGTGCCCGGTCGGAAGTTGTTCCACGTATAAGTGGCCGTTCCACCGTTCGCGGCCGCCTCGTGCGTGAAGGACATCACCCGGTCGAGGCCCTCGTCATGGGTGCCGGGGGCTCCTGTGGTGAAAGTCGGCCCGGCGTTGTTGGAAAGTACCTGGCCGAGAATGTGGAGCGACACCGGCTCGGCCAGATGGTTGGTGAGGTTGATCTGCAGCGTCGGGTCACCGGGCGGAACGGTCAGTTCCGGCCCCGGTACCGAGATGGTGCAGCCCGCTCCGCTGTCGGTGCCGAAACCCCACACCGGGACGACGGTTCCGTCCGGCATGGTGACGGTACCGGCATCGACGCACAGATCGAATACGGCCGCCGATCCGGTCCCGCCTCCGAAAACGAGGAGGAACAGGATCACCAGGCCAATCGTTAGCGAATAATTGCGTCTGCTTCTCATGATCCTTGCCTCCTTATGGATTCTGCGGGTCGATCACCACCGAGGGATGTTCGACGATCATGAAGCTGACCAGTCCACCCGGCCAGATGTCGTTGCTGGTAAGTTCTTTTTCCGTATGGGAATGCCACATGTAGAAATAGCCGGCCGTCGCATTGAGCCCCGGGTCTCCGGGTGCCAGATCGCCGGTTCCCCCAAGGAAGGGGCTCCCGGAATAGAACTGGCCGAAGGTCATGGAGTCGCGATTGGGAAGAATGACCGGGAACGGAATGCCGTGATCCGGGCAGTATTCGTAGGTGACATCGTCGAAATCATCCCCGTCCAGGTCGTTGCAGTCGTGGGGCTGGTCGCCGTAGATGTCCCAACCCAGCTTTTCGGCGGTCCAGGTCCAGACCACATCCGCCGTCTGCCCCGGAATCGTCTTGATGGTCGTTGCTTTCCAGGCCAGGTCCGGCCCCTGTCCCGGCATGCTCTCGAGCAGCCGGCCGTCGACGGCGATGGTGTCGAAATCGTTGCCGTGAAGATGCAGGGGATGAAGATCCACGCCAGCGCCGATCAGCCGGATCAGGACCTTTTCACCCGGGTGCATCCTCGGCTGGCAGTTGTAGGGCTGCGTGGGCAGCCATGGGACGAAGTTCTCCGCCATGAGGTCGGGGAAGTTTCTCCCGTTGATGAACCAGTTGGTGGGAAAATACGTTGTGGTATCCACCGCCTGCCCCAGTTCGACCCGGCGGTGCAGGGTGGGGTCCATCTCGGTGATGAGATAGAGAAATTCCCGGTCATAGGCGGACTCCGGGTGGCCGTATGCCGTGGGATTGTCCGGATCGAAGCCTGCCGGCCGCACGATGATGGCGCCGGTCAGTCCCATCTCGACCTGGAGGTCGGGACGCGTCCCGCTGCGGTAAAGATAGGTGCCGGGTTCCGTGGCCTCGAAGGTGTAGGTGACCGTGCTGCCGGGAGCGGCTTCCCGGGCGAGGGGGCCCGCGCTGCCGCCTGTCGCGGCGGCCAGGTGGCCCGGGAACACGATGGAGGTGGTCACCGACAGGTTGTTGGTCAGATTGACGGCTACGGTGTCACCCTCGTTGACGATCAGGGTCGGGCCCGGGTATTGGGGCGTCCCGAAAGGGTTCTCGGGATTGACATCCAGATCCTGATACAGCCACATCATGAAGCTGTCTCCGTCGGAGGTCACGATATATTCGGTGCCCGCCGCGAGGTTGAAGGTCCGAACGCCGGAAGCCAGCGTTCCCGTGATGCCGGGTATCCTGGCGTGGGCCGTCACCACGAAGCCCAGGAGCAAAGCGACGGCCAACCCCGCAACCCATGTCCTTTTTCTGTTGAATCGTATCGAGCGCATGAAAGCCTCCTCGTTTACGTTGCCTGTCATGGATTGATCAGTTGATCCGGATTTCGGTCATGATTCCGCCGCGTTCCTGGTCCCCGTTGGACAGATTCTCCAGGGTGGTCGCGTAAAGGAAATAAGTGCCGGCCGGAACCCCGGCGGTGTCGAGAATGACGTCATAGTGCTGCCCGCCCCCCACGTTGAGCACATTGAGGGTCATGGTGGTGTTCTTGCCGTCCGGTCCGCGCAGCAATGCCGCGCCCCGGCCCACCACGATCATGGGTTTTCCGATGGTGGTGGCGAAGGAGTAGATGTGCGTCGTCGAGATATTGGAGACCCTCAAAAGGATCCGTTCGCCCTGGTTGGCCTCGATGATCGTGGGGGTGACCTGCGCATCGAACTCCGGATCGTCCTGGTTGCCGATGGCGGCGTTTCGGATGGCGTCCGGGTAGCCGCGCCCGTTGATCATCGAGTAGGTGTCGTGCATGGCGGCGAATGGAAGCACGCCTACGTTCTCGGAGGCATCGTGGAAATTGGGGTCGAAACCGGTCATGAGAAGCGGGTATTCCCGGTCATAGCCGGTAGAGCCGTCCCCGTCGTTATAGGCGAACTTGGTATAGGTTCGCCCCTGGTAGTTGATGGAGGTTCCGTCCTGCTGCGGGTAGACCCAAAGGTTGCCGATCATGCCCATCTGCATGTGCTCGGCCGCCTCGACGTGGCAGTGGTAGAAGAAAGTGCCCGGCTGCACCGCCTTGTAGTAGTAGGTGAAGCTTGCGCCCATGTTGGCGGTGGGCGAAGGCTCCGGCAGGCCGTCGAAGATCGGCGCTGCGTTGGGGAACCCGTGCCAGTGAACGGAGTGGGGGTCGAACAGATCCGGCCTGAGCACCATGGTGACGTTGGTCATGGTGAGGTAGAGCTCCTGACCCTGGCGAACGGTGATCAGCGGCGCCGGGAGTTCCGCCTTGAGGAACTTGTTGGACATCACTTCCTCGAGCGCGGGGCCTCCGGGAGTCAGGGGCTGGTGGTCGTCGGCATTGCCGAAGCTGAAGATGTACATCCGGCGGCCGTCGGCCATGGTGGCATATCCATCGCCGCCGGTGATGTGGCGGCACACGATGTCGTTGTTAGGATCGCCGTCGCCGTCCGCGTCGATGCCGTCGACGTCTTCCGGACACTGGACATCGAGCGCGGCCATGGCCGGCGGAGCGCCGGCCAGGCCCAGCAGCAGCAGGGCGATCAGCAGGATCCTGAGTTGATGTATCGATTTCATCGCCGTCCTCCTCATGGGTAAGATCTTCGAGAGGCCCGCCGGCCTGTCTCGGCCGGCGGGACGATGAGGATCTTTCAGTTCACGAATTCATCCGCGCCGATGTCCGCCGAACCTCCAAAGGGGCGGGGATCATCGTCGAAGTCCAGGGACAATACGGCAGGCCCGACAGCGCCAGCCGCGTCCACCGCCAGCGATCCGCCCAGGATGTGGTAATCCCCTTCGGGCGTCAGCGGTGTGAAGCGGATGTCGATGAAGTTGCCGCCTTCATCCGTGGCCGCTGCCGTCAGCGGCGTGGAGTCTTCGGGCATAGCCGTCAGCCCGCTGCTTCCGTTGAAGTACGGAATTTCAAAGAGCTGAGCGGGGTTCACAGGTCCCTCGACATTGGATCCATGGTAGCCCGTGGTGTCCGTGAGCAGGGAGAAGCGCGGATTCAGGATCTCGGCTGCCGGTGTGTCCAGCACGCCCAGATCGCTGATCCCGCTGTAGATCAGGCTGCCCACCCCGAGGGGATCGATGGACCAGTAGAACGCGCGGTTGTTGTAGATGATGTTGTTTCGGAGCAAACGCGGCTGGGAGAATCCCAGTGCGTCGGGCCGGGTCAGCACGGCCGCCAGCGCCGGCGTATGGGCCCTGGACACGAGACCGGCCCCGGGTTGGGGGGTGGACATGGTGGAGCCGTCCGGACTCACCTCGTCGATCAGCGCACCGATGGTGGCTGTGCTGTCGTTGTGGGCGAAGGTGTTGCTCAGGATCCGGACCCGGGTGGCGTCCTTGAGCGAGATGCCGCCGCCGGCGGCGCCGCTCACGTTGTTCACGACGATGTTGTTGAACACGTCGACCTGGTACCAACCGTTCAACCCCTCCGGCTGCCCGGCCACATCCTGACCGTTCACGAAGGCCAGACGAATGCCGCCGCCGTCGCCGGCTCCGGACACATTGCCCTGGATGAGGTTGGAGAGGATGGTCACGGTTCCCGAACCTTCGGTAAGCCCGCCGGGAACCTGCGCGCCTTCGATGGCGATACCGCCGCCGCCGATGTCCATGGGCATCTGGTTGAAGGACTGGTTGAAGAGGATCTTGTTGTCCTCGATCAACCCCTGGTTACTCAAGCCGATGTGGCCGATGCCGCCGCCGGATCCGGTCGAGAAGTTGCCGCAGATGTAATTTTCGACGACCCGGTACCGGTCCGCGCCGGTGTAGAGCGCCACGCCGCCCGGAGAACCGGTGGGGCTTCCGTTCTGGGAGATCCAGTTGTTGTGGATATAGACGAAGTCATTGAAGGCATCCTCCGCACCGTCGGCCAGGAAGGGGTGCCCCACCTGGATGCCGCCGCCGGAATGGCCCTCGTTTCCGAAGATCTTCATGTTGCTGACTTCCAGATATCGGGCGTAGCCGTTCACGACGATGCCGCCGCCGATATCCGCGCCCGTGATGGACAATCCGTCGATCCGGGCATTGGGATTCGATCCGAATCCGCCGTTGGCCGGAGTTCTGTTGAGCGCCAGCACGGTGATGCCCGCCCCTTCTGCGGTGGTCAGCAGACCGGGTTCGTTGTTGGCGGGGTCGAACGCGGCATTCTGGCCCGGAAGGAGATCGGCCAGCCGGTTGGGACCGGGTACCGCAGGATCGACGGTGGGAATGCCGGCGGCGGTATGCGGAATGTCGAGAACGTCCAGAATCTTGTTCCGCCAATTCTGAAGCTTCTCACCCGGTCGCTTCACGGCATTGATGATGGTAGAGTGGGGACCCCAGCCTTGAAGCTGGACCGGTTTGTACATGATCACCAGCTCCTCGTAGACGCCCGGGGCGACCAGGATGAGATCTCCGGGTTGGGCCAGGTCAATGGCATCCTGGATGGGCGTGGCGCCGGGAGTGGTATTCGGGGTGACCGACCAGACATTGCGGCCGCCAGGCAGCCCTGCCGCATAGGAATCGACAACGGTGACCGTCACACCAAACGGCGAGGTGACCGGTTCAGGTACGCCAAATTCCCTGGTGACGTATAGTTGATAGGTTCCCGCGGAAGTGCCGGCAGGAACAGTGGCTCTGATGCTGCCTCCTGACCACTGTGCGATCTGGAGTGGAACGACATTCCCGGAGCCGTCGACCATCTCGACAGATCCAGGCGTCTGGCCGAAGAAGTAATTGCGTTGGCCGTAAGGCGTATTGATGAACCCAACCGACTGGATCAGCAACTGGCTGCCAGCCTGCACATACGGTCCTCCACCAACGCCGTTGCCGGTTGCATTCACAACAGAGATCATAGGCGTCTGGTTGGGATACTCGCAGTCCAGCGGTGACTGGTTCGCCCCGGCGAAAGCGGCGATGGGCAGCACCGGCGTATCCAGGTAGGTGGTGGCGCCCGGCATGTACTGGAAAGTGTAGCAGAACTGCGTGTATTGGGACCTGTAATTCGGATCGACGATAAATTCAGGTGCTCCCGGGTTTGTGACCGGATCGTAGTCCGGGTTGGGGATCGGGCCCGGATCGTTCATGCAGGCGATCAGCATGTTGGGTCCCATGCCGCTGGGGCTGGACACGTTGGCCGTGAAGGTGGAAGGCACGAGGACGTTGTACGTGCCGTACTCATCGGAGTAGACGCGCGCGACCTCTTTTCCGTTGTAGTCGTAGAAGGCTACCGGCAGCCAGGGCGGCGCGAATTTCTCCCCGAAGTTGGGATTGGCCGGGTCGAACTCGTTGGCCAGGTCGTCCAGGATAAAACCCTTGACATGGGCCGAGACCGGGGCGTCCGTGAACAGGAAGAATTCGGCCGGCACATTGGCGCGGGCCGGCAGGACCACCTGCTTCTGATCGCAGGTCCTCAGATCGGCTCCCGCATTGACCGGGGCCGGAAAATCCGGATCCGCGGCATCGCTGAACAGCGAGTATTCCGCCGGAACCGTGTACTCCTCACCCACACAGATCGCCGGAATGGCCTGGGGGCTCGGGATGTATTCCTCGCCGAAGTCGACGTTCTTGTCCTGGGCGCGGACGATCTTGTAACCCGTGGGCGGAACGGCCTCGACGATGTAGACACCCGGCAGCAGCCCTTCCCCGGTCGCCGAATCGTAGCCGCCGAAGGCAAAGCCGCCGTCGAACACCGCATCGCGCACCTGGTTGAAGTTCCGCAGCCCGTCGTAGCACTTGTCGGGCAGAACCGCGGCGGGATCAGAGGGATCGGCGCCGGGGCAGCCTTCGGGAAGGCTGTCGTCCCAGGAATCCGTCGTGGTCACATCCACCGCGTCACCGAGGCTGAAGGTGACACCGTCGCCGCTTCGCACGATATCCTCGTCTCCCTTTGCGCCGCCTTCAGCCCAGCCGAACGGGAAGTTGTCCACGTCGGCCAGGTCGATTTCACCGTTCCCGTTGAGATCGTCGATAAACGTGTCGTTGTTGTCGTCCCGGTACAGCACCACCTGAACGCGGGGGACACCGGGCTGCCATTCCTCGCCGAAACCGAAGCGTGGATCGTCCTCGGCCCGGGTGGTGTCGTAGAACACGATGCCCGAGATGCCGCCGCTTTCATCACCCTGGTAGTTGTTCTTTCCCCAGTAGATGATGTTGGTCTGCCCAAGGAATGTCTGGAGGCCCTGGGTCAGGACCTCGCCGGTCTCGGTTCGGGACAGGTTGTTGTTGGTGTTCGGGTTGACATTGGGCTGGGGCTGCGGCGTCAGGCGATCGAAGGACGGCCAGTCCCACCCGTTGTGGGGCAGCACCTCCCCGCCGGCGTCAGCGACGGCGGTCATGCCCGTGGCCTTGAACCTGGCGAAGTCGACTTCGGCGATCAACCAGGAGAAGAAGGGAAAGACTTCGTCGAAGCTGTAATTGCCCGCGGAGTCGGTGGTGGTCGCGTTGTACACAGTGCCGTCCCGCCATCTCAGCAGCACCGCCTGGTCCGGAAAGCCGGCCTCGCCGGGATCCGGGAAGCCGTCCATGTCGGTGTCGAAGAAGACCTGGCCCTCGAGGTGGCCGAACCAGTCGAAGACTCCGACGTCTTGCAAGTCGACCACCGTGTCGCCTTCGGCCACGACGATCTGCTCCTGGGCGAAAATCACGTCCAGGTTGTTGTCCCAGATGGCCAGGGTGTAATTGCCCGGAGGAACGTTCGGTATGTCGAAGCTGCTGTCGCCCTCGCAGGGTTGGGCGTAAATTCCCACGCCGGCCGCATCGTTAAGGCCCACCCAGCAGTCCGGGAAGGGGTTCCCCGGCCACATGGTGTAAAGCGGGGGACGGGACATGTGGGTGCTGACCACCCTTCCGGATACCGTGGCCGAGCCGTTGAGATCCGGAAGCCCGTCGTTGTTGCGATCGGCGGTTCCGTCCAACCTGCGGATGAAACCGAAATCCGCGTGATGGCCCGCCGGGCCGAACTCGGTGAAGTATGGAGGCTCGTTGGCCTTGACCCAGGCATCGATGGTCTTGGTCCCTTCGATGGTGCTGGTCTGAACCCAGCCGCCCCCCAGGGGTTCCCGGACGGTGACCCCGTATTTGGCCGGGGGAAGATTCTTGACGATCACGATTCCGTGCTCGTTCGTCACGAGGCGCCCGGATGTCGCGGCCTGCCCGGGATCGTTGATCCCATCCAGCGCCGAGTTGACGATCGGGTTCCCGAAGGCGTCCTGGGTAATAGGGCCCCCGGCGGCGCCGAAGCGGCCTCCGGCCTCGACCAGTTGGATTTCAAAATTTTGAAGCCCTTGCTCCGCCGGGAGATCGGGCACGTTGTTGATCGGATACATGTCTTCGAAAACGAAGATGGAAATCTGAGCGGTCGGTGTCGGCAGGGAGTTGAGAGTGACGTTGACCGACGTCTGGCCGGGCCGGATCTGCGCACCGCCCATGTTGTAACCGCCGGGATCGGCAGGAAGCACGGAGATGAAATAATGAGCGTCCGGCTGGCCTGCAAATCCGGCGAGCGCGGCGGCATCTTCCGGCAGCCTGGTGTCGCCGGTCATTACCAGCGGCATGTAGCTCCTGTCGAAATTGAGACTGAGCGCATTGTCCGGATCGGCATTGCCGGATACGCCCGGAACATGGTGATAGGTTTCGTCCCGTTCGATGGTGAACCGATACTCGATCCCCAACGGAACCCCGTTCTCATCGAAAAGATTCACCGAGAGCGCCCGGGCGCCCGAAGTGAAGGCGAAGCCTGCGATGAGAAACACAGCGAACGCCAGAATCCATTGCGGGCCGGGCCACGCGCCTGCCGTCGACCGCACCCTGTGTCGTGAACTGTTCATACGGCCTCCATCTCCTTGAAAGGGTTGAGGGGTTGATGATCCCATTCCCGAAAACCGCCTGTTTCCAGTTAGAAGCCGGCCTCGTCCGGCCGCGAATCACCTGATTCGTAGAGCAGCGGTATCAAGGAGCGTGCCGTTGGCGCCTACGCCGGGAAGATGGAAATAATTTGCTATTATTTCATTAGATTACCAGACTGTAAGCGAATGGAGGGAGCGACGAATTACAACGGATGGGGGGAAGCGCCGCTGTTTCAAAATGAAATAACGGCACTTATTTTACCAATGTTTTTAAATAATTGAGATTTACTACGTCATTCTGACATATCTCAGAATGCGACACCATGAAGGACCGGAGGTTTTGAAGGGTGGCGCGTGGGCCCACCAGGCCTCAGTCGATCCCGTAGCTTTCCAGTTTCCGGCGAAGGGTGCTGAGGCTGACGTCCAGGATACGGGCGGTCTGGGATTTGTTGCGGTCGGTGGCCTGGTAGGCATGGAGGATGTGCCGCCGTTCGAGTTCGGCGAGCGGCAGGATGTCGGGGCCACCGGGGACGGAGGCTCCCGGATGGCGGTTTCGGCTCTTGCGGACGGATTCCGGAAGAAAGCGGCTGAAGAGCCCCCTTCCCTGGCTCAGGTTCAGGGCGGCGTGGACGATCGCCTTCAATTCGCGGATGTTGCCCGGGAACGGATATTCCATAAGAGTTTCGACGGCGTCGTCTTCTACGGTGCAGGCTTCGGGTCGTTCGCAGAACTCGGCGAAGAAGTGGTTGATCAGCAGAGGGATGTCGCCGGCCCGCTCCCGGAGCGGAGGAAGATCGAGCCAGGCCCCCCTGAGCCGGTAGTAGAGATCCTTTCGGAATCTTTTCCGCGCCATCAGCTTTTCGAGGTCTTCGTTGGTCGCGGCGATGATCCGGATGTCGGCCTTCTGGGGGCGGCTGGTCCCCAGCTTGATGAACTCTCCGCTTTGCAGCACCCGCAGAAGTTTCCCCTGCAGCTCGAAGGGCAGGTTGCCGATCTCGTCGAGGAAAAGCGTTCCCTTGTGGGTGGTCTCCAGGAAACCCGCCCGGTCGTCTTCGGCGCCGGTGAAGGCGCCCCGCGTGTGCCCGAAGAATTCGGCGCCGAAAAGCGTTCCGTCCACCGCATCCATGTTGATGGCGGTGAAGGGGTGCCTGGAACGGCTGCTGGCCTGGTGGATCGCCCTGGCCAGCAGCTCCTTACCGGTCCCCGTCTCCCCGCTCACGAGGATCGGCACGTCGCTTCGGGCATGAAGCTCGGCTTCCCTCAGAAGCCGCTGAACGGCGCTGGATTGAGTGACGATCGGCGCAAAGGCTTCTCGGTTTCTGAGGGCCGGAAGGGTCTTCCGTTTTCCGAGATCGATAATGTCGAAGAGGTGCTTGCGTTCCTGGGCGCGGCGGACGGACTTCAGGAGATCCTCCTTGGAAATCGGCTTCACCAGGTAGTCGTAGGCCCCGTTTTTGAGGCAGTCGACGGCCACCCTGGCCTCGTCGATGGCCGTCACCATGATGCACTCGGTCTGGGGGCTTGCGGACTTGATGATGGAGAGCAGTTCGATTCCCGTCATGCCGGGCATGGTGATGTCGATGAGGGCGATGTCGAAGTCCTCGCCGTCCTCGAACCGCCTCGCGGCGGCTCTCGCATCCGGCTCCACGTGGATGTTGCGATACCCCGAGGTCACCAAGCCGCGCCGGATGCTTTCCAGAAAATCCCTCTCGTCGTCGATGACAATGATGCTCGAATCCATATCGGTCAGCTCCAGGAGTGTCTCAGGTTCAGATGGTGATTATTGGATTTTCCCCGCGGAAACCCACGGGGAAACTTTATCATCAGGCAACGATTCCGATGTCGATGCTCCTTCAGTCTTCACCGGTCCCGCCGATCCGGCGGACGGACCGATTGTTTCAGGCTTGACGGCTCAGGAATCCTGCGGCCCCCTGTCGGGAAGCGTCACCGTAAAGGTACTGCCCTCGCCCGCGCGGCTTTCCGCCTGGATCGTCCCGGAAATGTCCCTGAGCAATCTCCGGCAGACATAGAGCCCCAGACCGGAACCGCCCTCATTGAGCTTGGTCGAAAAAAAGGGGTCGAAGATCTGAAGCCGCGTCTTCTCGTCCATTCCGCAACCGTTGTCGGAAACGGTAATCCTCCAACCGGGTTCCGGATCGTCGGTTCTCGCGATGGCCATTCGAATCCAGGAGTCCTTCTTGTCCGCCGCCTGCGCGGCATTGACCAGGAGATTGATCAGGATCTGCTCCAGGGTTCCCGCGTTGCTGTAGATACGGGGGCGGCCGGCCGGCATCCGGATGTCCAGCGTCTTCACCGTCTTCTGGATTTTGCTCCTGCAGATGGCCAGCGCGCGGTCAACGACCTCTTTCAGGTCTACCCATTTCATGGCGGTATCTGGATGGGTTCGTGCAAATTCCCGGAGATTGCCCAGAAAGGCATCGATCCGCTGCGAGCCGTGGGTCAGGTTCTCGAGAAGCCGAAACGCGTCCTTCCGGAACTCCGCGTAGGGCATGTTGAGGACTTCGAAATCCGGGTTTTCCGCAGCATGCCGGTCCACGATGGGGAGCAGCTCGTTGAAGTACTCCTTCAGAATCGGGACGTTGAAGGCGATGAAGCTGTTGGGGTTGTTGAGTTCGTGGGCCACGCTGGAGACCAGCATGCCCAGGGAGGCCAGCTTTTCGCTCTGGATGATCTGGCGTTCCAGCAGGCGGCTCTCGGTAATGTCGTTGATCCGTATCACCACCCTGCCCTTCCCGGTTTCGGATCCCGATACCGGATAAACCACCACCTGCTCCTGGCGGGATGGATCGATAAACCCGTCCCTTTCGAACGTGACGATCCTTCCGCTGTCGACGGCCTGAGGCATCTGGCAGGCGTCGCAGGCTTCCGGGTTGTGCCGCATCACTTCCCTGCAGGTTCGGCCGATCACCGTCTTCTGATCCTGTAGCTTCAAGTAGCGGACCGCGGCGCTGTTGACCATGAGCACGCGCAAATCCTTGTCCGCGAGGATCAGCGGGTCGGATATCCCGTCGAAAACCGCCTGGAGCATTCCCTGCTGCTCCAGCAGGAGGGTTTCGGCGCGCCGGCGTTCGCGGACCTCGTTCTTGAGCTGTTCGTTGGAGCGGATCACCTCCGCAGCCCGCTCGGCCACCCGCTCCTCGAGGCGTTCGTTGGCCTTCCGGAGCTCCGCCTCCGCCCACATCCTCTGGATTCCGGCGCCGAGCTGGATCCCGGCATTCTCGAGCAACTGGACGGTTTCCAGCGGCAGGCGACCTTTCCGAATGTCCGCCACATGGATGAGACCGATCACGCGGTTTTCAGCCCGGACGGGAATCAGCGCAACCGACTCGTAACCGAACCGGTTGCAGGCGTCTCGCGTCCTGATCGTATTCCCTGCCGACAACTCGGTGGCCAACCGGCCGGTACTTTGGGTGAAAAAAGACCCCATGCCGGTGAAGTAGGGCTTCGAGGAGTCGACCTCGCCGCAGATCACCCGGATGCACATGCACTCGTCGGAATGGATGGAAATCGGGTTTTCCAGTTTCAGGAACGACTCGCAGAAACCGTCGTTCGCGGCATAGGGGATGGCGCCGTCGCCTTCCAGCAGCCGGATACCTGCGGCGGTGCAGCCGGTCAGGGACTTGATCTCGCGGATGAACGCCTCGAGGGTCGGCTCGAGGGAGGAAAGCGAACTCGCGATTCGGAGAAACCGGTAGGATGCCTGAAGCGCGAGCTCGGCCTTTTTGAATTCGGAGTTGTCCGAAATGGTCGTCCGGCAGAGAACGGTTTGGCCGTCGTCGTCGAATTGCGGAGCGCTTTCGATGCGGGCGTGAAAGTCCCCCTTCAGGCGTCGAAACATCCGGATTTCGCACACCTGCCGATTTCCGGAATCGAAGACCTTCTGGATGTGCCCGAAAAAGGCCTGCCGGTCCTCCGGAACCAGGAAATCCAGGAACGGTGTGCGTTCCAGTTCGGAGGAGTCGCAACCCAGCAGCCGCGCCGCAGTCCGGTTGGAATTGACGATCCGGCAGTTCCGGTCGAACGTCAGGTATCCGACGGGTGCGCTGTGGTAAAGATCGGAATACCGCTCCCTGGAGGCTTCGAGCTCGGCCTGGGTTTTCCGCAGCACCGCATTTTGCCGTTCCAGGTCCTGCCGCTGTCGCAGGAGGGCGGATTCGGTCTGTTTGAGCAGGGTGATGTCCCGGATGACCGACAGGATGTTTGCCTGGCCATCGAGCTCGATCAGGGTGGCGGAGATCAGCGCGGTGATGACGAACCCGTCCTTGCGCCTCAGCTCCGCCTCGAAGTTGCGGACGGTTTTGTTCGCTGTCAGCTCCCGGATAAAGCGGGTTCTGAGCTCCGGAGGGACCCAGGCATGGATGTCGATGGAGGACTTGCCGATCACCTCTTCCCGTTCGAATCCGCTGAGAAGCGCAAACCCTTCGTTGACATCTAGAAACCGGCCGTCCTCGAGCCGCGATATCGCAATACCGTCCGGGCTGGTGGCGAAGATTTTCCTGAAGCGGGTCTCGGACCGGTGGCTGATGGCGGCCTGGTGGTGGCGCGCGACCAGGGTGTTGATCTTCTCGGCGATCGCCCTGAGCAGCTGCACATCCACATCGGGTGGTGGCGTCTGCTCCCCGGGGGGGACGTCCCTGTCGGTGTCCCTCAGGACCCCGACAAAACCGACCGTCCGGCCCGCAAGGAACAGCTCGCTGGCCAGGGCCGGCCGCTCCGGCGAATCCGGATACTCGCCGAAAACCCGCTTTCCGAATGCGATTCGGACGCCAGCCGCCCCGGGAGACGGCCAGAGCCCCGGAAGGCGTTCGGCGATCTCCTGTAATACCTGCTCGAGCGACTTATCGGAGCCGGATGTCAGTCGGCTGACCTCGTAAAGGCAGTTCAAAGCCTCGAGACTTCCCGGGTCCGACGCGGTGCCGGCTCCCTCGGCTTCGCCTCCGATGCAGTCCATGCCGCATACCAACGGCATCGATTCGAGGACCCCGCCAGCCGTCAGGCCCGCTTCGAAAATGTCGAGTTCATCGGAAGCGTCGGCATCCTGATCCATCTTGATCGCCAGTGCATCTCGGAGAATCCCGTTTTCGGCTTCGAGGTCCGATGCCCGCGCCTCGAGTTCGGCAACCCGGCGTCGAAGCTCCTCGAGGGATTCCGAAGACGCGCCTGCGGGCGTGACGTTCGAATCGAACCTCGGGTCGCGGAGTTCGAATTCAGAGCTGTCGTTCATGATGATCCATCGATGGCTGGAGGCCGTATCAGGCCGGGCATCCTTTCGGGCGATGAACCCGTTTTCCTGCTCAGGTTGATGGTTCTGGATGAAGATGAATGTCGAGGCACCGGCGCGCATCGATCGAAGAATCGAGCCGCCCGGTTTTGATCGCCTTTATGTTTAATCCATATGTGAAAGACCTGCAAGGCTTGGATGATGCACGTCCTGCCCCGCTGTCTCCCGCTGTTTCCGCCTGCCGCGGCCCGGCCATGGCGGGCCGGTCTCGGGGGAAATGCCGTACAAAACCAGAGGATGCAGGCGTATCCGGATATTAACATCGTATCTTATATCATACTATTATAATCGGGAATCATCTCACTATGAAATAAAACTGCAACTGTATTGTCCTGTAAACCATTACAGTTACCGATAAGCCTGAATTTCAGGCATGCACCTTGCTTCCCTCCTAGGCTGTCATCCCCCCCACACATATGTCGGTGAATTTCAATAAATGAATGAAGGGCGGCTGCGTCCGTCCGGCAACGAGGTGACTGCATGAAAAAATTGGTTCAAGTTCGTTTCATCCGCCCCCTGCATCCCATCTGGACCTTCGGGATCATGATCGGCTGCTGCATGGTGTTGATCCCAGCGCTGGCCCATTCGGCGCTCTCCGTCACGGAAGCGAAGTGGAATCCCAAAAATTCGACGCTCGAAGCCAGGGGAGAATCCGCCCCCAACAGCCAGGTCGACATCAGTGACGCGGAGACCCGGACCCAACTGGGCACGGCGGTCGCCGACCGAAAAGGAAACTGGCGGTTCCGGCTGCGAAACCCCGAAATCGTTCCTTGTCAGGTATCGGCAACCTCTGAGGATTTCACGATCCAGGCCGACGTGGCCGGCACTCCCGGCGACTGCGGAACGGCCACTCCCCCTTCGGATCCGGAAACGGTCACCGGCTCTCATGCCGGCCGCTTTTCCGCGTACGAGGGCACCCGAACCTGTCTGGAATGCCACGCCACCGAAGCCATGGAGGTTCACTCCTCGGTGCACTACCAGTGGAAAGGGGATGCGTCGGAGGCGGTCGGGCTATCCACGGATACCGCCGGCAAGTTGGGGGGCATCAACGACTTCTGCATCTATCCGGACATCAACTGGATCGGGAAGCTGACCAACACCGCCGGCAACCCGGTCGACGGCGGGTGCGCCAAGTGCCACGCGGGTCTTGGAGACAAGCCCCAGCCCGAAGCCACCCAGGAGCAGCTCGAAAACATCGACTGCCTGGTCTGCCATTCCGACGGCTACAAGCGAACGGTGGATCTCGTGGACGGCAGGTACCGTTTCGTCCCGGATTCGAACCAGATGGCGGTCAGCATTCTCCAGGCAGCCTCGGACATCACCCGCCCCGGCAATGACAGCTGCCTCAATTGCCACACCAAGGCCGGCGGCGGGAACAACTTCAAGCGGGGCGATATCGAGGAGGCCCATCGGAATGCCAGCAGGGATTTCGACGTGCATTTGGCATCGGCCGAATCGGGCGGCGCCGGGTTGCAGTGCACGGATTGTCACACCTCCGTGTCCCACAAGATCGCCGGCCGCGGCGTCGATCTGCGGCCCCGGGACAGCATGGACGAGGTGAGCTGCGCGAAATGCCACACCGAGATGCCCCACTACAACGAGCGACTGGACCGCCACACCGCCAGGGTCGACTGCACCGCCTGCCACATCCCGACCTACGCCAAGGCCGCGCCTACCGACATGCTGCGGGACTGGAGCCAGCCGGGCGATCCGGTGGAAGCCACCGGGCTCTACGAGCCGCACCACGAGAAAGGACTGAACGTCACGCCGGTCTACCGTTTCTTCAACGGCACCAGCACCTTTTATGAATTCGGCGCGGAGGCGATCCCCGGAGACAACGGCCGCATCACCATGGCCGGCCCGGTCGGCGACGTGACCGATCCGAACGCCAAAATCCACGCGTTCAAGTATCATGTCGGCAATCAGCCGATAGACCCGTACAGCCTTCGACTGTTGCCGCTGAAAATCGGGAAGTTCTTCGAAAGCGGCCGGATCGACGAGGCGGTCGAGCTGGGCGCCGAAGCCGTGGGTTGGGGCTACCAGGGGCATGACTTCGCCGAGACCGAACGCTACCTGGGGCTGTTCCACGAAGTGGCGCCCAAGGAGCAGGCGCTCGACTGCAACAGCTGCCATGGCGGCGGCAGGATGGATTTCGCGGCCCTCGGCTATACTCCGAATGAAACCCGCAACGGTCGCGCCTTGTGCGCCAGCTGCCACGGCGAAAAATCCGACGAATGGCAGGGAAGGGAGTACTTCTTCAAGATCCACGACAAGCACGTGAAGGACAAGAAGATCGACTGCAGCCAGTGCCACGGATTCTCATCGGCCAACTGACCGCGGCCTTCACCGGCTTGAACCGCCCGCCGGGTTGTGAAGAGACGCAATGGCAAACGGCACCCCTTGCTCCGGGGTGCCGTTGATTTTGGCGGCTGGAACCGCATCCGGGTTTTCAAGGGCTCAATTCGCTCTCGATCGCCTGGCTGAAACCCTCCATGGAGCGCGGGCCGTTGTAACGCTTCCCGTTGATGAAAATGGTGGGCGTGCCGCGAACCCCGGCCTTCCTGCCTTCGGCAACGTCCCGCTGGATGATGCCCGGGAGCTGCGGGTTTTTCATCAAGTCGCCGAAGCCCGGATCCAGAAGGTCGAGCTCACGCCGGATCTCCATCAGAACCGTATCGTTCAACCGGTTGTGATTCTGGAACAGCCGGTCGTGAAAGGCCCAGAACTTCCCCCGGGATTCGGCCGCCATGGCGGTCAGCGCGGCTTTGTAGGCATGCTGGTGGTTTCGCAGCGGGTAGTGCTTGAACACGAGCCGGACCTGCTGGGGATATTTCTCGAGCACCTGCTCGAGTTGCGGCGCCAGCGCCGCGCAGGCCGGTCACTGGAAGTCGCTGAAAACCGCAATCACCACCGGCGCGTCGGCGGGTCCCTTCGAGGGTGACCCCGACCCATCGAAAGCATATTGCAGGGTCACGTCCACGACGCTGATCCGACCGGTTGTCCGATCGGCGAGAAACAGCGCCCCCTCGGCGGGCCCGGTATCGATCGCCACGACCCCTTCACCCACCTCGAGGCGGTTCTTCAGTTCGCCCTCCCGGGAAAACACCAGCACTTTCGCGTCCGCGGTCAGCACGTAAATCCACTGCCCGTCGGGCGAAACCGCCAGATCGAGAGGTTCGGCGCCGATCTCGAGGGTTTGGGCGACCTTCCAGTCCACCGCTCCCCAGGAAACCGCCGCGGTGCAGAGGATGGCGGCAGCGCACCCCAGCCAAGTCCACCGTTTCAGTTTCGATCCCATCATTTTCTTGCCGCGTTCCTTTCCGGTGATCGATGTCCGTCGAACCGCATTGCCTAACAGACTGTGGATAAACAAGCATCGGGCCGAAAGGCACCTGTCTCGGCGAAGCCTGCTGGCGAAGGCGCGGCCCGAAGCGAAAAGCGCAGCAACCACATGGGTTGTGAGCATTTTCGCGAGGGCTGCAACGCCGCATTTCGGCCCGAGGCGCCTTTTATCCACAGGCTGCTAAGGGGCTTCAAGCGTTACGCTTCCATACCGGCCGGCATTATCGGGCCGGGAATTTGAAAAGTCAAACAGCCGGAACCTTCCAAAAAAATATGGCCATAGGAAGTTCGAATCTGTTAGACTGCAAAACCAAACTCGCTGAACGGAAGAACCGACAACCGAAACTGCAATCCACTCCGCATCCAGCGGCAGTCCGCTACGCCACCGGACCTCGGGACCGCATTCCCATGAACGATCCGACATTCAACACCCCAGCCTCACCGAAGGATTTCCCTCGCGAGCCCATCATGCTGGAGAACCTGTCCGTCCCGTTTATGAAGACGTCGTGCTTCCTTCCGCTTTCCCTGACGGACACCACCCTGGAAATCGCCATGGCGGACCCGGATGATTTCGAAACCATCGATGCGCTCGCCCTGGCGTTCGGACTCGAAATCGTCGTCCGCCGCGGATCGGCCGAAGACATTCTCGACGCCATCGAGCGGCTCTATGGCGCCGGAAGCCAGTCCATCGAAACCATCATCGAGGAGGCCGAACAGGACATCGTCCAGAGCCTGACGGGTCTGGAGGAGGATGCCGATCACCTGCGCGACATGGCCTCGGAGGCGCCGATCATCCGCCTGGTGAACCGGCTCGTCCTCAACGCCGTCGAATCCCGGGCGAGCGACATCCATTTCGAGCCCTATGAAAACGAGTTCAAGGTCCGCTACCGCATCGACGGCGTCCTGAACGACGTGGACTCGCCGCCGAAACGGTTTCAGTCCGCCATCATCTCCCGCGTGAAGATCATGGCCAAACTCGACATTTCCGAGCGCCGGCTGCCCCAGGACGGCCGCATCAAGCTCAAGATCGCCAACAAGGAGATCGACTTCCGGGTTTCGACCATCCCCACCCTTTTCGGCGAAAGCCTGGTCATGCGGATCCTGGACCGGGAGGCCCTGGTGTTGGACCTGGATCTGCTGGGCTTTCCCGAGAAGGTTCTGGACCGATACCTGAAGCTCATCCATCAACCCCACGGAATGGTCCTGGTCACGGGTCCCACCGGAAGCGGCAAGACCTCCACCCTTTATGCCACGCTGGCGCTCATCAACAGGCCCGAAAACAAGATCATCACCCTCGAGGACCCCGTCGAATACCAGCTCAAGGGCGTCAACCAGATTCAGGTGAACCCCAAGATCGGCCTCACGTTCGCCGGCGGGCTGCGGTCCATCGTCCGGCAGGATCCCGATATCATCCTGGTGGGTGAAATCCGCGATCGGGAAACGGCGGAAACGGCGGTCCAGTCCGCCCTGACCGGTCACCTGCTCTTCAGCACCCTGCACACCAACGACTCGGCCGGGGCCATCACCCGGCTGCTGGACATGGGCGTGGAGAGCTTTCTCCTGAGTTCGACCCTGCTGGGAGTGCTCGCCCAGCGGCTCGTCCGGGTCATCTGCCCCCAGTGCAAGGCCGAGGTGGCGCCCGACGCCGAACGGCTCCTGGCGATGGGCGTTTCAGAAGCGGAGGCGGCCGATACCGTGTTCTACCAGGGAACCGGCTGCGAGGCCTGCCGCCACACCGGCTTCCTGGGGCGATCCGCCATTTTCGAATACCTGCCGATCGACGACCCCGTCCGAAAGGAGATCAACCAACGATCGGGTACGGAGCAGATCAAGCAGACGGCGATGCGCAGAGGAATGTCCACCCTGCGGCAGGACGGCTGGGAAAAGGTGAAGTCGGGCATCACCACGGTGTCTGAAGTTCTCCGCGTCACCCTCGAGGAATGACATGCCGGAATACCTCTACAAGGCGGCCGACAACACCGGAAAAGTCGTCAAGGGCCAGATGGAGGCTCCCGATGATGCCGGCGTCGTCGCCAGCCTCCGGGAAAAGCGTCTGATTCCCATTCGCATCACTCCCGCCGCCTCCCAGAAAATTCCGCTGAAATTTTCCACCCGGCTCGACCTCGCCGCGATGACCGGCCGGGTGACCGGCCGGGACGTCATGCTCTTCACCCAGGACCTGTCCACATTGATCGGCGCCGGGCTTCCCGTCGACCGGTCCCTGGACATCCTCATCGGAGCCGCGGGGAAAGACGGCTTCAAGCGGATCATCCGGGACATCAAGTCCGATGTGGAAAGCGGAAGCTACCTGTCGGACGCCCTGGCCAAGCATCCGAAAGTCTTCTCCCGATTCTACGTCAACATGGTGAAGGCCGGTGAAACCGGCGGTGTGCTGGAACCGGTCCTGGAGCGAATGGGGATCTTCCTGGAAAACACGCAGGAGATGCTCGAAACCATCAAGTCCGCACTGATCTATCCCTTGTTCCTGGTTCTCCTCGGCGGGGTGTCCATCATCATTCTCATGACGGTGGTGATCCCCAAATTTTCGATCATCTTTTCGGACCTGGGCGCGACCCTGCCGCTTTCCACCCGCATACTGCTCACTTCCAGCCACCTGCTGCGCAACTACTTCTGGGTACTGATCGTCGCGGCGGCGGCGGCGGCGTTTGCGGCCGACCGCTATCGCAGGACGCCCGCCGGAAGGCTGGCGATCGACCGGCGGATGATTCGACTGCCGCTCGTAGGCGAACTGGTTCGATCCATCGAGACCGCGCGGTTCACCAGAACCCTCGGAACACTGATCCAAAGCGGCGTTCCGATACTTCAGGCGCTGGTGCTCGTCAAGGACATCCTCCAGAACCGTCTCGCCTCCCAGGCGATGGATACGGTGCATGCGCGTGTCAAGGAGGGCGAACGGCTGTCCAAGCCGCTGCGCGACTCGGGCCTGTTTCCCGAACTCGCCATACAGATGATACTGGTCGGAGAAGAAACCGGCAGACTCGACCGCATGTTGATCAAGGTGGGGGAAAGCTACGAAAAAGCGGTCCGGGTGCGGGTCAAGCGGCTGATCAACCTGTTGGAGCCCGCCTTGATTCTGGCCATGGGCGTGGTGGTCGGCTTTATCGTGATCTCCATGCTGACCGCCATTTTCAGCATCAACGAACTGCCTTTCTGAGACAGGAGCGAAACACATGCGAAGGAAGAAGGAAACCAAAAACCGGCGCGGGTTCACCCTGATCGAGCTTTTGATCGTGATGGTCATCCTGGGCCTGCTGGCCGCCCTGGTCGGACCGCGGTTTTTCGGACAGGAGAAGAAAGCACGGCAGAAAACGGCCAAGAGCCAGATTGCCCTGTTCGAGGCGGCGCTGGACACCTACCGGCTCGACGTGGGTCGATATCCGACCAGCGAGCAGGGACTGGAAGCCCTTCGGACCCGGCCGGACGGCGTGGATAAATGGGACGGCCCCTACCTCAGGAAGGAAATCCCCCTGGACCCATGGGGCAATGCCTATGTCTACGAGTCGCCGAGCGAACACGGCGACTATGCCATCATTTCCCACGGTGCCGACGGAAGCCCCGGGGGGGAGGACATCGACCAGGACGTGGTGAGTTGGAAAGACATCGACTAAACGTCGGCGGTTTTTCTCCGGGAAGCGTGGGGCTGCCTCATGGGTTCACACTGATCGAACTCCTGGTGGTCCTGGTCCTGATCGGTCTTGCCGTCGGTTTCGCGGCCCCCCGGTGGGTCGCCGCCCTGCCCGGCGTTCAATTGTCGACCTCCGCCCGAAAAGCCGCCGCCATGCTGCGGTACGCCGGCACCCGGGCCGTGTCCGAACAGGCGGTATACAAGGCGGTGATCGATATGGAATCCCGGAGCATCGATCTGACGCGGGTCGACGAGGGGCGGCGCCTGCTGCCGCCGGAGCGGGACGAAGAAGAAGACGTGAGTGCGGATACGGAATCCCTTTTGATGCCCGAAGCGGTCGACATCGAACGGGCTGCCGACGGATGGGGCCAGGAGCAGATCGACCGGTTGAATATTTTCTTTTTTCCGCGCGGCGGCAACAGCGGCGGCTGGATGGTTTTGGCCCACGAGAGCGGGCGAAGGCTGGTTATCCGGGTGGACTCCATCACCGGCGCCGTCAAGGTCCGGGAGCCGGAGTATCTTTAAGATGGAAGCGGGCGCGCTCACCGTAAGCGAATTCAGTCCGGACGAGGAAGATGGAAACTTCCCGGCGGGCGCCGGTATCAGGGAATCCGGCCGGGCCTCCAGACACCCGCATCGGCTCCGGCTCCCGCTGGAGGGCGAACGGGGCTTCACGCTTTTGGAAACGATGGTGGCCGTCATGATTCTGGCGGTTTCGCTCGTCATCGTGCTCCAGCTCCTGTCCGAAAACCTCCGGTCCACCCGCCTGTCCGAGGATTACACCCGGGGAATTTCCCTCGCACGTATGAAGATGGAGGAACTCCTGGTCGGAGAAACACCCGGGGCCGATCTCGAAGGTGATTTCGGCGGGGGATACGCGTGGACGGCCAGCTTCACCGAGCCCCCCCCTGAATCTGCATCTGTCGGAGGGCTCGCCCCGTTCGAGCTGACGGTCGAGGTTCGATGGAGCCAGGACCATGGCGCCAAAAGCGTATCCCTTTCGACCATCCGGCTCTACCCGTCGCCGGAAGGCGAAAGATGAACCGGCCGGCCGGTGCGAGCCGGCGATGGCCGGCAGGATCCGACCCCCGCGGGTTCACCCTGGTGGAGCTTTTGCTCTCCATCACGATCATCGCCGTCGTGGCGGTCGTCCTCATGGGCGCGTTCAGGCTCGGCTACCGGGCCTGGGAAAAAGGAGACGCCGCCATCGAATCCACCCAGCACCTGCGCATCGTGCTGGACCGCGTCCGGCGTCAGCTGGCGGCGGCGGTGCCGGCAGCTTATCCGTCGGAGGAAAACCCGCTCGTACGATTTGAAGGGACCGAAGCGTCCCTCAGATTCATCTCCGAGATGTCGCTGGTGCCGGGGCCCGCCGCCGCCCGCATGGTCGTGGACTACCGGGTCGAGGCCACGCCCGGGGACGGGCAGCGGCTGGTTTTCCACGAGCAGGCGCTGCTGAAGACGAACCTCGAGGAAAAGCCCGAACCGCTGCCGGCGGATTACGTCGAGCTCATCGAGGATATGAGGGAGATCCGCTTCGAATACCTCAAACTCGGCGAGGGGCCCTCGGCCGCTGCCTGGTCGACGGCATGGAACCCGGAAGCCGACGGCCTGATTCCCCTCGCTGTTCGCATTTGGGTCGTACCCTCCCCCGGCGAGACGCCGTTCGGCATCGCCACCCGGCTGCCCGCGGCACCGACCGGCTGAGGGGCGACGGCCATCCATGCGGTATCGCACCCGCATGGCCGGGACACGGATCGCGAAAAACGGGAAGCAATCATGCAGACAGGTTGCGACAACGAAGAGCGGTGTCGGCCCTCGAAGGCAACGGAATCGATGAGGACGAACGAGACAGCCTCCGGGAGGCCTTACGGATCCGAAAGGCTCCGGAAGGACCGCCGGACTTCCCCCGCGTTGGCCGCAGGATTCAACGATGAATCGGGTATCGCCCTGTTCGTGGTTCTATGGGTGCTGACCCTCCTGACCATCATCGTCGGGCAGCTGAGCTTCTCGGTCCGCCACGAAATGAAAGCGCTGCGGAACTACAAGGAGTCCACCGAAGCCTACTATCTCGCCGAGGCCGGTCTGAACCTGGCCCTGCTCGAACTCATCCGGGGGGAGAGCCGGGACCGGCCCGACATCGAGGAAGATCCGGATCCATCGGCGGAGGAGGCGTCCGCCTGGAGGGTCAACGCCCCGATTCCGACCGTCGAATATGCCGGCGGACGGATCGGCATCTGGATCGAAAATTCAGCGGGAAAAATCAATCTCAACACCGCGGACACCCCGCTGCTGCGCCTGATGCTGTCCGGGCTGGAGCTCGACGAGGACCGTGTGGATACCATCGTGGATTCCATCATGGATTGGCGGGACGATGACGAGTTCCATCGACTCAACGGCGCCGAAAGCGATTACTACCAGTCGCTTCCCGACCCCTATCGCAGCAAGAATGCGGAATTCGACTCGGTGGAGGAATTGATGCTCGTGAAAGGCGTCACTCCCGAGTTGTTTCATGGAGGGCTCAGGGACCGCGCCACGGTGTTTCAGGACCCCGCTATGCCGGGCAGGCGGCTGCGCTCGCTCTTCCGGAAAGGGTCGGACATCGGTGCGAACCGCATCAATCTCAACGCGGCGTCCGCATCCGTTCTAAAGGCTTTACCCGACATGACCGATGAGGACGTCGAGGCCATCGCCTCATTCCGGGAACTTCAGGATTTCAAGAGCCTCACCGAGATTTCGGATGTGATCGGGGCCGACCGGTTCTCCTCGATTGCCCCCTATATTTCCCTTGAGATGTCACCCTTTTATACCATTATTTCAGAAGGTATGGTACATGACAGCCATGTCAGGCAAACCATAGAACTCAAGGTCCAGATCGACCCGATGGCGCAGAATCGGTTCCGGGTGCTCCAACGCATCGAAAGCTGATCGACACGGAGGTTCGAGTTGCTGTTTCAAGATGGAGTTGGCTTGGACGTATCCGATAGGAGGGTGGCCGTCGTCCACTTGAAATCCTCCGTGAAGGGGCCCAGGCTATCGGCACACGCCGTGTGGCCCCTCGATCCGGCGCAGCCCTTCCGCCAGCAGATGGATTTCGTGGCCGCCGAACTGAGGGCGTTTCTATCCGAGCACCATATCACCGGAACAGGGCTGTTCGTGGGAATTCCACAGGAAAAAACCCTGTTCAAGGACATCACGCTTCCCCTGGCCGCCCGCGAGAACCTTTCGGAAACCATTCGCTACGAGCTGGATCGTTACCTGCCGATCCCGGAAGAAGACGTTTACGTGGACTACCAGATCACCGGCGAGGACCGTGAGGCCGGAAAGCTGAACGTGCTTCTGGCGGCGGCCAAAAAGGCGGATCTCTCGGCCTACATCGAACTGGCCTCCGGCGTCGGAATCGGCATCAGCGGCATCGAGCCGGCGGCCGGAAGCATTATCAGCGCGCTCCGGAGCATGGACAGCATCCTGCCCGAGGCGGCTTTCGTGCTGGCGATTTGCGAGGACGCCGGCGTTAGGCTCATCTCGGGCCGGAAAGGGTCGCTCCTCGCGGCCCGGACGCTGCAGGTCCCGCCCGCATCCAACGGGCTCCCGGAGAGCATTCGGGCAGGAGTCCAATCCCTGACCCGGTCGAGATCCCACTCGGACGGCGACCCGAAGCCGATCTGCGGCGGGCCCGCCCTGGACGACCGTCTCTTCTCGGATCTCCGGAAAAACGGAGCGCCATTGGACTGGGAGCGTCTCGATCCCGAAAGTCTGCCGGTGCCGTCATGGGATCTTTTGGGCGCCTTCGGACTGGCATCGAGGGCGTTCGGCGAATCGTCCGCCCACTTCAATCTGCTCCCGCAGGCCATGCGGAGGCGGCCCTCCCGTGCCGGTCGTTATCTGCTGATCCTCCTGACGATCCTCACCCTCCTGACCGGTCTGGGTTGGGCGGGAAGCCGGATCCTTCAACAACGCCTCATTCAACAACGGTTGGATGCCCAGATACAGGAAGTCGGCGAACAGGTCCTGGCCGTTGAAGAACTTCAGTCCGAGATCGATGTCCTTCAGAACCGCGCCGCCTTCCTGGAAGCGTTGAAGCAGGAAGGCGCACCGGCCCTTGACATTATTCGTGATCTCAGCGAGATCATACCGGAAACCGCCTGGATAAGGGAATTCTCCATTTCCGGCAACCAGGTGAGGCTGGATGGATATGCCGATTCCGCCTCAGGGCTGATTCCACTTCTGGATGCCTCGCCCCGGATGACCGACGTGACCTTTCTTTCAGCCATCACTAGAGGCAGGGATGGAAAGGAAAAGTTCAGGATCGGCCTGACCATCGTTTCCCCCCGCCAGTGAAGCGCCCATGCGAAATGAACGGATACGGGATTCTCGATGCAGTTTCATCTGACCCGCGAACGGAGCATCATACTGAGTGTCGGAGCTGTTCTGCTCTTGATCGGAGCGATCTACTACTTCCTTCCTCTCTTCGAATCCGCCGCCCCCGGCGAGGAAGTGTTGGCGATCAAGCAGGAAAAGCTGGCGAAGTACCGGGAGAAGGCCCAGGAAAAGAACAGGCTCGAAGCCGGACTGCTGGCGGCGCGCCGGCGCCTCCAAAATGCGGAGTTGGGCCTACTCCAGGCGAACACGCCCGCGCTTGCCGCCGTGGACATCCAGCAGATGGTCACCCAGATCGCCAACCAGACGCAGGCCGAGGTCAAGACCATGCGCATCCTCGGACCCGAGGCGGTCGAAGGAGAGGAGTACACTGCCGTTCCGGTGGAAGTGACCCTGTCTTCCGACATCCGGCAATTGGTCGGCGTTCTCTACGGCATCGACAATGCCCGGAAGCTGCTGCGGATCAAGAATCTGACCGTTCGATCCGCCGGCGCCCGCCGCAACGACAAGATCCTGTCCACCTTCACCGTCGAGGGGTTCATGAAACATGAATAAATGGCTGTTGAACGGGATCCTGGCGGCTGCCGTCATCTTCTTCGGAGCTCAGATCTACCAGGTCTGGACACGCTCGTCCGCACCCGAAGAAGCGGCGCCGGCGCCTTCCGTCAGCCAGAAACCGCCGCTCCAGCAATCACCGGCCAGACGGCAGATGCCGGAGTCCCACTACGAGGTGATCCCCGGGAAGAACCTGTTCGCGGTGGAAAGGGGGGAAGGCGCAGCGGCGGAGCCCGTCGTCAATCCCAAAACCGCCGAAGCCAGCCGCTATGCAAAGAATGTCGCCCTCTACGGGACCCTGATCCAGGAGGACGACCGGTCCGCGCTCGTGGGAGCGGGCCGGTCCAGGCGAACCGGCGGCGATGCCTCCTGGGTTCGGATCGGCGACAAACTGGATCAGATCACGGTGGTCGGCATCGAGCGGGATCGAATCTATGTGCGCGAGGGAACATCCACCTTCGAAATCCGACTCGACGACCGGGATCACCCCCTGAAGCGGACGACGGTCCAGCGCAGTGCGGCGCCGACGGTCATCACGTCCAAGGGCGCGGTGGTGGAAAAGCCCCAGGCGCCGCCGCCTGATGCCGCGCCGGAGCAAACGCCGGCGCCGGCAAAGGTCGAGGAGGCCATCCCCAACACCAACTGATACATCATCCGGAACCGGCTCTTAGCACCGAGGCGACCTGAACGGCAAAACGCAGAAGGATGCCACATGAACTCAAGCACCTCCGTCTCCACCTCACGAATCTGCCCGATCCTTTTTGCAGTTTGGCTCACCCTGGCGGGCTGCGCCGGCATGCCACCGAAAGACACCCTTCCACCGCCGCCCGCTGCCGTCTCCGAATCCGCGAATCCGCAGCCGCCGTCTCCCGGCCTGAAACCGTCTCCGGCATCGGAGTCCCTGACGGCGCCCGTCGCCGAAAAAGCGCCCCCCCCGCTTCGAAGGCAAGCCGGACCGGCGATTGCCGCGCCCGTCGTCCTCGATGACCTGCCGGGAGGCATCCTCCCGGCAGCCGATGACGAACAGCCCGTCGGGGAGCCCGATGCCGGCCTGGCCGGAGGCGGCACGATCGAATTCAACTTCGACAACGCCGAGCTCAACGAGGTGATCCGGACCCTGGCGGATATTCTTGAGATCCAGTACCTGGCCGACCCCAATCTCCAGGGCAAGGTAACCATCCACACCTCCCGTGGGATGAGCCGGGAAGATCTTTTTCCCGTTTTCTTCAAGATTCTGGAAGTCAACGGCCTGACGGCCATCAAGGACGGCCCGATCTACCGCATCACCGCCGTCAAGGACGCCTCCCGCCTGCCGTTGGGATTCCGATCGGACTCCGCCAGGAACGCCGGGCTTCCACCCGACGAGCAGGTGATCATCCAGATCATCCCGCTGCGGAACCTCTCGCCCACGGAAATGACCAAGATCCTGACGCCCTTCGTCTCCGACGGGGCGACGATCGCGGCCCATGAAGCGTCCGGGACCTTGCTCGTCGTGGACAAGAGGGCCAACATTCAGAAGATCATCCGGATGGTGCAGGCCTTTGACCTGAATGTCTTCTCACGGGTCAACCACCGCTTTTACTTTCTGGAGAACGCCGTTGCCAAGGACACCTCGGGAATCCTTCAGGAGATATTCGCATCCGGCAAGGATGCAACCGCATCGGTTCGGTTTGTGCCGATCGAACGGCTGAATGCCATCCTGGTCGTGAGCGCCGATCCGGATATCCTCACCCGGGTGGACCCGATGATGGTTCAGCTGGACGCCCCGGGAAGGGGCACCGAGCCGCGGATCTATGTCTATTTCGTGCGAAACGGTACGGCTGACGAACTGGCCGCCCTGCTCAATCAGGTGTACACGGGCAGACAGACGGACGGTTTGAGAAGAGACGAAAAAGCGGATCCGGCTTACGGGTTCTCCAGGAACCCGTTCGCCCGTCAACCCAAGACGGAGCCGGCGGCGGCACCGCGGGAAACGACGGCACCCCCGGCCGGAGAGGTCCCGGGGAACGACTCCGACGCCCTCAGGGCATCGGTCACCATCATTCCCGACCCGATCCGAAATGCACTGGTGATCGAAGCCACCCCGGTGGATTACAAGAAGGTGGAGGCCATTCTGGATCGGATCGATGTGCTTCCCCGGCAGGTCCTGATCGAGGCGACCATCGCCGAAATCGGCCTCGACGACCGCACCGACCTGGGAGTGGAGTGGGAATACCTCAGAGAGAACAATTTCAGCCAGACGGAACTGGTCAGGGGTACCATCGACGGCACCGGCGGACTGACCTATGCCATCGAATTCTCCAAGGACGTGCTCCATACCCTGGAAGCCCTGGCACGAAAGAACAAGGTCAACATCCTCTCCTCGCCCCACGTGCTGGCCTCCGACAACAAGGAGGCCAAGATCGACGTCTCCAATGAAATCCCGATCGTCAGCTCCGAGACTACTGTGCCCAGCGGGGCGGAGCCGATCATCACGACGGACATCCAGTACCGGGATACCGGCGTTCTGCTCTCGGTGACCCCCCACATCAACGAGAGGGGGCTGGTCACCATGGAAATTTTCCAGGAGGTGAGCGAACAGGCGGACAGCGTGGAGGTAGCCGGCGTCTTCTACCCTTCGTTCTTCAAGCGAACCGTCAACACCACGCTGACGGTCCGGCACGGCCAGACCATCGTTCTGGGCGGGCTGATCCGTGAAAACAAAACCAACGGCCGCAGCGGTGTTCCGCTGCTCATGGACATTCCGGTACTGGGGGTCCTCTTCGGTTCCCGGAGCGAATCATTGACGAAGACCGAGCTGATCATCCTGCTCACGCCGAGGGTCATCGACAGCCTGGACGATGTCGCGGCCGTCACGGAGGAATTCGAGCGCAAGGTTTCCGATGTCATGCGGACCATGAAGCCGCAAATGTAATCGGACGGGCCTGCGTGCCCCGTGTCCGCAAACGCTCAATCGACTGCGTGACCCGGAAATTCCGGGACGGCGAGCCCGTCCAGGAGAGCGGCTATTCCGTGGCCGCGGCAGGCTCCGGCAGGCTTTTCTCCGACACGTCGGGCAGCAGGATCCGGATTTCGGTCCCCTCTCCCAGCCGGCTCGAGACCTCGATCCGTCCGCCGAGGCTTTCGATCAGGTTGAGGCAGACATAAAGCCCCAGACCGGTACCGTTTTGGGTGTCCTTGGTGGTGAACAACGGGTCGAAAATCTGGTTTCGGGTTTCCTCGTCCATGCCGCATCCGTTGTCCGAGACCGACAGCCGCAGCCGATCCTCGGGACTGTCGCCGGCCTCTGCCCTGAGCCGCACCCATGCCTCCGGTTTGTCCGCCGCCTGGGCGGCGTTGATCAGAAGATTGATCAGGATCTGCTCCAGCGCCTCCTCGTCGCTGCGGATCATCGGCAGATCGTCCGGCATCTCGACATCGAAACGCGTCACCCGGCGGTTGACCTCCCCCGAGCAGATGTTGACGGCCTTCTCGATCACGGACTTCGGATTCATCGGTCTGGCGGTCTGGCGGTTGCGAAGGCGGCTGAACTCCTTGAGTTGGCTGACGATGCTGTTGATCCGGTGGGCGCCATGCTCGATATTGTCGATGAGGCTGTCGATATCCTTCCGAAATTCGGCATAACTCATGTTGAGGAAATCGCCGTCCCCGTGCTCCTGCCGATGGATATCGACGATGGGCAGCAGCACGTTAACGTAATCGCGAAGGATCGGCAGATTGAAGATGATGAAGTTGTTGGGATTGTTGATCTCATGGGCGACGCTGGAAATCAGCAGCCCCAGGGCGGCCATCTTCTCCCGGTGGACCATGTGCCGTTCCATCATCTTGGCCTCCGTGATGTCGCTGATCCGCATGATGACGGCGCCCCTTTCCCCATCCGCCCCCCTTGCCTGATAGACGGCCACTTGTTCAAATCTCCGGGCATGGATCGGGCTGTTGCGATCGAAGGTAGTGACGCGGACCGCCTGATGAACGGATCCCGGAATCAGGCATTCCCCGCAGGCCTCGAACTCTTTTCGAAAGGCCTCCCGACACTCCCGGCCGAGGACATCGGACGTCTTGACCTGGAAATAGTCGCAGGCGGCGCTGTTCAGCATCTTGACGCGGCAGGTATCGTCCAGGAGGATCAGAGGTTCCGAAATGCCTTCGAAAACAGTCTGAAGCATCCGTTGGCTCCGGCGCAAATCCGCCTCGGCCGTGGCCTGGGCCCGGATATGCTGAAGAAGAGGCTGCAAAAGAAAAAAGTATAACGCGGGAGAGAGCAGCACGACCAGGATCGAGGCGTCGAGGAAGGCTTCCTGGACCCTCCCCATGGGCGGCAGAAACGCCAGGAGAAACATGACCGCGGTCTCCGCCAGGAAAACGGACAGGATGATGGTGCCGATGATGCGAAGCGCCCTCCGGTAGCCGGTGAATTCCCTTGCCGGCCAATTTCCGGCATCCTTTTCTGGCGTCGTCAAAACATCCTCCTCAGTGGATGAAAGGATCGCATATCATTCCCCTGGTGCTTGGCGAACCAGAGCTTTTCTCTCCCCGCGCCGCCGCGGGCGGCGTATACGGATTACTCCGACTGTGGTATGGAGACCTGTCAGCGGCGCTGCTTCGTTGAAACCAACCGCTGTTGTCGACCAAGTTTTCATAAAGGGGCTTCCATGGATCAGCGACGGACGACTTTCATTCTATTCTGGATACTGTTCTACAGTCTATCCTTCTTTGGATCCGCGGCTCAAGCATCCTCCGATTCGACTGGAAGCGCCGCCGAAGCCGGCAGTGCACCCGGCGGCAGGAATGCCGCCCCCGCACCGAGCGCCGTCGACGCGTCCGAACCTGCCGGAACGGCCCGGAACCCAACTCCCGAAAACCCCGAGGCGGACGCCCCACGGGAAACGCCGGCGCCCTCCCATGAACCGGACCGCCGCTGGATCATCAAGGGAAAAAGCCCCCGCAGGTCGGCACCCCCCGCCCGGCCCCAGGCTGAAAAGGAGATGGAATGGGAGAATCCGGGCCAGCGGGAAGCCTGTACGGCCTATCTCGAGGAACTCAGGGACAGCTTCAGGAAGGCCCAGTACTACTCCATCCAGGGAGATTCATGTGTCACCGCCGAGCAATCGGACCGGTTCCTGTCCGTGGCCGAAAAGTGCCGCAAGGAATGCCCGGAAGGCTTCCTGGAACATCACGGATTCAAACCGGATATCGTGCGGAACCTGAACGTCCTGAAACGCCTGGGCAACCAGCGCTGCCTCAGACGATAACGCTACCCGGTGCGCGCAGGCCGGGATCCTGAATCCGATGGCAACCGATGACCCGATGCCTCGGAAGGTCGTCCGGGCCTTCGCTCCTTCAATCCGCAATAGAGCACCGGAACCACCAGCATGGTCAACACCTCCAACGCCATGCCGCCGACCGAAGGGATGGCCATGGGCAGCATGAGGTCCGCCCCCCTTCCCGTGGACGTCAAAATCGGAATCAGCGCAATCACCGTGGTGGCAGTGGTCATCAGGCAGGGTCTCACCCGCTGAAGGCTCGCCGCGATAACGGTGTCGCGTATCGCCGCGGCGGACGTCGGACGATTCGACTCGAAATGGTTTTCCAGGTACGTGGTCATGACCACGCCGTCGTCCGAAGCGATGCCGAAAAGCGCCAGGAAACCGACCCATACGGCCACGCTGAGATTGACGGGATGCACCTGGAATAGCCTCTGCATGGACACCCCGAACACGGAAAAATCCAGGAACCAGGGCTGGGCGTAGAGCCACAGCATCAGAAATCCTCCCGACCAGGCCACCGCGATGCCTGAAAAAACCAGGAGGCTCGTCGTGACGGCCTTGAACTGGAAATAGAGCACGATCAGGATCAGGAGAAGCGACAGGGGAAGGATCACCTTGAGCCGCTCCACGGACCGCACCTGGGCCTCATAGGTGCCCGCAAAAGAGAAACTGACGCCCGGGGGCATCTTCAAGAGGCCACTCTCGATCATCTCCTCCAGGTACTCCCGGGCGGATTCGACCGCCTCGACTTCGGCGACGCCGGGATGCCGGTCGAACAGGACGTACCCCGTCAGGAACGTATCCTCGCCCTTGATGACCTGGGGCCCCCTGACAAAGAGGATGTCGGCCAGCTGGCTCAGCGGCAGCTGAACCCCGGAGGGCGCCGGGACGAGGATGCGGCCCAATGATTCCAGGTCGTCCCTGAGCTCCCGGGCATACCGGACCCGGACGGGGTACCGCTCCCTGCCCTCGACGCTTTCGGTAATGCGCTCCCCGCCGATGGCATACTCGATCACGTCCAGCACCTGGGCCAGATTGATGCCGTGCTGGGCGATCGCCTGCCGATCGATATGGATTTCCAAATAGGGCTTCCCGATGATCCGGTCTGCGATGACGGTTTGAGGGGCGATGGAAGGCACTTCCCGAAGAAATTTTTCGATCTCGCGCGACGCCGCATCGATGGACGGCAGGTCGGGCCCCTTGACTTTGACGCCCATGGCCGACCGGATCCCGCTCTGAAGCATGACCATCCTGGCGGAGATCGGCTGAAGCTTTGAGGCCGAGGTCGTTCCCGGAATTCGGGTGGCATCGACGATGCGCTCCCAGATGTCATCCGGCTTGTTGATGCCGGGCCATCGCGCCCTCTCCGGATTCAGGGAAGGGTCGAGGCGGGGCCTCCAAAGGCGGAATGGATTTCCGCCCGGATCGGGAATCAGCCGCCCGGTCTCGTCCCGTTCGAAACGCCCTTGCTGCAGATAGGGTTTCCCATCCGGGGCTGCCAGGGGCCTGCCGTCGATGTCCCTGACCAGATCCACCTCCTTGGGATTCATTCGGAAGCGCTTCAATCTGCCGTCGGCATCCCTGTAAAATTCAGGTCTGACCGTGATCAACGTCTCGATCATGGAAACGGGCGCCGGGTCGAGGGGGCTTTCCGCCCGCCCCAGCTTGCCCACCGCCATCTCGACTTCCGGTATCGCCGAGATGGCTCTGTCCTGCTTTTGAAGCACGTCCAGCACTTCTCCGATCGACGCATGGGGCATCGTCGTCGGCATGTAGAGATAGGCCCCTTCGTCCAACGGCGGCATGAACTCCCTGCCCAATCCGGGAAAAGTCGAGGCGACCCACTGGTAGGGCCGCGAACTCTGCCAGGCGGAAGGCGTCCATCCCAGAAAGAAGGAATGCCCGCGCCAGATCAGAAGGCCGAACAGCACCATGACCATCGGAAGGGACAGGAAAGCCAGTTTGTGGTCGAGACACCATCGAAGGATATCGCTGTAATATCGGTGGAAAAGCCGGAACGCGGCCAGAATGCCGAAGATGAGGATCAGGACGAAGATCAGGTTGCGGGCCATTCCGCGTTCGGGGCCCAACGGGACCCAGTATCCCGCCAGAAGCACCAACGCCCCCAGCACGACGGCGACGTGGGCCGCGCGATCGGCGGCCGGTCGACGCCGTTCGTGGAGCCGGTTTCGCAGGAGAAGATAGCCGCCCACCGCCACGGCGGCCAGCCCGAGCCGCCAACTGACGGTGAAAATCAGGACGCCTCCCAGATAGATCATCCCTTCGTAGAGTATCCATCCATATCGACGCCGGTCGGGTTGCACCGTGAAAAGCGTGGCGGCGACAGGCGGGACCACGAACAGGGCGATCAGGAGGGATGCGGCCAGGACGAAGGTCTTCGTGAACGCCAGAGGCTGAAAGAGCTTTCCCTCCGCGCCGGTCATCGTAAAGACGGGCAGAAATCCGATCACGGTCGTCGCCACGGCGGTCGTTACCGCTCCGCCGACTTCACGGGCGGCCTGGTGGACGGACTGAAAGACGGTAGCCGCCGATCCCTCCGGTCCCATCCGCCGTATGACATTCTCCGTGACGATGATGCCCATGTCCACGATGGTGCCGATGGCGATGGCGATGCCGGAAAGCGCCACCAGATTGGCATCGACCCCGAAGAATTTCATGCAGATGAAGCAAAGCAAAACGGCGAGCGGCAGAGTGCCGCTGATGAGCAGGGCGCTCCTGATGTGGGCCACCATCACGACCACCACGATCAGGGTGATCAGGATTTCGAGGGAAAGGGTCGTCTTCAGGGTGTCCAGTGTTTCGTGAATGAGCTCGGTGCGGTCGTAGAAAGGGATGATGCGAACGGCGGACTCCCTGCCGTCGGGAAGCCGTTTTTTCGGCAGCCCGTGCGTGATTTCGCGGATACGGTCCTTGACCTTTTGGATGACCCGAAGCGGATTTTCCCCATAGCGAACGACCACGACCCCGCCCACGGCCTCCGAACCGCCCTTGTCCAGGGCGCCTTGGCGATAGGCCGGCCCCAGCGACACGCGCGCCACGTTGCGGACGAACACCGGTACATCGCCGCGAGTGGTGATGACCGCCTGTTCGATGTCGGACGACTCGCGAATAAAGCCCATCCCACGGATCAGATACTCGACACGGTTGACCTCGATGGTCCGGGCGCCGACGTCCCGGTTGGCGTTCCGGATCGCCGCGATCACCTCGTTCAGGGTCACCTGGTTGACGCGCATGAGGTCTGGGTCGAGATCAATTTGATATTCTTGGACATATCCACCTATCGCGGCAACCTCGCTCACGCCTTCGACCGACAGCAGTGAAAACCGAACGTACCAGTCCTGCAGCGTGCGCAGCTCATGGAGATCCCATCCCCCGGTCGGCGCGCCGGTTTCATCCCTGCCTTCCAGGGTGTACCAGAAGACCTGCCCCATCGAGGTCGCATCCGGACCTAGCGCCGGCTGCACTCCTTCGGGGAGGGCATTCGGGGGCAGGCTGTTGAGCCTCTCCAGAATGCGCGATCGGCACCAGTAGAAGTCGGCGTCGTCGTTGAAGATGATGTAGACGCTGGAGAAGCCGAACATGGAAAAGCTGCGGACGGTTTTGACGCCGGGAACGCCCAGGAGGGAAACGGTCAGCGGATAGGTGATCTGGTCCTCGACGTCTTGCGGAGACCGGCCCGGCCAGCTGCTGAAAACGATCTGCTGGTTTTCGCCGATATCGGGGATCGCATCGGTCGGGATCGGGTCTCTGGGCAGCCAGTCCCATCCCCAGTCGAACGGGGACACCAGAACACCCCACCCCGCCAGGGTCGAAACGATCAGAAAGACGACGACACGTCTTTCCAGAAGAAAACGGGTGACCCGCGCTGAGAAGGAAATCATGGGCGTCGCTGTCGGATCTGGCATCGGGATCGATCAGGTTGGTCCGGGTTTTCAGGTTACGGTATCGATCAGAACTCAGGAGCGCGGACGGGTGATCCGTGGCCGGGTCGGATCCCCGTACATCCCCGGCCGACGACGCCGGATGGAACGGGAATCCACGGCTTCGTCACCTCCCCCCGGATCACCGTCATTTCCGATCCGGTCATCGGTGGCGGAGTCCGCCGTTCGGCTCGAGCGCCGTTCCTCCATGTAGGTTTCGTGCATGAGAATGGATTCGCCGGGCAGCTGATGTTCGGTGGCGGGCACGCCGTTGCGGGCCGTGTTTTCGACCTCATCGCCCAATCCGGAATGATCCCCCGCTACCGGACGAACATCGGGTTCCGGACCGTCCGGTCCCGTCATCGAGCCCATGCCACCCGATATTCCTTGATGGCCATGATCGGCATCGGTCATCGCTCCGCCTTCCGGCGACATGAAACTGGGTCTGGCCTGAATCTGAAGCGCGCTGTCGATCTTGAAATTGCCGTAAACCACCACCAGTTCTCCTTCGGCCAACCCCGCTTTCACGACATAGGCATCCTTCGCCCTCGGGCCCAGCACCACCTCGCGCCCTTCGTAGAAACCCGGTTTTTCGGGATCGGCCACGTAAACCACGGCCCTTTTGCCGGTCATCAACGCAGCGGTATCCGGGATCACGAGCGGCGCCGTTTGCGGATCGGCGGTTTCGGTCAGCACCCGGCCCTCGGCATCAAGGCGCGAATGAATGACGGCACGAGCGAGCATGCCCGCCTTCAACCTTCCGCCCTGGTCTTCGGTGGAAATGGCGCCGATGCGGAAGGTCCGCGACTGGGCATCGAAAACCGGATCGATGTACACGACCTTTCCCTGGAAGGTTTCCCCCGGATAGGCCTCGGTGGTGAAGGTCACCGCCTGGCCCTTCCGGATCCACGCATAATCCATTTCGTAGGCATCCATTCGCAGCCAGACATACTCGGGATCGGCGATGGTCAGAACGGGTGTGCCGCGGTTGACATAGGTGCCTTCATATCCGCTCTGAACCGTCACCTGTCCGTACATGGGGGCATACACGGTGGCGACGCCGGTCGCCTCGCCCACTTTCATGAACTCGTCGATGTCCCGTTTGGGAAGCCCCAGGATGCTGAGTTTGTGGCGGACGGCGTCGACGGTCTCCAGCGCTTCCTCCCGATCCCGGGCGCTGATGTCACCCTTTCCCGTCTCCCTCGGCTGGATGGGCATGTCCTGGGCGACGTGCGGCGTACCCCGCTGAAAGGCATAGAAACTCGGGACGTACTTCAGGGCTTCCACGAGCTGCTTTTGAGTTTCCAGGAGATCGGACGAGTACAGGTCGAAGAGGGGATCTCCCCATCGGACGAATTGGCCGGCTCTTTTGATGTAGAGTCGATCGATGACGCCGGGCATGAAGGAGGTGATCACCGTCGAGTGGGCCGGGTCGTAATCGATCTGACCAAAAAGCCTGACTTCGGCCGTAACGTGCCGTCGCTCCACCGGCGCCACTTCGATACCCGCCAGCGCCGTCTCCCCGGGCGTCAGTGTCAACCCCCGCGGGTGCGCCTCCGTTTCGGAATGACCGTGTCCGACCGCAACCAGTTCCATGCCGCAGACCGGGCAATGGCCCGGCGCGTCCATCGGCGGAACGCACATCATGGGGCAGACGTACTGGTTGGCCTCGATCGCCGCATCGACGGAAAGCTCGGCGTCCGGAATGGTTCCGGCGGCAGGTGGCGGGCCAAAGGCGACATCGTGGGCGGAATGCTCCTCGCCCTTGATTCCCCACCAGAGAACGATCGCCAGGACAATCGTGAAAGCGGCCGCCGCCGGTTTGAATTTCCGGCTCCGGATGATCGAACGCAGCTGAAGGATGAAACGGTCCATTGCCATTCACGCCTGGTGGTCGGCCCGGACAGGCCCGGGATCCAATATTAATGGATCAATCTGAAATCCGAAAATACCAGGGGCCAGCCGGAGATCAGAATGACCACAATATAACATCCCATGGATATCAGGCAAAAATATTTTTGAAGCCTGGGTATGATCTTCTCCATCGAGACGCTGTCGGCGAATCGTTCGATAATTCCGACGCCGGCGCCGAAGATCCCGGCTCCCACCAGCGCCGCGTAAAGAAGGTAGCCGACATAGTGGTATCCCTGCTGAAGAATGTCAAAGGGGCAGTGATGCGTCGGCAGTTCGTAGTAATAGACGGAAATGAAGGAAATGACCGCGCCGATCGTAAGCCAGAACAGCCAGAGACTGAGCAGCGAATACACGACCGCTCCTCTTCCGGTTGCCTGGAAGTAAACCCCTGACCTCAGCGTCAGGACCGCGCTCAGAAAAAAAAGAACCTGCATTCCTCGTGGAGAAAAAGAGGCGATATCTCCCGCCACGGTTCCGGAAGTCTCGCCGAAAAGTGTTCCGCAGCACGAGGTGATCATGTTGGCTTCGATGCCGCGAAAATAATTCAACTGGAACAGGCTCTCGAGTCCCAGAAGCACCATGACGGCGATCAGCCACTTGTACTTGAAGCGGATCATCGGGTAGTCCGGCGCCTGGTTGTCGGCGTGGTTGATCAGGAGCCAGACGCCGCAGAGCAGCACATTGACCAGCTTGAGCACCAGCGTCGGATACCCCCACCCGTTGGCGTGCAGGGATCCCGCGGCGCACATCGCCCCCACGAAAAGCGGATGGATATTGTCGGCGGTGTAGACAAACAGAAAAAGCGAGAAGATCTCGAACCCCATGAGGTAGGCCATCACCGTGGAGACCAGGTAGGTTCGGCGCTCCATCCGGATCTGCCGCTCGCTTCCGGACCGCAGGTCCCAATGTCTCAGGATCTGAAGTGCGACGGCCATCGCCCCGAATCCGAACAGGACCAGCAGCAGGTGTCCTGCCACCAATGCGATGATCGCGGGTGTGAGGATCACCGGTCCGGATCCCCATCGACGATTCGCCCGTCGCGCAGACCGATGACGCTGTCGGTGATCGCGCTGCCGGCGATCAGCGGATCATGGCTCGCGATGATCAGAGTCTTGCCGGCCGCCTTCAGGCGGCCGATGATGTCGATCAAGCCCTGAATCAGCCGGGTGTCCAAATGCGCGGTGGGTTCGTCGGCGATCAGCACCTTCGGGTCGTTGATCAGGGAGCGGGCGATCGCCACGCGCTGCTGCTCGCCGCCGGACAGCAAGGTCACGTTCTGCCTGGAAAGGCGGCCCACGCCCAGCATGTCGAGCAGCTCCATGGCCCTGGACATCAGGGACTTGCGCGCAACGCCGGTCGGATAGGCCGGCAGCATCACGTTTTCCAGTACGGTAATCCCCCGGATCAGGTTGTAATTCTGGAAAACGAAGCCAAAGTCCCGACAGCGGATTTCCGAGAGGAACCGTTCGGGAAGGCTCGTGATTTCCCGGCCTTCGAAGTGGATGCGCCCCGTGGTCGGCCGGTTCATGCACCCGATGAGCGAAAGCATCGTGGTCTTCCCCGAACCGCTGGGTCCCGTGAGTATCGTCACGCAGCCCGCGTCGATGCGGCAGTCGACGCCGTCAAGGGCTGTGAAGGCATTGGTTTTGCCTGGATTGTAGGTTTTGCTCACCTGTTGGAGGACGATCATCTCAGGCATTGCGCATCACCGTATCCGGGTCCGTAACGGCCGTGTGCCAGGAAGGTACGATGGTAATCAGGGTGTAGGGCACCACCGTGAAGGCAAAAATCACGGCCATTTGGTAGGCGCTCACGGTCGGAGGCAGGATCAGTTCGGGATAGAGGGTCGACCAGCCCTTCAGCGCGTGCTCGAAAAGCGGCGCGGAAGCGTGAAAGACATGGAGATAGGCGGCAACGACCCCGACAAGGAAGGCCGTCATCGACACCGCCGCGCCTTCCCAGAATTTGAGAAGAAGCACATCCGAGGTGTCCCACCCGATGGCTTTCAACACGGCGATCTCTCCCTTCTCCTCCGCACTGAGACCGGTTGCCTTGTCGAGGGTGAAGATCAGAAAGGCCAGGATGGCCGCGCTGTAGATCACGAGCACATAGCCGCTCCTCCAGTCGAATATCGTCGCGTAGGTGCGCTGGATCTCCTCCCTGAGCACGGCGCGCGTGTCCGGAAGCATCCGGACGACCTTCTCGGCGATGGTGCCGGATTCCGCCGGGTTCCGGACAAAGACGGCCAGATCCGTAGCCATCCCATCTGGAAGACCGGTAATTCGACGAAAATCGGCTTCGTTGAGCAGAATGAGATCCGCGGCGGCCAGTGCGGATTCCGACGGGAAGCGATCGGCGACCGTAACCGGCAGAATGCCGCCGGCGGCGGTTTTGAACACCATGTCGTCGTCTTTCCCCATCTGCCAGGTTCGGGAAACCTCGCTCCCGACCCTGGCCTGCCCATCCTCCGGCTTCTCCTTATCAGGAACCATCAGGGTATAGGTCGCCCCGGAAGCCGGATGAAAATAGTACCCCCACAGCCGGGGGACGGCCTCCTCGACGCCGCGGATTTTCCGGACGGCATCCGAATAATCCACCGGCATCAGGTCGTGCCGCCCGGCCATCATCCGCTGAACCACCAGTTCGGGCGCGCCTTCCAGCAGTCGCGTCGACTCCTCGCGGAGCGCATTGGAGAAAAAGACGACCGAGGAGACCAGGAAGATGATCAGGGCGTAGCAAAACAGCAGAAAAAAATTCTTCCATCGCCGCCGAAGCAGGGAAGACAAGGCAAAATCCAGAAAATATCGATGGCGCTCGATCCGGTTCATGGGGCCTCCCTGCCTCCGTCCGGACCGACGGATTCGGTGGTCTGCCCAAACGCCTTCGGAGGTTTCACAAAAGAGCCCGAGGGAAAATGCTCCAGACCGAGGGGATGCTCCTGCAAGGGGGCATGCAGGTCCGCCATGGAAAGGTGGCGTGTGTAGCGGGCCTCCGTGAAAAGACACGGGTCGGTGATCCGAAGCTGTCTCGCCACGTCACGGGCAGCGGCCGCTCGTCGATGGCGGCTCGGGCCCAGCCGGGCCGAGTCCAGCGCCAGCAAAACGGCCAGAAGCAGAATCCCGGACGTCAGGGTCAGGAGGAAAAGGGTCGACTTGCGCATCGATGCTACCGGAGCCTGTCCACCAGCGAAGGGCGGATCTCGTTGAACCGGAGCACCCGGATTCCATTGTGATCCCGCATGAATTCGTCGGCGGCCTCTAGGCTGTCCAAGGGAATCAGTTCCTTTCCCATGGGCCCGAAAACGTCGCTGCCGAAGACATAATAGGCGTCCTGGGCCTGGATCGACCCGCCGGTATAGTAATCGGTCACATGGATGGCCCGGATATCCTCCGTGGATCGGTCCGGCTGGTAGTGCTTGATATCGAAATAGAATTTCAGAAGATCCTTCACGCCGTCAAAGAAGACCGCCTTCCCGTCCTTGAATTCGATCGTGGCGATCCAGTCCGGATACTTGGCGACGAACATGCCGCAGACCGGGCAAAGATCCCTTTCGGAAGGCGTGGGGACGCTCTCTTCCGCAGCCGCGGTGCAGGCCCACAGCAGGCAGAACACCAACACCTGCAAGAACAGAATGCGACCCGGTTTCCTCACGGTTGGACCGCCCCCATTCGTCCTACTGATGCCCATGCTGCATTTTCCTTCGCTTCTCCCGGATCATCCGCGTGTCCTCGTACATGTCTTCATAGGCGGCTTTCAGTGCGGCCTCGAAATCGACCCTTTCTCCGCCGTGCTGAGAGATGAACGCATCGGCCGCGTCCTGGCTTTCGAACGCCCATTTGGCTCTCCTGGTCATCACCCCGGACTGGTCGCCGCCAAGGACCCAGAAGGCCCCTTCAGCATCGATCAACTCGTGGGTGTTGAAATCGGCGACCTGAATCGAAACGGGCGCCTGTCCGAGCTGGTAGGCCAGATCCACGGCCGCGCAGTGGATCGAGCAGGCGCCGAAGGTGCGCTCCTTGTCGTACGTGACATAGACCCTGGAATGGGCGAATTTCGCCCGATCCATCCCACAAATGGGGCAGCTCGGGGCGGAAGCGACGTCCTCCGGCACATCGGAACCGGCGGCGGCGGCCGGCATGGTGTGCCCGTGCCCGGATCCGGATGCCGCATGGAGTGCGCCTGACATGAGGAAACACAGGCAAACCAGGCTCGACAACATTCCGAAGATGATTCCGGCCCTTCTCGTTTTCATTTCTGCCTCCCGAATGGAAGTTAAAGAGATGATTCCCATGTGTTAGCACTTCGCTCGAATCCTCGATCCCTTCGCCCCTCGGCGCCTTCACCTCTGCACCGACAATTTTGGAGAAGACTCTCGTAAGTTAACACAACAGCGGCATTCCGGGCACCCCTATTTACTGGTCCGAAGTTTGAATCGGCCCTCTCCGTAATTCAGAATTACCCCGTCGGCGATGATGCCTTCCACCCTGAGACCCGCATCCGGGAGGGTGTCGCCCGTCCGGTACCGACGAAAGTTGATATAGGCAAGGCAGCTTCCGGGATCGTCATAGTAGACCAGCACATTCAGTTTCAATTGACCGAACTGCTCTCTCAGCTCCGGGGAGAGCTGCCTGAAATCCGGAACGTCCTTGAACCGTGCCGCAACCCGGGAGGCGGTGGAAGCAGGCGCCGATGGCCCTATCGGGTGGAGGGCGGCTGGATCCTGCCCCGAAGGCGCAACAGCAGCAATACCCGAGGATTCCTCGGGCATGAGTTCTGAATCGTCCTTTTCCGGGATTCCTGAATCATCGGATGGCCTCGCGAGCGCCATCGGTTCACCCACCCTCCCGGAGGTCAAAACCGCGTCATCAAGGTTGCCGCGCGGCATGCCTACGCGAATCTCGGCCCATTCGGAGACGGCCTCCACTCCTTGATCATCTTTACCGGCGGCCTCGGAGGGACCGGGATCGGATCTCTGCCGGGGGGCTTGATCCGGTCGGGCAATGCCACCGTTCACGGCGGGCCGGACGGGCGAGAGGGCTTCCGCTTTGCTGCCGGACCCGGCCGAAACAGATGCGTGGAGAGGCTCCCCATCCACACTATCCCGTGGGAGGATCGCGGTGGCGGAATGGGTCGATGTCGAACCCGATCCGCCTGGTGCCGTGGGGATCCCTGAAGCACCGGAACGGGCCCGCGCCGTCGACGGCTGGGAAGATGGAGCGGTTATTCGGGAAACCGCTTCTGCCGGCGGATGGGTCTGAACAGAGGTCGACTCGGTGACGGACCGGGCGATGGAATTCGGCAACGGCTTCGCTTTCTCTCCGGCCCCGATGGCGCTTCTTTCCGGTTCGGCCGGCAGCACCCCGTCCGCATCCCGATCGAACGAAGTCCGGCTCTGCCCGGTTGGATCGGGTTCGGACGCGTGCGGGCCGAAGTAAAGGGCGACGCCCGCCAGAAAGACGATGTTCAGCAGCAGAGAGGCGGCCAGCCAGAGCTTTTTCGACCGCCGCCGGGGCTCCGGAGACGGCAGGTCACGGTATAGATCGGCCAGTTCCGGCTCTGCGGCGGCTTTCCGCTCCTTTTCCTGGCGCTTCAGGGATTCCAGAATATAGGACATGCTAAGGTCCCGGTTCGGCTGTCGCCGGTTCGAAGAGCTTCGGCACCCGCGGATCGGCTACCGCGCTGTTCAACTCGATCAGGGTCCGCCGGCCGACCAGGCCGTCCGCGGGAATCCGATGGGTTCTCTGAAAAGCAAGAACCTGCTCCTTGAGATCTTCGTCGAAGTCCGGGTTCCGCAGCCCATCCGGAGAGGTGGCGGGGATATCCGGTATCATCGCCAACCGGTTCCGGAGCCACAGGATGTCGGTTCCCGACATTCCCTGAGACAACACGGTCCGCGTGAGCGGCGGCGGACGCCACAAAAGGGTGAACCGGCCGGTCCATGCGGACACCAAATCGGCCACCGCCACCTGGCCGCTGTTGCCGGAGGCATCGACGACCAGGTCGGTGTCGGTCGCTCCGACCAGCACGACATGGTGAAGAATTTGCTCCCGGGTGGAGATTTCGAGAATGGCGGGGCGATTGTAGGAGAGGAGATCGGCCAGCGTTCCGGTCTGGGAGATGCATTGCAGTCCCGCGGCCAGAGCGCGGATGCAGCCGCTTACCCCGGCGGACAGCCCGTCCTCGACCCCCCAGAGCCCCAGCAGCTTATCGAATGCGTCCTCCTCCCGGACTGGGAGCGCCCCGTCCTGAGCCAGCGCACTCAGGTCCAAAAACGGCGGGGGTTCCGGTTCGCTGGATGCCTCGTCCATGAGGCCGGGAATGCCCCGAGACACGGTGCCAACCGTATCGGGAAAGCCGGCGTTTTGCGGTTCGTCTACATTGCGTCTGGCAATGGCCATTGCGGTTTGTTCGGACAAACGGGTGCCGCGCGAATTCGCTGGAAGGCTGTCACCATCCGGAGGCGCCTCCCGGGCAACGGCCGGTTCGATGCCATCCGTTACGGCCATGGCCGGCTGGATGCCATCCATGACGACCGTAGCCGTTTGGTGGTCCTCCTTTGGGGCCGGCTTGGACCGGTGAAAGGCGAGAAGGTCCCCGAGTTCGGATTGCATCATGAAACCCGCGGCGAAACCCACCGCGAGCAGGACCAACAATGCCGCGTACCCGGCATGGGCTACCCCGCGCCGCCGCTGAGGGGTCTCGCCGCGGATCTCCCGGTAGGCGGTTTTGACGATCTTTGAATCGACGGTGTGGCGGTTCTGACTGTAGGCGCCCAGGAGCGCCCGGTCGCAGATGATGTTGATCAGGCGCGGCAGCCCGCCGGAAAGGTCGAACACGGCCTGCTTGGCCGCTGCCGTGAACGGCTGCTTCCCGGCGCCGGATACGGTCATCCGGTGATCGATGTAGGAGTAGGTTTCCTCCTTCGAAAGCGGGGCCAGGTGGTACCGTGCCGTGATTCGCTGATCGAGCTGTCGCAGGTCGGGCCGGGCCATCATGGTCTTGAGTTCCGGCTGGCCGATGAGAAATATCTGCAGAAGCTTGGAGGACGGCGTCTCCAGGTTGGTCAGCAATCGAATCTGCTCGAGGACGTCGGGGCTCAGGTTCTGCGCTTCGTCGATGATCAGCAGGGTCTTCCGTCCCTTGCCGTGATTTTCGAGCAGGTATTCGTTCAGCCGGTCCACCAGCAGCTTGATGCTGTTGACCTCCGGCGGGTAGTCGACGCCGAGCTCGTCGCAGATGGCCGCCACCAGTTCGAGGGCGGTCTGGCGAGGGTTCAGAATCAGGGCGATGTCGATGTCCTCCGGCATCTTGCCGATCAGGTAATGGCACAGGGTCGTCTTGCCGGTGCCGACTTCGCCGGTGATCTGCACAAATCCGCCGGATACCTTGAGTCCATATAAAAGGTGGGCGAGGGCCTCGCGATGATCCCGGCAAAGCAGGAGAAAACCCGGGTCCGGGGAGAGGGAGAACGGCATCCTGGTCAGGTTGAAATGTTCGAGATACATCGTGAGACCCGAAATACAATTAATTTTCAACAACTTGGATGCTACCATAATGAAACGGGCCATCCCGTGTCAAGCGCTTTCGGAATAGCGCGATTCGGGAAGCGTCGAGCGACGAAGCCGGAAAGCACAGGCGGCCGACGATGCGCCCCATCGACGCCCCCGGAATTCCCCACATGCCTCTCTTTCGGTCACCCGCTCTCCGGTCGCGGCTTCGCCCACAACACCCTGTGCATCGCCAATGCGTGGATGGCCATTGCGATCCCGAAGCACCGGATGCCGGTACCGGGCGTTGTCGATGCATCCACCCATCCGATGAGGACCGGTCCGCTGAACATGCCCAGTCCCCATGACAAAAAATAAGCGCCCGAGTATGTGCCTTTGGCACTCTCACCGGCACACTCGTTCAGGAAGGCAAGGGAGCTGATGCCGAAGACCCCCAGGGCGAGGATGGACAGGATCAACAGGCCGGCCAGGACAATGGAATTCAAGGCTGGCGCCAACGCCAGGCCCATTGCGGCCGCGGCCAGGCCGACGACCATGAACCCGCGGCGGCCGAATCGATCACTCAGAGGGCCGGCCAGGAAGGAGGCCGCCCCGACGGCGAGGTAGAAGGCGGAAAAGAACCACCCGATGCCGGTCTGGCCGAAGCCCTTGACCAGGGTCAGAAACACCGGAATAACGGTCAGAAAAGCGCCGTAACCCGCGCCGTAGAGCGCAACTCCGATCAGAACCGCCGTCACCCGACGATCAGCGGTGAACGAGGATATCTCCCGAATCCCGGGAACCTCTTGCAGCGCTTCCGGCTGAGCAAGTCTGCCGGGGGTCAGGGTGAAGATCAGAATGATCCCCCCAAGGAGGCATAGAACGCCATAGAGGGCGAAGGCGGCATCCGCCGGCATCCAGCGGATGACCAGCATTCCCGTAGCGGGTCCCAGCGCCAGACCGACATGCAGAATGGAATTGTAGCCTCCCATGAGACGGCCCATTCTATTGGGATGCTGCAGGGCAAGGACGGCAGGCGCCAGGGACCAGACCGGCGCTTCGCCGATGCCTTGGATAAAGCGACCCAGGATCAGCATCAGCGCATCGGTGCTGAAATAAAAGCATAGCCCCGCCGCCGAGCAGACCCAATACCCGGCCACCAGGAACGGCTTGAACCCCCAGCGATCCGCAAGGCGTCCGACCCGGAACTGCACCAGCAGATAGCTGAAAGCGAATGCCGTTGCCAGGCTGCCGACGGTGTGCGGTGAACGGGAGAGAGCCATGTAGCGCTCGGGCAAAACCGCCACGATCATGCCAACGCCGATCATCATCACAAATACGGAGAGAAACAGACCCAGGATGGTCTTCGTGGAATTCATCGAACGAGCCTTTCATGACAACCCGGTTCGGCGCCTGGGAGCATGGAGGAAACGCCCGGGTGATCGATCCGGCACTCCGATCGCAGGCACGCGGACGGGAATCGAGTCGGATCCCTTGCGCCGATGGTTGTCTCTCATGAAGGTCTTGGGAACAGGCCCCCTCCCCGCGGCGCCTCTCACGGGCGGCGGTTCAGGGGTTACCCTTTGCCGAGTCGTTTAGGCTCGATCGGGTGGAGGAGGGAGTATCTGCCGAATGGCGATACGGTTGCTGTCAGACCAGGGTTTCATAGGGGCCCAAATGTGAGTGGTTGATGACAAACGCTGTTTATCGGTCTTCTCTATGCGACAGCCGGTCGATTGTCAACCGCCCGAATGCCTGAGCGTTCACCGATTCGCAGAGGTCCACCTCAGGGGCTTTCGGTGAGGTATACGCCGGTACGCCGCAGCCGGAAACCCGCGGAGAACGCAGAGCAGGACCCAAAAGACCATTTCGGGACGGACACTAGTGCAACTGTACGAACCGACTGTACGCGACGGCGTTGATCAGCAGGTAGATTCCCACACACAGCGCCGTGTATCCGAACACGAAATAGGCGACCCGGTACCAGGATGCCGGAGCGGCCGCCGCCGCATCCTCGAGCCGTCCTTCCGCCTTCAGCCGGGCGACCCATTCCGGTTTTTCTTCGGCCGCATGCGCGACGGGGACGGACCCGGAGAACATGGCCTCGTTCATGGGAAAGCTGCTGGGACGCAAGTGGCCGATGAAAAAGTGGACGATAAAAATATAGCTCACGGCCAGGATGGCTTCGGCCCGGTGCAGCAGGGCGGCGACGTTCAGGACCCAGCCCTCGAAATACCGGCTCGAGATCATCGGAAACATCAGCATCAGGCCCGTTGCCCCCAGCAGCGGCATTCCCCAGAAGACGGCCCAGTAGTCGAATTTCTCCCAATAGGTCCACCGGTCGTGGCGGGGCGCCTCCCTCCGCCCGAAAAACCAGGCAACCTGTTGCGCGAAGCGCCTGAAGTCGTTTTCGTTCGGCACCAGCGAGTCGGGGCCGAAAATGCTGCCCTTCGGATCCTTCCACCGGATCCGTGAGATCAAAACCCCGATGTGCACCGCGAACCCCAGGAGCATGAATACGCCCACCCACCGGTGAACCACGAGCGCCCCTTCGTACCCTCCAAAAACGCCGCTCAGCTTCCGGCCCCAGCCGGTCGTAATGAAGAGGCGGCTGAACCCGGTGGCCGACTGAATGAGAAAGGTCAGCATCAGGGTCAGATGAAAGAGCCGGTCCAGGGGGCTGAAACGTCTGATCCGATCAGCTTTCATTGCGCTTCGTCCTTTTTTCCCGTTTGGGAAGCAATTCCCGAAGTCCCACCAGGAACGCGTGGGGAATGAAAAAAGCGAGCGTTCCGGCCAGAAGCACGAGCATGAACCAGTAGGCGTAATAGAGCGCCGGGAAGGTCTCCCTGGCCAGGCTGGAGCTCGCCGCCGGCTCGTGCACCACGTAGGTGGCATAGGAAGCGCTCGCGCCTTCGTGGCATTTGGCGCAGACATAGGCATGACGCCGGATGGGGTTCATGAGCGAATAGTAGTGGTCGATGCTGGCGATGGGCTCGCCGCCGTGACACTGGCGGCAGGTCAGGTTGGCTCGAACCGTGTGCAGGTCCCGGGTCTGCTCGACGTGGCAGTACTCACAGCGCAGGTTTTCGTAGAACCGGATCCCCCGGTGAGAATCCGCCAGGTGGGTCCGAACGCGCACCCCGGCGGCCGTTGGGCTGTAGGCAAACGGATCCTGGGGCACGCCGGGCATGCGGCGAACCGCCTGCCGGCGGCCCGGAAGCACCTCATACTGTTCGTAATAACCGGTGCTCTCCTCATACGCCTTGTAGCGGCGGTAGGTGGCGGCAACCTCCTCCTGCCCCAGGACACTTCCGGGCAGGAGGAACCCCAAGAAGAGAAACGACATCACCATCGGGATGGCCATCAGCCGTCTTTGCTGTGTGGATTTCTTCATCCCGCCCTCCTGAAGACACCTTTGAACTTCACTCGACCGCAGCGACGGGAACCCCCACCGGCTTCGGAAGTCTGGCCAATGCGTCGAACTCGGCCTGCAGCTCCTTCAGATCGGCATCCTTGTGCTTGTGACAGGTCTGGCAGGAGTTCGGGACGACCGGATTTTCCAGCGTATGCAGGGGCAGAAGGGCCATGAACACGTGGCTGTGAAGATCACCGGACTCGGCACTCTTAACGATCTTCGGCATGTGGCAGCCGATGCAGTTCGCGAAGGAATGGATCGAGTGCGCCTGGTTGTTGTTGATCACGGGATGACACTGGAGGCACTGGTTCGAACCGGCCGCCTGGGTCTGATAGCGGGTCGGCGGAACACCGATCTGATGCACGTAGTGGCAGGAGGTGCAGGTGACGCCTTCGGAATAGTGCTTCGACTGGACCCAGTCGATGTACTGCTGGTGGTGGCCCTTGGAGAACTCGTTGGCATAGACATGGGCCGTATCGCCGCCCTCGAAGGAGGTCGACTTGTAATAGGCCTCGAGGGCCCTGCCCGGTGAATAGCCCACCGGCCATCCGGCCTTGGCCTGCGTGGCCTTGCCCCGGTTGTGGCAGGAGCCGCAGATCTGGACGGCCACCCCCATGGTCAGCTTGGCGGGATTGACGATGGTCTGGCGCTTTTCGAACACCGCCGTCTTGGGCAGGGCCGCGTGCCAGGAGCCTTTGCCGTGGCACGCCTCGCAGGTCACACCGGGCTCCTCGAAGGTCTTCTTTTCGAAATCGACGCCGGTGGCGTGGCATCCGCCGCAGCCGTCGATCCACGGCCGCTGATCCCAATCCGCCTCGTGGTAGTTGACCCAGCGATGGCTTTCCGCATTGTACTGAATCGGCGAGATGTAAAGAGTGCCTTCCTTTTCGACCAGGTAACGCTGCTTCCACTGGCTCCCGATGGTGTACAGAATCTCTTCCTTTTTGGGAATGTATATCTGGTCCGCCGGCATTTTGAGGGTTTCGATAGTCGCGAAATCTTCCCGGATGCGTTTTTCATCGATGGGAACGATGATGGCATCCTCGTTTTCCCGGGCATCCTGGAGCATTCGGCTGTGGAGGGTCATTTTCCAGGAGTCGTAATGCTCCAGATGACATTGCTTGCACGTGTCCGCGCCGACGAATTCCTGGGGCTTCGACTTGACCTCGGCGATATCCACCGGGTGCTCCGAAGCGCAGGCCACCAGGATCGCCATCAGGATGGCGGCCCCGCAAAGGATGAAAATGGGTTTGCAGTTCATAAGGCCTCCTTTGATCAGGATGGGCAAGGTCCCCGGGGTCGACATCGATGACGATGTCCGAGCAGGGCGATGGTGTGACGCCAATAGGCGGAACCGATGAGCCGCCGCCTTCCGTGCTTGGATCACCTGCGCCGGTCACAGCCGTTTTTCGCGATGCTGTCCAACAGGAACAGCAATTCGTCGGGATCGATGGGCTTCCGCAGACAGGCGATCAGGTGCCGGCCGATCGCCTCCTTTAGATCCGGATGAAACAGGCGGCTCGACAACGCCATCATGCAAAGCCCCGGTTTTTCGGCAAGCTCCCGAAAATACCGCTCGTTCAGATCCATGCCGTCGATGTCGAAAATGACGATGCCTCTCCGTGGGGCGGACAGCAGCCCGGTGGCCGCATCGACGGACTCGCAATGGTCGATGGCATACGGTCGATTTCGAAGCAGATCGATCAACCGTTGCGGCTGGGAAGGGTCGGTGCTGACAACGAGGATGGGGATAACCAACGGGGAACTCCTTCCGCGGATTCATCGACTGACTGCCGGCGGGCAGCCGGCAAAAAAGATCCATCCAAAATGAGTGCCAGCCGGATAGATTGACGCCGACTTGGGGGAGCCGCTTCATCACCACATGGCCGCGTTCGGGGACATCCATCCGATAACATTAAGAAATGCTGAGCGGTCGGCTGGCAATTGAAAACCCGGCGACACGCCCCGAACACGTCGGAGTCCACTGTCGGGCGACGATTCTCAGCGCCAGATCCGGACACAAAGTGATAACCATATCGATATTGCGTTTATTTGCAAATGGTTATGCGTGTATCAAAACAGAACACTGTGTGGCCGGTATCGTATGGGAGAAAGAGCTCAGTGGAGGGTGGGCGGCTGAATTCCGTATTTTTTCATCTTCCGGTAAAGCGTGTTGCGGCTGATGCCGAGTCTGCGCGCGGCTTCCTTCTTGTTCCAGTCGCAGGTCTCCAGGACATCATGAAGGACCCGGATCTCGGTTTCCTCCATGATGCCGCCCTTGCCGTCCGCGGAAGACGGTTTCTCCTCCTTGAGGGCAACCGGAAGATCCGGCACCGAAATCCTGTTCTCTTTTGCAAGCACCACTGCATGCTCGACGGCGTTTTCCATTTCCCTCACGTTACCGGGCCAGTCATAGGCGAGCATCATCGCCATGGCCTCCTGGGAAAAATCATGGATCGATTTCCCCTGTTCCTCGGCGAACCGGGCAAGGAAGTGGCGGGCCAGCAGCGGGATATCGTTTCTGCGATCACGCAGAGGCGGCAAATGGATCGGCAGGACATTCAATCGATAGAACAGGTCCTCGCGGAAATCTCCGGTCTTCACCCGGCGCAGCAGGTTTCGATTCGTGGCAGAAATGATGCGGACGTCCACGGACAGGGTCTTTTCTCCGCCGACCCGTTCGAACTTCTGGGTCTGGAGGATGCGAAGCAGCTTGACCTGTGCAGAAGCCGGAATCTCTCCGATCTCGTCCAGGAAAACCGTTCCTCCGTCGGCCTGCTCGAACCGGCCGGCTTTTTGCCGTATCGCTCCGGTAAAGGCGCCCTTCTCGTGCCCGAACAGCTCGCTTTCCAGAAGGGAGGCGGGATAAGCCGAGCAGTTGATCACGACAAAGGGACCCGCCTTGCGATGGCTGCGGAGATGAACGGCGCGCGCGACCAGTTCCTTGCCAGTGCCGCTCTCCCCCTGGATGAGGATAGTGGCGTCCGAGGGAGCGATGTCTTCGATCAACCCGTACAGGGTTCGCATCTGGGGATCTTTTCCGACGATGCCCAGGTATTCGGAAATCTCCTTTTCAGGCCTTGAAATGCCCAGGAGACGGACCTCGTGTTCGACGGTTCTTTGAAAAACAGCGGAGGTCTCCTGGAGCAGCAGATCGATGACCTCGAGTTCCTTCGGGTTGCATTCGCACTGGCCCGGGCAGCCGATGATAAGCGCTCCCAGAAGCTGATTTTCATGACGGAAGGGAAAAACGGCCAGGCGCTTCGCCTCGCTGAATGAGGCCGGCAGGAGATTATCCGGAAGATCGCTCTTCCGAAGAAAGGTGATGTCCTCCAGGGCGTTCAGAGCCGAATACAGATTGCCGGCGCCTGGACGGGTTGAAATTTCCATCCGATGGTTCGCATAGACATGAAGCGATTGTCCGCCGGGGCTGAAGATCATTAGTGCCAGATGCGTGCAGGGCACGATTTCCCGGAATCGGTCGACCAGGTAGGTCGACACCTCCTTCAGGGAGTTCTGACCGCCGATCTTTTTCAAGATGTCGAAGGATGCGCGGGTCTGGGCGTATGCCCGGTCCAACTCGGCGGCGCCGGCTTCGAGCCGCCGGGTGTAATCCCGCAGCCTGGCGATCATCCGGTTGAACGCGATCGCCACAACCCCCACTTCGTCCCGGGAATCGATCGTCGTTTGGATGTCGAGATGGTCGGCATCCACCTTCTCGACCGCATCCACCAGGACCTTCAACGGCCGGGTAATCCTCCCGACGAACAGCAGGCTCAACACCAGGGAAACCAAAAGCACCAGGAGGGTGATGAGCGTCATTCGAACCCAGAGCGCCGCCACCTGCTTGTGGATGAAGTCCTCGGAAAGCCCGAGGCGCAGGATGCCCGCCCGGCCTTCGGAGACGGGCCAGGCGAAATCCAGATACCGGCCTTCCGACGCGATGTCAGTGACCTGGTGACCGCCGGCCGCGGTATCGGTAGTCGGATTGGCCTGAACGAGTCCGACCGGAAAAGTGTTTCCGAAGGTGTGGGCCAGTACTTCGCCGTCCCGAACCACGAAAAGATAGCCGATGCCCGGATTGATCGATTGGTGATGGGACAGCAGCTTTTTCAGGGAAACCAGGTCGCCGGCGAGAATCTTGTCGACCGCTTCGCTCGAAAGCGCCTGACAGAGATAACGTCCCTGAAGCAGCAATGCATCCCGCAGCGATCGTCCGTATTGGTTGGATACCACCACCGAGACGACCAGCCCGCTGCCGATGACGAGCAGCGCCACCGCGACCAGGAGCTTGTGTCTCAGCAGGATGGTTTTCATGACGGCTTCGGTCCCCGGCCTTCGACCGGCGGTTTCCGGTTGAACGGGTCTGGATCGGCGAAGGTATCGGTCAGGTGAGGGTTTCGATCATAGCATTTTCTTGTCGACTGAAATAGTAGGAAAATGCGGATTGGAAAAAGAACCCGGTATTCTCCCAAGTGAAACGGCTATAGCCCTGGAAAAACCGACAGGGTAGGAAGGGTCGAGGCTTGACCGTGAAAACGAGACGCGCGGATGGTGTCAGCAGCCGGGGATGCCGAAGGACACGGGTTAGAACGAAAGGAAGGAGGTCATCGGATAGCTGCGTTGCCGGGCCCTGAGGCCGAATCATACGGCGAATTCATCCCGCTGGAAAGAAAGGGAACCAGCAGATCCACCACCATGCCGGCGTTCTCGACGGGCGGAAAGACATCCTGGCTCGCCAACGGGCTTCCGCACAACCGCATGGCATGGGCCAATGCACCGATGACGAAATGGAGCCGCCAGTGAATTACGGCCTCGGGCAGTTTGGGAAATGCGTCCGTCATCAACTCCAGCAGGAGCAGGTAGGAAGGCTTGAAGCTGCGTATGAAAATACCCTGGATGGTTTCGTCGGGTTCTGCAAATGCCCGGCCTGCAATCAGCAGGATGCATTTGCCGCCGCCCGATTTCTCGGTCAAGGCAAACACCGGCTCGATGAAGGCACGAAGGACTTCGGCCGGGTCGGGTTTGCGACCCCGCCGGGCGGCCTTTTCCTTGATTCCGGTGAGCCTCTCCATGCGCAGGCGGTTGATCACCGAAAGCCTGCGCTCGATGACCTGTTCGACCAGGGCACTCTTGGAACCGAAATGATAATTGACGGCCGCCTGGTTCACTTCGGCTGTCCGCGCCAGAAGCTGGATGGAGGTGCGTTTGAATCCGTTCTCGGCGAACAACTTCTCGGCGACATCCATGATGCGGACCTTGGTGTCCCCTGCCCTGGACGGGCTCTCTTTCAATTTGCCCCCCTTCTTCATGGCGAATCGACCGCATCCGGCCCTGCGCCCCCGCCCAGCACCGCATAGAGCTGAACCTGGTTGGCAAGCCTGGCCAGCCGGAGGAAGACCAGTCCCTGTTGGGCCGCGTACAGCGATCTCTGGGCGTCCAGGACGCTGAGATAGCTGTCGATTCCCATGGTGTACCTGGAGTCGGAAAGCCGGTAGGTCGCCTCCGTCGCCCGAACGAGGGATTCCTGGGCCGCGAGCTGGCGGTCCACCGTCCCCTGCACGGCCAGCGCGTCCGCCACCTCCCGGAAGGCCGTTTGAATAGCCTTCTCATACTGGGTCAGCACGATTTCCCGTTCGGCCTTGGTGGCCTCGAGGGCGGCCCACAGCCGTGCGTCGAAGATCGGCAGGGAGGCCTGCGGGGCAAAGAGCCAGGTGCCGGAGCCGGAGCCGAAAAGGCCTGAAAGCTCGCTGCTGGCGGTGCCGATCGAGCTGGTGAGCGAGATCCGGGGGAAGAGCGCCGCCCTGGCGGCGCCGATATTGGCGTTGGCCGCCTTGAGAAAATTCTCCGCCTGGAGGATGTCGGGTCGGTTCAGTAGCACTGCCGAGGAAATGCCGGCTGAGATATCCTTGAACGGCTCGATGCTGCCCAGTTCCACGGGCAGGGCCTCCGGAGGCATCGCGGACCCGGTGCCGACCAGCAGGTTCAGGGCGTTCTCGTCCTGGGCCACAAGCCGGGTGAATCGGGCGATGTCCGCCAGTGCCGTATCGACCTGTGTTTGAGCGCGGTTGAGATCCAGTTCGGAGGCCAGACCGATGTCATACCGCCGTCTGATCAGATCATAGGCGTCTTTCTGCGTCTCGTAGGTGGTCTCCGCCAGTTTGAGGTTCTCGCGGTCGGCGGCCAGGGTCAACCAGGCGTCGGCCACGGCGGACACCACCAGGATCTGCGTACCGCGGCGCGCCTGCTCCGTTGCCAGGAATTCCTTTAGCGCCCGGTCCTTGAGGCTTCGAATGCGACCGAAAAGATCGATCTCCCAGCCGAACACTCCGAGCCCGACATCGTACTGCTCCACGATCCGGGAGTCGCCGCTGGAGGAGAGGTCCGCCGGGAGGCGCTCCTTGTATCCGCTGGCAACTGCGTCGACGGCCGGATAAAGCGCCGCCCGCTGGATGCCGTAGATCGCCCGGGCCCGCTGCACGTTCAACGCCGCCAGCCGCAGGTCCCGGTTGTTGTATAGCGCGGCCTCGATGACGGCCTGAAGGCGTTGGTCGGTGAAAAACTCGCGCCAAGGCAGCTCGGCGGCGGAAGCAGAGTCCGGCCCGGAAGCTGCGGGGTCCCGGTAGGCCGGACCCTCCGGCCAGCCCTCCGGAACCGGCGCATCGGGACGGGTGTATGCCGGAATCATGGTGCAGCCGCCGAGCAGGACGAGCATCGCAGCCGACAGGAAAAACGGGAGTCTCCTCATATCATTGATTCCCCGATAGTTGTGCATCGGCGCCGGCGGCACGTTCACGCTTGCGGTGCCGGCCGAGCGCCCTGTAGATCATCACGTAAAAGAGAGGGGCAAACAAGGTGACCAGGAAGGTCGAGGTCACCACTCCGCCCAGCACGCCGATGCCGATGGCCCTCTGGGCGCCGGCCCCGGCCCCGCTCGCCAGCGCCAGGGGCAGGACGCCGAATCCGAAGGCCAGCGAGGTCATCACGATGGGGCGCAGCCTCAGCTTCGCCCCTTCGAGGGTGGCCGGGATCAGTCTCATGCCTTCGTCGACGCGTGCCCTGGCAAACTGAACGATGAGGATGGCGTTCTTGGTGGTCAGCCCCAGGATGGTCAGCAGCCCGATCTGGAAGTAGACGTCGTTGGGAAGTCCCAGCAGGGTCGAGGCGATCACCCCGCCGATAACCCCCAGGGGCAGCGTGAGCAGAATCGAGATCGGGATGGGCCAACTTTCATAAAGCGCGGCCAGGCAAAGAAAAATCACGAGAATGGAGAAGGCGTAAAGCAGGGGCGCCTGGGAGCCTGCCATGCGCTCCTGGTAGGAGACCCCGGTCCAGTCGAAACCGACGCCTTCCCCGAGGCGGGTAACCGCTTCTTCCATGGCGATCATGGCCTCGCCCGAACTTTTGCCCGGCGCGGCCTCGCCCCAGATGTTGATGGAGGGAAAGCCGTTGAACCGCTCGAGCTTGGGGGAGCCGGAAGTCCAGCGTCCGGAGGCGAAAGAAGAAAAAGGCACCATCCTTCCGGCCGTGTTGCGCACGTAAAGCTTCTCCAGGTCTCCGGGCAGCCGGCGATAGGGTGCGTCCGCCTGGATGTAGACCCGTTTGACCCGTCCGGAGTGGATGAAGTCGTTGACGTACGCGCTGCCGAAGGCCGCGGCGATGGATGTATGAATGGAGGAGATGGGCACCCCCAAGGCGCCGGCCTTCTCCCAATCCACGTCGATCCGGTATTCCGGGACATCCTCGAGGCCGTTCGGGCGGACCCGCGTCAGCCGCGCATCCTGGGCGGCCAGCCCGAGCAGCTGGTTGCGCGCCCCCATCAGGTCGTCATGCCCCACGCCGCCGCGGTCCAGCAACTGGAAGTCGAATCCGTTGGCCTGGCCGAGTTCGACCACCGCAGGCGGCGCAAAGGCAAAGACCATGGCGTTCCGGATCCTCGAAAAAACGCCCATGGCCCTGCCCACAACGGCGTCGACCTTCTGGTCCTGGCGGTCGCGAAGCTCCCAGTCCCGGAGCTTGACAAAAGCCATCCCCGCATTCTGGCCCCTGCCGCTGAAGGCGAATCCCGACACCGTCATGATCGACTCCACCGAGTCGGATTCGTTTTCGAGAAAATGCCGCCGGACGTCCCTCAGGATATCGTCGGTCTGCTCCAGGGTGGAATTCGCCGGAAGCATGGCCTGGACATAAAGCACGCCCTGGTCCTCTTCCGGCAGGTAGGCGGTGGGCATCCGGTTGAAAAGATAACCCATGGCGACAACGATGAGGACGAACGCGAAAAGATACCTCAGCTTGTGGTGAACCGAATGGCCGACCAGCTTCAGGTACAGGTCCCTGGAGCGGAAAAAGACCCGGTCGAACCATCTGAAAAAGGGCCGCATGAAAAAGACGGCGCTGTCGGCCGGCTCGTGACCCGCCGGAACCGGCTTGAGCAAGGATGCGCAGAGGACCGGTGTCAGGATCAATGCCACCAGCACCGACAACAGCATGGCGGCGATGATGGTCACGGAAAACTGACGGTAGATCACTCCCGTGGAACCGGGAAAGAAGGCCATGGGGCCGAACACCGCCGAGAGCACGAGCCCGATGCCGATCAGGGCGCTGGTGATCTGGTCCATGGACTTGGCCGTGGCCTCCCGTGCCCCGAGCCCTTCCTCTCTCATGATCCGCTCGACGTTTTCCACCACCACGATGGCGTCGTCCACCAGCAGGCCGATGGCCAGCACCATGGCGA
>JBMNCP010000054.1:0-1074 GCA_049366795.1 Desulfobacterales bacterium
GAAAGGATGAGGGATCGAATGTCACCTCCGGAAACACCTACCTGATTGCCAATGACGACATCGGTGAAGAATTGAAGCCGCTTCGTGCCATGGTCGGCAATATCGAAGGCATTTCCACCACCGGCAGCACCTGGGTGGTCAATGACGGTGCGCTCACCGAAGGCGGCGTGCCGGAGACAACGGGCGATACCGGCTGGTATTCGGGTGGAGACAACGATGAAACGGCCCTGAGCCCCATTACAATCACGGAAAACGTCTCTGCCGGAGGGAACATCATCCGCACCGCCGCTGAAAGCCTGGACCCCGGGGACACCGGGGACGACATCACCATCAAGTCCGGCGTAACGGTTGAGTCAACCGGCGGCGGCGACATCATCTTCTATGTCGGAGATGATTTCACCCTTGAGGCCGATGCCCTGATCAAAACCAGCGGCAATGTGTATATCTATGCAGATTTCGGCGGCTTCGATCCGGTCGATGGCAGCATCATCAACAAGGATCCCGGCGTCGGGAGCATCATTACCATCTACGGCACGATCGAAGCCAACGATCTGATCATCCAGGGCGCGGGAGACAAGGATTACATTTACAATTACGGGACGATCAAGCTTGGGAACACAGTCTACATCTACGGTGAAGAAACTGAAGACGAGATCATTCTGACCAACACCCTATGGGCCAAGGAAATTGTCATCGACGGCAAGGGCGGCGACGATATCATTATCATCGACATTCAGCCGCCGGAGTCGCTTGTCGGGCACGTGAAGATTTACGGGCGCGGCGGCGAGGATCTCATCATCATCAACAAGCTCCAGAGCCGCACGGATCCTGTGGACATTGACGGTGGAGAGGGCCGGGACCAGGTGTTTATCAACACGCGGGGTTCGGACACGGATCAGCTGACCCGGATTTACGACACGGGCACAAGCGGCGTGGATGAAGTGACGATCAACGGCACGGCCGAGGACGACGTGTTCCTGCTCCGAGCCATGGCGCTTCCGAATCAAACTACGCCCGATACGGGTTTTGTGGCGAAGCTGAACCAGGACGGCACGGCGGTGGAGCGGTTCAACT
>JBMNCP010000055.1:0-6355 GCA_049366795.1 Desulfobacterales bacterium
GCAAACTGGCGATCGCTTAAACTCGATCCCGAAAGTTGAGCAATAACCAATAACGAGTAGCGAGCAAGAATTCACAGGCAGCAATTACACCTTACACAACTATCCCAACTAACCCAACTAACCTAACTATCCTAACTATCCTAACTAACCTAACTATCCTAACTAACTTAACTATTCCCCAACCAAAGGAGAACCCAATGCCCATCAAAAAGAGCGACTACAAGGAACCCGGAGTGGACAGGCCGACGGCGGTTTTCGAGACGAATCAGGGGACTTTCGACGCGGAGCTCTATGCCAAGGAATGCCCGGAAACGGTCTGGAACTTCATCAACCTCGCGGAGGGACGGCAGGAGACCCAGCGGAAGGGTGAGTTTTACAACGGCCTCAGCTTCCACCGGGTGATCGAAGGGTTTATGATCCAGGGCGGCTGCCCCAAGGGCAACGGCACCGGCGACCCGGGCTATCGATTCAAGGACGAGTTCGATCCCAGCCTGCGTCACGACAGCGAGGGCATTCTCTCCATGGCCAACGCAGGCCCCGGAACCAACGGCAGCCAGTTCTTCATCACCCTCGGCCCGACGCCCCACCTGGACAACCGCCATTCGGTTTTCGGCAAGGTGGTCAAGGGCATCGAAGTGGTCAAGGCCATCGGATCAGTCCCCACCGGCCCGATGGACAAACCGAAAGAACCGGTGGTGATGGAGAAGGTGACGATCCGGAGATAAAGCAGGAGAAAGGCTAAAGGCGAAAGGACAAACGCTAAAGGCTAAAGGCGAAAGGAGAAAGGAGAAAGGAGAAAGGCTAAAGGCGAAAGGACAAAGGCGAAAGGACAAAGGCGAAAGGCCCGAGGCTCGAGGGGACGCAGGATCGAGTAGCGAGACGCGAGGAAAAGCAGGATTGAAGCCCGAGAAAAAAACAGGCGCGAGGATCGCGAAGAAAGGCAATAGAAACGTCCTGGGATGTTCCTTCGAGTACGCGTACGATCGCGGGCTTTGGGTACTCGGTCGCTTTCTCCCGCTCCGGGCCTTTTCCTTCGCTCCCACGCGGGAGCATGGGAGCGAGTTCACCGTTCACGACTCACGGCTCACGGTTCACGACTCACGGTTCACGACTCACGGCCCACGGCCCACGGTTCACGGTTCACGACTCACGGCCCACGGTTCACGGCAACCCTCCTGGCCGCTTCTTTGATCCTTGATCTCGCCTCCCCGGTTCGCCTTTCACCTTTAGCCTTTCGCCTTTAGCCTTTAGCCTTTAGCCTTTCTCCTCGCGCCTCGAGCCTCTCATGATATCCCCCGCTCCTCCTTGATCGTCTCGTAGGCGGCTTGGATCTCCCGGAACTTTTCCTCCGCCACTTCGAGCAGTTCGTCCGGGAGTCCCTTGGAGGCGATCCGGTCCGGATGGTATTCCTTGACCAGTGTGCGGTAACGGCTTTTGATCGTCTCGATGCTGTCCTTTTCGCTCACGCCCAACACGTCGTAATGGCTCACGTTTCGCCCGAAATGCAGGGCGTACAGTCGATCGAATCCCTCATCCCCCAACCGGAACAGCTGGGTTGCGGCCCGAAGCAACGCCTCCTCCGGCGGGGTCATGCGTCCATCGGAGGCGGCGAGCTTGAACAGGATGTCCGCCATGAATTCAAGAAGTTGTGGATATTGTCTGAAGTGCAGATAGAACTGCTGGGCATAGTCATGAAAGCTGTCCCGGGACGCCAGTGCCGCCTGAAAAATGCGCAGCGCGAGCTGTCGGCTCTGGGGACTCAGTCTAAGTTCCCGGACCATGAAGGCTTCCATGGTCTGCATTTCCTCCGCGGACACGCGACCGTCGACCCGGGCCAGCTTGGCCAGCATCGAGAAAACGGCCACGAAGAAGGTCATCTGCGCCCCTTCGATACGGGTCGGCGTTTTCTGTTCCGCATCGAGTTCTTCCGCCGTCTGGTCATAGAAATGCCCGAACGCGGCGCCCGCAATGGCCCCAAGCGGGCCACCCAGGACAAACCCGAGTGTGCCGCCCAGAAACTTGCCAATCCAACTCATTCAGGATTCATCCTTTCGGAAACGATCGACCAGGCATATCCACCTTGCAGCGCTGCGGATTCGGCCCGAAGGATCAGGGATGCAAAAAAGGGGTGGCACATGCCACCCCTAAAAGGAGGAAAGATAAGAACACATGAAACGATTTTGCGGAAGCCTTCCACGCAACCGCTTCATTTTTTGATGATAATCGTGATTGGGAGTGTGTCAAGGTCGTTATTGGTTTTGGTTATTGGTTAATGGTTGTTGGTTAACTGTTATTGGTCAGTGGCTGTTCGCGATGCCGACGCGCAAGGCTAAAGGCTAAAGGAGAAAGGCGAAAGGCCAAAGGTGAGGCTCGAGGCCCGAGGAAAAGCAAACAAACAGGTCCGTGAGTCGTGAGCCGTGAGCCGTGAGTCGTGAGCCGTGAGTCGTGAGCCGGAAGGCGTGAACGCCATGAGGCTGTCTGGCCTACAACCCTGATCCCTAACCCTCTATTCCTTTCGTCTTTCTTCTCGGGCCTTGATCTCGCTGCTCTCTACTTTGATCTCGATGCTCGTTGCTCGCTACTCGCTACTTTGATATTTGATCCTTGATCTCGCCCTTTCGCCTTTAGCCTTTCGCCTTTAGCCTTTAGCCTTTCTCCTTTAGCCTTTCTCGCCTTTTCACAGGGCGCGGTGCATCCGACATCAGCGTGGCCAGGCGGAAGGGAAATTCCACAAGAAATTCCAGGATCAGGCCGATAGGTACCACAACGAAGGTGAAAAGCGTCTTCAATGGCTCCATGTAAGGTTTGGGCCGCATTGCAGGGTTTCTCCACAATTTGAAACATCCCGACGAAATTTACGTCCGCCACTTACCAGAAGCCCACGACCTTGGCAAGGAGGTGTCCTGGATTCGCGGACGGCAGGCCGGGACCGGCGCTGGAGAAGAGGATCCGAGGGTTCAAGGATTCGAGGGTTCGAGGGTAAAAAAACCATTTTCCCTCACGCGTTCGTGACGGGTTCGACTTTCGATATCGGCGAATCGTTGCAAGGTTATGAAAATTGGAGGTCCAATGGCGAATTCGATGAATCTGGTATTTTTGGAAAATCTGGAGTGGTTCGACGAAACCGGCACCGAGCTCGTCCATCGCATTCCCGGGGAAGGCTCGGGCGAAATCAAGTGGGGCGCCTCGCTGACCGTCAGGGGAAGCCAGGTGGCGGTCTTTTTCTACAAGGGGAAGGCCGTCGAAGTCTTCGGTCCGGGCCGCCACACCCTCAAAACCGGCAATATTCCCATCCTGACCAAGATCGCGAGCCTGCCGTGGGGAATGTCGAGCCCGCTGCGGGCCGAGGTCTACTTCGTCAACATGAAGGTGTTCACCAACCTCAAGTGGGGAACGCGGGACCCGGTAGCCTTCAGGGATGCCGAACTGGGGCTGATCCGGCTCCGCGCCTTCGGCGTCTTCAACCTTCGCGTGTTGCAGCCGGCGTTGCTCATCAACCGGATGGCGGGCACGCAGGGCATCTACACGACCCAGGCCATCGAGGAATACCTGAACCGGGTCATCGTGTCCCGCTTCAACGATCACATGGGCGAGACCATCGATTCGATCCTGAACCTGCCGTCGCGCTACGATGAACTCTCCGCCGCCATGGTGCAGCGTCTCGGGGACGATTTCGGACATTTCGGCCTCGGCCTCACCCACCTGTACATCAATGCGATCACGCCGCCGCCGGAGGTTCAGCAGGCCATCGACGATCGCAGCCGCCTGGGGGTGTTCGAGGATCTCAACGCGCTCGCCCGGATGAAGGCGGCGATGGCCGTGGAAAAGGCCGTGTCCCAGCCCGGCGGCGCCGCGGAGGGCATGGGCGCCGGCATCGGGTTGATGATGCCGGCCATGCTCGCACGGTTTTTTGCGGGTGACGTCCCGCCAACGTCGACGCCAGGCGGTTCGCCACCGGAGAGCCGCTGTCCCGAATGCGAAAAGCCCATTCCGGAGGAGGCCCGGTTCTGCCCTCACTGCGGTCACCAGCAGTTGGTTTTCAGCCGGTGCAGCGGCTGCGGAAAGAACCTCACCCCCAACTGCCGGTTCTGTCCGCGATGCGGACAGCCCGCGGACCAGGCACCGAAGGCGAGGCACTGCTCCAAATGCCGGGCTGAAAACCTGAGCGATGCGGTGTTCTGCAATGCCTGCGGTGAAAGGCTCTGAGAGACGGTGACCGGATTCCTCATCGACTGCCAGTGTCCGCAGTGCGGGGCGCCGGCCACTCTTGCCGAGGCGGACCGGCTGTTTGCCTGCGGATACTGCCGGTCCCGGTCCTATCTCATCGAAAGGGACGGCTTCCGATATCGTTTCGAGCCGACCACCGGTGCTGCCGATACCGACCTGCTTTACGTTCCCTACTGGCGGTTCAAGGGGATGCTGTTTTCCTGCACGCCGTCGGGCATCCAGCACCGATTCGTCGATATGAGCCTCCAGGCGTCACCCGACCGGCACTTTCCGGTGTCCCTGGGACTGAGGAGCCAGGCCCTCCGGCTGGCCTATGCCATGCCGGACACGCCCGGCCGATTCATGCCGCCGGAACTCGATCGGAACGAAATGCTCCGTCGAATGGAAGGCCGCTTTCGGGGCAACATCCGCGGGCCGGTGCTGCATCACGCCGAAATCGGTGAAAGCGTCAGCCTGATCTATGTCCCATACCGGGTGAACGACCGCATAGTGGACGCCATCACCGGCCAATCCGTCTCCCCGCCCCTGACCGAGGCGGAACGATCCCGGCTGACCGGCGGCACCGCCGAACCCGGCGTTCGTTTTCTGTCCACGTTGTGCCCCCACTGCGGCTGGGACATGGAAGGCGCCAGGGACGCCCGGTTGGTGACGTGCCCGAATTGCCGGTCGGCCTGGGTCCCCTCCTCCGGCGGGTTCAAGCGGATGAATACGGCGCTGATGGAAGCGGACTCCAGGAATGGCGTCTTTCTCCCATTCTGGAGAATCCAGGCCGAGGTCGATGGCATCGCGCTCGAATCCTACGCGGACCTGGTCCGGGAAGCCAATCTCCCGCGGGTGGCGCGGCCCGGCTGGGATGATCAGCCCTTCAGGTTCTGGATACCGGCCTTCAAGATCCGACCCAGCGCCTTTCTCCGGATCGCCCAGGCCCTCACCCTGGGCCAGCCCCAGGGGAAAATGGAAACCGGACTTCCCGAACAGTGCCCGGCAGCCGTCAATCTGCCCTACGCCGAAGCCCTGGAATCCCTCAAGATCATCGTCGCCGGCCTGTTGAGGCCCCGCAGCCGCCTGACCGAATGCCTGCCGGACCTGCGGATCCGTCCGAGAAAAATCCTCCTGACCTACCTTCCCTTCTCGAACCGGCCCCACGAATATGTTCAGGAAAGCCTCAGCCTGGCGGTCCGGAAAAGCCATCTTGCAACGGCGGGGAATCTTTGAAAAAGGCGAAAGGTGAAAGGCTCAAGGCTAAAGGCTCGAGGCTCGAGGCTCGAGATGAAAGCCGCGAGTGGAAACCAGAAAGAAGGATTAGGAGACTGATGAGCAATTACAGCGGCAACGCCCGGCAAGTTGCCTGACGCGCCAAAAGTCAGGACGCGTCTGCACGGTTCACGGCTCACAGTTCACGGTACACTTGTAGTTTTTCACCCCAGGACCATCGCTATCGGTATCGGGATCGGTATCGGGATCGAAACAAAGGGATCGAGGGGTCCAGGAGTCCAGGGGTCGAGCGGCGGGCTTTACAAGGCAAAAGGGGAAAGGCTCGAGGCCAAAGGCTCGAGGAGCGAGGCACGAGTCGAAAGCCGGGAGTAGAAAGCAGAAAGTTAGGATTAGGGGATTACGGAACAAAGGATTACAGGAGTAATTACGGTGGGAACGTCCGCGCATTAAAGGTCAGTACGCGCCTTCCACGGTCCACGATTCACGGCTCACGGCCCACGGTTCACGGCTCACGGTTGATGGATCCACCCCATGCCTGTGATCGTACCCGTACTCGTCATCGTCGTTCACGGCTTTTTGTCCCATTCTATTTTCACTTTTGGATTTCGAGTACGAGAACGAGTACCGCCCCTTTGGGGCTGAGGACGAGTACGCTGGTTGTTTGCTTGCCGGTGATTTTCGATTTCGATTTCGATTTCGATACCGATACCGATACCGATCCCGGTTTCGATTTGGATATACGGTAGGGCTAGGTGAGGCGATAGGGAAGCTATCATCATGACGGTGGCGCCCCCACGCTGGAGCATGGGAACGAGAGTACGGAAGAATCCTTGAAAAAGGCGCGAGGCGCGAGGCTCGGAGGAAAGTAGTGGGCAGCGAGTAACGAGTAGAAAGTAGCAAGAATGATGAAAGG
>JBMNCP010000056.1:0-1217 GCA_049366795.1 Desulfobacterales bacterium
ACCTCTTTATTCGATGATCTCGCTGACGACCCCGGCTCCCACGGTCCTGCCGCCTTCGCGGATGGCGAAGTTGAGTTCCTTCTCCAGCGCTATCGGCGTAATCAGGCTGATCTCCAGTGATACGTTGTCCCCGGGCATCACCATCTCAACTCCCTCGGGAAGCGTCACCACTCCGGTCACATCCGTCGTCCTGAAATAAAACTGCGGCCGGTACCCGTTGAAAAACGGCGTGTGGCGGCCGCCCTCCTCCTTCGCCAGTATGTAGGCCTCCGCCTTGAACTTCGTGTGGGGCGTGATGGACCCCGGCTTGGCCACAACCTGGCCCCGCTCAACTTCGTCCCGCTTCGTACCCCTCAGAAGAACCCCTATGTTGTCCCCGGCCTGACCCTGGTCCAGAATCTTCCGGAACATCTCAACCCCGGTGCAGACCGTCTTCATCGTCTTCGTGATCCCGACTATCTCCACTTCCTCTCCAACCTTGATCACTCCACGCTCAACACGACCGGTCACAACCGTACCGCGGCCCGATATCGTAAACACATCCTCTATCGGCATCAAAAACGGCTTGTCCGTGTCCCGCACAGGCTCCGGAATGTAACCGTCAACCGCATCCATCAACTCGAATATACACCTGGCATCCTCCGAGTTCGAATCATCCGCCTCCAGCGCCTTCAGAGCACTGCCCCGGATTATCGGTATCTCGTCGCCGGGAAACTCGTACTTCGTCAGAAGCTCCCTCAACTCAAGCTCCACAAGCTCGATCAACTCCTCGTCGTCAACCATGTCGCACTTGTTCAGAAATACCACTATGCTCGGAACTCCTACCTGCCGCGCAAGAAGAATGTGCTCCCGAGTCTGCGGCATCGGACCGTCGTCGGCGCCCACAACCAGAATAGCACCGTCCATCTGCGCCGCTCCCGTTATCATGTTCTTGATGTAGTCCGCGTGCCCGGGACAGTCCACGTGCGCGTAGTGACGCTTTTCAGTCTCGTATTCAACGTGCGCCGTCGCTATCGTTATACCCCGCGCCTTCTCCTCCGGCGCCTTGTCTATCTGATCGTAGGAAACGTAGTTCGCCATACCACGGCTCGAAAGATGCTTCGTAATCGCCGCAGTCAGCGTAGTCTTGCCGTGATCTATGTGCCCTATCGTCCCAACGTTAACATGCGGCTTCGTCCTCTCAAACTTTTTCTTCGCCATCTCCATCCTCCTCGACG
>JBMNCP010000057.1:0-32708 GCA_049366795.1 Desulfobacterales bacterium
CCAACGAAATCAGGATTGCCATCGGAATCGAAATCGGGTCCCCATCATTCGATGACGAATCCGATACCGATCCCGACAGCGATTTCGGTGGAAAATCCTCAATGATAATCTTCAGTTGATTCCTTGATATTCCCCATCATATATTTCTATAAATATCTAATATTACAAACAAATAAATACTCGGCTCCTCGGCCCCTTGACACCTTTTTCTTCGCCCCCGCCGATCCACTATCGGCGGTGCTGCTATTGTGCTTTCGCGCGCGCTCAACCCATCGTAATGGGCATTCCCATGATCGGCCAGATGACGTAGACGGCAAGTCCGGTGACGGCCATCAGGATGATGCTGGCCGGGATCCCGTACAGGAAGAATTCCCCGGTCGTAAACTGCTTCGAATCATAGGCGATGGCATTGGGCGCCGCCCCCACCAGCAGCAGGAACGGCATGCCGGCCGTCACCAGGGAGGCGAACAGGATCACTTCGCCGGCGACGCTCAGATAGGGGGCGATGACCAGCGCGACCGGAAGGGAAATCGCTATGGCCGCCACGTTCATGATGAAGTTGGTCATGATCATCACGAAAAAGGCGATGCCCAGGACGAAGACGAACCAGTGGGCTTCCTTGAAAAGCGCCAGCCAGTTGATGGCCATCCACTCGGCAGCCCCCGTGTCCCAAAGACAGAAGCCGATGCTCATGGCGCCTGCGAACAGGAGGATGATGTTCCAGGGGATCTCCTCCAGGTCGTTGATGTCGAGGATGCCGGTCACGAAGAAAAGGATGGTGGAAATCAGCAGCACGGCGGTCTTGTTGGGCGGAACGAACTCGGGAATGGCGGATCTGAGAATCGCGGAAAGCCCCAGGACGAGGATGACGGTGCCCACGATTAGCGCCGCGACGACTTCCTGCCGGGTGATGCCCCCGAGATCCGCGTTGAGCTTCCTGACCCGCTCCCTGAGGCCGGGGATGGTTTTCTTTTCCGGCTTCGCCACCACCATGAAAAATGCCCACAATATAAAGGTCATGAGCCAGCCGATCGGAAACATGTAATACATCAGCTCGAAGAAGCCGATGCTCCTGTCCATGATCTGGCTGAAAAAGCCGATGGCCACGGCCCCCCGGGCCGCCCCGAGCAGGGTGACGATGCTGCCGGCGCCTGCGACATAGGCCATTCCCATGAACAGCCCCTTGCCGAATTTGGTCTGCTTGTCGCCCTCGCCATAGAGGCTGTAGATCGCCACCAGCAGGGGGTAGATGGTCGCGGCGACCGCGGTGTGGGCCATGATGTGGGTGAGAGCGGCAGTCAGCACGAAGCATCCCAGGTAGATCATGCTGGTCCTCTCGCCCACAACGGCGAGCATCTTGTAGGCGATTCGACGGGTCAGGCCCGTCTTGGTGAACACCAGGCCGATCACGATGGACCCGAAGATGAAGAGGACGGACGGATCCATGAAATCCTTGAAGGCCGCATCAGCCGATCGGACCATGAACAGCACCTGAAGAACACCGATAGCGAGACTGGTAATCCCGATGGGGACCACCTCGAAGACCCACCAGGTGCCGGCCAGCAGAAAGACCGCGATAGCGCCCTTGCCCTCCCTGCTCAAGGCGAAACCCTTGCCGAGGGGATCGACGGCATCGGGCCACGGGGGAGAATAGTACACCAGGCAGAAGAGCAGTACACCGATGGCCATGAAGAGATACTTTTTCCAGTCAAAGCTTTTTTCCGCAAACAGCGTCGCGTCGGTCACCATGAAATGTTTCCTCCGGTTGCCGGTGGTTTGTTGTCTGGGTGTCGGATCGCGGTCTATCGGCGTCCGCTATTTCTCACAGGCGAGAACGGCGTCGGATACGGCTTCGAAGACATCGACTACGCGCAGAACGCCGATGATCCTGCTACCTTCGGCAACCAGGAGGTTGTTGTGATGACCCATGACGAACAGGTGGATGGCTTCGTCCAGCGTCGCGTCGGGATCGATGGTCTCGCCCTCCACCAGTTGGCTCATGAAAGTCTCCACCTTCCGCTCCGCCGCTTTTCTGCAGATGTGATGCATGGGTTCGTCCCACAGCTTCAACTGTTCGAGCATGGACTGCATGTACTTTCGGGTAAACCCCACGTGCAACGGTCCCCGGTCGGAGAGCATGTCCCCGTATTTGGGCTCGAGGGCCCTCAGGATGTCGAACATGCTGACCTTGCCGACGATGTCCTGCCGGTCGTCATAAACCAGGATGGCCCGGTGGCGATAACCGTTGGGCGTATTTGCCTCCTGGGCTTTCCGCAGCGCCATGACCGCCTCGCTGAGCGTGGCGTCCTTGGACACTGTCGCAAACCCGGAAAGAGGCACCATTAGATTCCGAACCGCTGTTGTCTTCAAATCTTCCTCCTTCCAATCCAAATTGGACCACTATCCGTTCGAGATCCGCCAGATAGGCGAATCTTCAAATTCAACGGGGATCAATGCCTGTGTGGAATGGTGAAGGCGTTTTTTACCGTATCCGGTGGTTCATAATCAATGGAAATCGCAAAAATCCAGGCTTGTCTCCCGCCTTTCGGCCATGATGCCCCTCGGGCGGCTCCATCCATGGCCACGCCATGTCCCATCGAAGGACGGCTCCCTGAATCGCGATCGCCTATCTTGCTGCCGACACTTAGCCGGGTGGCTTTCGAAATCATAAAAAAAATGAATGAAACCGGGCCGATGAGAATGCATTAAAATAAGTCTTGACAATGTCGACCTGCATTGGTTACGGTGTTGTCACACTATATGAAAGCTTGTCACGTATTGTGTGACAACAATCTCGCGGCTCATGCCGTGAGCCCGGCGATGCGGGCCGTGGCAATATCGTTATCCGGAGTGGAAGGGGCGTTCGGGATGTCGTCCAAGGGAGAAAAATACTACTTTGTTTCGTCCCTGGGCAAAGGCTTGAGAGTGCTGGAGCTGCTGGCCGCCAACGGCGAACTCGGGGTGTCGACCGTTGCCGCTCAGCTCGACACGAATCGGGCCGGCAGCCATCGCTTCCTGTCCACCCTGCGCGATCTCGGTTACGTCGAGCAATCCGAGGAAGGCCGGTACCGGCTCACCTTCAAGGTTCTCGAACTTGGAATGAAGAAACTTGGCGGTTTCGAAATCCGGCATCTTGCCCATCCCATGATGCAGGAGCTTGCCAATGCTTTCGGAGAGACTGTGAACCTGGGGCATTGGGACGGGCGGGGCATCGTGCACCTGGACAAGATCGACAGTACCGAGATCCTTCGAATGGACTCCGGGCTTGGAACACAGGCGCCTGCCTACTGCACCGGTTTGGGCAAGGCGATCCTGGCTTTTCTGCCCGAGGAAGAAGTCGACCACTATCTCCGGAACGTCGAACTGCTCCCCCTCACACCGAACACCCTCGTCACGCCTGATTCCCTCAAGGCAGAACTCCACCAGATCCGCAAAATAGGTTTCGCCGTCGACAGCGAAGAACTCAGCATCGGGCTGCGCTGCGTGGCCGCCCCGGTATTCGACTATGCCGGAAAAGCCAGGTACGCCCTCAGCATCTCGGGCCCGACGCACAGAATTTCCGATTCACGCATCGATTCGATGACCACCAGAATCAAAGCGGCCTGCAAGAACCTATCCGAGAAGCTCGGCGCCCCCGAAGGGCATCAGAACTGATCAACGGCGTTCCCGCGGGCCGGCTCGAATACATCTCGAAGACCAGATGGAGGAAAAACGCCATGGCTAAAAAGCGCACACGTATCGATTTGCAGAACATGAAGAAGGAAGGGAAGCGGGCGGTCTGGATCACGGCCTACGATTACTGGACCGCGAGTTTCGCGGAACAGGCGGGCATGGACATGATTCTGGTCGGCGACTCGCTGGGCATGTGCATCTACGGTTACAGCGGAACCGTCCCGGTCACCATGGACCAGTGCATCTGGCACTGCGAGGCGGTTCGTCGCGGGGCGGCGCAAACGTTCATCATCGGGGACATGCCGTTTCTGTCCTATCAGGTCAGCGTACCGGACGCCGTTCGCAATGCCGGCAGGTTCCACAAGGAAGCCGGAGTGGATGCCATCAAGCTGGAAGGCGGCCAGCGGGTCTGCGACCAGATCCGCGCCATCTCGGACGGCGGCATGCTGGTTATGGGCCACATCGGGTTGACGCCGCAGAGTTCCGGGCAGCAAGGCGGTTTCAAGGCGCAGGGCCGAACGGCCCAGACCGCCAAGGCGCTGATCGAAGACGCTCGGGCCATCGAGGCCGCCGGGGCGTTCGCCCTGCTGGTGGAGGCCGTGCCCCCCGAGGTGTGCAAGATCATCCGGGACACCCTCTCGATCCCCGTCTACAGCATTGGAGCGGGCGCGGACGCCGACGGCCAGCTCATGATCTGCAGCGACGTCCTCGGTATTTTTCAGGCCTTCACGCCCAAGTTCGTCAAGAAATACGAAAATCTGGGGGAAAAGACGATCACCGCTTTCAAAGCGTACGCCGACGATGCCCGCAACGGTGTCTTTCCGGCCGACGAACACACCTATAAAATGGTCGAGGGAGAACTCCCGAAGTTGGCGGAGCTGATGAAGAAGTAGCTTTCGCCGCGTCCGCCGTCGTTGATTCCGGTTCAGGACGGGCACCTCTCTGTGTAGCACCAGTGCCGGGAGCCGCCATCCGCACCGGCCGCGCCGCCCGGGAAGGGCAGCATTCCGGTGCCGACACCATTCAATTATCCGAAGGAGAAAACATCATGTCTGAAGTGCTGAACAAAATTCGAAGCTTCATGGAAAAGGAAGGCATCCCCGGACGGGATGGATATGACCTGGCCGCATCACCCAAGGGGTTTGCGGACGGCGCGAAGTGGCGCATCGAGATCGCGGGGGTCGAGCGGGCTTCCACGATGAAGGCCATGATCGACGAGGCGAAAAAGCGCAATGTCGTCGTTCACCGCGCCATCGCCACCGTCGGCGGTTCCACGTATTGCGACTTCGCAGAACTAAAGGACATGGCCCAAATGGCCCGGGAGGCCGAGATCGAGGTCATCATGACGGTCGGCCACCGAAAGGCGTGGGATACCGGGTCGAAGGAGATCTCCAACCCGGAAGGGGCGATGCAGGGTTTCCGGCTCAGGGGATCGGACAACATCTCCTACCACATTGCAGACATGATGCGGAATATCGAGGCAGGCTTCCGCGGGTTCCTGGTTTTCGACGAAGGCGTGCTGCATATCGTGAACAAGATGCGCGCCGAGGGCATGATCCCGGCGGAAACGGTCTTCAAGTTCTCGGTCTTCGGCGGCTATTGCAGCGCCGCCGGTGCGAAGGTGCTCGAAAACCTGGGCGCGAACTCCATGAATCCCATCTCGGACGTGTCCCTCCCGATTCTCTCCAGCATCCGGAAGGCCGTGGACATTCCCCTGGATGTCTACGTCATCATCGTGGATGCCTTCGGCGGCATGTACCGCGCTTATGAAACGCCTGAAATCGCCAAGGTCGCCGCACCGGTCTATTTCAAGATCGAGCCGGGCACCTCGGAGGGCGACATCTACAAGCCGTGGGTGACCGAGGCGTTTCACGACAACCTGATTCGGGCAAAAGTCAAGATGGCCAGCGTGATCCAGGAGATCATGGAGCGGCATGCTCCGGAGCTGAAGACCTCCCCGAAGGGGGCCGCCGACCTCGTCTTGCCGGTGGTATGAAATCGAAAATCATTATGGGCGCCTTCGGGCGCCCTTGTTGACTGAACGGAGAGACAACATGGACAATGTATTTGAAGTCGCCATCCGGACGCTGAACCGGGCCGGTGAAATAGGGGGCATCGACGCCCGAGTGATGGAAATTCTCCAGGAGCCGAAGCGAATCCAGCAATTCCGGATTCCCTTGCGGCTCGAAAACGGCTCGTTTCAGGTGTTCCAGGCCTACCGCGTCCATTACTGCGACGCCCTGGGGCCCTATCGGGACGGCACCCGGATACGGCCGGACCTGACGCTCGACGAGATCAAAGCCCTGGGCCTGTTCATGACCATCAAGCACTGTGCGGCCGACATCCCCGCCGGTGGCGCCAAGGGCGGCGTCAAGGCCGACCCCTCCAAGCTGTCCCGGCGGGACATGGAGCAGCTCGTGCGGGCGTTCGTCCGGAACCTGCAGCCCCGGGGGGCATGGGCGGACGTGCCGGGAGCGGACATCGGCACCGGCGAACAGGCCATGGCCTGGATGCTCGACGAATATGAACAAATCACCGGAATCCACAGCCCCGCTGCGATCAACGACAAACCCCCGATTCTCGGCGGCTCCCTGGGAGGCGAGGCGGCCACCGGGCGCGGCGTGTTCATCACACTCAAAGCGGCGGCCGAGGACCTGGGGATCGACATCACCCGGAGTTCCGTAGTGGTCCAGGGCTTCGGCCAGGTGGGTTCCGCGCTGGCCGAGCTTCTGCACGAGGCCGGCGCCCGGATCGTCGCCGTGAGCGACGTCTTCGGCGGTATCCATTCCAAGGACGGCATCGACATCGAAAAACTCAAAAAACAGGTCGCAGATACCGGAAAGGTCGAGGGGTTTCCCGGCACCGAGGCGGTTTCCAATGCCGAACTGTTCGGCCTCGACTGCGACATCATCGTGCCGGCGGCCGTGCAGAGCGTCATCCACAAGGACAATGCCGGCATGGTGAAGGCGCGCCTGATCGTGGAAGGGGCCAACGGCCCCGTCACCACGGAAGCCGACCGGATCCTGGCCGACAAGAACGTCACCGTCGTCCCGGACGTCGTGGCCAATTCCGGCGGCGCAACGGTCTGCCACTTCGAAAGAACCCAGGGGCTTTCGGACCAGTATTGGGACATCGACACTGTCAACCGGAATCTGGAAATGCGCATTCTCAAAGCCTACCGGGATGCGGCGGACGCCGCGCGCGACGCGGGCGATGTCACGCTTCGGCTGGGGGCCTGGATTCATGCGCTCCGGAAGATCGAAAAGGCCATGAAACTGAGGGGGTGGGTCTGACCCGCCGGGGAGGAAAATATGGCGCTGTTTGCAGATCAGGAATACCGAAGGCGGATCGAGAACACCCGCCGCAAAATGGGGGAAAGCGGGATCGATGTGCTCGTCGTCTGCGATCCGGCCAACATGAACTACCTCACGGGCTACGACGGGTGGTCCTTCTACACCCCTCAGGCCGTGGTGGTCAGCCGGGAGTCGGACACTCCGCTGTGGATCGGACGGGGAATGGACGCCAATGGCGCCAAGCTCACCACCTTTCTTCCCCATGACGCCATCATCGGCTACCCCGACCACTACGTGCAGTCTCCGGTCCGTCATCCCATGAACTTCGTGGCCGAGCGCATTGCCGAGCGCGGCTGGGGCCGGAAGACCATCGGGGTGGAGATGGACGCCTATTACTTCACCGCCCGGAGCTTTGCCGAGCTTCAGAAAAGTCTTCCGGAAGCCTCGTTCGCCAATGCGGATCTGCTGGTGAACTGGATCCGCCTCGTGAAGTCCGACGCGGAGATTGGCCTCATGCGCGAGGCTGGAAAGATTGCCGAACGGGTCATGCAGACGGCCATCGACCGCCTCGAGCCGGGTGTTCGGGAGTGCGACGCCGTGGCGGCCGTCTACCAGTCCCAGATGTCCGGCACCCCGGAATTCGGAGGGGACTATCCCGCCATCGTGCCCATGATGCCGACCGGTGAAAAGACGTCGGCGCCCCATCTGACCTGGACGGACGCCCCCTATGAGAAAGAGCAGATGGTCAATCTCGAACTGGCCGCGTGCCGGCATCGCTACCACTGCCCGATTGCACGGACGGCCTACCTCGGAAAGAATCCTCCCGCCAGGCTGGTGGAACTGGCGGACCACACGGTCGAAGGCTTGAACCTCACGCTGGATGCAATCCGGCCGGGGCTGCGCGCCGAGGAGGTCGAACTCGTCTGGCGCAAGCACATCGCCAAGGCGGGGCTGGAAAAGGAATCCCGCATCGGGTACGCCATGGGGCTCAACTATCCGCCGGACTGGGGCGAGCACACCGCCAGCCTCAGGCCCGGGGATCAGACCGTGCTCGAACCCAACATGACCTTTCACATGATCCTGGGGATGTGGATGGACGACTACGGGTTCGAATGCAGCGAATCCTTCCGGGTCACGGAGACGGGCTGCGAGACGTTTGCCAGTTTCCCGCGGAAACTCTTCGTAAAGGGATGACCGGCGGATGAGCCGCACCGCGAACCCATTATCCGAGAACACTATCCAACAGGTGTCCCGATGATCTATCACGCCCGAAAAGGACAGGTCAGCAGCGGAGAGGCGATCGGCATCCTGCTGCTGGACACTTCGGTGCCTTTCATCCCCGGAGACGTGGCCAACGCCACGACTTACGACTTCCCCGTGCGGTTTCGAAAGGTGGAAGGCTTTTCCGTCGCCAAGGCGATCGGAAAGGACCCGTCGATCTATCCAAACCTGAAGGCCGCGGCCGGGGAACTGGTGGGTCAGGGGGTGCGGGCGGTCACCGGGGATTGCGGTTTCATGGCCTTTCACCAGCAGCGCCTGGCCAGGGAATTGGACGTCCCCGTGTTCCTGTCGAGTCTGCTCCAGATCCCGTTCATGCTGAACATCCTGGGGGACGGTGCGAAAGTGGGCGTGCTCACGGCCGACGGCCGCAGCCTCGACACCGGGCTGCTGGCCGCCGCGGGCGTGACGGGCACGGACCGGCTGGTCATCGAAGGACTCGAAAACCGGAAGCACTTTTATGGGTTCGCCATCGAGGAAAACGGCACCCTGGATACCGAGGCGGTGGAGGCAGAGATAGTCGAAGCCGGCCTCGGCATTTTGAAGCGGGACCCCTCCGTGGGAGCCTTCCTCCTGGAGTGCAGCCTGCTGCCGCCATACGCTTCGGCGCTTCAGGCCGCGGTTCGATTGCCGGTGTTCGATTACATCACCATGATCAACTATGTTTTTTCCGCCGTCGTCAAACGGCCGTACGCCGGTTTCCTGTGAACCGGCGAATGCCTGGACCCCAAACCAAACCGGGAAGCCACGAGCATGCAGATATCCGACCAGATCCATCAATACCGGGATGAGCTGATCGCGCTGCGGCGGGATTTTCACCGGCACCCCGAACTGGGCTTCGAGGAGTTTCGCACCGCCGGAGTGATCGAATCCTATCTAACGGATCTCGGGCTCGCGCCAAGGCGCATCACCGGGACAGGCGTGGTGGCGACTCTCACCGGGTCCCGATCCGGCCCCGTGCTGATGCTCCGCGCGGACATGGACGCCCTGCCCATCGTCGAGGAAAACGAGGTCGACTACAAATCCCAAAACCCGGGCGTGATGCACGCCTGCGGCCACGACGCCCACATGGCAATGCTGCTGGTGGCGGCCAAGGTGCTGTCTCGGAACCGGCATGCCGTTCAGGGCACGATCAAGTTCGTCTTCCAGCCCAACGAGGAAATCGCCGGGGCTCTGCGGATGATCGAGGAAGGGGTCATGGAAGATCCCAAGGTCGATGCGGCGATGGCGATTCATGTGTGGACCCCCGTGCCGTCGGGAAAGATCGGCATCACTCCCGGGGCGGTCATGGGCGGCCTCGACGTGTTCAAAATGAGCGTTTTCGGCAAGGGCGGCCACACCGGCGTTCCCGAGGACGCGATCGACCCAGTGATCGCGGCGGCCAACCTGATTCAGACCGTTCAGATGATTCAGACCCGGGAGATCAGCAACCTGAAGGCGACCATCATCATGTTCGGCAAAATCTCCGGCGGCACCAAGAGCAACATCATCCCGGACCGGGTCGACCTGGAAGGGTCGATCCGTTTTCTCTACAAGGGCGGACCGGACAGCGAGGAGCAGCCGACGGAGCGGTTCCAACGCATCGCCGGGCAGGTCTGTCAGACCCATCGATGTACATGCGAGATCGACATAACCCACGAAAACATTCCGCTGATCAACGATCCCGGCATGGTGGCGCTGGCCCGCCGGACGGCCGCTGAGGTCTTTGGCGGCGAAGACGCCGTCGTCGACAACGTCAGCATTGCCAGCGAGGACTTTTCCGAGTTCAGCGAGCGGGTCCCCGGTGTGTTCATGTTCCTCGGGGCGGGAAATGCCGAGAAGGGCACGAACGTCTCCCATCACAACCCGCGGTTCGACATCGATGAGGACGTTCTCCTGAACGGCGTCGCCATGCTGGTCAATGGTGCCTTGGACTACCTGGCGATGTCGCAAGGAATGATCGAGGTTGAGGCAGGAGGTTTCCGATAGCGGACAAGCAATCACAGTAGCCCGAGGCTCGCTCTGCCGAGCCGCATCAGAAAGGAGCAGATCATGAAACATCGCATCACACTCTTAACGGCTTTTCTGGTTCTCATCTTCGCCGGCGTGGCGGTGGCCGCCGACTACACCGGTCCGGCGATCAACGCCAAGCTGGCTTCGGAAGAGATCGAAGGCGACTTCATGACCGTCTGGGCGCGCAATTTTGCCGACCACATGAAGGAGTGGTCCGGAGGCAAGATCAATATCGAGGTCTATCCCTACGGTACCCTCGGCGCCACCGGCGACATCAACGAGTTGGCGCAGATGGGGGTCGTCGAGTTCGTTTTTTCGGACCACGCCTGGATCAGCTCCTTCGTGCCCCAGGCCCAGGCCCTGGCCCTGAACTACATCTTCCCCACGGAGCGGGTGCCGGAGACGCTGGACTGGATGGCCCGCAACGGTGAGTTTTTCCCACTGCTGGAAGACGCCTTCCGCAAGAACGACCTCGTGCCGTTGTCCATCATGTATGAAGGCTGGCAGTGGGTGAGCTCAAAGCAGCCCGTCAATTCGGTGGATGACATGAAAGGCCGCAAGCTGCGGCTGATGGCCTCCAAGCTGCTGGTGGAAACCTACAAGGCTTACGGGGCCAGCCCCACTCCCATGAGCTACGGCGAGGTATACAGCGGCCTTCAGATGGGCCTGATCGACGCCCAGGTCAACCCCATGTTCGCCATCTACAGCATGAAATTCTACGAGGTGCAGGACTACCTCACCCAGTTGTACAGCGAACCTTTCATCGGCATTCCCACCGCGAACAGGACCTTCTTCGACGGTCTCCCCGAGGAGGTTCAGGCGGAGATGCGCAGGTTCTGGATCGACGCCATCGTGCCGGCCGGCGAATGGATCACGGAACGCAACGCCGGCGACCTGGAGAAGATCAAGGCCACCAAGCCCTCCATTACCGTCAAGGAGATGGACGACGCCGCGGTGGCCCAATTCAAGGCCAAGGCCGAGTCGGTCTACCCCGACTACACCAAGGTCGGGGGAGAAGGCGCGCAGCAGGTGCTGGACGCCCTGTTGAAGGACATCGAAAACGCCAAGAAAGCGTTGAACATCGAGTAGCCAAGCCAAGGCGCCCTGCCGCCCCCCTTCCGGGGCGGCGGCAGGGTTTGATGGTCTCCGCAATCAGAGGGAGAATCCATGAATACAGCCCGTCAATCTCAGGCCAGGCCGGGACTGCTCCGTCGGGTCAACCGGGCCGTCGGCAAGGTGGTCAACGCGGTGGAGGTCTCCATCCTGGTCTTCTGCGTGGCGGCTCTGGGGCTGCTCCTGATCGTCAACGTGGCGGCCCGCACCTTCTTCCAGAGCATCTACTTCGCGGAAGAGGTCTCCATGTTCCTGGTGACGCTCGCCACCTTCGCCGGGGTGAGCTACGGAGTCCGCAAGGCCCGCCACATCCGCATGGGTGCCTTCCTGGACGCCATGCCTCCTAAAATGGAGAAGACGTTCCTCATCGTCATTTCACTGGTGAGCGCCATCGTGATGGGGATCATGGCGTGGTTCTCACTCCAGTATCTTCTCCACGCCATGTCCATGGGCCACATGACGCCGGCGCTCCGCGTACCCAAGTGGACCTTCTACATTGTCGTTCCCATCGGGTTCGGCCTGGCCGGCATCCAGTACATCCGCACGATCGTCAAGAACATCATCGAAAAGGATCCCTGGCAGAGCCCGGACCAGCAGAGCGAATATGAAGACGAGGTGATCGGAGGAGGGACGCCGCTATGACACTATTTGGCATCAGCCTTGCGACCATGCTGCTTCTCGGGTTCCCCTTCATGGTCACCCTCCTGGGGTCCCTGATTCTCTACATCTATGTCTACATGCCGCAGATTGCCCCCAAGCTGATGACCACCATGGTGCAGCAGGTCATCACGGGCGTCTCGCCTCCGGCACTGGTCTGCGTGCCCATGTTCATCCTGGCGGCCAGTCTGGTCACCTCCGGCAAGTCCGCCGGGCGCCTGATCCAGATGATCAAGACCTTCGTGGGGCACCTGCCCGGAGGGCTGCCCATCACCACCAATGCGGCGTGCACCCTTTTCGGCGCGGTTTCCGGATCCACCCAGGCCACGGTCGCCGCTATCGGCGGGACCATGCGCCCCATGCTCCTGGAGGCCGGCTACCCCAGCTCCTTTACCCTGGGGTTGATCGTCAACGCCAGCGACATCGCATTCCTGATCCCCCCCAGCATAGGCTTTATCGTTTACGGAGTGGCCACCAGCACCTCCATCGGCATGCTCTTCCTGGCCGGCATTTTCCCGGGGCTGATGATCCTGGTGATGTTTTCGGCCTATTGCTTCGCCTATTCCAAGTTCAAGGGGATCGGCGTTCTGCCCAGGGCGACCTGGTCCGAACGCTGGACCGCCATCCGAAAGGGCCTGCCGGTCATGGGCTTTCCGGTGATCATCGTGGGAGGCATCTATGCCGGCTATTTCAGTCCCACGGAGGCGGCGGCCGCCTCGGTCGCCTATGCCTTGTTCCTGGAAACCGTGGTCTACAAAAGCCTGACATTCCAGCGGATCGTGGACGCCTTTCTTCAGACCGGCGTCATCACGGGGGTCGTGTTCATCCTGGTGGGCGCCGGTCAGGCGTTTTCCTGGATGATCGGCTTCATGCAGATCCCCCAACAGCTGCTGCCGCCGCTGTTCGGCACCGACCCCTCCATGCTGCGGGTGATGTTGATCGTCGTGGCCGTTTACTTCGTGGCCTGCATGTTCGTCGACCCGATCGTCGCCATCTTCATCCTGAGCCCCATCTTCCAGCCATACGTGGTCAGCGCGGGCGTCGACCCCATTCTGCTGGGAACCCTGGTGACCCTGCAGGCCGCCATCGGATCGGCCACGCCGCCATTCGGGTGCGACATCTTCACCGCCCAGCTCATTTTCAGGCGCCCCTACGTGGAGGTCATCGGCCATGCGCTGCCGTTCATCCTGATCCTGATCCTGGCCACGGTCATCCTGATGACGTTTCCCCAGATCACCCTGTTCCTGCCGAATTTGGCCATGGGAGGATGAAACGAAGCATGAAATCGATGCCGACTCTGCACGATGCCTATCTGGCCCATCGCCGGATCCAGCCCATGATCTGGGAGACGCCCCTGCTGGAATCCGCCGACCTGGCCCATAGAACCGGTGCCACGAGCGTCCACCTGAAGCTGGAATGCCTGCAACACACCGGCGCCTTCAAGGTGCGCGGTGCCGCGAACAGGATTCTAAGCCTCACGGACGAAGAGAAGCAAAAAGGCGTCATCACCTTCTCGACCGGCAATCACGGAAAGGCCGTGGCCTTCGTGGCCGGCAGGACGGGCATCCGGGCGGTCGTCTGTCTCTCCGAGCACGTACCGTCCTACCGGGCGGAGATGATCCGGTCCCTGGGAGCGGAGCTGTCCGTAAAGGGGCATTCCCAGGATGCCGCCGAGGAAAATTATCGAAAGCTGGTGGAGGAGCGGGGCCTCGTTCCGGTCGTGCCATTCGACGACCCCATGATTATCGCTGGGCAGGGCACGATTGCGCTCGAGATACTGAAGAAGCTGCCGGACACCGACATTCTCGCGATCCAGCTGTCCGGGGGAGGGCTTCTGGCGGGCATCGCGATGGTCGCCAAGTCGATCAATCCGGGGATCCACGTGGTGGGCGTTTCCCTCGAGCGCTCGCCCGCCATGCTGGAAAGCCTCAAGGCCGGGGCACCGGTGCCGGTGGATGAGAGAGATACGATCGCCGATTCGCTTCTGGGCGGCATCGGATTGGAAAACCACTACACCCTTCCGCTGGTGGAACGATTCGTGGATGAGCACGTGCTGATCGACGAACCGCCCATCGAAGACGCCATGTACTACCTTTTCGAAAAACACCGGCTGATCGTCGAAGGCGCCGCGGCTGTCGGCGTCGGCGCCCTGCTCGAGCGAAGTCTGGACGTCGAGGGAAAGCGCGTCGTCGTGCTGCTTTCCGGAAGCACCATCCAATCCGAAGTCTACCTCGACGTCGTGCAGTCCAGGCTCGGCAAAGGGCTGTTCACCTAAGGTCGGTCGCGATTGAAAGGGGGATATCGTGAGACGGAGAACCGCACTCCTGACGGTTGCCATCGCGTGGGCAGTGGTTTTCAGCGCCGCTCCCGAGGCTGTCGCGGTCAAATACCTCTGGCAGATCGCCCTCGAGGAAATCGAAGGCAGCATGCAACATGAATACGCCAGAAAGTTCGCGGAAATTCTCGAGGCGAATGCCCCGGGCGACATCCGCTGCCGAATCCACCCTTACGGTGATCTCGGCACCTCCGGCGACATCGGGCGGCTGCTTCAGAAGGGCGACCTCCAGTTCGCCGTTCAGTCGCCGGGGCACCTCGGGGCCATTATCCCCGAGGTTCAGGTGTTCTCCATCCACTACCTGCTGCCGGCGGATGCGGAACAGCTCGAAAAGATGCTGCGAAAAGGGCCGAACACCTATTCCGTCCTGGGAAAGTACTATCGTCGGGACCGCCTCGAACTTCTGTCCATTTTCAAGGAGGGTTGGCAGATCTGGACCGCCAACAAGCCCATCCGGACACCCGCCGACTTCGAGGGCGTCACCTTCCGCGTCATGTCGTCGCCGCTGCTGATCACCGCGTATCGGCTGTACGGCGCCTACGCCGTCACCGTGCCCTATTCCCAGATTTACAGCGACCTCGAGCTGGGAAAAATCGATGCCCAGACACAGCCCTTCTTCGCCATCCAGGAGATGAAATTCTACGAGGTCCAGGAATACATGATCAAGGCCAACCAGTTGCCGTTCATCGCCACCTTCGCCGCCAACCGGGACTTTTTTCTCGGTTTGCCCGAGGAGCTCCAGGCGGCGATCCGGACGGCCGTCGAAGGCGCCAACGACCACATCTTCGATCTGGAGCCCCGGTTGAACGCCGAGCGCTTCGAGAAGATCATTAAGGACAAACCGTCCATGCAGTTCATCGAGCTCACCGAGGCGGAAATCGAGGCCTTCCGGCAGAAGGCCACGCCGCTTCGGGAGAAGTATCTCGAAATGGGAGGGGAAGGCGCCCGCGAGGTGCTGGAGGCGGTGCTGAAGGACAAGGAGTGGGCGGAAAAAGAGTGATCAGGCCGCATCCCAAGCCCCCTGCCATCGAACCACGGGCTGAATTTTGAAAAAGGCGGCGATGGATTGCCGCGTATCGAGACCCCGCACCCAGAGTCAAGGATGAGACCATGAACCCAAAGCCACTGTTCACGACCGAGGCGTATCGCCGGCGGATTCGAAACGTCAAGGAAAAAATGGACCATGCCGGCATCGACCTTCTGCTGGTGATGGATCCCGCCAACATGAATTACCTGAGCGGGTACGACGGATGGTCGTTCTATGTTCACCAGGGGGTGATCGTCGACCTGAATGCGGAATACCCCTTCTGGTTCGGACGGCAGCAGGACTCCAACGGCGCCCGGTTGACCTGCTGGATGCCGGATGACGCCATCCATGGGTATCCGGATCACTATGTGCAATCCCGGTACACCCACACCATGCGCTACGTGGGGGACCTCCTGAGGGAAAAAGGGCTGGACCGCAAGCATTTCGGGCTCGAAATGGACGGATACTGGTTCAACGCCCGGATGTACCTCACCCTCCAGGGGGAGCTCCCCCAGGCCCGGCTGATGGACGCCACCAATCTGGTCAACTGGGTCAAGACCGTCAAATCTCCCGAGGAGATCGTCTACATGCGGGAGGCCGCGCGGATCTGCGAGCGGGTCATGCAGACCGCCGTGGACGGGATCGAGCCGGGGGCGTGGGAAAAGGACGTGACGGCAAGGGTTTGCGCAGCGCAGATCGCGGGGACGGAGTCGTTCGGGGGGACGGCCCCGGCCATCTTTCCCATCATGCCGTCCGCCGAACGCACCTCCACCGCGCATCTCACTTTCGACTCGGACCGGAAGTATCAGAAAGGCGACGTGGTCCTGCTCGAACTGGCCGGCGCGAGGCACCATTACCACGCGCCGCTCTCCCGTACCGTCTATCTGGGCGAGCCGCCGGAGGACCTCGGCAGGACGGCCGATGCGGTGGTCGAAGGCCTTCAGAAGACGCTCGACTTCATGGGCCCCGGCGTGACCGCGGAAGAGGTCGAAGCCCGCTGGCGGGAGGCGATCGCCCACACGGGCGTCGTCAAGCCGTCCCGGGTCGGGTATTCCTACGGGCTGAACTACGTTCCGGACTGGGGAGAGCACACCGTGAGCCTGAGGCCGGGCGACAAGACCGTTCTTCAGCCGGGCATGACCCTGCACTTCATGCCCGGGATCTGGTTGGACACTTACGGATTCGAGTGCAGCGAGCCCGTGCTGATCACGGAAAGCGGGTGCGAAAAATTCATCGAATTCCCGCAAAAACTCTTTACCAAGTAGGCGGATCGGGATCGGCTGCGCCGACGGCGCCGGCCTTGCCCCGACCGATACCGGAAAGGTTCGAACCCATGGAGAAAAAGGTCGTCTACACCGAAAAAGCCCCGGAGCCCGGGCCCTATTCCCAGGCCATCCAGTACGGCAACCTCATTTTCGTCGCCGGTCAGACGTCGGAAGACCCCGAAACCAACCGGCCGGTGCACGATTCCGTGACCGCCCAGACCGAGCGGATCATGAAGAACATCCGGACGATCCTCGAGGCGGCCGGCTCCGGCCTGGACAAGATCGTGCGGGCCGACATCTACCTGAGCTCCCTGGACATCAAGCCGGAGTTCAACGAGGCGTACCTCAAGTTCTTTCCCGAAAGACCCCCCGCACGCAACTGCGTCGCCGTCGCGGGCATCGATGACGGGCTCGACGTGGAAATCGAGGTCATCGCCGGCGTCTGAGCCGATCTGAGAGGCCCTGCACGATGGTCTGGGACGAGCAGGCGGATGTCGTCGTGGTCGGCAGCGGCGCCGCGGGGCTTTCCGCGGCGTTGGAGGCCCGAAAAGCCGGAGCGACGGTTGCCGTCTTCGAGAAAATGAAGGTGACCGGCGGCAACTCACGCATCAGCGACGGGGGGCTGGCCGCGCCGGGCAATCACCTGCAGCGGCAGGCGGGCGTGGAGGATTCTCCGGAGCGTTTTGAAGCCGACATGGTCCGGGCGGGCCTGGGACTCAATCATCCCCGGCTGGTCCGGGTACTGGCGGAGGAGGCGGCCGGGGCGATCGAATGGACCCGGGAGGTCCTCGGCGTCCGATACCAGCAGCGGCTGGACCGTTTCGGCGGGCACGAGGTCGCCCGCTGTCTGACCACCCGGAGCCATTCGGGGCTGGATATCATACGGGCGCAATCCGATAAGCTCCGGGAGATGGGCGTGAATATCCGGACAGGCTGCCTCATGACCCGTCTGTTCATGGATACCTCGGGAGCGGTGGAGGGGATCGAGTTGCGATCAGGATACCGATTCCCTGACCGATTCAGCGGATCGACCATTCGAGTTTCCGCCAGTCGCGCCGTTGTACTGGCGACCGGCGGATACGCCGGCGACGTCCTTTTCCGCACACTTCAGATACCAGGCCTGGGGGTTGCTGTGCCGACGACCAATCATCGCGGCGCCACTGCCGAAGGACTGATCGCCGCTTTGCAAATCCATGCCGCGCCGATCCATCTCTCGTGGATTCAACTGGGCCCTTGGGGCTGCGCCGACGAGGCGGGCTACGGACGCGGCGCTCGTTTTGCCTCCTACAGCGTCTATCCGCATGGAATCCTGGTCGATCCGGCCACCGGCCGCCGCATCGCCAACGAGTGGGCGGACCGCCGGCATCGCGCGGAAGCCATCCTGAAAACCGGGCATGCCTGCCTGGGCGTGGTCGACGCCGCCGGGGCCGAAGCGGATCCGGAAAGCCTTGACCATGGTTTGAGAACCGGCAAGATCAAGACGTTCGAAACGCTTGGGGCGCTTGCCGAAGCCTATGACATCCCATCCTCCCGGCTCGAAGCCACGGTGGCCGACTACCATCGGATGATCCAAAGGGGGGAGACCGACTCTTTCGGGAAGCCGCTGATCCGGGATGCCAGACCCTTGGCCCGGCCGCCGTTTTATGCCATAAGACTTTGGCCCAAGGTCCATTATACACCGGGCGGCATCGGCATCGATGCCAGGGCCCGGGTTATCGATCTCGAAAGCAGGCCCATTCCGGGCCTTTACGCCACCGGAGAGGTCTGCGGCGGCATCCACGGCGCCGGACGGCTGTCGTGCTGTGCCCTGACGGAATGCATCGTGTTCGGTCGGATTGCCGGTCGCGAGGCTGCGTCGATGCCGGACCGATCCGCCGGCTGAGGAGGAACGTTGCCCCCATCTTCAACTCAACCCCTGATCTCGACCGCCGCCGTCGGTACGGGATACGCTTTCCTGGCGGCATCGCTGTTTGCGATGCTGAATGTCGTCATCCGGATGGCGGATCCCTACATGACGGTCTGGCACATGATGTTCGGCAGAAGCCTCTTCGGCATCGTCGCCATGGGCATTCTCGCCCGTGCCATGGGGATCCGGCTTCTGGGAGTGCACAGGGGCGTCCTTACGGTGGTCGGCTTGGCCGGCGTCACCGGCGTCACCAGCCTCACGGCGGCCCTGGTGCTGATTCCCCTTTTCGACGCCCTGGTGTTGCTGTACCTGTTTCCAGCTTTTGCAGCGCTTCTGTCTCCATGGTTGACCGGCGATCGCGTCTCAGGGAGGCAGTGGCGGCTCATCGCGTTGGCCTGCATGGGCGCCGGTTTCGTTCTGTGGTCCGGCGAACTTGGCAACCAGCTCCAATGGGGCCATTTGCTGGCGCTGTCCGCGGCGTTCTTTTACGGGCTTGCCCTAACGTTGACCCGAAGGGTCAGCGGCACCAATAGTCCGTTAACGCCTTTCTATTACATCAGCGCTGCCGGATGCCTGGTCTGCGTGGGTCCCCTGCTGTGGCAGCAGGCTCCGTTGTGGCCCGATATGCAGGGCTTTCCGGCCCTTGCCGGCATCGCCGTGCTAGGAACGGCCGCCCATCTGTCGACCAACAAGGCCCTGAGCTATCTGCCGTCGCCCCAGGTCGGCGTGATCAGCATGGCCGAAGTGGTTTTCGGGGCGGTCTTCGGGTTTTTCCTGTTCGGCGAGCCCCTCGGCTGGGGATCATTGGCGGGCGGGGTGCTGATCCTGGCCAGCGGCATCCGGTTGAATGCTCCGCAACGGCGGTTGGCTGCCGGGAAGCCGGTTGTCCCGGCCAGCCGGCGTGTTTAGCCTCTTTCGACCGGTGTCCTCCGTTCAAGACGGGCTCGACGCTGCAACTCGTCGAGGACCCGGCCTGCCCCGTGACGGGCTTTTCCCCCGCCCCTTCCAGGGAAAACCATCCTCCCCTGGCCGTCTCGATGCCGGCTTCGTTTGATCCGACGATTCCCTTGGGGGTCGACCACGCATGATGGTCCTTACCCGCCCAGCGGGGCCCTCCGGGATCGGAGATCAAAGCATGATCGATTCGCCGGGTTTGAGCAGGGCCACACGAGTCGAGGTTTCATTTTCGACCTTCGCCTTCCACGCGACGGGGTCCTGCTTGATGACGTCGAAGGTGTCGTAGTGAATCGGCAGGACCTGCCTGGGCTCGATCAGCTTCACCGCCCGAAGACTGTCCTCCGGGCCCATCGTGAAATTGTCGCCGATCGGCAGAACCGCCAGATCGATGCCCTCTTCGCCGATCAGCTTCATATCGTAGAACAGGCCCGTATCGCAGGCGTGGTAGATCTTCTTCCCCTGAAGATAGAAGATAAAACCGCAGGGGTTGCCGCCGTAGGAGCCGTCCGGGAGGGCGGAGCCGTGGTGGGCGATGGTGAGCTTGACCCTTCCCCAGGGATAGTCGAAACCGCCGCCGATATGCTGCGGGTGCGTCTTCTCAACCCCCTGGCGGGTCAGCCAGTTGTGAATCTCGAAGTTGGACACCACTGTGGCGCCGGTACGTTTGGCGATGGAGACGGTGTCGCCCACGTGATCGCCGTGGCCGTGCGACACAAAGATGAAGTCGGCTTCGATGCGATCCGCGGTCACCGGCGCCAGCGGATTGCCGGTGATGAAGGGATCCACCAGCAGACGGGTACCGTCGGATTCGATCAACAGACAGGCGTGGCTGTACCATGTGACCTTGACGCCCATGGCAGTACCTCCTTTTCAGTCGATGGGTTTCATCCGGGATCATCGAGTACTGATCATCCGCCGCGCCCGAAGACACAGGCGCGGGAAACAGCTTCGTCAACAATTGCCGGGCGCTTCAGAACCGCTTGGACCCGGCTTTCCGCGAGAACAGCGACCGCAGGGAAACCCGTCGACGACGACCGCCGTCGACGGATATCTGAATGGCGGTCAGCTGCACCTCGACCGGCCCGATGGTCCAGCAGGCTTCCGGCGGCAGCGTCTCGATGGGGGGTCCGGGCTCGTTGAGAGGGCAAATGTCCCGCATTTCGACGGGGCTGCCGTCGTCGCGTTCATCGATCCACCTCAAGGGAGGCCCCTGGCTCCGGCAGACATAGGGCCGTGAAGGATAGATGCGGCATTCGCCGCCGCCATCCAGGAAAGCGCAGGCGCCCTCCGGGTGAGGCTCCTGGGATTTCAACATGAGGCCATGATGACGGCGAATGCACTCCGCTTCCACCTCGAATACGGTGATCTCGTCCACGCAGCAAGCCGAGCAGCCTCGCCGGCATTTAAGCCGTTTCCCATGATAGCGGTATAGCTTGATCAACCGAAGGTCCACCGCGTCATGAAGGCGGCGGAGTCTATCCTGTGAGATGTCGATCAAGCGGGTGTCTTCCGGAAACATGATGTGGAGCCTCACTTCGCCTGCCATTCGAGCAGGAGCCTTCATTGCAAACGTTATCAGGCGCCATTCGAGGCGTCTCGCATCCGCCGCTCCAGATCGTCGATGGCCTGATCGATCCGCAGGGCCGCCCCCTGCTTCGTGCCCACCTGCCAATACCGGGAGTGGGTTCTGATGATAGCCTTGGCGGACCTGAATGTGATCAGCGCCCGCACTTCATCCCCATTCTCCAGTTCCAATTCTCCCTGAAGGGAAAGGTAGCGGGGCACCTGCTTTTCGTCCGGCTCGCAGGCGGCTGCCTTGCGCACGGCGGTCAATGCTCCGGCAGGGTTGTGCCTACCCCTGAAACACCGGGCCTTCCGGAGCCAGTAGCGGGCCGCGATGCATCGAATCAGATTCAAAGGGTTCATAGGGTAAAGGAGCGGATGATCTGTTCGCAAACCTGGTCCTGATTCAGATGGGAGCAGTCGATGGTGACATCGGCGTAGTTCCGGTAGAGCGCATACCGTTCCTCGTAAAGATCCGCGAAACTCTGCCCGGGTCTTTTGGCCAGCCCGCGCGTATCGAAATTGCGAATTCTGGATTCGAGAACCCCGAGGTCAACCTCCAGAAACACGATGCGGCCACCGGCTTTGAGATGAAGCATCGCGGAATGGCTGTAGGCCGCGCTGCCGCCGGTGGCAATGACGTGGTTCCGGCATGAAAGGGCGAGGATGGTCTCCTCCTCGATGCGCCGCAGCGCCATGTGGCCGTCGGAGTCCACGATTTCCTGAAGGCTTCTGCCTTGAGCGGTCTGGATGAGTACGTCCGTATCGATGAAGTTACGGGTCGTCTCCTTGGCCAACAGCACGCCGACCGTGCTCTTTCCGGAACCCGGCATGCCGATCAGCACGAAGTTGGATTTCAGGTCAACGATTCCCGAGCCGAATTCTGAATGAACGGTATGCGGCATGTTTTCCGTAGCGCCTCCCGCACTTCCCTCGGATGCCCGGACGGCCCCGCCGGGCCGCGGTGGCCGCGGCCGGTCATTTATTCGGGACTCACCAACCGGTCGAAGGTCTCCACGGGTACCGCCGGGCAGGTGTTGAAGCTGATGCCGGTGAGCCGGTTCAGGGTCACGGAGGCCTTCAACGCCTCATCGATTCCCGGCAGCTCGACGCAGAAAAGCAGGTCATGTTCGCCCAGCAACGCGTGCATGGCCTTGACCTCCCCGCCCAGCTCCCTAATAGCCTCGATCGCCTGTTGCGTCCTGTCAAGACTCATTCCGCGGATCGATTCGGACGAATATTTGCCGAACATGAAAAATGTCGCCATGGGATACCTCCTTCATGATGCCGCCGGTCAAGCGGCGGTCAGCAGATCGGGAGCAGCACTGTGAAGGTCGATCCCTTGTCCGGCTCGCTTTCCACCGAAATGGAGCCGTTGAGGGAGTCGACCAGCCCTTTCACGATGGGAAGCCCGAGCCCCGTGCCGTTGATGTAACGGGTCTTCTCGTTCTTGACACGGTAGAATCGGTCGAAGATCTTGCTCAGGAATTTGGGTTCGATGCCGAAGCCGTTGTCCCTGACTTCCACCCGCAGGTTTTCGCCCACCCGGTTGACGACCACCTCGATCTTGCCTCCGTCCTGGGTGTAGTTGATGGCATTGGTGACGAGGTTGCCGAAGATGCTTTCGAGCGCAAGGGGGTCGGCGTTCAGAAGCGGCAGCTTTGTACCGGGAAGCAGCAGGGTGAGGCTCTGATGTTTGGACTCCGCCTTGGTTCGGAGAAAATCCACGATGCTCGTCAGCAGATCTTCGAGCCTGAACTTGCGGGGTTCGCCGCAGATATTGCCGGCCTCGATGCGGGAGAGGTCGAGCAGATCCCCGATGGTGGAGATGAGGGCCTGCGTCTTTTCCTTGGCCCGCGAGATGAGGTGCGGATCCAGATCCGCTTCCTCCTCTGCCATTTCCCTAAGGACGATGGCCAGCTGTTCGTGGATGGTGGAAAGCGGCGATCTGAGCTCATGGGTGATCTTGGCGACGAACTCGCTCTTGAGTCGATCGAGCACCTTCATGGTGGTGATGTCTTCAAGGGCGACCACGGCTCCGAGACACTGCATCCGTTCCCCAAGTACCGGGCGGCCGCGGGCAATGAAGTATTTGTCGCCTCCCATGACGAATTCGTAGGAGGGGATTTCCTCGTAATCGACGTAACGTCCCCGGGAGATGTCCCGAACGAGAGCTTCCAGGCCTTCGTCGGTGATGTAGTCCGACAGCGGCCCTCCGGCGCAAGTCCCCTCCGGCAGCCCCATCTGGCGGCAGAAGGCCGGATTGGCCAGTACGACGCGGCCTTCGGCGTTGGTGACGAGTACGCCGTTGGGCAGAAATTCGATAATGGTGCGGGTCCTGCTTTTTTCCGTATCGAGGTCGGCCAGGGTGCGGCGCCTCTCCCTCTCGGCTATTTCAGCTTCCCAGGTCAGCTTGAGACGTTCCTTGGCGCGGTTGACCACGATCCGCAGCTGATCCGGCTCAAACGGTTTGGGTACGAAATCGTATGCCCCCTGCTTCATGGCCTCGATTGCCGTCTCGACCGTCGCGAATCCCGTAATGACGATCACCAGAATCGATTCATCCTTCCGGCGGATCCGTGCCAGAACCTCCATTCCGTCCATTCCCGGCATCTTCAGATCCAGCAGAACGATGGAGACCGGCTGGCGTTCGATGATTTCCAGGGCTTCCTCACCCCTGGAGGCGGTCAACACCTCGCAGTCCATTCGGGACAGGATTCGGCTCGATCCCAGCCGGATGCCCTCCTCATCATCGATCACCAGGACCTTTACGGGGGGGAATTTGGGCGTCACTTCACTCATCTCCATCGGATTCGGATTTCAGCGGCAATTGAATGGTGAACACGGTCCCACAGGGATCGTTGTTGGATGCCTGGATGGTGCCGCCGTGGTTTTCGACGATGCCGTAGACGAGGCTGAGGCCGAGGCCGGTGCCCTGGCCCTCCTCCTTGGTCGTAAAGAACGGCTCGAAAATTCGGGGCAAAATCTCCCCGGGAATCCCGGGCCCCGTGTCGGCGATTCGGATGACGACCGCATCCCCGGCCTCCGACAGGCGGGTGGAGAGATGTAGTTTTCCCTTCCCCTCCATGGCCTGTGCGGCGTTGAGAATGATGTTCATGAACATGTGGTTGAGCTGCTGGGTATCCGCAAGGATCGACGGAAGCCCCTCGATGAAATCCCGCTCGATCAGGATGTTCTGGAAAAGCGTTTGATTTTCCAGCAGAAAAAGCGTTCTGGAGATTGCCCGGTTGATGTCCAGGGGGCGCATCTCGTGACGGGTCTGGCGGGCGAACTCCAGAAGCTCCTTGACCGTATCCCGGCATCGTTCCGCATCCCTGAGAATTCGCTGAATATCCTCCTTGGCACCCTCCTGCAGGTCGTATTCCTCCATCACCAGGCGGGCGAAAAGGGTGATGCCCCCGAGGGGGTTGTTCAGCTGGTGGGCCACGCCAGCGGCCAGTTTTCCCAGCGATGCCATTTTTTCCGCCTGCAGAAGCTGGATCTGAGTGCGCTCGAGCTCCTTCTTCATCTTCAGGGTCTCTCTCAGATCGTGAAAGAAACCGATGGTGGCCACCTCCTGCTCCTTTTCATAAACGACGGCGGCATTGAGGCTGACAGGGATCACCTCGCCGTCCTTTCGCAGGAACTCCACCGGCACGGACTTGAGCTTCCCTCTGCCGCCGAATTCCTGGCTGCGGAGCATTTTCATGATTTTTCGGGCTCCATCATTGGGGTACACATCCCTGATGGTGAGCCGGGTGAGCGCCTCCTCCGGCGTATAGCCGCTGATTTCGGAAGCCGCATCGTTGAAGATGAGAATGCGCCCGGTCATGTCCGCGGCGATGACCGCGTCAACCGAACTCAGGATTAGATTCTGGAGAAAGGCATTCGATCGCCGCAACCGCTCCTCCAGACTTTCGGATGTCGAATTGTCCAGGTCGATGATGACCATTGCCGATCGAATCCTTTCGTGATCCCGCCGGTTTCCTTGAAAGTGGCCGCGTACCGGCTATCGTGGTCGTCGGATCGCAGCGCTTCAGCCAGCCGTAATACCGACCGCTCCACGAGCAGGCATTCCATCGTCCGACCCGAGCGGCGCCCGACCCTCCGGCCAGCCTCGCAGCCTGTTTGGCTATTCTCTCAAAAAGCCTTTGACAAATCAACGCACCCTTGCCGTTTCGAGGCATTCGGCCGGTTTCGGAGGGTGGAGCCATGCCTCCACCTCGCATCGACCACTCCTGCTGGGCTGAAGATCGATATGAATTCTTATTCATTTTACAGGTTGCCGCCGGTTGCGGCGGCACGTGCTCGCCGGCAACCGGACGGTCGAATCTAATCGCCTGAAAAACCTGATATAGATAAAGCTCGATTGTGTCCTGCTCTCCGGCCACTTTAACCTTGACACGATGGCCGCTCGTTGGTAATGAATGAGTATTCATTCATATTGTGAGGAGCGCAATGGCACAGACGCTTGGAATATCGGATCAGAAATCCACTCAGAACAAGGTCAAGAACGACAAATATCACAGGATCCTCGAATCCGCCGTGAAAGTTTTTGCCGAAAAGGGCTATCACGAGTCGACCATATCACAGATTGCCAGGGAAGCCGGAGTGGCCGACGGCACCATCTATCTGTATTTCAAAAGCAAGGACGATATCCTGGTTCACTTTTTCAACTTCAAGACACGGCAGGTCTTCGATGGATTCCGGGAAGAGGTGGCGCGGGCGGATACCACCATCGACAAGCTTCGAAACCTGATCCGCCGGCACCTCGAAGAGTTCCAGAGGGACCGGTTCATGGCTGTCCTGTATCAGGCGGAAACCCACCGCACCCACCGCCTGGCCGAGGAGCAGATCCGGGAAATGTCCAAAATGTACCACGACCTCGTCTCCGAGATCATCGAGATCGGCCAGCAGGAGGGCGCGATTCGAAAGGATCTGTATGTCGGTTTGGTCAAACGGATGATCATCGGCAGCGTCGACGAGGTCATCAATACGTGGCTGCACTCAGGCGGCCAGTACGATCTGGCATCCATGGCCGAGCCGCTGGTCGATATTTTCATTCGGGGCATCGGGTCGGTCGATGACGGCTCCGCCCCCTCGCCGGCCGACGCATAAATTCGATTATCAAAAAGGAGAAGAAGGAACATGGCACAATACATAGCAGATCGGAGAGATGTGGATTTCGTTCTCCATGAACAGCTGAACGTCGGGGACCTTAGCCGGCATGAGCGCTTCGCGGAGTTCAACAGGAAAACCATCGACCTGATCGTCTCCGAGGCCAGGAACCTGGCACTCAAGGAAATCATGCCGACCATGGTCGACGGGGACCGGGAGGGCGTTCGGTTCGAAAACGGAAACGTCGCAACGCTTGAAAGTTTCAAGAAGGTTTACCAGCTTCTCGTAGAAGGTGAGTGGGTGGCCATGTGCGAGGATCCCGAATGGGGAGGGCAGGGTATGCCCGTTTCCTTATCGCTGGCCGCCAGTGACTATTTCAACGGCGCCAATTATGCGTTGATGATGTACCCGGGGCTGACCCACGGGGCCGGAAAACTCATCGAGACCTTCGGGACCGATCAGCAAAAGAAATTGTTTCTGAAAAAGCTGTTCTCCGGCGAATGGGCGGGGACGATGCTGCTGACCGAGCCGGAGGCAGGTTCGGATGTGGGCGCCCTTTCGACGACGGCGGTGAAGAATCCTGACGGCACCTACTCGATTACCGGAAGCAAGATTTTCATCTCGGGCGGCGAGCACGACCTGACTGAAAACATCGTTCACCCCGTTTTGGCCCGCATCGAAGGCGCTCCCGCCGGAACCAAGGGTATCTCCCTCTTCATCGTGCCCAAAATATGGGTCAACGACGACGGAAGCCTCGGTGAGCCCAACGACGTGGTGTGCACCGGGATCGAAGAAAAAATGGGCATCCATGCCAATTCGACCTGCTCCCTTTCCCTCGGCAGCAAGGGACAGTGCCGGGGGCTCCTGTTGGGGGAGGAGAACAAGGGGATGCGGGCCATGTTCGTCATGATGAACGCGGCCCGGCTGCTCGTCGGCCAACAAGGCCTGGCCTGCGCGAGCGCATCCTATATGAACGCGTTGAACTACGCCCGCGAACGGGTGCAGGGGAAGCATCTGCTCCAGTCTTTCAACAAGGATGCCCCATCCGTTCCCATAATTCAGCATCCGGATGTCCGTCGCATGCTGCTGTCCATGAAGACATACGTCCAGGCCATGCGGAGCCTGCTCTATTACGTGGGATGGTGCGAGGATCAGATCCTCACCACGGAAGATCCGGAAGAAAAGGCGAAATGGCAGGGCATCGTCGACGTGCTCATCCCCGTGGCCAAGGGATACGTGACGGATCGCGCCTTCGACGTCTGCAACCTCGGGATGCAGGTGTATGGCGGTTACGGCTATATCCGTGAATACCCCCAGGAGCAGCTGGTTCGAGACTGCCGGATCACCATGATCTATGAAGGCACCAACGGCATTCAGGCCATGGATCTCCTGGGCAGGAAGCTGGGCCTCAACAAGGGCAAGGCCGTGATGGACCTGTTCGGAGAAATTCAGAAGACCATCGCCCGCGCCAAGGAAATGGCGACGGTCGCGGAGCCGGCCGCGCGGGTGGAAACCGCGCTCAACAAGCTGGGCGAAGTGGCCATGCACCTGGGTGCGACCGCCATGAGCGAAAAAGTGCTCAACGCGTTTGCGCACGCCTATACGTTCATGGAAGTTTGTGGCGATGTGGTGATGGCATGGCAGCTGCTGTGGCGGGCGATGGTGGCGGCCGAACAGTTGCCCAATGCCAAAGGAAAGGACCAGTCCTACTATGAAGGGCTGTTGAAATCCTGCGAGTTTTTCACCCACTCGGTTCTGCCGGTGACGCAGGGCAAGATGAAGGTGATTCTCGATGCCAACGGCGCAGCGGTGGATATCTCCGAGGAGGCGTTCGGGCCGAAGTGACCCATCTGCGATACCGGCGCAACCTGGCGCCGCCTGACGAGACGCAAAAGCCGCGGCGATGATTCAACGCCGCGGCTTTTTCTACTACAAGGGGGCTTGCGGCTACATGCCCGATGGACGTTTTCCCAGCTCCTTGGCCCGGAGGTCTTTTTTCAGCACTTTCCCCACGTTCGTCTTGGGCAGTTCCTCGATGAATTCGATTTCCGTCGGCAGCTTGTAGGTGGCCAGTTTGCCTTTGCAGAAGTCGATCAACTCCTCCGCCGTGGCCTTCTCTCCTTCCTTGAGGACCGCGAATACCTTCACCTGCTCACCTCGGGTGGGGTGGGGAACACCGATCGCGGTCACCTCGATCACCTTCGGGTGCTCGAAGAGAACTTCCTCGATATCCCTGGGATAGACATTGTATCCTCCGGAGAGGATCATGTCCTTCTTTCGGTCGACGATATAAAAATATCCCTCCTCGTCCATTTGGGCGATGTCACCGGTATAGAGCCAGCCGTCCCTCAGGGTTTCCTTGGTGGCCTCCGGGCGGTTCCAGTACCCCTTCATCACCTGGGGACCGCGAACAACCAGCTCTCCGCTTTCGCCCACGGGAATTTCCCGGGTGCCGTCCTCGAGATCGACGATCCTGGCCTCGGTGTCCGGGATGGGGAGGCCGATGCTGCCCACCTTGCGGTTGCCGTGAAACGGGTTGACATGGGTGACGGGTGAGCTTTCGGTCAGTCCGAAACCCTCGACGATGATCGCGCCGGTTTTTTTCTCGAAAGCGTTGATGACTTCGACGGGCAGCGGGGCGCTTCCTGAAAAGCATCCCCTGATGCACGTCATGTCGGTCTGCTCGATTTTGGGATGGTTCAGCATGCCGATGAACATCGTGGGTACCAGCGGTGAGAAGGTCGGCCGGTATTTGGCGATGGTCTCCAGCAACGGTTCCGCCTGGGGCTTGGGAACGAGAATATCCCCCCAGGCCATGTAGATCGCAAAGTTCATGGTCACCGAGAGGCCGAAAACATGAAAGAACGGCAAAGCCCCCAGCATTTCCTCGCTTCCCTTTCCAAGCTTCGGGAACCAGGCCCGGATGTCCTGGACCTGTTTGCTCAGGTTGCCATGGGTCAGCATGACGCCCTTGGAAACCCCTGTGGTTCCGCCGGTGTACTGGAGCTGTGCCAGATCCTCGAAGCTCACCTCCACCGAGGGCGGACGGGGTTCGTATTTTTTGATCAGCGGCTTCCAGCGATAAACGTCGGGGGCCTGCTTCACGTCGGCTGCCAGCTTTTTCTTTTTGGCAACCAACGGGAAAAGCAGGTTCTTCGGAAAAGGCAGATAGTCGCCGATAGAGGTGATGATGATCTGACGGATGCCCGTCTTCGGCCTCAGGTCGATCATCCGGTTGCCCAGGAGGTCCAGGGTGATCAGGAGCTTCGCGCCCGAATCGTTGAACTGGTGGTCCAACTCCCGGTCGGAGTAAAGGGGGTTGTTCATGACCGCCACGGCACCGAGCTTGAGGATCGCGTAATAGGCCGCGACGCATGGGATGAGGTTGGGCAGAAGTATGGCGACACGGTCGCCTTTTCCGACGCCCATGTCGGCGAGCGCCGTGGCCATCCGGTCCACCATGTCCTTGAGCTGACGATAGGACAGCCGGTAGCCCTGGAACATCAATGCCATGCGATCCGGATATTCCACCGCCGAACGCTCCAGGAAACCCGGCAGGCATGTCGCCTCGAATTCAACCTTTTCCGGAACACCTACCTCGTAGTGTTTGAGCCATGGCTTGTCGCCGTACCGGATGTCTTGTCCCACTGGAGCCTCCTTTGATGTGACGTCGGTAAACGGATACGATGATCCCTTCAATGCCTTCCGCAGAGCCGTTTCAAGGTGGTGAAAACGTCTGTGTTCTGGACCGGCCAATCAAGTGCATCCCCCGTTGACGGCGGAAGGAACGGTGGTCAAACGAAGTAGGGAATGCATGAAAACGAGAATCCCCGCGTGCGAAAGGATGGGGACCGTCGGCAAAAGAGCTCCAAAGTAAATGAAATGAATAAACATTCATTTCGTATTCGAATCGTCATGGCGTGTCAAGACAATTCTAGGCGCTACCTAAAGACATATCGTCGAGAATGACCAGCGGTCCTCGCATGATAGACGGAAGCCGTTTTCGGCGAGGATTGAAATGAATTTATATTCATTTTGGTGCGATCATCCATCCCCGAATTGGGTACGCCTATACGCGGGCAGGCGCATCTGGACGGCCTAGGGATAGGTTTCCGACTTAGGTCCCACCGCCCACGTTTGTGGGGTAAATGCTCTAACTATCTGTGCTCAATAAAAAAGTGCTTGATCGAAAGGTTGCACCGGCCTATAATCACGCCACGATTTGCCGTCAGCCGATAGGGGCGGTCGCCAGCAACTCCCGTTGAATCACCTGGATCATCGGGAGCGGGGTTTCGGCAGGGCAAGCCTCATTCGCCAGCCGGCTAGAAGCGCAAGCGGCAATGGCCGGCGGACCCGATATGGTCAATTTTTCTGTTGACGCCGGCCGACATTTCATTTTATATGAATGAGTATTCATTCATAGTTTTCGAAAAGCATTCTCCAAGGAGGCAACTGCATGGATCCTGCCCTTGTCCCACCGGCAGCGTATCGATTTTTTCATGTTCCGACGATCCTGTTTTCCGTACTGATTCCGTTGATAGGCCTGGCGGCGTTTGCGTTGATCATGAAGCGCCGCATCGACCCGCTGCGCAAGGCGGCTCCCGACCGGAGATTCGACCGGGTGTGGGAGCGGATCCGGCACGTGCTGATGGTGTGGCTTGCCCAGTGGCGCCAGCCCCGGTACATGATGGCGGGCGTGCTGCACATCCTGATCTTCGCCGGGTTTCTGATCCTGAGCATCCGGTCCATCACGCTGGTGATAGTGGGGATTTTTCCGGGGTTCGTGTTCCCGGGCTTCGGCGGCTGGCTGGGGGATGTCTATGCGGTTACCAAGGACTATGCCGCCACCTGGGTATTTCTGAGCTGTCTGGTGGCGGGGGTGCGCCGGGGGCTTTTCCGGCCCGAGCGTTACGCGGTTCCCGCGCGCTACGGCAAGGACCACACGTGGGAGGCGCTTTTCGTACTGGCGCTGATCGCAACGCTGATGGTCTCGGAGAGCCTGTTCGAGGCCTCGCTGGCCGTGGCACAGATCCAGCAGGGGCAGCATGCCGAGTTCATCGCTCCGGGGACGCTCGCCTGGGTGTTCAAGAACGCACTCATGGACCACCCGATCGCCTCCCTTCAAAGCCTGCACATCGGTGCCTACTTCGTCCATGATCTCACTTTTTTCTTCTTCCTTTGCTTTCTGCCCATGGGCAAGCATTTCCACGTCATCACCTCCCTATTCAACGTCTACTTCATGCGGTTGGACAAGGGCACGGTGAAGCCAGTCCGCCACGGGATCAAGCCGGGTGAACTCGATCAACTGGCCTCCTTCGGGGTGAAGCGCTTCGAGGATTTCACCTGGAAGCACATACTCGATTTCTACTCCTGCGCCGACTGCGGCCGCTGTTCGGACAACTGTCCGGCCAACGCGGTCGGCCGTCCGCTGTCACCCCGGTTCATTTCCATCAAAGGCCGGGATTACGCTTTCGCCAATTTCCCGATCCTGGAAAATGACGTGGAGAAGCCCGAGGACTACGGGCTGATCGGTTCGGTCTACGATCCCGACGAGATCTGGTCGTGCACGACGTGCGGGGCCTGCGAGGAGGAATGCCCGCTGGGCATAGAGTACATCGACAAGATCGTGGACCTGAGACGAGGCATGGTCGATGACGGAAACGTCCCCCAGTCGCTTCAGAAGCCGCTCAGCGCTTTAGAGAAACGGGGCAATCCATGGGGAAAGATGGAAAAGAAGCGGGCCGACTGGATCAAGGGGCTCAACGGAGACGGAAGCCTCCTGCGGGTGGACGAGGGCGAGACGGCCGAGACGCTCTTTTTCGTGGACAGCATCTGCTCCTACGACGACCGGATGCAGGAGATCGCACGGGCCACGGCGCGCATCCTGGAGCGCTGCGGGATCGAGGCGGGCATTCTCGGTCGCGAGGAGCGCGACAGCGGCAACGAAGTGCGCCGCTTCGGCGAGGAGATGCTCTTCCAGGAGCTCTGCGCCGCCAACACCGAGGCTATCGCCGCCTCCGGGGCCAGGCGCATCGTCACTGCCGACCCCCACGCATTCAACACGCTTACCCACGACTACAAGGGGCTTCCGCCGGTGGAGCACATCAGCCAGGTGATCGCCCGGGGGATTCACCAGGGCAAGCTTGCCTTCTCGCCTCTGACCGACGGGAAGGTTTATACCTACCACGACCCCTGTTATCTCGGCCGCCACAACGGGCTCTATGACGTGCCCCGGGCGGTGCTTGACGCCATTCCGGGCCTGAAGCGGGTGGAGATGCTTCGAAGCCGCGACCGCTCGTTTTGCTGCGGCGGCGGCGGACTGATGCTTTTCTATGAACCCGAAGAAGAACAGCGCATGGGGGTGCTTCGGGTCCGGATGGCGGCCAAGGCCGGCGCCGATGTGATCGTCACCGCCTGTCCGTTCTGCCTGGTCAACATGGAGGACGCCATCAAAGTGGCCGGCCTCGAGGGCCGGATGGAGGCGATCGATCTCAGCGAGCTGGTGGTCGGTCAGCTGAAGGGGTGAGGAAAG
>JBMNCP010000058.1:0-5731 GCA_049366795.1 Desulfobacterales bacterium
GGTGGGAGTATAACGGAACGGAAAGATCTTTCAGATTTCCCAAAACAAGCTTGGGAATATATGCGAAGATCTCGTCACCGGTGTCTTCCTTAAAAACATGAACCATACCGTCGTTGGCCCCGACCACCACAAGACCCGGCTCGTGATTTGGATCGTCAAGAGGCAGGGTGTCCAGTTTCACATGCACCGGAGAAGAATGAACGATGTCTCCAAGCATGGCGGGCCGCTCTCGATACAGCGTCCCCTCCAAAGCGCCGTTGCCCCGAATGTACTCGATCATATTCTCCTGCTCGGCTGCGTCATCTCCGAGTAGCGTCATCTGGTCGCTCGACAGGTAGGTGCTGTTGAACGGAATACCGACCGTCCCGTTGAAGGTAATGATCCTTCGCGAACCCCATCCGCCCGCTTCGAGGCGGTCAGCGGCCGACCACAAGACCTCGTCCACAAGTTTTCCTTCCGAGTTGGTGATCTTTCGGATGGCACCTGTATCGGGATCAAGGGGTTTGGCCAAAAGGTCGCCAGTCCATTCGTTTGTCTTGTAGATCGCTTGGAACAGAAGTGTGCTGCTTTGCAACTCCTGGGCATTGATGGCAACCGATGCACCGGTTGCTGTCATATCCTGGATGTCCTGCATGACCGTAATCAGCGCGTTCACCAGTTCAATGGGATCGCCTGCGCTCAGAAAGAGGCCTCTGCCGTTGACTGCCGCATGCCAGAGATCGTCCACGGTCGTCTGGGAATCGGCCTGAGGCTGCGGCCAATCCGGACAATCGATGTCGGGGCAGTCGAGTTCCCCGGCTTCACACCTGGGCGGACAGTTGGGATAGGATGATGGGTTGATCGTTCCGTAAAGCCCGAACGATACTCCGTAAGTGGTCATATGCTGATGGGGAGCAAGGTCTTGCCCCTTGGGTTTGACAGAGTCCGGCAGGCCCGGGTGAAGGTCCTGCTCAAAATAATACATCGCGACATCCGCCAGCGTATTTGTGTGGTTGTTGCTTCCGTATTCTCCCCCATCATAATCCGTATTGTCGTCGCCATCTGCGTTGCCGACACTGGGTTCGTTGTTGGTGTTCCAAAAACCATCCGTCATGGCAATGGTAAATGCCCGCTGACAACCGCCGCCATTGGCCTCCGTATCCCAAACAGGCCGCGTGGTCGAGATTCCACCATTGCTGGGTTCTCCGGGATCGCTGCTGTCCTGATTGAAATATTTTCCGATATTCTCAAGCCCTTTTTTCAGCGGAGTACTCCCGTTGGCCTTCACGCGGCTGTATAGAATATTGAGGAGATCAGACGTCTCGTCTTCGCCCGTGCTCAGATCGATATTCAGCATCTCGGTCTGGGCAGTGTAGGGATAGGGATTATTGATGGTATCGAAGCCGATACGAGCATCCGACATGTCTTCGATTACCTGACCCACCGCAGCCTTGGCCGCGAATTGGCGTTTTCGGAAAAAGGAGAACCAGTTGGCAAAATTCTGGCGTTCCTGGGCGTAGCTTCGGACGCTTCCATCTGCATTTCTCGGAATGATTGGGTAGATTTCATGGGTGTCCGCCACTGACCCGAGGCTGGCGCCCTCGAATACAAGGGAAAGTTCGTCGTCATCGACCCGGTTGTCACTGTCGGCATCATCGAATCGGAAGATCTGGAACTGACCCGAAGCCGCTTGGCCGTTCAGATTTACCAGGTAAATGGTGCTGCCGTTTTTAACAAAGTAGTGTGAAAGATGAATGTTATAGTTTTGTGTCGTCGGAGTGTTGGAATTAAAATGATAAGTTCCCAGTGTCGTCCAATAATTGCTTGACCACCAGGAACCTAACGGGTCGTTGTCGATTCTTTGGTTGATAGGGTAGCTCACCGAAGAGTCGGCCGATCCGGCCGCTGTTGTATGATGAATTGTATATTCGGCATTCATATCCGCCTGGTTATATGGCGGGTTGAAAACCAGCACTTCGTAATCCCCGGTGGCTGGGATGTTGAGATTCCATTTAGCTGAAGCCCCTTCAGTCAGTGTTGCATGAACGCTTGCGTTGTAGTCGGCGGTCACATTGACGCCGGACATCCAGGTGCCAGACGTCAGAAATCCGGCATCCTCGTCATCCAGAACTACATCCGGAAGGCTCGATGACTTCAACCAGATCGCATCTGCAATAGTTGTCCCATTTGCGCCTGCCACGCGTCTCAATACGATGCTTTGGTCCGGACCAGTTTCGGAACTGGTGACAACTCTTACGGTAAAATAATTCTCATCCAGATCGTGGGTTGGAGTGCTCTTGACCGGGTTGGAGCGCGGGGTGTCCGGGTTTGCATCAAAGGAGAGACTTCCGCTGCTGCCATCCGTGTTGGGCAAAACGTTCCATCTTGGCCAGGGATTGTATTTATTGACTGGGTTGTAGAAAATCCGATTGTAACCCGCCCACCGCGTCCGGTAATCCCGTACCCGGTTGCTGTCGTGCCGGAGATAGTCCTGGTCGTAGTACCAGCTCGACTGGGGATAATTGTTGTCACCCTCATCGTCGAAAATGTAGTAGTAGGTGCCCTCGAAAAGTCCTTGAGATCCCGGCGTCATGAATTCCCAGTCCATGGACCCGGAATCATCGAGCAAGAACATGATTGCCGGACGGGCTGTAATGGCTTGAGACTCCAGCGGAATCTCGGAGGGCGTGACGCAGGTCACCTGTGATCCGCATATACGGTCTCCATCGTAACAATCCTGATCGATGCCATCATCGCAGACATCCTCAGCCCCGGGATAGATCGATGCATCGCTGTCGTTGCAATCCCCCTGAACCTCGGAATAGCCGTCTCCATCGTTGTCGATGTGATCCGGACCGCATTCCTCAGCCACTCCGTCGCAGTTCTCGTCGACAGTATTGCCACAGAGCTCCTGTGCATCAGGATGGATCGCAGGATTGTTGTCATCGCAATCCCGACGGGCCGGATCCGGATCGTCGGAAAGAAAACCGTCACCGTCGGCATCGGTACCCATCGCAAAGAAAACTGCGGTAACGGTCTTGTCCTGATCCATGGTAATCGTAACCGGCGAACTAGTCCCGCTGGCAGCTCCTTCCCAGCGGAGGAATCCAGATCCACTTTCGGAAATCGCAGACAGGTTCACCGAATCGCCATAGAAATAGGTGTAGGTGCCGGGACCGGCCAATCCGGATCCTTCGGGATCCATATTGATGCTGCCACTGCCGTCGCCGGCCGTTTGAACCGTAAGCACATAGGTTCTGGATATATAGGTTCCAGTGTATACGGGATTTTCAGTTGTGGTCGCGTCTATGGTCAGAGGAATGGGATCCGGCGTAATCCAGCCCGGAACTTCTTTGAACACAATCTTGTAATCATTCACATTACAAGGAAGCGGGTGGGAATTGTCACCATCGAGCCAATCTGTTGTTATATCGTTGTCATTGGAGTCAACTATTTTCCACTGGCCTCTGAGCCCAGGATTCACTGCGCTTGCCACAGCAGCGGGCTCGATCAGGACGGTTACGGAACCATCTCTGAAGTAAACTTCCAAAGTATTATTGGCCGTCATGGTGTCCACGACGTGCCCCTCGACAGCACCTTGTGAGACGCCTCCCTCAAGAACGTCCCGTACGCAATACCAGATGTCCGCACTTTGATTCGGGTTGAAGTTGAAGGTCGGACCGGCTCCATCCTCGGATTCGTCGTGATCCACGATTAAATATGCAGGTGAGGTGCTGGAGGTATAGGTCCCCGACCCAGGCGACTCGTACTCTACCTTTCCATTCTCACCCACAATCAGTTCCAACTGGTGCTTGAATATCAGCCGGACCCGAACGTCGGTGCCGAAGTTGCTGAGCCTCAGAATTCCCAATGTACTTGAATCGACACTTCCTACGTCACCAGGTATAGTAGCTGCCTCACCATTCGTTACATCCCATACAGTGAACGTCTGAAATTCATAATCCCAGCTATAATCAATGTCGACCGAACCATCGTGGTTTACGGTTACCGGCCCGGAAGGAGAAACAACCGTTCCATTCTCGGTGGTTTCGAAACTCACCTCGTAGTCGTTGTCCACAATGAGTATGTCAGCGCTATTATCAACATCATCTATAGTGAGCAGAGGAGAATTGGATCCGACAAGGGTTATGACGAGATTTTCTCCCAAATAAGGAGTGCCGCCATCGTCCAGGGAATCCGTCCTCTCGATCTCGCTATCGTTAATCAGTTCGATCTCAATCTGTGGATCGGCATAGTTGGAATCATCGATGGTAAAACCACCCCCGTCAACCAACGTGTAGTCAGATCCCTCAACCGTTCCACTGACTTGGTAGGAGACTTCAACAGAAGTACCTTCGATTAGCGCACCGCCGGTAATGACAAGCGGGATAGAAAGGGTGCCGTCATATTCATTGAATCGAACAGGAACGGAAGCAGTGTCGATTCGGATTGTGTCTCGAGTATCATCGCGAATGCTTGCGGAAGCTTGTTCCTCTCCTGGAACGCCGGAGACAACAACGTCATCTGAAGACGTCCCAAGGAGATAAAGGAGAAAAATTTCTGGATCTTCAATAATACTATCGAGCACTGTGGACACAGGTATGGTGAAGGAATCGACACTGGTTGGTATTGGAACATCATTATCAGGCGTTGCCACAGGGGAAAAGTCAACCACCGGCGTCGCAGTTCCGTCAGGAGGAGAGCTGGTCTCATGCTGAAGCGTTACAGCGTATCCATCTTCAATCTGATGATCCAAATGCACGCTGAAAACAGCATCATCACCTTCGGTCACGGGATTCGCTGGTCCAGTGATTCTCAATGTTGAAACATCATCGCTGATGATGGTGCAGCTTGCATTGGTATTACCAGGGATTTTAACATCAGAAACTGAGGTCTCTACTTCCATTGTTGGATCAAGTGGATCGCCCAACCATACATGGAAAGTCTGGTTATCGGGCTCAACCAAAAGATCATCTTGAATCGGCACTTCGATATCGACGCTGTTCTGGCCCGCACTTATGACCGTTGCCACAGGGGATTCATTCGTTCCAATATAGTCCTGCCCATCAGTAGCCGGGCTGGTTGAATCCGGCATGGTCCAGTAGTTAAAGGAAATGCCGTCCTGCAAGGTCAGACCTGCACCACCGTCGTTTAATATTACAGTGAAAACGGCATGGCCACTTGCTTCGGAAATTGTTCCGCCAACAGGACCTTGAATTGACAAAAAGGCGATATCATCACTATCGATGGTATATGTTGCGCTATTTTGCGCTCCAGTAACTGCAGTTCCGTCAGTTTTGCTGACAGCCGTGATTTCGATTGTAACGTCTTCATTCTTCTCAATTAATTTGTCATCTTCCACTTGCACCGTGACGTCCGCGCTCGTCGCAGGACCCGTGATCGTCACCGAACCGGGGGGAACCACGCTCAGATCCGCAGCCGTCGCACCCCCGCTGTACGCCACGGCATAATCCACCGTGACAACCTCACCGTCGGGAACCGGATTCGACAACAAAAACGTAAACACCGGATCCACGCTCTCCGGGCCGGAACCCGGCGACACGCTCACGCTCACGCTCGTGTCGTTGTCGATGATCTCGTAGGCCGCTGTCGACGGATCTCCCTCGATCGCCGTACCCGACGTCGCGCTCACCGACGAAATGTCCAGACTGAACCCTTCCCCGGATTCCTCGACCGTGTCATCTTCCACTTGCACCGTGACGTCCGCGCTCGTCGCAGGACCCGTGATCGT
>JBMNCP010000058.1:5831-17607 GCA_049366795.1 Desulfobacterales bacterium
GATCCACGCTCTCCGGGCCGGAACCCGGCGACACGCTCACGCTCACGCTCGTGTCCGCCATCGCAACAGAAGGCAAAAGAAACAAAACCGCCAGCACCAAAAAGTAGATTCCAGTTTTGCTTCCGCTTTTCATTCCGCACCGCATGATATGTCCTCCCGCTGCGCTTGAACCGCCAATCAGCTTATCTTCAGATGGAATTCAGATCCTCAGGAGTATTCCGGTCAAAATCTTCGCTTGTAGCCCACCTCGATCATCTTCGATCCTTCCCTGCTCCGTTCGAGACCGAAAATCCGGTAGGCCCGAACCTGGGTCGATTGGGTCATGGAGATCGAGGAACCCGGCGCGATGCCCAGATCAACGGCCGCGTATGCCACATTGCTGTCGTAAGTGGATGTTTCAGCGTTATCGTCCCCGTCCAGGTTGTTATAGTCCCATTGGCCCTCATCCGTGAGATCCGGCGCCGCTGCTTCCGCGTGGAGCCACAAGGGAACCCGGTTTTTCAGGTCATTGGGCAGCATGGTTTCGATGTACATAGCCGATTCCACCGCTGTGGCTTCTGTTCGGTACAAGACGCGGTGATAGGCGGTTTCATTGCCGGCTATGGAGATTTCGGAATCGCTGGTGCGGGTGGCCGCAATACCGACGATCGTTAGCAGGCTCAGAATCAGGAGGGCGACCACAATGGCCGATCCCCGCTCATCGTGGATCAATGACCGTGAGGAATTCATTTTTGGATCCTTTATCATCACAGATAGTTCAGTCACGATGTCCCTATTCAGGACTGCGATGTTCTGCAACGGTCACAGTCCCATGTTCCGGCAACGCACCCTGGTGTTGTACGTTCTTGACAGCATCCCATCCCGGCCGGCCGGCTCGGAAACGGTCAGGGATATCAACACATTCCGGATTTCGCTCAGGATGGCGGTTTCAGCGTCGTCTGCATCCAGGTAGCGAAACTGGACACCCGTGACATTGTCCAGCAGCGGCTGGCCTGGCTGGGCGCTGCTCGTGCCTTCGTATAGCCTCTGTTTCAAGGTGTTGTCGGTGCTGTCGAAGTAATAGGTGATTCGTTCGAAATTGGTATTGTCGATGGTTCCGTTCGACTGGGTGTCGCCGGGAATTACTCTGTCTGATGTGATCCGGAAGGAGGTTGCGGTGGCAGTCTCAAATCCCGCCCCGGAAGTGTTGAGGGCATCCAGACCCGCCTGCCGAAGATCTTCCGACATCAGTTCGACCACGGCCCGCACACTCCCTTGAACGCCGGCGGCAACCTGCTGAGTCGTATAGGAGCGGGTCTGCCCGAGCAGGATCGTGTAGATGGCCACCATGAAAATGGAGAATATCGCCAAGGAAATCAGAAGTTCGATAAGTGTAAATCCACCATTCCGGGCTTGATGATTTCGTTGGCGACAGGCAATCGCATGATCTGGATAGCGAACCGCGTTCATATGCCGTTTCCTTGCGTAAGCGAGGTCATCTCAACCTGGCGATGTCCCCTCCAGGCACTGTCCCAAGTGACTCTTACCGTTATTTCTCTTGCAAGCGTTCCAATCGGATTTGGAGGGGTGTCAACGCTGGTGGTACGTGTAAAAACCCCCCCGGAATTTCCAAACTCGTCGATATCGTTTTCCTCGACACCGTCCAGTGCATCGAGCTCGATCAGGCTCGAGAAATTCTTGAGTTCATCCATTCTGGACTGAGCCAGCATGTTGGCCATCGTGATGACGTTCGCACGGGTGGTGTTCCGTACGGTTGAAATCTGCAGTTGTGCTACCGCCAGAACTCCGATCGAGAATATGGCAAGCGCCAGCAGGACCTCGATGAGCGTCAGGCCGCTTTCCCCTTTGTGCCCTCTTTTATCGACCGCCGTTTCTGCCTTGGATGCTCCCTGAATTACCTTCATCTTCTCTACTCCGTTCTGATCCGCCCGACACGATTGACAACAATTTTTCGTAATTGTGCGTCCTGTCGCAAAGTAGCAGTTCCGCCAAGCCCGTTGGGTAGACCTCTGGAGTCGAAGTTTGTCCGATGAACGCCGCCGGCAAATCCGGACTGGGTTGGGTCGTAGGACAAACCGTTGGGGAACTCTACGTTTCGAAGCAGAATTTCTCCAGCGTCAAAGGCGCCGTTGCCCGGGTTGTTGTCCACATAGACGCGGTAGGATGTGTAGTCAGGAGCAATAAATTCGATCGCTACATTGCTGTTCTCCTTGACCGCCCGCATTTTTGCCAACTGGAAATCCGCCACAAGGTTGCTGACTGCCCCCTGAAGCCGGCTCCGACTCCGCCAATCCAGAAATCCGGGTACGGCAATGGACGCAAGAATCGCAAAAATAGCAACAACCACCATCAACTCGATTACCGAAAATCCGCTGTTCTTTTTCATAGCTATTCTCTCCCGGGCCTCTGGGCATACAAGATTCGTACCGATCGGATCCGGATCGGTCGGGTTATGCGGAGCGGGAATCGCTCACTGTGGGATACAATTCGGATTATTTTTGAAATATTGGTGAGTTACGGAAAAGACTGGTTTCAGGCGCGACGCCTGAACGGTGGGGTTGCGAGGAGGAGGGATCTTAAAATATTTTCGACGAATCCCAAAATACATAAAAAGTTTTTATAGCTACATAAAACTATTTTAATACGCCGGGAGGAGGCGCCGGATCAATCCGAAGAGGTGGCCGGAAGTTGACCTCCGGCATCGCGACAACACCGCATCCAGCATCATCCGGATCACCATTCACCATTAACCAATCACCAATAACCAATCACGGCTCACGGTTCACGGTTCACGGTTCACGGCTCACGGTTCCCGGCTCACGGCTGACGGCTCACGGCTCACGGTTCTTCCCCCTCCCTCGGTCCCTCCCATGAGGGGAGGGAAGAAAGCAAGAGGATTCCTCCAGTCATACGTGGAGTAGATGCAGAAAGGGATCCCCAAAGGGTCATTGGAATTTTTCCGGCAGCATTCAGAGAGGAAAAGCATTCAACTCGGGCCCCGACGTCTTCACCTGTAGGCTGATCTTGCGGGCGTTCCCACGCGGGAGCATGGGAACGAGTAAGTCAAGGTTACGGGTCGACCTGGGCTGTGGTCATGGTCGATCCAAGAGAATCTTCTTCTATCCCAGCCCTCCCAACATCATCCGGATCACCATTCACCATTAACCAATAACCAATTACGCCCTACGGCTCACGGCTCACTGTTCACGGCTCACGCCCCATCCGCAACATACTCCACCGCGTTCCGAAACATCCGGATGCCGGGCGTCGGCTCGTCCGGGAACATCGGCTCGCCCCTGCGCCTGCGCTTCTCGGCCTCGAACGTCCACTGGGGGTGGTTGGTCCAGTCGTTGAAGGCCTCGGGGTGGGGCATCAGGCCGAAGATCCGTCCGGTGGGGTCGCAGATGGCGGCGATGTCCATGAGGGAGCCGTTGGGATTGTGGGGAAAGACGCCGCCGGCAGGTTCGCCGTCCGGCCGGGCGTATTGGAGCACGACCTGGTTTGCGGCGGTCAGGCGATCCAGCACCTTCGGGTCGGCGACCAGCTTTCCCTCGCCGTGGCGGACCGGGAGTTCCATCGGCGGCAGCCCCCGGGTGAAGACGCACGGGCTGTCGGGATTGATCCGGAGGTGAACCCACTCGTCGCGGAAGTTGCCGCAGTCGTTGTGGGTCAGCGCGACGGATCGCTCCGAATAGTTGCCGTCCAGCCCGGGCAGCAGGCCCAGGTTGACGAGGGTCTGGAAGCCGTTGCAGATGCCGATCACCAGCCCTCTTCCGGAGATAAAATCCCGGATCTGATCCCGCAGCCGGGTCCCCATCCGGACCGCCTGGATGACGCCGGCGCCGTGGTCGTCACCCCAGCTGAACCCGCCGCCGAAGGCCAGGATCCGGTAGTCCTCGAGGCGCGCGCTGCCGTCGATCAGGGAATTGATGTGCACCCGTTCGGGCCGGGCGCCGGCCAGTTCGAAGGCATGCGCGGTTTCCATGTCGCAGTTGAGACCGAAGCCGGTCAGAACCAGAACGCGAACGGTGCTCATATCAGATCTCCAAACGGCGCTTTCCACGCCCGTTCGATGGCGTCGATGTCAAGGGATGCGATGGGTTTTCCATCGAGGCCGAGGATCTCCAGGGTCGGATCTCCGGTCACCCGGCCGACGCAGGCCGCGGGCGCCTGCCGCATCAGGTCTTCGAAGGCCTCCCGGTTCGACGGGGCGACCGTCACGATCATGCGCCCCTGGGATTCGGAGAAGAGGATCGCGTCTTCCCGGTCCAGGCCGTCGGCGGGGACATCGGCGAGCCGGATCACCGCCCCCACGCGTCCCGCCAGGGCGGCCAGGGCCAGGTGCACGGCGAGCCCCCCGCGATAGACGCCGTGCGCCGAGGTGACGATCCCGCCGGCAATGGCCTCGCCCAGCAGGCGATAGTGCTTCAGGAAGGCTTCGGGATCGGTCCGCGGCACGTTCAACCCGGTGTAACCGAGATGGTCGTAGTATTCGGAGCCTCCGAGTTCGTCCCGGGTCCCGCCCACCACGTACACCAGATCTCCCGGCATCTTGAAATCCATGGTGACGCAGCGGCGGACGTCCGGCACCACGGAAACGGCCGAGAACTGGAGGGTCTCGGGCGCCGAAACCTTGTGGGTGACGCCGTAGCGGCCCTTGAGGTGACCGTCGACGTACATGCTGTCCTTTCCGGACAGGAGCGGGATGCCGTAGGCCAGACAGACGTCCCTGAGCGTCTTGCAGGCGCGGACGAGCTGCGCCGCCTTGAAGGCGCCGTCGGGGTTTTTCCGGGCATCGTACTGAATGGAAGGCCAGCAGAAGTTGTCCACGCCGCCGATGTGGTCGACGTCGCCTCCCACCGCCACGATCCGCCGCACCGCCTCGTCGATGCCGGCGGCGACCATGGAACCGGCGTCGATGGCCGAATAGTGCGGGTGGAGGGCCTGGGCGAAAGCCAGCCCCCGGCGGGAACCCAGCACCGGCCGGATGACCGCGGCATCGCTGTTCACATCACCGCGGCGTCCGACCAGGGGCTTGACGACGCTGCCGCCCTGGACCTCGTGATCGTACTGCCGGGCGATCCACTCCTTGGAACAGATGTTGGGGCGACCGAGGAGGTCCAGCAGGAGGGTCCGGTAGTCTCGCGGGGTGGAGAGGACGGGTTCGGCAAGCCCCCTGGACGCGGGCGACCGCCACTCCGCGCTGAATTCCCACTGGGGAAACCCCCGGGACAGCAGATCGAGCGCCACGTGGGCACAGGTTTTCCCCTGGTAGCGGATGTGAAGCCTCCCGGAATCCGTGTACCGGCCGATTACCGTGCTTTCGACCTCGTGTTTCCGGGAAAGCGCCATGAACCGGTCGAGATCGTCGGGGTGGATCGCCACCGTCATGCGCTCCTGGGATTCCGAGATCCAGATTTCCCAGGGATCGAGGCCGTCGTACTTGAGCGGGACCCGGTCCAGGTCCACCTCGCAGCCGTTGGAAAACTGCGCCGACTCCCCGATGGAGGAGGAAAGGCCTCCGCCGCCGTTGTCCGTGATGAACCGGATCAGGCCCTCGTCCCGTGCTTCGAGGAGAAAGTCGTGCATCTTCTTCTGGGTGTACGGGTCTCCGATCTGGACATGGCCTGCCGGCGTGGTCTCCGAGAAGCTCTCGGAGGAGGCTGTCACGCCGTGAATGCCGTCCTTTCCGACCCGTCCCCCGCACATGAGGATCAACTCGCCCGGCGACGTCTTTTTCTGCTCGGCAGGCTCGCCCTTCACGGTGGCGGGCATCATGCCCAGCGCCGTCACGAACACCAGGCACTTGCCGAGATAGCCGGGATGGAAGAGTGTCTGGCCGAAGGGGGTCGGAATCCCGCTCTTGTTGCCGCCGTCCCGCACGCCCTCGATCACCCCGTCGAGAAGCCGCCGGGGGTGCAGCCGGGGCTTGAGTTCCCCGTCGTAATCCCTCGGCCCGACGCAGTACCCGTAGCTGCCCATGATCAGGCGCGAACCTTTTCCCGTCCCCAAGGGATCCCGGTAGACGCCCACGATGCCGGTGATGGCCCCGCCGTAAGCTTCCATGTTGGAAGGGGAGTTGTGGGTTTCGCCCGTGATCACGTAATAGTGCTCCTCGTCGAAGCGCCCGGCCCCGGCGTTGTCCCAGAGGACCGACACCACCCAGTCCTTTTGTTTCTGAAGCTCAAGGGTCGGCTGCTCGATGCAGGTCTTGAACAGGCTGTCGACAATGTCGGTTTCCCCGGTGTCCAGGTCCCGGTAGTGGAATTTCCCCCGGAACGTGTTGTGGTTGCAGTGATCGCTTCGCGCCTGGGAAATGAATTCGAGTTCGACGTCGGTGGGGTCGTCGAGACCCACGGCTCTTCGTTCGTTCAGGACGTCCGGATTCGTGAAATAGGCTCGGATGGTGGGGATGTCGTTGGGGTTTAGGGCGAGGTTCCGCTCCATGCTGACCGCCAGGAGGGCCGCGTCGCTTTCGACAGGGATGGCGGCAACCGACGGCCGGTGATCCAGCCGAACCTTGGGAATCATCAGCCCGATGCCGGTTTCCGGGTCCCACTCTTTCCTCGACCAGAAGCGCCACTGCTGGATGATGTCATTGGCGAGCAACTCGCCGGCGATGCGGTCCACCTGATCGGCGGTGAGCGATGCGCCCTTCAGACCAAACCGGCGCGAGGTGTAGACGCCTTCGTTTTCAGCGAGGCGGATCCCCAGGAAATCCTCGATCGCCTCGACGGCGGTCGCGCCCGGGTTGTCGCGCACGCCCGGCCGGAAGCCCACCCAAAGCATGTAGTCGAAAGGCACCGCAAGGGGTTGATAGGATGATACCTGGATGACGGGATTGGTGAACACGCCCGTCCGAATGGCTTCGAGCTGCCGGGAAGACAGGTCGGCGTCCAAGGTGAGAATCGAAACAGCGCGAACCGACTCCAGTTCGATGCCGAGATAGGCCAGCGCCTTGTGGCGCAACGATTCTCCCTCGGCATCCGCCAATTCGGGCTTCAGCATGATCTCGAGACGGTGCGGCATATGAAGGCCCCCTCCGCGAATCACGGATTGACGATATCGTTGTATATAACGAAAATCATTAATAATATTAACAGAAAGATGCCGACCTGCTGGGCGGCTTCACGAATTTTCACGCTGACCGGCCGGCGGGTGACCGCCTCGATCGTGAAGAACATCAGATGGCCGCCGTCGAGTACCGGGATCGGAAGGAAGTTGAGGATGCCCAGGTTGACGCTGATCACGGCCGTGAATACCAGCAGGTTCATCAACCCTTCCTTGGCCTGGGCGCCGGCCATTTTGGCGATCTTGATCGGCCCGCCGATGGTGGTCGCGGGCAGCCGCCCCTGGATCAACTTGACCACGCTGACGACGGTCAACTCGGTGATCTCGTAGGTCTTCACGACGCTTTCGGTCAGGGATTCCAGCGGACCCAGGGTTCGCTGCTCGAACTCGCTGCTGGAGGTGATGCCGATGATGTATCGATCGATATCCTCCCCGAACAGGTTCTGGGTGGAGCGGAGCTGGGGCACGATGCTCAGTGTCCTGGCCGCCCCATCACGTTCGATGGTCAGGGTAACGGCCTCACCCTTTGAAGCACCGATGCGCTGGGCCATCTCTTCCCAGTTTTCCACTTCCACGCCGCCCACCGCGACAACCCGGTCCCCCGGCTGGAGACCGGCTGTGGCGGCGGGGGAATCCGGCTGGACTTCCCCGATGACCGGCTGATGAATGAACACCCCCGAGAAGGAAAATACGAAAAAGAAGATGACCACGGCCAGCAGAAGATTGAAAAGCGGGCCCGCGGCGACGATGAGAAATCGCCTGCCCACCGATTTGTGAGTGAAGGACATCGGCTTCAGCTCGGGTTCGATTTCAGCGTCCGGCTCGTCTCCGACCATTTTCACGTAGCCGCCGAGCGGGATCAGGGAGATCCGGTAGTCCGTCAGGCCGATCTGCCGCCCGAACAAGCGGGGCCCGAAGCCGAGAGAGAACTTTTCCACTCCGACGCCGAAAAGCCGGGCCACCAGGAAATGGCCCAACTCGTGGAAGAAGATCAGAACGCCTAAAACGACGATAAACGCCAGAACGCTGCTGCTCATGATTCAGTCCTGTCATTTCCCGTTCCCGTTCGGGGGCATTGCAACGAGAAGCGGATGGGAAACCATTGGATACCCCCTCACTCCGGCCCGCGCCCGTCGAGGGAGAGGAACTATGGATTTCGTCTCTCGGGAGTGCGGGATCGAAAAATGGAGTTGCAGAATAAAGCAAGGCGGTTTCGACTTCAAGCCCTGCGCCGGCCGATCGCCCCACGGGCGGCATCCCGGGCCCGGCGATCGGCTTCGCGGAGCGCATCGAGACTGAGGCCATCCTGTCTCGAATGCCGCGCCATGACGTCCTCGATCGTCCGGGGGATGTCCATGAACCCGATCTCTTTCCGGAGAAAAGCGTTGACGGCGACCTCGTTGGCGGCATTCATCACGGCCGGCATCGTTCCCCCGGCCCGGCAGGCGGCAAAGGCCAGCGACAGGCATGGAAAGCGATCCGGATCCGGCGCCTCGAACGTCAGGCTCCCCAGCTTCGGAAAATCCGGCAGCGGTTGGTTCAGGGGAAGCCGCTCCGGGTAGGACAGGGCAAAGGCAATCGCCCCCTTCATGTCCGGAACCCCCATCTGTGCGAGGATCCCTCCGTCGGTAAAAGCCACCATGGAGTGCACGATGCTCTGGGGATGCACCACGATTTCGACGGCCTCAGGGGGGACCCGAAACAGATGGCAGGCCTCGATCACTTCGAGCCCCTTGTTCATCAGCGTTGCCGAGTCGATGGTGATCTTGGCGCCCATTTGCCAGGTGGGGTGCCGAAGGGCCTGCTCCGGGGTCAGCGTTTCGAATGCGTCGGCGGGCAGCGTGCGGAAAGGTCCGCCGGAGGCGGTCAGGAGGATCCGGGAAAGGTGGGGATGGGTCCATCCGCCCATGCACTGGAAAATGGCGCTGTGCTCGCTGTCCACCGGCAGAATGCGGACGCCCTTGCGCATTGCCGCCGCCATGACGAGATCACCGGCCATGACCAGGGTTTCCTTGTTGGCGAGCGCGATGTCCTTGCCGGCCTCGATGGCAGACAACGTGGGCATCAGACCGGCGGCACCCACCACGGCGGCCACCACCATGTCCGCTTCCGGGTGGGTGGCGGCCTCCACACACCCCGACTCGCCGTGCAGGATGCGGACGTCGACTCCAGCCGGCAGCCGCTCCCGAAGTTGCCGTGCCCGTTCGGCATCGGCCACGACCGCCATCTCAGGGGCGAAGCGGCGCACCTGGTCGGCCAGCCGGTCGATCCGGCTCCAGCCCGTGAGCGCCTTAACGGTAAACGCGTCGGGAAACTGTTCGACGATTTGCAGGGTGCTGCAACCGATGGAGCCGGTTGAACCCAGGATGGCCAGTGATTTCATGTCAGAATGTAATATCGAAATGCATATGCCACCGGTGCCACGAAAAGCAGGGCATCGATTCGGTCCAGGAATCCCCCGTGGCCGGGCAGCAGGGTGCCCGAGTCCTTGATTCCTGCGGTCCTTTTGATCTGGGATTCGAAAAGGTCACCGATCTGACCGGCAACGCCGACTGCGCAGAAAAGCATCACACACGGGATCCAGGGCAGGCCGGCGAACCAGACCGTCTTGAACAGGGAGCCGACCACGAGGTTGCCCGCGATGCCGCCGGCGGCGCCTTCGATCGTCTTGCCGGGGCTCACCGCCGGGCAGAGCTTGTGCCGCCCGCGGTAGGTTCCCACGTAATAGGCGCCGATATCCCCGGCGAACACGATAAACAGGATGAAAAGAATCCACTTCCACCCGTCGGCTTCCGATCGAAGGGGAATCAGAAGCGAGAGCGAAAGCGGTATGTAGACGATGCCCGCGGTCTGCCGGAATACCGCGTCCAGGATTCCGGGGTTTCGGCTGAAGCGGATCAGCGCCAGCAGCCCGCAGCCTACCAGGTTGAGCGCGACAACCAGCCCGGCCGCGCCGAAGTCGTCGAGGTGAACCGCCGCCGGAATCGCCGCCGTAGCGGCCAGCCCCAGCACGACGAAGGCCTCGGTCGTCCGGTCATTCAACGGTGTCAGCACGATCCGGCCGTATTCCCAGTAGGTCAACAGCGCCACGACCGCGATCAGAAGCAGGAAATGCAAGGGCCCGCCGACGATGAGGTAGATCACCAGCGGAAGCGCCGCAATTCCGGTCATCCATCTTTTGAGATGCATCAGGGCAGTCCGTCGTGGGATTGGCGCCGGAAAGCGATGACGGGGACGCGTCGAAGCCGGCCGCTCAGGCGGTAATGTGGCTGACCCTGCCGAAGCGCCGTTCCCGGCTCTGGAAGTCCTTGACAATGGTCAGAAATTCGTCGCGTCCGAAATCCGGCCACAGGGTTTCGGTGAAATAGAACTCCGTGTAGGCGATCTGCCACAGCAGAAAATTGCTGACGCGCCGCTCCCCGCTGGTCCGAATCAGTAGGTCGGGATCCGGGAGATCGTGCGTGTCCAGGCAGCCGGCCAGCAGGGAATCGTCGACCTGATCGGCCCGCAGCTCCCCGGCTTCGATCCGGCGCCCGATCCGTCGCGCCGCCTCGATGATTTCGGACCGTCCTCCGTAGCTCAACGCAAGGGTCAGGCGAAGCTTCCGGTTTTGGCCGGTGGTATTGACGACCCGATCCAGGGAGGCCCGAACCTTTCCTGGGAGGCGGTCGATCTGGCCGATGGCCGAAAGGCGGATGCCGTTTTTGAGCAGCTCCTCCTCCCGGGTGTCGAGGAAGTTCCTGAGCAGCCCCATCAGGGCGTCCACTTCAGACGCGGGCCGCTCCCAGTTCTCGGTCGAAAAGGCATACAAGGTGAGATAGGGGATGCCGAATTCGATGCAGGACTCGGTAATGGTCCGGACGGCCTCCGCGCCCTTTTCGTGGCCCTTGATTCGATTGAGCAGCCTCTTTTGCGCCCACCTGCCGTTTCCGTCCATGATAACGGCGACATGGGCCGGAACCCTGTGAGGGTCCAATTCGCCCGCCGATATGGGGGCACGCTTAGAATTCAAGAATTTCCTTCTCTTTTTCCTTATAGATGCCGTCGATCTGCTTGATGAAATCATCCGTGACCTTCTGGACCAGTTCCTGTCCCTTGAAGGCCTCGTCCTCTGAAATTTCGCCGTCCTTTTTGGCGTCCTTCAGCAGATCGTTGGCGTCCCGACGGATATTGCGAACCGCGATTTTGTGATCCTCGCAGATCTTGTTGACGTTCTTCGCCAACTGCTTTCTTCGTTCCTCGGTCAGCGGAGGAATGGCGATCCGGATGATTTTGCCGTCGTTCGAGGGGGTGAGTCCCAGGTCGGACTTCAGGATAGCCTTTTCGATATCCTTGATGACCGAGACATCCCACGGTTGAATGGTGATCAGCCGGCTTTCGGGAACGGATACGGACGCCATCTGGTTGACCGGAGTCGGGGTTCCGTAATAATCGACCCGGATGCCGTCCAGCAGGTTGGCGCTCGCCCGCCCGGTCCTCAGCCGCTTGAGTTCGTTGACCAGGGAGGCAATCGTCTTCTCCATGTTTTCGCGGGTGTCGTCGATGATCGAGTCAATCATGGCTATGCACCTCCTCCGATCTCTGTGGTATCCCCCATGCCGGGTCGCTCCGGCACACACCTGAATTGAAATTTCAAATTCGAAATTTGACGCCTTCGTAAAAAGTCCTGCTGTTTAAGATGCTGAAATTTCGGGGAAAAACATTT
>JBMNCP010000059.1:0-25592 GCA_049366795.1 Desulfobacterales bacterium
TATGCGGTTCCCCATGTCTACGGAACCTCGGGGCTCATCGTCAACCGGAAGTTCGCCCCGGACGCGGCGGACTACAAGGATCTTCTGGATCCCAGGTACAAAGGCCGCGTCAGCTACCGGCTCAAGCGGCCGACCCTCATCGGAATGGCTTTTTCAATGGGAAAGGACCCTTTTGCGCTCTATGGTGATCCGGAAGCCTACCGGCAGTTGATGGATACGGTCGGCCAGCAGCTGATCGACGCAAAGGGAGCGGTCAAGGTCTACTGGACCAATGGCGACGCTCTGCTTCAGTCCATGCGCTCCGGGGAAGTCCACCTGGCCATGGCCTGGGACAATGGGGGCTGGAAGCTCCACGAGGAGAATCCCGACATCGACTTCATCGCCCCCAAAAGCGGCGCCCTGGGCTGGATCGACACGTATGCCATTCCCGCCAAGGCCAAAAACCTGGAAGCTGCGTATCGATGGATCAATTTCATGCTGCGTCCGGAAAACGCCGCCGTCTTCACCAACATGGAAAAATATGGAACCGCCTCCAAGGGGGCGATTCAATTGTGCACCCCGGAAGTGAAAGGGAATTTCGAACGCAGCTTTACGGATGCGGACATCGACAACATCAAATGGTACCCGCCGGTTCCGGCAAAGCTCGAGGAAATGGAAGGCCTGATTCTGGACAAGGTGAAAGCAGCCCAGTAGCGACGCGATATCCGGCTCCCCGGATTTCGGTCAGTGTGAATCCATCCAGGGAGGCCCGTCCATGAGGGTGCAAAATGGCCACTCGTGGACGGTGCCCGCCCAACCGGGACGGGGAGGGCGCTCGAGATCCCGACGCCCTCCCTTTCGCTGAAATCCATGCAGATCGACCTGTCGGTCATAGACGTCAGCAAGCGGTTCGGCGGTTTCACCGCCGTCGACGGGGTTTCCTTCGAGGTGCCCCACGGCCACTTCTTTTCCATCCTGGGTCCGTCGGGATGCGGAAAGACGACCCTGCTGCGCATGATCGCGGGCTTCACCGAACCGACCGCCGGCACCATTTTCATACGCGGGGAGGACATGAGGGCGGTTTCTCCCAACCGGCGTCCGGTCAATCTCATTTTTCAGCACCTTGCCCTATTTCCCATGATGAACGTGGCACAGAACATTGCCTTCGGGCTCCAGCGGCGCGGGGAGAAAAAACCCGATGTCGATCACAAGGTGGAGCAGATGCTGGAGCGGGTCGGGCTGCCCGGTTTCGGGGATAAACGGATCGACCAGCTCTCCGGCGGGCAGAAGCAGCGGGTGGCCATTGCCCGCTGCCTGGTTCTGGATCCCGTGGTGCTGCTGCTGGACGAACCATTGGGGGCCCTCGATCTCAAACTGAGGGAGCAGATGAAGGTGGAACTCAAGACCCTCCAGGCGGAGGTCGGCACCACCTTCGTCTATATCACCCACGATCAGTCCGAGGCACTGGTCATGTCCGATCAGGTGGCAGTCATGAACCGGGGGCGCTTCGAGCAGGTCGATACCCCCCAGAACCTTTACCGCCACCCCCGCACCTCCTTCGTGGCCCGCTTCGTCGGCGAAAACAACCGATGGTCGGGCATCATCCGGAAGTTTACCGACGGGGTGGCCGAGATCGAGACCGCAGGGGGCCGCATATTCAGGATGCGGCAGGCCGGGGCCCTGTCTCCGGGCGCTCCGGTGGACGTCTACATCCGGCCGGAGGCCATGCTGATCGAACCGGCGCAGGAAACCGCCGGGCTCAACCGGCTGGAAGTCACCGTAAAGACCTTGCTCTTCGATGGGGCCAACAGCCGTATTCTCGCGTCACCGTCCGGGGGAGCAGCCGAATTGCTGATCGCCCTGCCTCAGAACCGGCGATATGACCATATCCGGGCCGGGAGCCGGGTCGAGGTGGGCTGGGACGAGCGGTCCGGAATCTGCCTGCCGGCGGATCCGGCCGCGGGATGACGGCCATGAGCCGCTACCGGATCACGCTTCCGCTGCTCTGCTTTCTGACTCCTGTTCTCTTGTGGCTCCTGCTGCTGATCGTTCTGCCCCACCTGGACCTGCTCGTCATGTCCTTCCATATCGAAAACGATGCCGGCGACCTCGAGTGGAGCCTGGTGAACTATGTCCGTTTTTTCGAGGAGCCGATCTACTGGCGCACCTTCGTCCGAACGGCGCTCTACTCCGTCCTGGTCACTTTCCTGACTTTCGCGGTCACGCTTCCGGTCGCGTTTTACATCACGAAAGTCGTCGGTCCCCGGTTCCAGGGGTTTCTGATGACGCTGCTTCTGATGCCGTTCTGGGTGAGCGAATTGGTCCGGGTCTACGGGTGGATGATCCTTCTGCGGGAAAGCGGGATTCTCAACCATTTCCTGCTGCGGTTCGGCTTGCTCGACCGTCCGGTGGAAATGCTCTACAACGACGCTTCCATGATCCTGGGGCTGGTCTACACCTCGATGCTCTTCATGGCGGTCCCCCTGATCTCGGTGCTGGACAGTCTGGAGGACAGCCTCATCGAGGCGGCTTATGATCTGGGGGCGAACCTCTGGACCATACTCGTCCGGATCATCATCCCGCATGCCGCCCCCGGTATCGTCTCCGGGTCCATCGTCGTTTTCATGCTGACCCTGGGCAATTATCTTACGCCCAACCTGATTGGCGGCAAGAATTCCCTGTGGTTCACCGAGCAGATCTACAATCAGTTCATCGCCAGCTTCAACTGGAACCAGGGCTCCGCGTTCGGCTTCCTTCTGCTTTCGCTTTCCTCCCTGGCAATCTGGCTCGGGCTCAAATTGACCCGTCAGAAGCTGAGCAGGGTGGTACAATGATCCGGTCACTGCCCAACAGCAAGACATACGTCCACAGCTACCGGGGATACATGGCCCTTTACTTTGCTTTTCTTTTTGCGCCTCTGGTGGTGACCTGCGTTCTGGCGTTCAACGACTCCCAGTTTCCGGCCCTCCCCTGGAAAGGCTTCACCCTGGAGTGGTTTACAGCCGACCTCCCCTATCGGGTGGGTATTTTTCACGACCCCGTAAATCTCGAAAGCATATGGGTCAGCTTCCGGGTGGCCTTTTTTGTCACCATCCTGTCAACGGTCGTAGGGACCTGCGCCGCGTTCCTGTTCGAACAGGAGGATTTTCCGTTCAAGCCGGTCCTGTATTTCCTCATGCTTTCACCACTGGTGATCCCCGGCGTCATCCTGGGCATCTCCATCCTGCTTTTTTCCAACACCCTCGGACTATACTTCGAAGGACGCCTGGGGATCGACGTGGGGCTTTTCCGTCCGGGCTTCTGGCTGGTGGTGCTGGGGCAATTCTCCTTCATTTCCACGCTGGTGGCGCTGATCGTTTCGGCCCGGCTGCGAAAATTCGACCGGACGCTGGAGGAGGCCGCCATGAACCTCGGCGCGAGCCGCCTGGCGGTGATACGTCTGATTACCCTACGCTTTCTCAGGCCGGCCGTGGTCAGCGCCGCGGCCGTCGCCTTTCTCATGTCCTTCGAGAATTTCAATACCACCCTGTTCCTGGTGGGGTCCGAGACCACGCTGCCCATCAATCTTTATCTTCAGGTTCGGGACGGCAGCACCCCTGTGATCAATGCGATTTCCTTCCTTCTCATTCTGGGCACCTCTCTCGCCGCTGTCGTCAATCTCTATTTCAGCCGCCGGCACCGGTAGCCACTTTTTCTGCCGGGGCATCTTAACTTCCGATCAGTGATGATTATTTATTTCCAATCGGCGGCAATGCCGCTCATTCAACCCACCCCCGATCCCAAACCCAAGCGAAAGGAGCACCCCAATGGACGTGAAAGATTTCTGTTCCGGAATGGAAAGTGAATTGACTGCCTGGAAGGCCAAACTGTACGACACCTGGCGGAAATTCGACAAGCTGGGGACCGCTGACCGGGAACGCATCGAACCCCGCATCCAAGACCTCCATATGGTGCTGGAGGAACTCACGGGGAGGCTGGAGGAGCTGAGGACAGAGTGCCCGACCAATTGGAGCCCGATGAAGGAGAAAATCGAAGAAGCCCACGTGGATATGCGCGGCAAGTACGAGGAGACCATGAAGGAGATCGGACAGGCTGCGCCGGTTTCGATTCCAGGATAAGGACCCCGGAGCCTACCCAGATCCGTGTGCATCGATAAACAATTGTCCGCTCCAGCGCTTGACGATCCCAGATTCGATTGGAAGCCGCGTGCCACCCGGTTTCGATCCTGCACCCGACAATCGACACCTCTGTCTCGGGCCGGCCGGCGTCCGGTTTCGCCTGCCGGCCCGCATTTCAACGCGGTTCACCACCGCCACGACCCCGCCAAGAAGCTTACCGGCGGCGTCATCCGTTCAGTACCGCGACAAGTCTTGATCCCCGGTCCGGATACCGGTAATAACAGACTCGAAGCAATGTGTATCGGTATGGTCCGGCATGGTTCCATTTTGTCTCCCTGCGCCTTATCGGCATCTCCTTTCATGGCGAAGAGGCGTTCCGGTCATTGGGAGGGGATGACCGATCCATCGCCCTATCCCTTGGAGGGCCGCCTCGAAATGGATTCGATTTGGGCAGAATTTTTATGGGTGGCCACCATTTTGGCCGCCGCCGCCGCATTCTATGAAATCGGAAGACGTCTCCGGCTCGTGGAGAGGTTGGGCCGCCTTCGACAAACCCTTCAGGGCGAAAAGAAGCGAATTCAAGAGTTGGAAGCGAATCACGGGCACGAAGCGGCCGCCCGGCGCCAGACCGAGGACAACCTTCGAGAGTATCTTCAACTGCTCGACACCCTTATCAACACCATTCCCAATCCGATCTATTTCAAGGACGCCGAAGGGGTTTTCAGGGGGTGCAACCAGGCATTCGCCCGCAAGATCCTCGGAATGACCCGTGATCAGATCATCGGCCGCCGCTACGAGGACATGCCGGATCAGATTCCGCCCGATCTGGCAGCCTTTCTCCAGAACGAGGAAAACAAGATGGCCGGCGCCGCAGGGGTGCACAGCTATGAAACCGAAATCCCCTGCGCGGACGGAGAAAGCCGGGAGTTCCTGTTCAACATCGCCCCCGTAATGGACGGCGGCGGGAAATCCGCCGGCAGCGTCGGGGTCATGCTGGATCTCACGGAAAAAAACCGGGCGGCACGGGACCGGATAGAGAAGGAGAAATTCCAGGGAGTGCTCGAAATTGCCGGCGGTGTCTGTCACGAACTCAATCAGCCCCTACAGGCGCTCTCGGGCTACACTGAGCTGCTCCAGATGGAGGCCGGCTCGAATTCCAAACTGACCGGCCTGACGGATCAGATACTGGCCCAGGTGGAGCGTTTGGCGGGCATCACCGCCAAGCTGCAGAATCTGACCCGATACCAAACCCTGAACTACGGCAATCGGGCTCGAATCATCGACATCCACCGGTCGGCGGAGACGGAAGCATCGTTGCGCAAACCCGAGTGACCCCGTCTGAAACCGGCATGCGCCCCTACCCCGAGAATCGCCCCATGACCAACCGGGAAATTGCAGACATCATGGTGCACATCGCCCGGATTCTCGAAATCCAGGGGGAAAATCCTTTCAAGATCAGGGCTTACCGTAAAGCCGCCGACACCATCGGGGGATTGGACTTCGAGTTGTCCACCGTGAAGGACCGGGACCGGATCCAGGATCTGCCCGGCATCGGCGAAGCGATCGCAAGTAAGATTGCCGAGTTGATCGAAACCGGCAGGCTCGGCTTTTACGAGTCGCTCCTGGAGTCTGATGAGGCGGAGCTGGTTGCCTTCCTGGAGATTCCCGGAATGGGACCGAAGCACACGCGTCTCGTCTTCGAGCAATTGGGCATCAAGACGTTGGATGCGCTCAAGGCGGCGGCGGAGGAGGGGAGGCTCCGGGAGCTGCCCGGCATGGGGGCCAAGGCGGAGCAGAATATTCTCCAGGGCATCCTTCAGGTGCGGAAGTACAAGGAGCGCCGCCCCTTGGCCGCGGTTTATCCGATTGCCCTGGAGATCGCCGAACGGCTGGCTTCCGTCGAGTCGGCCCGGAACGTGTTGATCGCCGGCTCCCTTCGACGGATGCGGGACACCATCGCCGATGTGGATATCCTGGCGGCCTCCGCTGACCCGGAATCGGTGATGGACGCCTTTGTGGGGCTGCGCCAGGTTGAAAAGGTGCTCGCGAAGGGGCGGACCAAATCGAGCGTCCGCGTCCGGGATGACGTCCAGGTGGATCTGCGCGTCGTTTCAGGGGAGAGTTTCGGCGCGGCCGCCCACTACTTCACCGGGTCGAAGGCGCACAATATCCGCGTCCGGTCGATTGCCGCCGACAAGGGGCTCAAACTCAACGAGTACGGGGTCTATAAGGACGAAGAGCGCATTGCCGGGCGAAGCGAAGAGGAGCTTTTCGAAGTCCTCGGACTGCCTTACATTCCTCCCGAGCTTCGCGAGGATCGAGGAGAAATCGAAGCAGCCCTGGAAGGCAAGATCCCGGCGTTGATCGGATCCGAGGATATCCGGGGGGATCTTCACATGCACAGCGACTGGTCGGACGGCCACGCCAGCATCGCGGAGATGGCCGCCGCGGCCCGTCGACGGCGGTACGGCTACATCGCCATTTGTGACCACTCCCCCCATCTCGGCGTCACCCACGGTCTCGATGCCGGCCGGCTTCGCCGCCAGGCAAAGGAGATCGACGACGTCAACGCACGCCTGAAAGACCTGACCGTACTGAAGGGGATCGAAGTCGACATCCTCGACGACGGCCGGCTGGACCTTCCCGACGAGGCGCTGGCCGAACTGGACATCGTCGTGGCCTCCGTTCACAGCCGTTTCCGGCAACCCCGTGAAGTCATGACCCAACGTATCATCAAGGCCGTCGAGCACCCCCTCGTGCACATCATCGGCCATCCCACCGGCCGCCTCATCGGGCGGCGCGAGCCTTACGACGTGGATCTGGATGCCGTCCTGTCCGCCTGCAAGGCCCACGGCAAGTTCCTCGAGCTCAATGCCCATCCGGAGCGCCTCGACCTGTCGGACCGGCACTGCCGTCAGGCCAAGGCCGCCGGCGTGAGGATTGTCATCGATTCGGATGCCCACCGGGAAAGCGATCTGGATCTGCTTCGATTTGGAGTGGCCACGGCCCGGCGGGGATGGATCGAAGCCTCGGACGTGGTCAACACGCTGGGGCTCGAGGATCTGCTGCGCGCCTTGAAGCGGCGAAAAGAATCCAACTGATCCGCCGATGGTTTCATTTCCGCTATATACCCTTATGTTCATCTGACCTAAATTTTCCACACCAGGTGGAAGACTCGGGGAAGCCTTACCGGCCCTGTGGAAACGCAAGCGGTTGTTCCATCCGTATTTGGGGCGACCGAGTGCCGAGTACGACGACGAGTACGAGTACGAGAAGGATCGATGAGGGTTTCGTACTCGTACTCGAAAAGGCTGCCCCAGGAATTCTGCGCGGTGTCCCGCAATAATTTTTAAGATCTTCCCCGTGCGAGCCGATATTGGATTCAGGATGTCCGTTCGGCAATCCAGGGAGGCGCCGATGGAGACTTACACAGGACCCGAAAGACGCTCCGGAGACGACCGGCGACAAACCAACCGCTCCTTTCGTCAGCAGTTGCTGTTTCCCGGGAAGCGGGCCTTCGTCCGCAGGGAAGAGGACCGGAAACGGATCATTTATCTGGATCAGTACCGCAACTCGGCGCTGGTCGGCATCACCTTCATCCTCGTCCTGAGCATGGTGGACGCCATGCTGACACTGATCCTGCTGGATCACGGGGCCATCGAGCTCAATCCGATCATGGCTTTCTACATCGAGCTTGGCCCTAAGACCTTTCTGTTGACCAAATACACCCTGACTGCGCTCTCGGTGATCCTCCTCCTGTTTTTCAAGGACGCGCTCTCCCACCGCTATGGATTCGGAAAGGCGTTTTTCCCATTCCTCGCCGCCGTGTTCGGAGGCGTGATCCTCTGGGAGCTTTATCTGCTCACACGGGTGTCCGTCTGAGGAGGATCTGCAACAGCGCCCTCGATCCCGATCCAAGCGTTTGTCCAAAGGCTGTTAACGGGATCGAGCCTTGATCTCCTCGAGCCGGGCCATCAGGCGGTCCCGCTCGTCTTCCAACTCGAGGAGCGGCGCCATGTGCGCGGGCCGGATCGAGTGCGCCGGCAGCCGTTTTTTGGCCTCCTCGATTTCACGCTCCAGCTCGTCTAGCCGATTCTGAATGGATTCAAGAGTGTCCATGTCGGTGTCTCCGCCGGTGTCAAGGTCAAACAAGGGTGGGGATTCTTCCGGTTCGCCGTTTCGTTTCATGATGGCGGACGTCCGGGCTCCCGTCATTGATCCAGGTCAAGGATAGGCGCACCGTAATGGCGGGCCGATGGCTCATTTGTCCGGGGCGAATTCGCGAAGAAGCTCGAATGCGGCCCTGGCCGGATGAAAAGACGGCCTCAGGGAATTTCGTGAATCCAGAAAATACGTGCACGTTCCGCCGTCTTTTCGGGCGCGGAGAAGGTGGCCATGTCGCCCAGCATTACCTCGAACCCGGTAAAATCGCTGCGAACCCACGGGGCGTAGTTTCCGCGGACCGTGAGCACCGCGCGCAGTTCCATGTCGTTCGATCCGTCCTCCCACAGGAGCAGGCCGAGGTTGTATCCGTTTCGGCCGAGGCTGCGGTAGAATTTCTGGACATTCAGAACGCCTTGGGCCAGAGCCGCCCAATGATCGTCAGATGCCCTGCGAATCGAGGTGACATCGGGCAGGATGCCCCAGATCTCGAAGAAGCCTTCGGGTGCAAACGCGGCAAGCCACTGCCAAGGGCCGGTGGCGCCGATGACGCGCAGGCCTGCCTTCTGTTCCAGCGCCAGGTAATCGCTGAGTAGGCGTGTACCGAATCGCCGCCGGTGCCCGGCTGCGCGCTCGTGAAAAAACCGATGGTGGTTGCTGGGTGTGCGATCGGCTTGCACCTGCAGGTGGGGGTGGAGCAGTGATCCGCCGGCCGACGGCAGGTGATTCTGAGTGATCGCCATGAAAACGGCGTCGGGATCGTGGGACAGGACCCGCTCCAGGTAGTCCCGGCAGTTCAGAAAACTGTCGGTGTAGGATTGAAGGGATGGCGTGCCGATTTCGACGAAATGGTCGTCGTCGAAAAGGCTGACGGCAGAATAGCGGCCATAGGGAAAGAGGTTGGGAAAGAGTGTGGAGGCGCCTCGGGTCATGCGGCCCTCCGGCCACAGCTCGGGCGGAAACCGCGGCGTCCGGTCGACAAGGCGTGTTCCGCAGAACGGGCAGCCGTCCCGGTCCCCCGCGAAGGGCGGCGGCGAGGGAAGCGTCTCAGCGCCGGGCTCCCGTTCCGTGCTCCGGCTGTAGGTGATCCGGCAGGTGCGGCCCGTGATGGGGTGGGTTCGAATTTCGACGGGGCGCTCGACGGATCTACCGTCGGGAAGCACGATTCGTGAGTGAAAAGTTTCCTGAAGGAATTGCATCATCGGTATCCAGCCCTCACGCCGGAGCCCTATAGCCGATGCGCAGCAGGGAGTCCCGGCTCACCATGCCCTTGAAACGGCCGTCGGCGTCGACCACGGGCAGCCGCTTCAACGCCTTTTCGGCCATCAGGCAGACCCACTTTCGCGCCTGACAGGATTTATACGACAATATCGGCCAGTTTCGGCAATGATAATTTGCCGAACGCTTCGATTTCCTCCCCGATGAAGCGCCTCGTTGCGTCCGCGAGGTGACGGTAGAACCCGGTCCCGGCGTATTCCGCGACTTTTTCCGTGAAGTCAGGCACCCACGCCCCCAGATGCTTGAGAAGGAATGTCTGCTGACGCTTCAGGCCGTCCAGCAGCGCCTCGCGGTTGTTTTTACGGATCGCTTCGATTCCCTGGCAGACCAGCACGTGCATGAATTCGAGCTCTGCCGCGATATGATCCGGCGGTTCCTTGAAATGGTCCGCGGTATCGAGACCCACGGCCCGATAATGCGCGCGGGCGTCCATGGTGGAGTCGCCCATGAGCCGGCGGACGCCCTCCAGGTAGACCGAACCGTAGGGGGGCGCGGGCACCAGGAACGGGCCGACGAAAAGTGCCGCGAAATCGAGTTCCAGGGCCGGAAAATCGCTGGGTCGATTCAAGGCGGCGCACATAGCGTCCACCGGTCCAAATCCTTCGGATTCCAGAAGATCCAGGTGGTCTCTGAGCTCGGCCAGATTCCCTGGCAGACCGGGCTCCGGGGGGCGGAATGCATCGGCCAGGCGGCGATAGACGAGAGATCTGGAGATCTCCTGCGTGATGATGGGTGCCGTCGAATTCATGTTCGCACTGTCCTCCGGTGTTCAGGTTTGAAGCCGGTGTGGAATTCAGCCGCCTGTCATGACTGAGGGGTGGCTTCAAGTTTCAGATACCGCTCTCCCAATGTGTAGAGAAGGAGGGCCACCGCCACGGCCAACAGGAATACCAGCCATTCATAGACGCTCGGAAAGTAGCTGATGTACTCCGGATACTGTTCCGCCTTGGGGCCGATCGGCCGGCTTTGGCCTGCCAGAAGTATTTCCATGTGCATGGCCAGGGTCCCCAGAAGGACAAGACCGGATGCGAGCAAACGGCTGCCGTCGGCCTTGCGCAGGGATGGAATCAGCATGAGAACGAACGGCAGCAGCAGGCCGACCAGCACTTCGGTGTTGAGCTTGCCGATTCCGCCGAAGGCCTGGGCATATTGGCGATAATTCAGAAAGTCCGGAATCACCGTCGCGGATTCGATGGCGACCTTTACAATCGTGAACAGGATCACGGTACCGAGCGAGTAGGTGAACATGCGGGTGATGTCGTCATAGATTCCGGCTTTCTCTTCGGAGGCGCGGCCGTCGATGATGAACGCGTAGACCAGGTTGTAGAAGAGGCACATCGCCGTTCCGCTGAGGATCGCCATCAGCAGGCAGTAGATGGACATGACCGGTCCGAAATAGGAGACACGGGACTCGGTGAGACCGAATACGGAGCCGATCATGAGGGGGGCGATCAGGGCGGCCAGAAACGAGATATTGCCGAGGAATCTGCTGAACGGACTGTGCCAGTCCCCCACGTGAAGGCGGAAGAATTTGAGGATCAGCACCACCAGTTCCACACTGTAGATGAAGCCCATCCACCAGATGGGGGAGCTGAAATTGGGGGAAATCATGATGTAGATCATGTGAAGGACATCGCCCAGTTCGAGCCCGATCGAAACGAAGCCGCCCAGAAGGGTGGCGATCGCCAGAAAGACCAGCCGCTTGGCGATCGGCTCGAATTTTTTCATTCCAAACACCAGCGGGAGCGATGCAAGCAGCGTCAGCCCGGAACTGGTCAGCGCCAGGTAGATGTAAACGCCCAGCGGCAGGGACCAGAGAAGGACATCGTTGGCGTTGAACAGGTAGTGCCCTTCGGAGAAAAGGCGGACGGTGGCGAAGAGCCCCGCAAGGATGGCCGCGCCGATGAGGGTCAGCCATGCAAAGTAGACGCCTTTGGACGGTTTCATTTAAACACCTCCCTTGGTCGGTTGATAGTGGGCCGGGTTGAAGTCTCGAATGTAGAAGACATGCGGGTTCGTCCCCAACTGTTCGCGCAGGCTGAACGGCCTGAATTTGCCGAGGAGCTGCCGGACCTCGCTGTTGGGGTGGGAGACGTCGCCGAAGATCCGGGCGTCGGCCGGACAGGCCTCGACGCAAGCGGGCAGGAGGCCCTTGCTGACGCGGTGGTCGCAGAACGTGCACTTCTCCACCACGCCCTTGGGGCGGATGCCCGCGAGCGTTTCCTCCCGATCGGGATTGTAGTAGGGCGTGACCCTGGCTTCCGCCTTGCGGGTCAATTCCGCGGGCGAGAAGGTGCCGCCCTCGATCAACTCCGTATCATCGCGCCAGAAAGGATGTGGCTTGCGCCAGTTGAAATAGATGACCCCATAGGGGCAGTTGAATTCGCAGTACTTGCATCCGATGCACTTTTTGGGGTCGTGCATCGTGATGCCGTTGTCCAGCTTGTGCATGGCCTTCGTAGGGCAGCCGCGCACGCACGGGGCGTTTCCGCAGTGGTTGCAGAGCGTCGGGATATAGTGGTAGCGGACGTTCGGAAACGTGCCGGACGTTTCGGTGATCTTGTTGGACCAGTAGATCCCTTCCGGAACGTTGTTTTCGCTGCGGCAGGCGATGCTGCAGGCCCCGCACCCGACGCATCTCTGAAGATCGATCACCATGGCGTATCTGGGCATTGATTCACCTCCTATATCTTTTCGATTTTGACGCGGGTGCCGGCGTGGCGGACGGTGCTGCCGCTCAACCGGTCATAGACCGCGGGAATCAGATCGTTGTTGTTGCCGCCTCTCGGCTCCTTTCCGAAAACCCTGGCCGCCAGGCGTCCGTAGGCCCAGTGCCCCTGTCCGTAGCACTTGGCCACCGTACCGGGTCGTACCCCTTCCCATAGCTTGGCGGTGCACTCGATGCTCCCCGTGGGAGAGGTCAGCCGGATCCGGTCGCCGTTCCGGATCCCCATCGGGTTACCGTCCACCGGGTTGATCTTGGCCACGTCCTCCCAGACCTCATCCCCCGGGTCCAGATCCTTGAACTCGTGGTACCAGAGGCAGTTGGCGGAGCGCCCTTCCCGGTTGAGACGCGACTTGTGGTCCACGAAGAGGAATGGATACTCCTTGGGATCGCCGGCTGTGTAAGGCGGCTCGTAATGGGGGATGAATGCCCGCTCGCCCCTTGCCTCGAGAAAGCAGACTTCCATCACACGGTCCACGGTGGCACCGTGCTTCTCCGCGTGTTTTACCAGGGCCTCCTTCAGCGTTTCGCTGTAGAATTCGAACTTCCCGGTCTTGGTTTTCATCTTTCCCCAGCGCGCCCGGAAAGGGTAGGGGTCCGAGTTGGACACGCCGATCCGCGCGAATTCCTCCCATCCGCTGAACGTGTCGCCGCCCTCGTGAACCGCGGGGTCCCACAACTTGTGAGTGGCGAGCTTCAAGGCATACAGGGCAAATTCATCGGGATTCGTGGGCTCCTTTCCGGTTTCGGGATCCTTGTAGGTCTTGTAGTGGCGAAGCAGGTTGTCGAAGCCCCTTTCGGCCAGCTTCTCGGCGATGAGCCAGGGGATTTCGGTTTCGTCGGACTTGTAATCCCCCACCCGCTTGATGATGGGCTGCATGAGGGTCACATGCCGGTAGCCGTTTCCGATGGACTTGACGTAGCCGTGCTTCTCGAAGAGGTGGTGGGCGCTGGGCAGTAGGATGTCGCAGAACCAGGAAAATTCGGAAGCATTCGTCGTGAGATGAACCGAGAACGGGATTTTGGACAAGGCGCGCTCCCACCGTTCGGGCTGGCCCGCGGAAAAGGTGAAGTTGTTCATGTAGGCGACCGCGACCTTGATCTCGTTGGGATCCTCGTTGAGAATGCCGTCGGCCGCGTTGTTGGTGACCACGCCGCCGCCCGACTTGCCGCCGTTGAGCGCCGGAAATTCGAGCTGGCCCCGATGGTCGATCTTCCCATGCTTTTTTCCGTTGTTGGCGATGTCGTCGAGGAAATCGTCCGGAGATGGAAAATGGGAAGTGTATTCCTTGTTGGAGGCCATGGTCCCGCCCACGTTGTCCACGGAGCCGACCAGGCCGTTCAGGGCGTGGCAGATCATACTGGCATATCCGCCCCGCACCTGCATCACCGGTCCGCCGCCGACCCATGAAATGGCTTGGGGGGCGGCACTCCCGTAGTCGACGGCCACCTGCCGGATCTGATCGACGGGTAGCCCGGTCCTGGAGGCGGCCCATTCCGGGGTCTTGTCCTTCAATTCCATGTTCCACCATCTGACCAGGCCATGGGTGTAATTCTCCGTGAAGTCTTCCTCCGGGACAGACTGCCCGGGGGCGAACCGGTTGACCCCGTCGGTGAAATCACCGACAAACTCCTTGCTCCAGAGGCCTGCCGTCAAAATGACGTGGGCGATGGCGGCAGCGAGGGCCCCGTCATGTCCGGGAATGATGGGCAGCCACACGTCGGCTTTGGCCGCCGTGGCGGAAAGCCGGGGTTCCACGACCGCGATCTGCGCGCGGTCGATGACCGTACCCCACACCTTGGAGTAGTAAGAGACCTGGCGGTTCGCGGCGAGAGGGTCGGCGCCCCAGATCAGGATGTAGCGGGCGTTCTGCACATCGTATTGACGGTAGTCCCACAACCCTTCCGTGTAGTAGGGGCCGAACTTCTCGGCTTCCGCGCAGATGGCGCTGTGGGAGATGTTGTTGGGGGAGCCGATGATCTTGGTCATGCGGTCGTAGATGATGTCGCGCATGTAGGTGTAGCGGCCGCGCATGAGCATGTACTTGTGGGTTTCGTTGTTGTCCCGCAGCTCCATGATCTTGTCGGCGATGGTGTTCAGGGCCTCGTCCCACGTGATCGGAACGAATTTCGGATCCTCGTTCCGGCCTTTTTTGGGGTTGGTGCGTTTCATGGGGGTTTTGATTCGGTCCGGATCGTAGACCTGCTGGATGGCCAGGTGAGGGCGGGGGCAACTCGCCCCGGCATTGACTTTGGAATGGGGATTGCCCCTCACTTTGACGGCACGCCCGTCGACGACATAGACCTGCTGGGAGCACCAGGACGTGCAGCCCTGGCAGGTCCCCGGCAGCCACTGGCCTTTTTCGGCAGGCGCCGGGGCGGCGGCGGCGAGGGCCTTCAGCTGCGGTTTGAGGCCGGGCCCGGCAGCCACCGCGGCGCCAGTCACCGCAGATGCCTTCATGAAGGACCGTCTCGACAGTCGAAGATCCTTCAGAAAATCATCGATGAACGACCGGGTCGGTTGCTTTTCGTTTTTCATGATACCTCCCTCGATGAAAGCCTTTGAAATGGTTTGAATATTTTTCCGTTTGTGGACTGGTGGCGACGGGTTCTGGCCTGCGGGTTATGGCGGTTGCGCCTGCGTGGGGTTTGAGTTGTCGCTGACGCTTCGAAGCAGATAGGTCAGTTCGTCCGGGTCGAGCGGTTTGGAGAGGCAGGCATAAAAAAACCGGCCGATGGCCTCCCTGAGCTCCGGGTGGACCCGCTGGCTTGACATGCAGAACAGACTGAGCTCCGGAAATGTTTGCACCAGACCTCGAATCGTGCGGTTGTCCACCTCCAGGGTGTCGAGATCGAGAATCGCCGCCAGAAATGGCTCGCTGCCGGCCTCGGTAATCCTCGATTCGAGGGCTTCCAGATCCGAAACCGGATGCCCGGAAAAGCCGCTTTCGTTCAGCAAACGGCAGACAAGGGAGTTATCGGATGGGGTACCACCGGCAACCAGCACCCGGAGGCTTTGGGGTTCATCCTTGGTGTCGAGTTCAGTAATTTCCATGGCGCTAATCCCGTTTTTTGTTGCCCTTCTGCCGCAAATATTTTCAGTCCAGCTTTTTGAACGGTAACTCAGTAAACCAATGGCAATTGCCGTGCCGGTTCGAAAAAACCAGGTTGGATTGGACGGGAATCGTCCCTCCATAAATTTTAACTATTTGAATATGCAGTAAAAAATAATATGGCGGACTTCGGGAAAAGTTCAGCAGTTGACGCGGGTGATGAAGCGGATTGGCACTCAGACAGGAATCGCCGTGCGAAAGTCGGACGGCTCAATGAGGCCGTAATCATATCTGGAAATATTACGGCATATTAGATGTGTACGAAACCCGGACACGTTTATGTGGTGTATCGGATGGTCTCGGGATTCAATCGGTCGGTAGGCGGATTTTGGAAGGTTCACTGCAAATTATCAGGGCAGTTTTACGACGTCGCCCGCGTCTCAGTGGAGAGTCGGGCGCAGGATACGGTATTTTTTGAGCTTCTGGTACAGAGTGCTCCGGCTGATGCCGAGCCGCTCGGCCGCGGCGCTCTTGTTCCAGTTGCACTCGTCGAGGACTTCACGAATCAGCGTTTCCTCGGTCCTCGTGATGGATTTCGGATTCGGGACTTCCTTCGACCGGGTCACGGCGTCGACCAGGGACCCTGGAAGGTCGCCGGGTTCGATTTGCCGGCCCTTGGCCAGAACCACGGCGTGTTCGATCGAATTTTCGAGTTCCCTGACGTTTCCGGGCCACGAATAGTCCAGCAGCATCCGCATGGCCTCGGAGCTGAAACCCTGGATGGTCTTGGACTGTTCCCCGGAAGATCGCTTCAGGAAGTGGTCGGAGAGCAGGGGGATGTCATTGGGGCGAATTCGAAGAGCGGGCATCTGGATCGGAATGACGTTGAGCCGGTAAAATAGGTCCTCCCGGAAACGGCCTTCCTGAACCTCGGCCATCAGGTCCCGGTTCGTGGCGGCGAGGATGCGAATATTGACGTCGACCGTCTGTTCGCCGCCGACCCGTTCGAATTTCTGGCTTTGGATGACCCGCAACAGCTTGATCTGGGCCGCGGGCGATATCTCGCCGATTTCATCCAGAAATACGGTTCCGCCGTCCGCCTGTTCGAATCGGCCTGTCTTTCGACGCAGTGCGCCGGTAAACGCACCCTTCTCGTGTCCGAAGAGTTCACTCTCCAGCAGCGTGCTGGAGTAAGCCGAACAATTGATGACAATGAACGGGCGGTTCTTTCTGGGGCTTCGGTCATGGATGGCTCTCGCCACCAGTTCCTTGCCCGTCCCGCTTTCCCCCTGAATCAGAATCGTCGCATCGGTGGGGGCGACATCCTCGATCAGGCGGTAAATGACCTGCATTTGGGGGGAGCGGCCGACCAGTCCACTGAACTCCGAAGGCGTTTCCAGCTTCGCACGAAGGTTGCGGACCTCGGTTTCATGGTCCAGGGCACGCCGCAAGGCTCCTGCCGCCTGGTGGAGAACGGTTTTGATGACATCGAGTTCGGTCTGAATGCACCGGCAGTCGCCGGGGCAGCCGACGACAAGACCTCCGATCAGGTGGTCGCGGTGCCGCAGCGGGAAAAAGGCCAGACGGCCGGCCGATTCGATGACGCTTCCAAAGCGTCCGTGGGGGATGGTGTCGACGGAGGTAAACGCCATGGACTCGGTGGACCTGAGTGCAACATGGACCGCTCCGGCAGCTTCCTCGTCGAGAACGGTGACCTCCGAGGTGCTGAAGACCCGGGTGTCTTCCCCGGGGTGCCCCAGGAGCACCATGGCCATTTGCCGGCATTCGACGATCTCCTGCAATCGCTTGATCAGATACCGGCAGAGTTCCTGGAGGCTCGAAATGGCCGCCAGATCCTGGGTGATTCTGTAGGTCGTGTGGAGCTGACGGTGGGCGCGGTCGAGTTCGTTGTGCTTGTCCGCCAGTTCCCGGTTGGTCGTCTCCAGTCGCCGGGTGTAGTCCTTGAGCCGGACCAGCAGCGAATTGAACGCTTCCGTGAGACTGTTGACCTCTGCCCTTCCGCTGACCTGAACCTGGGTATCCAGGCGGTCCTCATCGATCTGCTCGACGGCGGTGGTGAGGGAAACTAGCGGCCGGGTGAGGCGATTCACGAAGTGGATGACCAGCAGTGCGGTGACTGCAAGGATGAGCAGGGTGGCCAGGCTCATCTGGATCCACAGCTCGGTGACCTGCCTTCGAAATCGCTCTTCGGAGAATCCCAGGCGAAGCGTTCCCGCTTCTCCGTCAAAAATGGGCCAGGCATAATCAAGATACCGGTCGCCGGTGTCGGAGACGATTTTTTCGAGATGGCCCTTCCGGGTGTCCGTCGCGGCATTGGCGGAGATCAGTTGTCGTGGAACGCCGTTTTCGAAGGTGTGGGTCAGGATGTCATCGCCCTTGTGGACGAACAGGTAGGCGATGTTCGGCTCGCTCGAAATCTGATCGTTCAGGAGCTTCTGAAGCGCCACGAGGTCGTTGATGAGAATCTTGTCGGCGGCGTCCAGCGCCAGGTTGTGGGCGATGTTTTCGGCGCGGGCGGCGGCTTCCTCCGCCAGGCTCCGGCCGTAGCGGTGGGTGACGATCAGGGAAATGACCGTGCCGCTGGCAACGACCAGCACCGCCATGGCAATCAGCAGGGCCTGTTTAAGGGTTCTGGGTCGCCGGATTTTGAGCATCGGCCTTATCGACAAAGTGAATCTTCCGGTACATTTCCCGCACCGGCTCGTACCACTCGTCTTCAGGAGGTTCGAACCGGTCGATCAGCAATTCGTCCAGGATGAGTTTTCCATCCGGGTCTTCGTGCATGGAAAAAAGCACCTTGCGGATGGAATGCTTCAGGGCGGGCGCCATGCTTCTGGCAGCCACCAGGGGCGGGCTGCCGAAAGGCTCGGATTTTTTGATCACCCGCGTTCTCGCCGTGTGCTGCGGATTCCGGAGGTTGAAATATTCCCACTTGTGGCCGTCGACGGCCGCCGCGTCCACGAGCGATCGGGCCACGGCCATGATCGAATTGTCGTGGCTGTAAGTGTAGGAGATGCTTTTGAAAAAAGACGCCGGACGCTCGCTCAGTTCGTTCAACCAGAAATGCGGCACCAGAGAACCCGTATTGGAATCCGGATCGGTGAAGGCAAACCGGCTTCCCCTCAAGCCTTCCAGGGAGCTGAAGGCGCTGTTCTTGTTGACGATCAGGTAGGACTGGTAATACGGCCGCTCTCTGATGATCGGCGTGGCAAGTCCCTCGAAGCCGAAGCGGTCGCGATCCATGGCATAGGGCCCTGTGCAGACGAATGCCAGCTCGATCTGCTTTTTGGGAAAGAGCTCGTTGATCTCAGCGTAGGTCCGCCGCTGAACCAAACGGGTATCGTACCCGAGCTGCCCGCCCAGGTAGGCGAGCAGCTGACGATAATAGATCAGCGTTTCTTTGGGTGAAATCATCGCGGCAACCGCAACCCGAAGATGCCGGTCGTCGGTCTGCCGGGGATCCGGGGAGACGGCCGGAATGGTGTCCTCGAAATCGACGGTTTTGTACCCGCTGTCTCCGCTGCATCCCAGCAACACGACGAGCAGGGCGCCGGGAAGGAGCCAGCGGTGGATTCGAGCCAATACCATTTGAAACGGAGTGGTTTTCATCGGTCGACCTGGTGTTCAGGGTCCTGCGGATGACAGAGGGCGCAATGGAAACGGAGTGAAACAAATGGTTTCATACTACAATCATATGGAATGATCAACTGTATGGACGTATAGTCGCCGGGTCCAGGGCATGGAGACCACGGTGAAAACATCCTTCTCCAATTTTTTTAAATTCTCCACGGATTCATGGTTGACAGCAAACCTGATGGCGGATAATATAACCCAAAAGTTATACAGAGGCAGAATGAAAACACTCATCAAAGTCATGAAGGCCCTGTCCGACCCCAACCGGGTCAAGATCATCAAGCTGCTTCAGCACAAGTCCCTTTGCGTCTGTGAAATCCAGTCGGCGCTGGGGCATTCGCAGCCCAATATCTCCAAGCACCTGAGGATCCTCCAGGAGGCAGGATTGGTAGAGAGCAGCAAGGACGGCCTGTGGGTCAACTACCGGCTGACCGACGGCAGGGATAGCCCTTTTGCGGCGGTAATGCTCGCCAACCTGCGTCATTGGCTGGAAGGGGATGCCGAAATCCGGGAGCTGATCGACAGGATCGGCGACCTGGACCGGTTCACGCTCTGCCGCAACTGAATTTTTTTTTGCATCAAAATATAACCAAATGACTATTTAGGAATTTGGATCAGCCCACTTCTCAAAAAGGAGGGCGGGAATGTCCACTGCCACCTCAGCTCCGGCGCACAAAGGCGGTTTGAGCTCGGAAGCCGCCGGCGACGTCCACGAATTCCAGCCGAGCCAGATCGACTGGAAAGGCATCTGGAAACCCATGAGTTGGATCATCGGGGCTTTCCTGGTAATTTTCTGGCTGCCGCTGAGCAGCGAGCGTTTTACCGGTGCCGTCATCGAATCTTTGGCCCTGGCCAAGTGGTATGCCCAGGAGCATGTCCTGCTATGTCTGGTGCCGGCCTTTTTTATCGCCGGTGCCATCGCCTGCTTCGTTTCCCAGGCGGCCGTCATGAAGTACCTCGGGGCCAAGGCCAGAAAAACCCTGGCCTACGGCGTCGCCTCGGTTTCCGGCACGATCCTGGCCGTCTGTTCCTGCACCGTGCTGCCCTTGTTCGCGGGCATCTGGAAGCGGGGCGCCGGACTCGGGCCGGCGATTGCCTTTCTCTACTCCGGGCCGGCCATCAACATCCTGGCGATCGTCCTCACGGCCAGGATTTTAGGCCTTCCCCTCGGGATCGGCCGTGCCGTCGGTGCGATTTTTTTCAGCATCGTCATCGGCCTTTTGATGCACTTTTTCTTCCGAAAGGAGGAGGAAGCCAAGGCCCAGGCGGCCCTGCACATGCCGGAGCCGGAATCCGAACGCCCCCTGTGGCAGACCGCGGTTCACTTCGCGACCATGGTGCTCATCCTGATTTTCGCCACCTGGGGAGAGCCCTCCGAACCCGTCGGCTTTTTCAACGCGGTTTACAGTGTCAAGTGGTACCTGACAGGGTTGTTTGCCGTCTTGCTGGGCGTCCTGCTGGTGAGCTGGTTTCACGTCCGCTGGTACAAGGTTGTGTTGGCGGGAGCGGCCGTTCTGGCCCTGGCCGTTGCCTTTCCCCATGAACCGCTGATCGGCTTCTCGGCGGGGATCGTCGCTTTTACCATGCTCCTGACCAGCACGCGCGGAGAGACGGAAAACTGGTTCTTGTCCACCTGGGATTTCGCAAAGCAGATCATGCCGCTCCTGCTGGGCGGCGTGCTGGTGGCCGGATTGCTCCTGGGGCGGCCGGGCGGTGAGGGGCTGATTCCGTCGCGGTGGGTCACAGGACTGGTCGGCGGCAACTCGCTTGGTGCGAATCTCTTCGCTTCGGTGGCCGGGGCGTTCATGTATTTCGCAACCCTCACCGAGGTGCCGATCCTCCAGGGGCTATTAAATGCCGGGATGGGTCAGGGACCTGCCTTGGCATTGTTGCTGGCAGGCCCGGCGCTCAGTCTTCCCAACATGCTGGTGATTCGCAGCGTCATGGGAACGAAGAAAACGGCGGTTTTCGTGAGTCTCGTGGTGGTGATGTCCACTATTACCGGCATGATCTTCGGCGCCGTTTACGGGGGTTAGAAGATGATTTTGCCCTAAACATCAATCCATTTTTCACCATGAAGACAGCCAAAGGAGAATTCAATGGAAATCAAAGTACTGGGCCCCGGATGCCCGAGATGTCAGCAGACGATGCAGCAGGTGGAAAAGGCCATTGGCGAGACCGGTGTGAATGCGGTGGTCGAGAAGGTGACCGACGTCCTCAAGATCGCCGAATACGGTGTTTTCGGCACCCCGGCGGTAGTGGTGGACGGCGAGGTCAAGAGCGTCGGCAAAATTCCGAGCGTCGATGAGATCAAGGGATGGATTCAAAGCTGATGATGATCAGCGCAATCTGCAACTTTCCGTAGGTTGGGGACGATATGGCTATCCATCGCTGTCAATCCGGAAACTCTGTCCTGCTGCTGGAGGGTTTCACCCGGGAGATCTTCCGCCCGGAATGCAACCCGAACTTCACCTCTCTGCATTGTTTCGCCCACCTGGATCAGGACGTGGGCGAGGTGATTCCCTATCTCAACGCCGATCTCGGCGGCTTCCAGTGCACCCGGGAGCCGCCGTCGGTCACCTTCAAAATCCGGGGCCGGCTGATCACGATTCACCCACGGAAAATCGCCATCAACGCACTGAAAGACGAGGAGGAAGCGGATCGGATCCTGGATTGGCTGAAGCGCCAGATCAACGAGACCTGGGAGCGGCGGGCGGAGATCACCCCATCCTTCGAACTGGCCCCGAGGCCGCAGCTGATCGAGATCCTCAGGCTTCTGCCCAGGACCAACTGCCGGGAGTGCGGCCAGCCCACCTGCATGGTGTTTGCGGCCAGGTTGGCGGAAGGCGTCGAAGGCATCGAGGCGTGTCCTGCAATGGACGAAGCGCACAGGGAAAAACTTTCCGAATACCTGAGCCGCTTCAATCTCGATCCTGGTTTCTGAACATTGGAGAAAGAACCGTCCGGAGGAGTCGCATCATCCGTGCGCCGGAAAATATCGAAAAATCATGTCCCCCCTGGAGGAACATTTTGAAAAAACCGGTCAGAGCCATCGTATATGCTGTAGGATTCATCCTGGTCATGGGCGCTTCAGTCATGGCGGATCAGCCCGATACCCTGCCCGTCAAAGGCATGGTGACCATGATCGACCTGGGCGCCAATAAATGCATCCCCTGCAAAATGATGGCACCCATCCTCGAAAAGCTTCAAAAGGATTACGATGGTCTGGCGGCAATCGTATTTCTGGATGTGTGGGAGGACCACAGCCTGGGCAAGCGCTTCGGCGTCCGCAGCATTCCGACTCAGATCTTCTACGACAAGGACGGGCGGGAGGTATACCGACATGTGGGTTTCATGGACGAGAAGAGCATCGTCCATGTTCTGGATAAGCTTGGCGTCCCCAAGCCGAACGGAAAAAGCTGATGCTGGACTGGATCTTTTTGACCGTCCATGGGTGGATGAACTCCGGTGCGACGATGGCGGCGGTGGGCTGCTTTGCGTGGGGTGTGATCAGCGTCCTGTTCAGCCCATGCCACATGGCATCGATTCCGCTGGTCGTGAGTTACGTCGGCGGACAGAACCATCTGCTGAGGGGAAAACAGGCCGCCCGATATGCGGTCATCTTCACGACGGGACTGTACATCACCATTGCGCTGGTGGGCCTTGTCTGCGCCTTGCTCGGACGGATGCTGGGTGAAATCGGCCCCTACTGGACCGTTTTCGTGGGTGTGATCCTGATCTGGGTGGCGCTGGATATGCTGGGGGTGAGCGCCTGCTCCATGTCAGGCGGGATGCTTGGCCGCTTCCAACTCAAGGGGCTGCGGGGGGCGTTCGTTTTGGGCCTGGCTTACGGCCTGATGTCCGGTTCATGCACGTTTGGGTTCATCGCACCGATCCTCGCCTTCATTACTATCCAGGATCAGATAGCTCTCGGGCTGCTCTATATTGGGCTCTTCGGCATCGGCCACTGTCTCCCGATCGCGGCAGCCGGCAGCTCGACGGTATGGGTGCGGCGTCTTCTGGAAAACGGGGGATTCCAGAAAGGAAGTTTCTGGTTCCGGAAAGCGGCCGGCGTGGCCATCGGACTTTTCGGCATTTATTTCATCCTACGCCCTTTCATCGACGTTTGAGATGACCCTGTTCGCCGGCCTTCCGGACCCGCTGCAAGTCTGCCTACCAGCCGTAAATTCGGACAACGGCCCGGAGGAGCAGGAGCCGCAGCGTGGCAGCGTCGCCGTCGTTGATCGGGCATTTGGCTTTCCGGTCGCCCCTGCTCATGGTCATGAAATAGCCGAACCGCTCGCCCTTGCTCAACTGAAGACAGCTTTTGGGAAGGGTGCCGTCACCGTCGCTCCGGGCCTTGTTCGGATCGTGCACGATCTGGCAGGGTCGGCCCTGCAATCCGATCAGGATCTGCTGGATGTCGGTGTCGGAAAGCTTCATGGGGACCTTGTTGGCCCAGTCGTAAATGAGGTTGCCACGGCTGTCGGTCTCCTCGGTGGCATTGGCCATCTCGACCATGAGATAGCCTTTTTTCAGGACGCGCACCTCGCCGTTTTGGGTCGCAAAGGAGTCTCCGGCGAAATGGGCCGGCTTCAGGGTGAACTGCACGGAGCCGGTACGGTTGTGAATCTTGAACTGAGGAACCTGAAATTGAAACGGATCGTTCATGAAGCGATTCTCCTTTCGTGAGATGGATGAGCAGCACATTTGAGCAATTGTCGTGCCCGGATGCAATTTTTGGCATAGCCTCTCCCAAGGGAGGGCCGGTATACGGCTTAACCGACTGCCATTAAACAAATTTTACTCGAAGGATGGGTGGCCCTTGATCAGCCCCGCCGCTGTAAACAGGCTGTGGCTGGAAGTGATTGCACAATTCCAGGTGTGGGAGTGCCCTGAAACCTGGGCAACGCAAACCCATGGGCGCCTTAAACTTGATCAAAACGGTTGTGTATTTCTTCTCGCAGGGCTCCGTGAGATCAGCGGGGCTTACCCGGACCGGCTCCGTATAAGGAAAAGTAGAAAAGAGGCATGAGTTCCAAACTGAAGGTTTTGTTTCTTTGCACGGGAAACTCCTGCCGGAGCCAGATGGCGGAAGGCTGGACGGGTTTCTTGAAAGGCGATCAGATCGAAGCCCATTCCGCCGGAGTGGAGGTTCACGGACTCAATCCTCTGGCGGTGAAAGCCATGGCTGAGGTCGGCGTTGACATATCCCGGTACCGATCGAAACATGTGGGTGAACTGCTCGACCGCCAATGGGATTTCGTGGTGACCGTCTGCGGCAGCGCCCATGAAAGCTGCCCGGTGTTTCCGGGTAGAGCGAAGGTCGTTCATGTGGGCTTCGACGACCCTCCGAAACTTGCCGGAGGTGCCGAAACCGAAGAAGATGCCATGCCGCACTACCGGCGGGTTCGCGACGAAATCCGGGCCTTTGTGGAGCGGTTACCCGGGGTGCTCGATGACATGGACGAAAGTTAAGGGTTCCCGCAACCAGGGGGAGGAACAATGACGGGATCGAATATTCAGAAGCTTTCTTTTCTGGACCGCTTTCTGACGCTCTGGATTTTTATCGCCATGATCGTCGGCGTGGGCGCGGGATACCTGGCTCCCGACATCAAGAATTTCATCAACCGCTTTACGGTCGGCACCACCAACATTCCCATCGCCATCGGTTTGATCCTGATGATGTATCCGCCGCTGGCTAAGGTGAAATACGAAAAACTAGGCTTCGTGTTTCGGGACGTCAGGGTGCTGACGCTGTCGCTCGTCCAGAACTGGATCATCGGGCCCATCCTGATGTTCGTGCTTGCCGTCGCTTTTCTCTCCGGATACCCCGAATACATGGTGGGACTGATCCTGATCGGGCTTGCGCGGTGCATCGCCATGGTGATCGTGTGGAACGACCTGGCCAAGGGCGATCGTGAGTACTGCGCGGGACTGGTGGCCTTCAACTCCATCTTCCAGGTGCTCTTTTTCTCGGTGTACGCCTACATCTTCATTACATTGCTTCCCCGCTGGTTCGGGCTGCAAGGCATGGTGGTGAACATCTCCATCGGGCAGATCGCGGAGAGCGTTTTCATCTATCTGGGCATTCCCTTCATCGCCGGGCTTCTGTCGCGTCTGATCGGCCTCAGGACCGTCGGGGCCGAACGGTATGAAAAGGGCTTCATTCCCAAAATCAGCCCCATCACCCTGATCGCGCTCCTGTTCACGATTCTGGTGATGTTCTCCCTGAAAGGGGAGTATATCGTCCAACTTCCCATGGACGTGGTCAGAGTGGCGATCCCCCTCTGCATTTATTTCGTGGTGATGTTTTTCGTCTCCTTCTGGCTATCCCTGAAAGCCAAGGCCTCCTACGAGCAGTCCGCTACGCTGTCGTTTACCGCGGCGTCCAACAATTTCGAGTTGGCGATCGCCGTGGCGGTTGCCGTCTTCGGGCTGGACTCCGGGCAGGCGTTCGCGGCAGTGATCGGCCCGCTCGTGGAAGTGCCCGTTCTGATTTCACTGGTGAACGCGGCATTGTGGTTCAAGAAGAAGTTCTACCCATACGCGGTCCAGACGCCCACGGGGGTGTGCCATGTGGCTTGTGAACCCTGACGAAGCCGGTAAAGTCGGGAGTTTACC